>NZ_JBVIDX010000005.1:0-475756 GCF_055572155.1 Streptomyces sp. NPDC030814
CGCATACTGGATGTATGCGGGCGTTCCGACAACGCGGCGAGGTGCCGTAGCCGGCGTCGTGCGCCCGCCGGGGATTACGGGACAGCCCTTAGGCCGCATCGACCAGGCGATAGAAGCCCTCTGCGGCATCGGGTGAGACGGGGAGGAGCCCGATGTCGGCAACGGTGATCAAATCGGTTCGCGTGATTCGGGTGATCGCCTTCGAGACGGAGTCGTCGACGCGGTGGCGGCGGATCAGGGCTCCGAGGTCTTCGATGGTGAACCAGGCGACGGTCATCCCCGCATCGACCGCCAACTGGCCGAGTGCCTCGCAGAAGTGGGACTTCCCGGTCCCTGAGGGGCCGACGATGCAGAGGTTCTCGCGCCGGCCGACCCATTCCAGGGTCCGCAGTGCGGACTGCGTCGGGACCAGGATCGAGGACGCCTCCTCGTTCCAGATGTGGAAGGTCTTGCCGGTCGGGAAGGCAGCGCGGGTGCGACGGGTGCGGAGGTTGGCCGCGTCGCGGCCGGCTGCCTCCTCGGCCAGCAGGGCCCGCACGATCTCGGCGGGATCCCACCGCTGGGCCTTCGCCGTGGGGACGATCTCGGCCATTGCCCGGCGAGTGTGCGGCAGCTTCAAGCGGCGTGTCAGCGCGATCGCCTCGTCGAACGCGGCGCCGGACGTCGCGGCGACCGCTGACGCAGGTGCTTGCATGCGGGGCCGCGTCTCGGCCGGTTGGGCGGGACTGTCCTTCATGAAGCGTGCTCTTTCCATGTCGGGGCCGACGCGTGATGCCCGTCGGCCGAGGTAGTGGCGCTGCTGTCATGGGAGTCGGATAGGTTGCCCGGATGGCTGACACGGACCCACTGATGCCCGTCCTCGCCGGACTGGTCGTCGACGTCGTCTGGTTCCTCGACAGTTGCGAGGACGACGAGGTCGACCCCGACTCCGCGGTGAAGATGATGGAGAGCGTGAGCTGGGTGCTGACGCGGCTGCCGCAGGACCAACGCGACCGGTTCCTGACCGTCCTCGCGGACCTTGCAAAGGCCGAGCACGACCCAAGCCGTCGGGAGTTCTTGGAGGCATTCCCCTTCGCTTGCGGCCTGGTCGATGAGGAGTCAGGCCGAACCGAAGCCTGACCAGGCCGAGGTGCCTGGCTGCAGGCTGTGGGTCTCGCTGGGGCGGATCGGCTCTGCGTGGTCGTGCTCGTCCTGGTGGTCCAGGATCGACAGCAGGTCGCCCTCGGCGAAGCGTCCGACCGTCGCGGCGGTGCCAAGAGCGAGACTGTTCTGACCGACGTGGGGCCGGTTCAATCACGGTGCCGCGGGACCGCGACGGCAGCTTCGAGCCGCAGATCGTCAAGAAGCGCCAGCGGCGCCTGACCGGCGTCGACGAGATGGTCCTGTCGCTGTCCGCACGCGGTCTGACGCACGGCGACATCTCCGCCCACCTGCCGAGGTCTACGGCGCGAGCGTGTCAAAGCAGACCATCTCGACCATTACCGACAAGGTCATGGACGGGACGGCCGAGTGGCAGAACCGGCCGCTGGACCCGGTCTATCCGGTGATCTTCAGACTGCGTGCACGTGAAGGTGCGCGACGGGCAGGTGGCGACCCGGCCCGTCTACGTCGCCCTGGCGGTCACGGTGGACGGCACCCGCGACATCCTCGGCCTGTGGGCCCGGCGACGGCGGCGAGGGCGCCACCGGCTCCAGGTGCTGACCGAGATCAAGAACCGGGGCGTCGAGGACGTGTGCATGATCGTCTGCGACGGGCCCAAGCGCCTGCCTGACTCCATCGCGGCGGTCTGGCCCCAGGCGGTGACCCAGACCTGTGTCGTCCACCTGATCCGGGCCTCGTGCCGCTACGCAGGCCGCCAGGACTGGGACAAGATCTCCCGCGCGCTGAAGCCTGTCTACACCGCTCCGACCGCAAGTGCGGCGAAGGACCGGTTCCTGGAGTTCCAGGAGGAGTGGGGCGCCAAGTATCCGGCGACCGTGCGGCTTTGGGAGAACGCCTGGGCCGAGTTCGTACCGTTCCTCCAGTTCGACGCCGAGATCCGCCGCGTCGTCTGCACCACCAACGCCATCGAGTCGGTCAACGCCCGCATACGGAAAGCCGTCCGTGGCCGCGGGCACTTCCCGAACGAGGCCGCAGCCCTCAAATGCGTCTACATGGCCGTCATGAGCCTCGACCCCACCGGTCAGGGACGCAAACGCTGGACCCTGCGTCGGAAGCCCGCCCTGCAGGCTTTCGACATCGCGTTCGACGGCCGACTCTCCGCCGACCGCCGCTAAATCACAGCACCCGAGTTGCACCGTTGGCTGGACAGACCCACGACACCCACCGGGGTGTGAACCGGGTGCCGTTCCGGGCGGCGGAGGCGAGCTGCAGGGTGAAGCTGTAGCTGAAGAGGAAGGAGAACAGCAGGAAGAATTTGGCTTCGAAGAACACTCCACCAGCGTGCGGACGGCGTTGTCGGGGGGCTGTCGAAGCCGAGGTCCTCCACGCCGGTGCCGTGGTAGGCGGAGGCGAGGTAGGTGATGTTGACGATCAGGATGCCGAGCAGGGCGAATCCGCGCAGTGCGTCCACGCTCATCACGCGCCCGGCCTTCGGCAGGCTCTCCGGTGCTGTTGCAGGGGTCACTGTTCCTCCCGGCCGGAGTCGACTCGCTGGACGAACCGGGCCTGGTCGGTGAGGAAGCCGTCGGTGTAGAGCCGGCGGGGGGCGGCGATCGCGGTGATCGTGAGGCGCCAGGCGGAGCTTTCCAGTTCGTGGTCGACCAGGGAGTGGGTGGCGCCCGGGTAGTGGGTGACGGTCAGGGACGTGGGGGGAAGGATGCTGCGGTAGACGGCTTCGGTGTCGGCGACGTTCACGTTGATGTCGTGGCCGGCCAGCACCAGCAGCAGCGGCGTGCCTCGCATGGCGGCCAGGTCGGCGGTCGCGTCGGCACGGTAGTTGCGTGCGATGAATCCCCACCGTGCCGCGGTCATACCGTCCGCGTCACCGATCGCGGCCCGGTACTGCGTGAACGTGGCGCCCCGCTCCAGCAGGCCCAGTACGGTCACCCGCCTGCGTAGCGCCGCCTGCTTCTCCTGCTCGCTCGCACCGGCCCGGTCAAGTTCGGCGAGGAGGTTGTAGCGGCCCTGCCGCAGCCAGTTGACCGCCGGGGAGACGGCGATGACGAACTGCAACCGGCCGTCGCGGGCGGCGGCTTTGGGCAGGACCCAGCCGGCCTGGCTCGCCCCCCACAGCCCGACGCGGCGGCCGTCGATGTCCGGGCGGGTTCGGGCCCAGGCCACGGCGGCCAGCGTCTCGTCGGCCCGGTCGTCCATGCTCTGTTTCAGCCAGTCGCCTTCCGAAGCACCGACACCGGGCTTGCTGAACGACAGCGAGGCGTACCCGGCGCGGGCGAACGATTCCCACAGCGGGCGGTAGAACGTCTCATGGGTGGCGTCGATCGGGCCGTCCCCGTGCACGAACACGACCAGGCCGAATGGCCCCTGACCGTGTTTCGGCAGCGCCAGCACGCCATCGGGCAGCGCCCCGTCGTGCCGCAGCGACACCTTCTCCTCACGCAGCGAGTAGGTGTTCTGCCACACCACCACCCCGCCGAGAGAGGCGGCCACGAGCAGCAGTCCCACCGCGCTCCACACCAGCCATCGCCACCTGCGCCGCACCGGCGCACCCCCTGTCCGTGACACCACAACCACCAAACCGATCGCTTGAAAAACGGTCGTAGCGATGATGAACGTACTAGGATCGATAGCGCAAGGTGGATCCGTGAACGGACATGGGAGGGCCTGGAGATGACCGTGGACGGCGAGCTGGTGGTCCAGCGGGGGGTGCCCGGCGGCAGCGAAGGCCAGGTGGCGGCGCTGTACTGGGAGGCGTTCGGCCGCAAGCTCGCGCCGGCACTGGATCCCCCCGACAAGGGACGCGCGTTCATCGCCGCCCACCTGCAGCACGACCGGGGCGTCGTCGCCCTCCACGGCGGGCAGGTGGTCGCCGTGGCCGGCTACCGCCTTGACGGGCGGGCGCTGACAGGCGGCGGTGTCAAGGACGTCCTGTCCGCCTACGGCCCCCTTCGCGGCCTGCCGAGGCTTGCACTGCTGGCCCTGTTCGAACGCACCCCTGCGCCCGGTGAACTCGTCATGGACGGAATCGCCGTCGATGCCGCGCACCGCGGCCGCGGCATCGGCAGCCTGCTTCTGCGCCAGATCGCGGCCATCGCCACCGAGTCCGGTTGTCGCCGCGTCCGCCTCGACGTCATCGACGACAACCCCCGCGCCCGGGCACTGTACGAGCGGCACGGCTTCACAGCCGTACACACCGAGCAGACCCCCTACCTGCGGCGCCTGCTGGGCTTCGGCGCCGTGACGACCATGCACCGTCCGGTAACCAGGGCGGACCTCACCGCCGCGCGGGAGGGCCGATGACGCCCCGCACCCCCGGACCTGAGCAACCCCATGACAACAGGCCGGACATCCCCACCCGATTGCTCGTCCACGCCCTGGTACGCGAAGACGCAACCGTCGATGCCGGCGAACTTTACGCCGTCGCGGCACTGCTCGGCATGAGTGAGACGCAGGTCAGGCTCTGTGTCAAACGCCTGGTCGCCGCGGGCCGCTTCACCCAGGACGGCCGCGGCCGCAAGGCCACGCTGCGGGCCGTGTCCGACGTCACCGGCTCCGTGGCACCCGATGCCGCCTACGTCCGCCACGCCTACCGGCAGGACGCCGGGCTCACCCCCTGGGACGGCATCTGGCACCTGTTCGCCTTCGCCATCCCCGAATCCCGCCGCACCGCCCGCGACACCCTGCGCGAGCGCCTCTTCCACCTCGGCGCCGCCCCCGTCCAGAGCGGTCTGTACGTCACCGCCAACCCGGTCGGCGAACTCGTCGACGCACACGCCCGCCACCTCGGCGTCGCCGACGCGCTCACCCGCATGTCCACCACCGACCTGCGCATCGGCGACATCACCGACCCGCTCACCCTGGCCGCAACCCTGTGGCCGCTCGACGAGATCGCCGAGCGCCACCAACGCCTGGCCGCCTTCGCCGGATCCTGCCTCGCCCAGCTCACCGAGAACGATCCTCCGTCCGAAGCCGAGCGGCTCGGCATGGCCGTCGAACTCGCCGCCCTCTTCACCACAGCGATGGAGCCCGACCCACTGCTGCCACCGCAACTCCTCCCCCAACCCTGGCCCGGGACCCACGCCCGCCGCCTGGCAGCCGACTGCTGGCACCACCTGCACCAGACCCCACACACCAGCGACCACACCCCCCTACGCCTGTTCACCCTCTACGCCGATGCACTGCACCCGGCCGACGACACGTAGGACAACCCAGGCGGCGTGGTCAGCGGCCGCGACCGGACAACCCGTCCGGACGCCTGCGCCCAGCAAGAGCAGCACGATCACCGCGATGATCGAGCTGTTCCCTGCCGACTGGCACAGGGAGCACGAAGACATCGTGTCTATGCTGGGCAAGCTCCGCTCGAGCAAGACGGTGCCGACGCTGGCCTTGGCAACTCGCTGGGTTCCCGAGCACCTGGACTTCGACGAGTGCCGGGCGCTCGCGGTGAAGGCGATCTGGGCGCTCGGCGCCATTCCCGGCCCGGAGGCCCGGGAAGCCCTCGAGGGCTTGCGCGACGCCGAGAACGAGATCATCGTGAGAACGCGGTGAAGCAGCTCGCACGCCGCGGCGAGCTCTGACCGCGGAATCGTAGCCGTTCATCCGGAGCGCCCGACCAAGTGTCCTCGGCCGGGCGTTTCGACCAGGATCAATCTCACCAGGATTTCCTGTACCTCAACTACTCACACCCGTAACCACCCGCCGGGCCGTGAGTGACTGAGCGTTTTCAGCTCGGCCACTGATCGGGGGACGCTGGTGGTGTGCGCAACGCACGAGGCTCCCGTGCCGTTGGGGGAGCTGTTCGAAGTCTCAACCCACAGGCACAGGAGCCGGGTTGGTTCCGTATTCTGCCGCGCTCGACCTGCCTCACGCCCTGGTCGAGTGGGTCACCGTGCTCATCGTCACCCGCGAGGGTGACCGCCGCTGCAAACTCCCGCCGCACCGACGTGCCCTGGTCGGTCCGGTGTACCTGCGTCGGCGCGACACCCTGACGCAGATCGCGGCCGGGTTCGGCATATCCGTCGGCACCGCCCACGCCTACACGGCCGCTGTCATCGACCTGCTCGCCGACCGCGCGCCCGGCCTGCTCCGCGCCCTGCGTGAAGCCGACCCGGAGTACGTCCTGCTGGACGGCACCCGCGCGGAGTGCGACCGGGTCGGCGACAGCCCAGCCGACTACTCCCACAAACACCGCCGACACGGGGTGAACGTGCAGATGGTCACCGGTCCAGACGACCGGCTGCTGTGGATCTCACCCGCACTCCCCGGCCGCGCCCACGACCTGGCGGCGGCGTGCAACCACCGGATCATCCGGATCTGCGAACGCCAAGGCGTCCCAGTCCTCGCTGACCGGGCTAACGTGGGAGCCGGCTCATGGGTGACGACACCCCTCGGACGCCCGCCGGGCCGCGAGCTCACACCGACCCAGCAAACCGTCAACCGCGCGCTGTCCGCAGCCCGGGCCCGGTCGAGCGCGGCGTCGCACGGCTGAAGTCCTGGCGGATCTTCCGCCGGTCCCGCTGCAGTCCGAATCGAATGACGTCAATCGCCGCTGCCGTCCTCACGCTGGAGCGGCAACGCTGAAAGAGCTCAATGAGTCACTGACAGGCGGCGCACTCCTTTGGCGTGGACTATCCGTGGACTCGTCACGCTTGATCTGCCATGCGCAGTGCCTGTGAGCTACGGCATTGACCAGTCTCAAAGGCCCTCCGGAAACGTAAAAGTGGTCGCGATGGCCAGCCGAACAGGTTGTTGCGCGGGCACGGCCTGCCCGGGTGGTCGGCGGCAAGGTGGGCCGCGATCCGATGAGCACCAGCATCACGGCCCGTGAACTCGGCGGTCCTGTCTTTTCCAGGAAGCGCTGGGGCAAGGGTGGTTTCAGGCGTGGACGAGAGAGCCGACGGTGCGATCGGAGGTGATCAGCGGCGGAAAGGCCCAGGCCCGGCGACCTGCATCGCGGCCTGTCCGGCCGACGGCCGGGGTCAGGGCGTCACGGTGAAGCCGCCGACGATCGCTCCGTAGCCGATGTGAGCGAGGACGGTGACCACAGGGGTGCCGGGCCCGTAGTTGCGCATCAGGAAACCGGGCGGTTCCAGAAGCGCTGTCTGTGGGGCGCTGGTCAAGGGGCTGCCCATGCGGGGGTGGACGAGCGGCAGCAGGATATTGACCAGTGCAGTGCCGGCGAACAAGCCGTGCGTGAGACCGAACAGGGCGCCCAGCCACCAGCCGGCCCGGTCGACGGCGGCGAAGACGGCGAGATAGACGAACGCGAAGATCTGCCCGTTGAGGAAGTGCATCAGGTAGCCGAAGGCCTTGGCGCGGGTCCGGTTGACAGTCACCGCCGTACCGAGGAGAAACGGCAGGTCCATGCGGGTCAGTCTCAGTTCACTGGCCGCGCGCAGCGCGGTCGTCAGGGCGAGTGTGCCGACGAAGGCGCCCGCAGCCGTTCCCCAGGCGTTCACCGCTGCTTCTCCTTGCTCGCAGCGGTGATGGCGCAGGCTGCGCTGATCAGCGCCAGGTGGCTCAGGCCCTGTGGCAGGTTTCCCAGGAAGTCGCCGGTTGCGGGGTCGGTCTCCTCGCTGTAGAGGCCGACGTCGTTGGCCAGGCCGATCAACTCGTCCATCAGCTCGGTCGCCTGCGGAAGGCTGCCGGTGCGGGCGAGGGATTCGGCGAGCCAGAAGGAGCACGCGAGGAAGGCTCCTTCGCCGCCGGAGAGGCCGTCCTCCCCGGAGTACCGGTCGACGTAGGGTCCGTGCCGCAGGTGGCGGTCCAGGGCGCTGATCGTGGCCTGCACGCGGTGACCGTCGCCGCCGTATCCGTAGAGATGACCCAGCAGGACTGCGGCGTCCAGGTCGTCACTGCCGGCGGCGCGAACGTAGCTGTCACGCTCGGGGGAGAAGCAGCGGGCCTCGATGAATTTGGTGATCTCCTCACGCGCGGCGTGCCAGCGCTCGAGGTGCCGGCTGGGGATCATGCCGTGTTCGGCGAGGTCGGCGGCGCGGTCGAGGGCCACCCAGCACATCATCTTCGACTGGGTGAAGTGCCGGGGCGGGCTGCGGACCTCCCAGATGCCCGCGTCCGGCTCCTCCCAGGCCGTGCACACGAGGTCGGCCAGCTCTGCCAGACGGCGGGCGACATCCGCGTCCAGCCCGCCCATGGCCTGGGCATACTGCCAGGCCGTCTGCATCAGCTCGCCGTAGGTGTCAAGCTGGACCTGCCGGGCTGCGGCGTTGCCGATACGGACCGGGCCCGAACCGCGGTAGCCCTC
The DNA here is from genome assembly GCF_055572155.1 of Streptomyces sp. NPDC030814. Lineage (NCBI taxonomy): Bacteria > Bacillati > Actinomycetota > Actinomycetes > Kitasatosporales > Streptomycetaceae > Streptomyces > Streptomyces sp. NPDC030814. The sequence goes on from NZ_JBVIDX010000005.1 coordinate 8,384, forward strand.
CCAGGGCAGGGTCTTCTCCGGGGTGTGGCTCCCGCCGTCCAGCCGGTACAGCACGTTCAGACGGGGGTGGGTGAGCTGGGAAGCGTGCATCAGCCACCAGAAGTAGGCGTGTGCCTCCGCCGGGCAGCCCAGCCGAAGGAAGGCGTCCAGCGTGAAAGCGGAGTCGCGCACCCAGGAGAAGCGGTAGTCCCAGTTGCGCTCGCCGCCGATCTCCTCGGGCAACGAGGCCGTCACCGCCGCGGCAACCGCCCCGGAAGGGGCGTAGACCAGCAGCTTCAGTGCCAGCATGCTGCGCATCACGGCCTTATGCCACCGCCCGGTGTACAGCCGGTCGTGCGCCCAGCTCCGCCAGGCCGAGCACGTGGCCTCCAGACGCACCTCGCAGTCGGAGCGGGTAGGCAGGACGACAGGCTCCTGATGGGCGAACGGCATCGCAAGCAGTGCGCGCCGACCGCCGGCGAGTTCGAAGTGCCCGCTGACGGCATCCCCCGCGCATGTGGGCTCACCGGCATCCCAGGCGCAGACCGCGAGCGCATCGCCTCCACCTGTCGCCACCGGAACACCGGCACGTCGGGCGATTCGGGTGTGGTGGGTGCCGTAGCCGAACCGGGGCTGCACACTCCAGTGCAAGGGCACGGACCCGGAGACTCCGTCCACGCGTCGCAGCAGTTCCCGCATCGGCGTGAGCGTCGCTTCGTCGTGGAGCGTAAGGGCATCCGTGACCCGCACCGTGCCCGTGCGAGTACGGAAGGTGGTCTCCAGGACATTGGTGCTCGGCAGGTAGCGGCGCTCGCTCCGGTACGGGACCGACGGTGCGAGGGTGAACCGGCCGCCGCGGGCGGCGTCCAGCACGGCGCCGAATACCGCGGGCGAGTCCAGGTCGGGCAAACCCAGCCAGTCCACCGACCCGTCCCTGGCAACCAGAGCGGCAGTGCGACCGTCACCGATCACCGCGTAGTCCCGCAGCGGAGCGTAACCACCCGAGCGCAAGCCCCCGGCCCACGCGCCCGGGACGGCTTCTGTCGCCGCCCGACCGCTGATGCTTCCCATGACACCACCATCCCCCGCGGGCTGCTCACCTGCCTGGTCAGCACCCCACCACAGAACAGGCATGCCTGTGGAAGGCCCTCAGCAGACGCGGGCCCGCGGGCGCTTACGTCCGTAGGCAAGATCGTCGCCCAGGCGCAAAGACGGGACGGGAACCGGGCCCCCACCCGGCCTTGGAACAGAGCGGGCATACCCGGCCCCGGAGCCTCCGGTGAGGTTCCGCCGAGACGAAGGGAGAGGTGACAGCAGGTCAGATGGGCTCACCGAGAGGAGCTCTGACGATGCCTGCCCCGAGGAAGTACCCGCTGGAGTTGCGTGAGCGTGCGGTGGGATGTACCGCGCTTCCGAGCCGAAGCCCGTGATCTGCCGCACGGCCGAGGAACTCGGCGTACACCACGAAGCCCTGCGTATTCATCGAGACCGGCACGGAGTCCTACCGGCTCGCCAGCACCCGCGCCGCCCAGGCCCAGGACTCGTCCACGAACTGACCAAGACCAACATCATTCTCGTCTCGTCAGAACGACGGTCAGTTCAGGGCTTTCGGATGACCGTCAAGCACAGACAGACTGGCAACGACCTCGTCACCGGAAGAGACTGCCGTCGGCTGGAAGCCCACGGAGGCATACAGCCGCGCGGCCACGGCGTTGTCCGGGTGATACGACAGACGAAGCTCCCTGCAGCTCTCACGTTGCGCCAGCCACTCCATGAGGGTTCGCACCGCCGCCCGCCCGACCCCCTTGCCCTGCTCGGTGCCATCGATCACCATGCCTCCGAGCCAGTATGAGCCGTCTTCGTCACGACCCCACATGATGTGACCGACCACCGTGTCATCGGCGCAGATCGCCATCGAATGCCAGATGCCTTCCCGCAATGACAGAAGCAGGTAGCGGGCCGCCAACGCGGGCACGTATCGGCGCTGGTCGTCCAGCGGAGCGATATCCGCGACAGCACGCCAGTTCTCGTCGTTCACCTCGTGCAGGACAACACGTCGCCCCACTCCGTCAGAAAGCTCAAAGGTGATCACGGAGATCAGGCTACGCACCAAACGGTTGATCCGCGAACCATTTGGCTCCGTTAACGGCTTCCACCGTCCGCACCGTTTCGCGGTGGTGTTGTCAGTTCTCATCGACATTTCTGACGTGTGTGATCGCTAAATGCTGCCGGAAACCGTCGACAAACGTTGCCCGCTCCCGCCTACGAAACCACTGCCCTGTACATCCTCAACCAGGTGCCGCTCCGCGGAGTGCCTGCCGACTACCAGAAACACCGAGTGGGGCCCGGGTCCGGAGGGCGAGCGGCAGCGCGTCTCTCGCCCGCGATCTGTTGCCGGTCACGGCGCAGCGCGTCCGCTCGGGCCTTGGGCGTGACGGCCTCGCCGAGGCTGATCGCCTCCGTGCCAGTGACAGGAGTCAGCGAGTACCGGACGGGAGAGCGACTGGACTGTGTCGGCAGATGGAGGCGAGCGACGCCTGCCGGGAGTTCGGTGCGCAGCGCTCCGCTCCAGCGAACACACCGCGCGCGGCCAGATGTGAATGGGCCTCGCGGGCGTCGCGGCCTTCGATGGTCATCAGGAGCGCCGGGGTGCGGTCGGCTTCGAGTGCAGGGTGATGGCGTCGCCCAACAGGGGCCGCAGCCATTCGAACTGGCTGGGGCCCCTGCAGAAGGACATCCCGCCCGGCACCGGGCGGTCGGATCAGCCAAGGAGTATCGACGACCAAACGCTCCGAGACCACCGAGGAGCCCCGCTACACCGCCGGCCGACGCCGTGAGGGCCCAGCCGGGGCCCTGTCGCTCACCCTTCGCAGGAGCCTCTGTCGATCCGGAAGAACCGGCCACTGCCCCAGCGGCACAGCCTGACCCCGACGACGATGCCCGCGATGGTGACCAAGGCGGGCAGGTAACCACTGGCGACCTGGATGAGCGGAATCGCGGGGCATCCGCCGGAGATCGCCCAGCCGATACCGAACAGGACCGCGCCGGGGACGACGCCTGCGTGGAGGCGCCCCGCGCCCCGGCGCACCCGCAGCAGGGCGAACACACTCGCGATGATCACGATGGCGCCGAAGACGGCGAGGAGCATCCGCGAGTCCTGGAAGGTGAGCATGCGATTCAGCTCGGTGTAGTCGCCGAACCCGATACGGGTCACGGTGAAGCCGAGAGCGAGCCCGGTGAGGAGGTTGGCGAGCAGAACTCCGCCCCGGCTACGCATCAGATCACCTTCCACAGGAGGAACGACACCGCGACGGCGGTACCGAAGAATGTGGCCGTCGCGACGAGACTGACGGGGCTGAGCCGACCGCAGCCGTTGAGCCCGTGCCCCGAAACGCAGCCACCGGCCAGCCGGGTGCCGAAGCCGACCAGCACGCCTCCCACGAAGAGCAGGGCGACCATGGCGACCGGGTTGCCGGTCACCAGATGCCGGTAGCCCGCACCCATGTCGGAGCGGACGTGGAACTGCCCGGAGGTGACGGCGGCGATCAGTCCCCCCACGAAGATCGAGGCCAACAGGACGGCCTGGGTGACCAGCGGAGCGGGGCGCGGGTGCGCACCTCGGCGGCGTCCGTCCGTGGCCGGCGCGTCGGTCGGCCCCGGGGGCGCGGCGGGCACGGGCGCGGCGGGCACGGTGCCGAAATGTTCGGCGGTGGCCGCACCGAGAGCGGCGACAAGAGCTTGTTCGTCGGCGAACTCAGCCTCTCTCCGCTCCAGTTCGGCTTCACGCCGCCAGTGCAGCACTCGCTCCCAGGCCCCCGACACCCCGAAAGGCCGGTCGGCGGCGAGGGTGTAGCCGATGGTCAGTACGGCGAGTCCGACAGCACCCGCCCACCAGGGCCAGTAAGCGGTCATGCGTTGCCTTTCATCCACTCGGCCAACCGGGCCCACCAGCCCCGTTCGGGCTCGTCGGGGGCCACCGGCGGCTGTTCGGCGGGGCCGGGACCGCGCCTCTCGGAAGCGGTGGGCGCGGGCCTCGGCGCCAGATGATGGGCGTGCCGTCCATTGGGCAGCAGGGTGATCGGCACCCGCTCACCGGTGAGTGCCACCTGGTAGCGCGCACACTCGCGCCAGTTGTCCTCGTTGTCGCAATAGCAGCTGCGCCAGCCCGCCAGACTCTGGTTGAGATGGGGGAAGAGAGGACACGTCGAAGCATGTAAGCAACCCACAGAATGATCCAACCATTATCCCAACCATCCGACAAGCGTGGGTAGTTGATGGCTGTTGCGCCGTCTTCGCACGCTGAACCTCACGTCGCGTGCGCCCAGTCCCGGACGAGCTCGCCCGGCTCACTCCGGCAATCCGGGCACCGGGCGGGGGCGCCCCCGCGCCGCCCACGTGAGCCTGCGCACTGAGAGCGCGGCGGCCTGCTCCGTGGCCCGGGTGGGGGCGCCGGCGCGTGACGTGACCACGCACGGAGCTACCTGCCGACGCCCGATGGATGATGCCGGGTCCGTCACCGGGCGACCGCGCGCCAGCCCCTGGCCTCCCTGGACGGGGACAACGCTCACGGACCCGGCCGGATCAGGTCAGGCGGATTCGCGGCATGCATGAGGTCGTTTACGACGAGGACGGAAATGCGGCCGGAGCCAACCACTGCACCGACCGCGCCGGGGGACGCCACCGTGCGGCCACTACGGCGATGTCCCTGCGCGCCGTGGTCGCCGGGGACGTCGAGCAGGTCGCCGCGTACGGACCGGCCGAGGCTGCCAAGCAGTTCGCCCACCGCGACCTGGTCGTCGACCTGGTCCACCGCGACCTCGACAAGGACGTCGTCGACCGCTGACCGTCCGACAGCACCGACAGGGTTTTGGCGCGGCATCGCCAGCCGCTACGAGAAGACCGCCACGGTCTACCGCGCCGGCCTCCCATCGCGGGCATCTTCCTCTGGTCCGCCCGCTGAACGAACAGATCACGGCCGGAGGCATTCTCCCTGCGGATCGAAGCAGACGAGCCCGTGTTCGCGAGTGAGCGTAGCGGCGTACTCGGACACCACTTCCGCCTTGCCGTAGGACAGGAGCAGGTACACGATCGGGCCCGATGCCTCCTCGATGACCGGCGGGGACCCAGACGACACTGCGATCGACATCGTCCGGATAGGGGGCGACGAGCGCTTCCACATGCCCGGGTGCCTGCCGTGATCCGGGGGCGGGGTCAGTCGGTCATGACCTGACGGAGCAGGTCCACGAGCGGCTGTACGGGGACGGTGGGGTCGAACGCGCGCTGGACACCGATGCCGATCCCGAGACTGAGAAGGACGAAGGCGGCGGTGTCCGCGGGCATGTGGGGCGTGACGCCCAGTTCCTGCATCTGAGCCCGGATGAGGTCCGCGAGGGCCTCGGTGACGGCGCGCCGTCGGTGGGCGAGCTGTTCGCAGACGTTTGCGTCGCGGCGGTTGGCGGTGGCGAACTCGACTTCCAGTGCGGTCCACGAGCTGTCGCCTATGTGCTGCTCGGCCCACCGGGCGAAACCCGCGAGCCTGTCCTCCAGGCGGGGCGCGTCTCCCATCTCGGCGGCGATGTACGCCACTTGCTGCAGGGCAATGCGGTCCAGGACGGCCAGGCAAAGCTCGTTCTTGGTCGCGAAGTTGGAGTACACGGCGCCCTTCGAGTAGCCGGCGGCCTCCGCGACCCGCTCGATGGATGTCTTCGTGAAGCCATCGTGCAGGAAGAGGTCGTGCGCGGTGTCGAGGACGTGTTCGCGGGTGCGGGCCTGGCTCTCGGCCCGGGTCAGTCTTGCCACGCCTGCAGAATACCGCTAGCTTCCGGATTCCATTGATATCTGAATTCCAGGGGGATCTGTGGCTCCACGGCGTGCACTGGTGGTCGGGTGCGGCGGCACGCTCGGCTTCGCCTGGACGGTCGCCGCGCTCACCGCAGTGGAAGCGGAGCTGGACTGGGACGTGCGGACCGCCGAGGTGTCGGTGGGGACGTCCGCCGGGGCAGAAGTCGTGTCCGCTCTCGGCTCCGGACGGTCCGTGTCCGACCTGCTCGCGGCGGTACGGGGAGAGACCGGCGCGGACCCGGTGCTACTCGGACACGTCCACGCCCACCAGGGTGCACTGCCTCCCGTCCCGTGGCCCGGCCTGCCGGGGTCGGGGCTGGTGACCGCTGCCGTACGCGGCCGGGTCTCGCCGGGGTCGGGGCTGGTGGGGCTGCTGCCGCGCGGCCGGGGCGACGCGCGTTGGTTGCACCGATTCGGTGCCGCGCTGACGGAGGGCCGTCCGTGGCCGGATTCCACGCACACCTGGCTGGTTGCGGCCGACGCGCGCTCGGGCCGGCGGGTCGCGTTCGGCGCGCCGGAAGCTCCGGCCACGGACCTGGGCAGCGCGATCGCCGCGTCCTGGGCGATCCCGGGCTGGTTCCCGCCGGTGCGGATCGACGGGCGGACCTACCTCGACGGCGGCGCCGTGTCCCCGACCTCGGCCGACCTCCTCGTACCCCTGGGGCTGGACGAGGTGGTGATCGTCGCTCCCATGTCGACCTCCGGGGGCGCACCCGCCACCGGCCTGAGCCGTCTCGAAAGGCTCCTGCGCCGCTGGATGACCCGGATCGTCGACGCCGAAGAACGCCTCTTGCGTGCGGCGGGATGCCGCGTCGTCCGGATCGAGCCCGGGGTGGAGGAACTGGCCGTGATGGGGGCCAACTTCATGGACCCACGGCGGCGTGCGGCCACGCTCGACGTCTCCCTGCGCACCGCACCCGACCGCGTCAAGCGAGCCATCGACAGGAGCATCGCGGCATGAGCACACACGTCGAGGTCATCGTCGTCGGCGCCGGCATTTCCGGGGTCGGCGCCGGGGCCAGGCTCCGCGGCGCCGGTATCCGGGACTTCCTGATCATCGAGGCGGCCGACGACTTCGGCGGCACGTGGCGGGCGAACACCTATCCCGGCTGCCAGTGCGACGTACCGTCCCGCCTCTACAGCTACTCCTTCGCTCCGAACCCGGACTGGACGCGGGTCTACGCGCACCAGCCGGAGATCCTCACGTACGTGAGGCGGGTCGCCGACACGTACCGGCTGCGCGAACACACCCGGTTCGGGGTGCGTATGACCGAAGCGCGATGGCAGCCCGGCCAGGCCCGCTGGCTCGTCCGTACCGACGCCGGTGAGTTCACCGCCCGGTTCCTGATCGCCGGCGCCGGCCCGTGGAACGAGCCTCTCGTCCCGGACGTCCCCGGCCTCGACGGTTTCCCCGGCGAGGTGTTCCACTCCGCGCGCTGGAACCACGACTACGACCTGCGCGGCAAGCGCGTCGCGGTGCTCGGCACCGGCGCCTCGGCCGTGCAGTTCGTCCCGGCGATCGCCCCGGACGTCGCCCGCTTGCATGTGTTCCAGCGCACCGCCCAGTGGGTGCTGCCCAAGCTGGACCATCACATACCGAAGGCCGAACGGTGGGCGATGCGCCACCTGCCGGGCGCGCGAGCCGCGGTGGCAGGGCTGGAGTACCGGGCCATGGAGACGCTCGGACGTGGATTCCGGCGCCCCGGGCTGATGCGTGGCGTCCAGGCCATCGCACGGGCCCACCTGCGGGCCACGGTCCGCGACGCCGAACTGCGCCGCAAGCTGACCCCCGACTACACCATCGGCTGCAAGCGCATCCTGTTCTCCAACCACTACTACCCCGCGCTGAGGCGACCGAATGTCGACGTGCACGCCGCCGCGGTGCACGCCGTCGAAGGCAACACCGTGCACGGCGCCGACGGCAGCGCCGCCGAGGTGGACGCGATCATCCTCGGCACCGGCTTCCACATCCTCGACACGCCGCTCGCGGGCCTCGTCCGAGACGGAGCCGGCCACTCGCTCGCCGACCGCTGGCAGGGCTCCCCCGAGGCGTACCTCGGCACCGTCGTCGCGGGCTTCCCCAACGCCTTCCTGCTCCTCGGCCCCGGCCTGGGCACCGGGCACTCGTCGGCGTTCGCTATTCTGGAGGCACAGCTCGACCTCGTCCTGGGCGCCATCAAGGCCGCACGGGAGGAAAGTTGGGCGGTTCTGGAGGTACGCGGCGACGTGCAGGCCGCGTACAACGCCCGGCTGCAGACCGCGCTGGCCGGCACCGTCTACAACGCCGGTGGGTGCAGGAGCTACTACCTCGACGCCAACGGCCGCAACAGCTTCAGCTGGCCTTGGTCCACCGACCGGCTTCGCGCCGAGGTCGGTCGCTTTGAGCCGCAGGACTTCACCGCTTCCTGAGCCGAGGGAACTCATCGTGCCAACAGCGTCCGGAGGGGGCGGGGGCCTGCGCTGCGGTGTGGCTAGGGCCACTGATCTTCGTCTGCGTGTTCCGCGCCGTCCCGCGACACAGGGCCCGGGCTTCTGAGGAAGTCCGGGTCCCTGCAAAGCAGTGTCGTGCGGTGGCGCTGTGCGCCATCGCACGAGCCTTGGCCGCCCACTCCCCCATCCTCGTGATGGCGGAGGTCGGTTGCTTCACCGCGGCGGAGATCTCCTTCACCGCTTTGCGCAGGCTGCGCGAGGCACGTCGTCCTCCATGGGAATGGCGTACAGCGGTAGCTCCTCGATACCGAGCGTGCGCAGCAGGTAAGCGGTGGGGATGCGGTAGCGTCCGCCGACCCACAGCACGGGGCATGGGAAAGAACCGAGGCGGATCAGCTTGTACGCCGTCCCGGGGCAGATCCCGAAAGCGCGGGCAGCGGTGCGCAGGTCGACGCTCAGGGGCAGGTCAAGGACCTCCGCAAAGCCGAGCGGCGGGCCGGAACGCCCGCTCACTGCCGGGCTCCCACGGGGTGCAGGACCACTGTGCCGATGAGGTCGGCCTCCTCGTGGCGGCGGGCCCGGAACACCAGGTCGGGCAGGCGAGTACCGGTCCGCCGCGAGCCGCTCCCCGCCGAGCAACCGGTCAGCCCCGATGTCGAGAGGATCTCCGCCGCCCGGCCGGCTCCTTCGCCGGGTGATCCCCCGTACGCGTTGTCCGGGGCGGGCCATCCGCAAGCGATTGGCTGTCGAGTCGGTCAGGATCCGCTGAGGCGGTCGAGGGCGGAGGGCGGCGGCCCGGCGGAGGACGCGAGCGGTCACGGGCCTCGGCCCTGGGCCGCGGGCCCGCGTTGGCCTCCCCGTCGCCCTCAGGACCGCTCGGAGCGGCCACCGTCGATCGTCACCACCGTGGCGTTGATGTACGACGCCTCGTCGGACAGGAGGAAGGCGGCCAGGGCGGCGACCTCGTCGGGGCGGCCGAACCGCCCCGCCGGGATCCTGTCGAGGGCCTTGTCGATCTCCTCCGGGGCGTGCCGGCGAAGCACGCCCAGGTGGTTCTCCAGCATCGGGGTCAGGATGGTGCCGGGGGCCACGGCGTTGACGGTGATGCCGTACCGGCCGTACTCCACGCCGGCGTTACGCGTCAGGCCGACCACGCCGTGCTTGGAGGCGTGGTAGTCGGATCCCAGGCCGTTGGCGCGGATACCGAAGAGCGACGCGGTGTTGAGCACCCGTCCGTGACCCTGTTCGCGCATGACTTGCAGCACGTGCTTCAGGCCGAGGAACACGCCGGTGAGGTTGATCGCGACGGTCCGCGCGAAGTCCTCGTGGCCGATGTCCTCGGTGCGCCGTTGCGTCGGCTCGACACCCGCGTTGTTGAAGAAGCAGTCGATCCGGCCGTGGTGCTCGACGGTCCGGGCCACGTACCGTGCCACGTCCGCCTCCTGGCTGACGTCCGCCACGACCGTCCGTACCTCCGTGCCGGGCGCGGCCTCCCCCAGCTCCACCACGGAGTCGGCCAGGCCCCGCTCGTTGATGTCGACCAGGACCAGCCGGGCGCCCTCGGTCGCGAGCCGGACCGCGGTGGCGCGGCCGAGTCCGGAGCCGCCGCCGGTTATCAGGGCGACCTTGTCGGTGAACCTGTGCCGCATGCCGCTCCCCCTCACGCCGTCGGGACGGGCAGCGACCGCAGCCCGTGGTGGAGCATGCCGGGGAACAGCGTCACCGCGTCCGCCCCGTTCTTGCCCGACCCCGCATCCGCCGGCAACCACGGGCTCACCCGCCGCCCCGGCCCCTCGTTCTTGAGGAGTTTCACTGCGCTCTCAGTCCCTTCCGGTTCTTGCGTCCCAACCAACCGGCCGCCACAAGTTGTTCGAGCACGGGCGACGGCATGAAGTCCGGCTCCCCGAACGCCTTGTACAACTCGCCCTGGATGGCCAGTGAGACGTCCAGTCCGATGGTGTCGAGCAGGGCGAACGGGCCCATGGGATGGCCGAAGCCCCGCTCGATCGCCGTGTCGATCCCCTCGATGTCCGTGTCGTGCCGGTCCAGGAGGTTCAGGGCGCGCCCCAGGTAGGGGAACAGCAGGTAGTTGACGATGAAGCCGACGCGGTCCCGGCAGTGCACCGTCGTCCGGCCGAGCCGCTCACACACGGCCTGCGCGGTGGCGGCGGCCTCGTCGCTCGTGGCGTCGGTGCGGACGAGTTCCACCAGCCGCATCGCCGGGGCGGGGTTGAAGAAGTGCATCCCCAGCACGCGGGAGGGGCGTCCGGATGCCTCGGCACACGCGGTGACCGAGAGGCTGGACGTCGTGGTCGCCAGTAGCGCACCGGGTCGGCACACCGCACCGAGCCGGGCGAACAGGGCGCGTTTGACGTCGAGGTCCTCCGTCACCGCCTCGATCACCAGGTCGCAGTCGCCCAGCGCATCCACGTCGTCGGCACCGACCAGCAGATCCAGCGCGGCGGCTTTCACCTGTGGCCCGATCCTGCCCCGGCGGACGGCCCGCACGAGTGACTCGCCGATCCGCGCCAGGGCCTGGGATGCCTTGTCCGCGTCGCGCGCGACCAGCACCGTCGGGAAGCCCGCCGTGGCCGTGACCTCGGCGATACCGCGGGCCATGGTCCCCGAGCCCACCACGCCGACGCGACGGACGTCGGCCGGTGCGGCAGGGAGACCGGCGAGGCGGCCGGGCTCGGCCGGCCGGTCGACGTCGTACGCGTAGAAGCCGTGTCCGCTCTTCCGGCCGAGGCTCCCTTGGCGTACCAGCCGGGTCAGCACCGGTGCGGGTGCGAAGGAGTCGTCGTCGGTGCAGGTCCACAGGCCGGTGAGGACGGACAGCGCGGTGTCGAGACCGATGCGGTCGAGCAGTTCCAGTGGCCCGAACGGCAGGCCGCAGCCCAGGCGCATGGCGGTGTCGATGTCGTGCCGGTCCACCTCGCCCCGCTCGTACAGGGTCATGGCTCGGTTGAGGTAGGCGTACACCAGGGCGGTGGCGTCGGCCGCGCACCGGGAGTCCACGGCCACCGGCGTCAGGCCGAGCCGGGCGACCAGCTCGTCGACGGCGACGGCGGTTTCCGGTGAGGTCATGGGCGTGCGCAGGGCCTGGACCGGGCCCTGGGGTTCGGGCGGGATCAGGAAGCGCAGCCCCATCGTGTCCGCGGGGCGGCCGGAGGCGACCGCCAGCCGGGGCAGTGACAGTGAGGACGTGGTGGTCACCACGGGGGTGCCGTCGGCGCAGAGGGTGTGCAGACGGTGCAGCGTCTCGCTCTTCACGGCCTCGTCCTCGCTCACCGCCTCGATGACCAGGTCGGCCCTGCTCAGCTGGGCGATGTCCGCGCCGAGGTGAACAGGGGCGGGACCGTCGGCCGTGGGGCGCCCGTTCAGCCGGGCGAGGGCCGCGGGGTCGGAGTCGACTGCGATCACCTCGTGCCCGGTGTCCCGCAGCATGTCCAGCAGCACCCGGCCGACGGTGCCCAGGCCGACGATCCCGACGACGTGCCTGTGTGGTGTCATGACCGAGGTGTCCTCTCCTGCGGCCGGGAGGCAACAGCCGTCTCCCGGAAGCGGTTGATGGCGTCTATGTGCTGGGCGCGCTTGTCGTGGTCGCGGACTCCGAGGCCTTCCTCGGGGGCCAGGCACAGGACGCCGACCTTGCCCTGGTGGAGGTTGCGGTGGACGTCGTGGGCGGCCTGCCCGGTGTCCTCCAGGGCGTACACCTTGGACAGGGTCGGGTGGATCTTGCCCTTGGCGACCAGCCGGTTGGCCTCCCATGCCTCGCGGTAGTTGGCGAAGTGCGAGCCGATGATCCGCTTCAGCGACATCCACAGGTAGCGGTTGTCGTACTCGTGCTGGAAGCCCGAGGTGGAGGCGCAGGTGACGATCGTGCCGCCCTTGCGCGTGACGTAGACGGACGCGCCGAAGGTCTCGCGGCCCGGGTGCTCGAAGACGATGTCGACGTCCTCGCCGCCGGTCAGCTCACGGATGCGCTTGCCGAACCGCTTCCACTCGCGCGGGTCCTGGTGGTGCTCGTCCGCCCAGAACCTGTAGCCCTCGGCGGTGCGGTCGATGATCGCCTCGGCGCCCATCGCCCGGCAGATGTCCGCCTTCTGCTCGCTGGAGACGACACAGATCGGGTTGGCGCCGCCGGCCAGCGCCAACTGGGTGGCGTACGAGCCCAGGCCGCCGCTCGCGCCCCAGACGAGGACGTTGTCGCCCTGCTTCATCCCGGCGCCGTTGCGCGACACCAGTTGGCGGTACGCGGTGGAGTTGACCAGCCCGGGTGCGGCGGCCTCCTCCCAGCTCAGGTGGTCCGGCTTGGGCATCAGCTGGTTGGACTTCACCAGTGCGATCTCCGCGAGCCCGCCGAAGTTCGTCTCGAAGCCCCAAATCCGCTGCTCGGGGTCGAGCATCGTGTCGTTGTGCCCGTCCGACGACTCCAGCTCCACGGACAGACAGTGCGCGACGACCTCGTCCCCCGGCTTCCAGGAGTTGACGCCGGGACCGGTCCGCAGGACGACGCCCGCGAGGTCGGAGCCGATGATGTGGTACGGCAGGTCGTGCCGCTTGGTGAGCTCGGAGAGCCTGCCGTAGCGCTCCAGGAAGGCGAACGTCGGCAGTGGCTCGAAGATGGCCGACCAGACGGTGTTGTAGTTCACGGACGACGCCATGACGGCCACCAGGGCCTCACCCGGACCGAGTTCGGGCACCGGCACCTCGTCCACGTGCAGCGACTTGCGTGGGTCCTTGTCCGCCGAGGCCATTCCCTCGAAGAGGCCGACCTCTTCCTTGCGGAGGACCACGGCGCGACAGGACTCGGGGATCGCCAGACCGGCGACATCGGCGCTGGTCGCGTCGCCGGAGAGGACGGCGCCGACGATGTGCTTCATGGGGTTTCCCCGCGCTGCCGACGGGTCGCCCGCGGTCATCGCTGTGCCGTCCGGACGGGCAGTGACCGCAGCCCGTGGTGGAGCATGCTGGGGCGCCATTCCAGTTCCTCGGGGTCGACCGTGAGCTCCAGTGAGGGGAAGTGCGCGAGGAGGCGCCGGAACGCGATCTCCCCCTCGACCCTGGCCAAGGGTGCGCCGATGCAGTGGTGGATGCCGTGGCCGAACGCCAGGTGCCCCTGCGCGGTGCGGGTGACGTCCAGGCGGTCGGGCTCGGGGAAGCGGGCGGGATCCCGGTTGGCCGAGCCCAGCGCGATGAACACGAACTCACCTGCGGGAATGCTCACTTCGCCGACAGTCACCGGTTCGACGGTGCGCCGCCAGTGGCTGATGTTGGCCGAGCCGTCGTAGCGCAGGAACTCCTCGACAGCGCCCGCCAGCAACGCCGGATCGTCCCGTACGGCAGCCAGTTGGTCCGGATGGCGCAGCAGCGCCAGCATGCCGTTGCCCACAAGATTGACGGTGGTGTCGAAGCCGCCGACGAACAGCAGCACGGTGAAGGAGATGATCTCGTCGTCGGACAGCCGGTCCGAGCCGTCGGCCGCCAGGATCAGCGAGCTGAGGAGGTCCTCCCCGAGGTCGGCGCGCTTGGCCGTGACCATCCTGCTGACCAGTTCGGCCAGGGCGTTCGACGCCTTTGCCGCGGCCTCTCGGTCACCGTCGGAGGTCAGCACCGAGGCATGGGCGCAGAACTCGGCCCGGTCGGCGACCGGCACTCCCAGGAACTCGGAGATGACCGTCCTGACCATGGGGACCGCGAAGTCGGCGATCACATCGAACTCGACACGACCCTCCAGCGACCCCAGCACCTCGTCCGCGACCTCCTCGATCCACGGACGCAACCCGGTCACCTGCCGCATCGTGAACGCCTTCGTCACCAGCCCCCGAAGCCGCGTGTGATCCGGCGGATCCATGTTCACCATCGACCGGTTGATCACATGCGAGTAGTCCCGCTGCCGACTCATGTCACTCTGATGACGCTCGAACAGCTTCCCCGCGTCCGCCACGTTCTTGCTCAACCGCGCGTCCGCCAGCAACGCGCGCCCTTCCTCCCAACGGGTCACCCACCACACCTTCAGCCCCGTCGGCATCACCACCTCATGCACCGCGCCCAGCTCCCGCAACCGCGCGTTGACCCCGTGCGGATCCCGCACGAACTCCGCGCCCAGCACCACGGGCTCACTCGTTGTGGAACTCATCGGCTCCGCTCTCCTTGTCCCTGTCGGTGGACTCTCGTCTCGGTGGACTGTCGTTGACTTGCCGGTCTGCCGGTCCGGTCAGCGCAGGCGGTCGCCGAGTCGCAGGGCGATCCGGTCGACAGTCCTGGTCATGCGGGCCGTGTCGAGGGGTCTGACCCAGAACAGGACGCGGTCGACGCCGACGGCCGCGTAGCTGTCGGCGTCACGGAGTTCGCCGCCGAAGAGGGTCACCGGGAGGGGCTGGTCGCTGCCCGGCCTGCGGACGGTCTTCTTGAACTCGGCGATGTGGTCGAGGACTCCGGGGCGGAGCATCGGGATCCACTCGTCGCCGTAGGCGAGGACGCGTTCGGCGACCCGGGGGCCGTTTCCGGCAACCAGGATGGGCGGGTGGGGCCGTTGGACGGGCTTGGGCCAGGAGGTGACGTGGTCGAAGTCGACGAAGTCGCCGTGGTAGGAGGCGATGTCATGGGTCCAGATCTGTCGCATGGCCTCGACCCGCTCCCGCATGACGCGCCAGCGGTCGTCGGGGTCGGTGCCGTGGTTGCGCAGTTCCTGTTTGATCCAGCCGGGTCCCACCCCCAGGTGCAGGCGGCCGCCGGAGAGGACGTCCACGGACGCCACTTCCTTGGCGGTGATGATGGGGTCGCGTTCCGGGACCAGCAGGATGCCGGTGCCGATCCGCAGGGTCGTGGTGGCCTGCGCCACCGCGCCCAGGGCGACCAGCGGGTCCATGCCCTTTCCGAACTCCGGCGCGAGACCGGCGACGTCGTCCCCTTCGGGCGTGACGGCCGGGATGTGGGTGTGGTCGGGCAGGAACAGGGACTCGAAGCCCCGGTCCTCCAGCAGGGCGCCGAACTCTCCGGGTGAGATGGCGTCCTGGGTGGGGAACATGACGAAGCCGAACTTCACGACGCGCTCTCCTTGGCCGCCGTGCGGGACGCGTCTTCCCGGGCCGCCAGGTAGTCCGCCGTGAGCCGCTGACGGCCCAGCTTCCCTGTGGGCAGGACGGGGAGCCTGTCCACGGGGATGATCTCGCTGGGGTGCTTGTACGCGCCGATACGGCCGGTCAGGTGCTCCAAAAGCTTGGGAGGGTCGACCTCTCGTCCCGGCTCGGGTTCGACCAGGGCGACGATGCGTTCGCCGGTGGCGGCGTCGGGCACGCCGAAGGCGATGGCAGCCGCCACGTCCGGGTGCGCGGACAGTTCCCGCTCGATCTCCAGCGGGGAGATCGGATAGCCCTCGACCATGATCAGGTCCTTCTTCCGGCCGACGAACAACAGGCAGCCGTCCGGTCGTTGGCGGACGATGTCCCCGCTGGCGAGCCACTGGCGGCGGTCGAAGGGGTCCACTCCCGTCCCGTTCCAGGACCCGACGGGCCGGGAGGGGGTGCGGATCAGCAGCTCGCCGGCTTCGTCCGGCTCGGCGTCGACCCTGATCTCCACGCCGGGCAGCGGCCATCCGATGGACGGCTCGTCGACTGCGTCGATCCGGGGCTGCTCGATCACGGGAGCGGCGGTCTCGGTCATGCCGTAGACGCCGGTCAGAGAGGACTTGAAGGTCTCGGCGAACTCCCGGCTGAGCTCGATCGGGCAGGCGTCGCCCCCGGTGACGCAGCGCGTGTCCGTGAGATCGGGTGCCGGTTCGGCGGCGGCGCGGGCCTCGGCGAGGAGCGCGCGGTAGGTGGTCGGCGCACCGCCGATCCAGCCGAACCGGTGGGCGCGCAGCATCCGCAGGACGACGTCCGGCTCGTTGGTCGCGGCCAGGGCCAGCGGGGAGCCGCGGCGCAGCGAGGTGAGCAGGACGAGGACACCCCACGGGTTGACCAGGTTGATCATGTAGTACGTGGCGTCGGCGCGACCGACGCCCTGGGCCTGCGTCAGACCGAGGCCGGCGTCTAGCGTCCTGTGGGAGAGCACCAGGCTCTTGGGGCGTCCTGTCGTACCCGACGTGTAGAAGATGGCCGCGAGGTCGTCCGCGTCGACCTCGGCGGTGGTGGCCGGGGCATCGGCGAGGACGTCGTTCCACGGGCGCGTCGTCGTGGTCGTGGCGGAGGCGTCCAGGATCCACGCCCGCTCGACGGCGGCGCTCTTCTCGGTGACGTCGGAGCACGGCCCGTGTACCGCGGCCTCGCCGAAGTAGAACCGGGGCGCGCTGTCGGTGATCAGCTGTTCCACCTCGCCGGCCGACATCTTGTGGCTGACCGGCACGATCACGGCTCCCACGCGCAGGCAGGCGTAGTAGACCGCGACCAGCTCGTACCGGTTGGTCAGGTGCACCGCTGCCCGGTCCCCCTTACGCACCCCCGCCGCCAGCAGGCCACCGGCGATCCGGTCGGCGAGGCCGAGGACGGTCGCGTACGACACCGCGCCGTCGAGCGTGACCAGCGCGGGCGCGTCCGGCTGTCGTTGCGCGACCTGCTGGAAGACCGAGAAGACGGACATGAATACCTCCGGTGGTACGCCTTGCGGGGCAATCGGGGCCGTCGTCGGCGCTGGTGGTCGCGACGGCGGGCGGTGTGGGCGGTGGGGCGGCAGGCGCTGTGTGCGGCGGGGGGCGGCAGGCGCTGTGTGCGGCGGGGGGCGGCGGTCGGGGTGTGCCGGGGGGCGGCCGGCTGTGGTGCGGGCGAGTGGGGTCAGCTGATCGCGTCGGCCGCGGTGTGGGAGTCGAGCAGGCCGGTGAGGGTGTCGGCGGTGCGCGTGGCGTACTCGGTGAGCAGGGTGAAGTGGCTGCCCGGTGTGGTGGTGCGGGCCGTGAGGTCCGGCCAGTCCCCGGCCCAGCCCTGCTCGGGCGCGGAGGGCACCTGCTCGGCGGCCTCGACGAGCAGGACGGGGGCGGTGAGTCCGGTCGGCCGCCATCCGCCGCCGAAGAGGTCGAGATACCAGCCCATGGCGGTGAGGCCGGTGTCGTCGTGGGTCCAGAACTCGCCCTGCGACGCCAGCCACTCCTGGAGGATGTCGGCCGACGCCGCCTCGGGGATGGCGCCGGGCGAGAGGCTGTCGAGCAGCACCACGGCCTCGGGACGGATGCCACCGGCCTCGAGGTGCCGGGCCGTCGCGTGGGCGGCGAAGCCCCCGGTGGAGAACCCGACCAGGGTGAACGGCTCGCCCTCGGCGCAGTTCTCGACGGCGGCGGCCAGTGCCTCGGCCACGGCGTCGACGGACGCGGGCAGTCGCTCTCCGTCGCGGTACCCCGGCAGCGGTACGGCCGCCACGTGGTACCGCCCGTCGAGCGCGCCGGCGAGCCGCTGGTAGGTGAGGTTCGCGGCGCCCGGGATGAACGGCTCCACGCAGATCAGTGCCGGCCGTCCCGCCCGGCGCAGCCAGGTCGCGGCGGGCGTGTGGTCCGGCTTCGGGGGGCGGGAGAAGGTGGGGCGCAGCCGTGCGGCCGCCGTCAGGATCCCGATGCCGTCGTGGGTACGGCCCAGGGAGACCGCCTGCCTCAGCAGCGTGCCGAGGCCTGCGGCGGGACCGTCGTGGTGGGCGGCCGGTGGCGCCGCGGCGGCGCGGGACCCGGTGGCGTCGGCCAGCCGGTCGTGGAGGTGGGCCGCGAGAGCGGCGGGGGACGGGTGGTCGAAGACGACGGTCGCCGGGAGCGGGAGCGCGGTCGACGCGGCGAGCCGGTTACGTGCTTCCACGGCAGTCACGGAGTCGAAACCCAGGTCCCTGAAGGCGGTGTCGGCCGGGATGGCGGTGGGGTCCGGGTGGCTCAGGACGGCGCCGGTGTGGCGGGTGACCAGGTCGAGCAGGAACCGTCGGCGTTCCGACTCCGGCAGTGCCGCGAACCGGTCGGCCACCCCGGCGGTTGCCGCTGGCCGTGCCGGGGCGGGTGCGAGGCCCGACAGCAGCGGTGTGGGGTGCTCCGCACGCAGCGAGTTCAGGTCCAGGCGTGCCGGTATGAGCAGCGGATGGTGGCTGTCGGGCCCGGTGCCGAGGGCGGCGTCGAGCCGCGCCAGTCCTTCCGCGGCGGACATCGGCACGATCCCGGAGTTCAGGAGTTGTCGGATCCCTTCGGCGCCGAGCTCCTCCCCCATCGCCGACCTCTCCTCCCACATGCCCCAGACCAGGGCGGTCGCCGGCAGTCCCTGACGGCGGCGGCGGTGGGCGAGGGCGTCGACGAAGGTGTGCGCGGCGGCGTAGTTGCCCTGCCCGGCGAGCCCGAGCACGCCCGCCGCCGAGGAGTACAGAACGAACTCTGCGAGATCGAGGTGCTCGGTGAGCCGGTGCAGCTGCCAGGCCGCGTCGGCCTTGGGTCGCAGGACGCTGTCCATCTGGTCGGGGGCCAGTTCGCGGACGGTCGCGGGGTCCACCGTTCCGGCGGCGTGGACGACAGCCGTGAGGGGGTGGTCGGCGGGGACGGTGTCCAGGAGGGCTGCCAGGGCATCGGGGTCGGCGACGTCGCAGGCGGCGAGGGTGACGTGCGCGCCGTGTCGGGTCAGTTCGGCGCGCAGGCTCTCGGCGCCGGGGGCGTCCGGTCCGCGCCTGCCGACGAGCAGCAGGTGTCGGACGTGGTGCCGTGTGACGAGGTGGCGGGCGGCGAGGGAGCCGAGGGTTCCCGTGCCTCCGGTGACGAGGACGGTGCCGTTCGGGTCGAGGGGGCGGGGGACGGTGAGGACGATCTTTCCGGTGTGGGCCGCGTCCCGCATGAGCCGGATCGCCCGGGGAGCGTGGCGGACGTCCAGGGCGGTGACGGGCAGGGGCTGGAGGGTGCCGTCGTCGAAGAGTTCGCCGAGGCGGGCGAAGGTGCGCGCGACGCGGTCGGGACGTGTGTCGAGTCGATACGGCAGGTAGCGCCTGCCGGGGTGGTCCAGGGCGGTCTGCCGGGGGTCGCGCGGGTCGGTCCTGCCGATGTCGACGAGACGTCCGCCGGGGGCGAGCAGGCGCAGCGAGGCGTCGGTCAGCTCGCCGCTGAGGCTGTGCAGGACGACGTCGATCCCGCGGCCCGCCGTCATGGTGCGGAACCGCTGCTCGAAGCCTGAGTCCCGGGAGGAGGCGATGTGGGAGTCGTCGAGGCCGAGGGCACGCAGGGTGGCGTGTTTCGTGGGGTGGGCGGTGGCATAGACGTCCGCGCCGAGGTGGCGGGCGATCTGGAGGGCGGCCATGCCGACCCCGCCGGCCGCCGCGTGCACCAGGACCGTCTCGCCGGGGCGCACATCGGCGACGTCGACGAGGCTCTGCCAGGCGGTGAGGAACGCGGTGGGCACGGTCGCGGCCTGCGCGGACGTCCAGCCGCGCGGCACGCGGACGAGGTTGCGGTGGTCGGTGACCGCCAGCGGCCCCATCGCTCCCTGCCAGGCGAGCCCCAGCACCCGGTCTCCGGGCCGCAGCCCCTGCACGCCGGGGCCGCACTCGGCCACCACTGCTGCCAACTCGCTGCCGAGCCGCCCGGGTTCGGGATACATGCCGAGCGTGAGGAGCACGTCGCGGAAGCTGACGCCGGCGGCGCGGACGGCAACGCGGACCTGTCCCTCCGTGAGGGGGGCCTCGGCCTCGGGGCAGGCGGCGAGGACGAGGTCGTCCGGGCTGCCGGTGGACGGTTCGCGCAGGGTCAGCCGCCAGGCCGCTTGTCCTTCCGGCACGGTCAGGGTGGTGTCGATGGTGGCTCTGGTCAGCCGGGGCACCCGCAACCGGCCGTTTCGCAGGGCCAGTTGCGGTTCACCGTCGGCGAGCGCGGTGGCGAGTGCCGTGGGCAGGTACTGCCAGGAGGCCTCGTGGTCGTCGATGTCGAGCAGGACGAACCGGCCGGGATGTTCGGACTGGGCGGTCCGCAGCAGCCCCCACGCGGGCGCCTGGGCGAGATCGCGGACGTCCTCCCCCGCCTCGGTCGCCACCGCGCTTCGAGTGAGCACCACCAGGGGCCGGTCCCGGGTCCGTTCGTCGGCCAGCCATTCCTGTACGGCGGCGAGGAGCCCCCGGGCCGAACGGTGTGCGGAGTCCGCGACGGCCGCGACGGGGTGCCCGACGCGCACCAGGACCGCCACGTCACCGTGCGGCCGGGTGGCCAGCGCGTCGACGGCGGGACCGATGCCGGTGTGGTGATGGTCCGCCCGTAGGTCGCGCGGAAGCCGGGCCGGGCCGTCCTCGGGGAGGATCCAGCAGATGTCGCGGGACGGCGGGTCCGCGGCCGGGGACACCTCGCGCCACTCCAGGAGGTAGGGCGCCTGGCGCCGGGAGTGGGCCCGCCCGACGGTCTCCGCTGTGAAGGGCCGTAGCGTCAGCGAGTCGATCACGGCGACGGGCCGGCCCGTGTCGTCGGCCAGCCGGAGCGTGTGTTCGCTGTGCCCTGCCGGGGAGGTGGCGCGTGTCGTGGTCGACAGGTGGGCGCGCACGACGGTGGCGCCCGGTGTGAAGATCCGCATGCCGGCGATGGCGAAGGGCATGCGGGCCGGCTGTCCGCCCGTGGTGTCTGCCGCCGCCTCCACGAGACAGGCCTGCAGCCCCGCGTCCAGCAGTGCGGGGTGCACGGCGAATCCCGGGTCGGCGGCGTCCCCGGGCAGGTGGGCCTCGATGTAGGTGTCGTCGCCCCGCCGCCACGCGCCCGTGAGGAGCCGGAAGGTGGGGCCGAAGTCGACGCCCTGCTCGGCGAGGCGCTCGTGGAGCGGGTCGAGGTCGACGGGGAGCGCGCCGGGGGGCGGCCATGCCGTCAGGTCGGGCCATGCGGGAACGGTGTCGTCGTGCGGAGCGAGCGTGCCGCCCGCGTAGTGGGTCCAGCCGGGCTCCGTGTCGGGCGCGTCGGTGTCGTCGGAATCGTCGGAGTCGTCGGAGGGGATCCGGAAGTGGAGGTCGACGGGGCGCCGTCCGTCGGCCGTGACCGCCCTGACCCGCAGTTGGAGGTCGACGGAGGTGTTCTCCGGCAGGACCAGAGGGGTGTACAGGGTGAGTTCGTCGAGACGGCCGCAGCCCAGCTGGGACCCGGCGTGCAGGATCAGTTCGGCGGTGCCCGCGCCGGCCGCGACCGCGCTGCCGCCCACCGCGTGGTCGCGCAGCCACGGGTGGGTCCGCACGGACAGGCCGCCGGTGAACAACCAGCCCTCCCCGTCGGCGAGTACGGCCTTGGTGTCCAGGAACGGGTGCGTCACCGGGCTCAGTCCCCCGCCTGCGCTCAGCTGCCGTGGCGGCGGGGTGTGCAGCCAGTAGGGGCGGTGCTGGAACGGATAGGTGGGCAGTTCCACACGGTCGGCGCGGGCGAGCAGCCGCGTCCAGTCGACCGGTGCTCCCCCGACGTGCAGACGGGCCAGCGCGGCGGTCAGGGCGCGCGGCTCGTCACGTTCTCTGCGCAGGGTGGGGATCCACGCGGTCGAGGACGTGCCGGCCCCGTCCGCGGCGTTCCGCTGACGGTGATGCTGCTGGCCACGGCCGGCCTGCCGGCGCGGACCGTCGCCGGGGCCGGCCTGGCCGAGCGCGGTCAGTACGGCGTCCGGGCCGATCTCCAGGAACGTGGTGATGCCCTGCTCCCGCAGCCGGGCGACGGCGTCGGCGAAGCGCACCGCACCGCGTGCCTGGCGGGCCCAGTACTCCGGCGAGCAGGCCTCCCGCGCGGACAGGGCGGCACCGGTGAGGGTGGAGACGACGGGCACGGCGGGCGGACGGAGGTCTAGTCCGGCGGCCACGCGGGTGAGTTCGTCGAGGACGGGGTCGATGTGCGGGGAGTGGAAGGCGTGGCTGACGCGCAGCCGCTGGATGCGGCGTCCGCGCTCTCGCCACTCCTCGGCGACGCGTACGACGGTGTCGTGGTCGCCCGAGATCACCGTGGCGGTCGGCGCATTGACCGCGGCGACGGACACCCGGTCCTCGTGGCCGCGGAGCGTGGCCACCACCTCCTCCTCGGAGGCGGCCAGGGCGATCATCGCCCCCGTGGCGGGCAGCGACACCATGAGCCGGCCGCGCGCGGCCACCAGCGTGGCCGCGTCCGTGAGGGACAGCACCCCGGCGACATGGGCGGCGGCGATCTCGCCGACGGAGTGTCCGGCCACGAAGTCGGGGCGGGGCCCGAGGTGTTCGACGGTCCGGTACAGCGCGACTTCCAGGGCGAAGAGGGCGGCCTGGGTGAAGTCCGTACGGTCCAGCAGCCCTGCCTCGTCCGTGTCCGGCCCGGCGAACATCACGTCCTTCAGCGGGCGTGGCAGATGCGGGTCGAGGTGGGTGCACGCCTCGTCCAGAGCCTGGGCGAACACCGGGGAGTGCGTGTGCAGGGCGCGGCCCATGCCGGGCCACTGGGAGCCCTGGCCGGAGAACAGGAACGCGGTCCCGCCCGCCGGGCCGCGCACCCCCTGGAAGAGGCCCGCCCCGGCGCGGTCGTTGGCGAGGGCGTCGAGGCCGGCGAGCAGGCTGTCGCGGTCCGTGCCGGTGAGGACGGCCCGGTGGGCGAGGTGAGCCCGGGTGGTCGCCAGGGAGTAACCGACGGCGGCGAGGTCTGTCTCCGGCGCGTCGTCGAGGAGTCGGGAGAGCTGGGCCGCCTGGGCGCGCAGTGCGCCGGGCGCGGCGGCGGAGACCGGCCAGACGAACCCGGGCACGGTCAGCGCCGGCGGCCGGTCCGGATCCTGCGGTGGGGCAGCCGGCGGCGGGGCCTGCTCCAGGACGAGGTGGGCGTTGGTGCCGGAGACACCGAACGAGGACACCGCCGCGCGGCGGGGCCGCCCGGTGTCCGGCCAGGGGCGCTGTTCGGTGAGCAGCCGCACCGACCCCCTGGACCAGTCCACCCTGGAGGAGCGGGTGTCGGCGTGCAGGGTCCGGGGCAGCTCGCCGTGGCGCAGCGCCATGACCGTCTTGATGATCCCGGCGACCCCGGCAGCCGTCTGGGTGTGGCCGATGTTGGACTTCAGCGAGCCCAGCCACAGCGGCTGGTCCGCGGGCCGGTCCTTGCCGTAGGTGTTGATCAGGGCGTTCGCTTCGATGGGGTCGCCCAGTGTGGTGCCGGTGCCGTGCGCCTCCACCAGGTCGACGTCGGACGGGGTCAGGCCCGCGTTGGCCAGCGCCTGGCGGATGACTTGTTCCTGGGCGGGGCCGCTGGGCGCGGTCAGCCCGTTGCTGGCGCCGTCCTGGTTGAGGGCGCTGCCCCGGATGACCGCCAGCACCGGATGACCGGCCCGGAGCGCGTCGGAGAGCCGCTCCAGCAGGAGCAGGCCCACACCCTCGGAGAACCCGGTGCCGTCCGCGCCGTCGCCGAACGCCTTGCACCGTCCGTCCGCGGCCAGCCCGCCCTGCTTGGTGAACTCGACGAACACCTCCGGGGTGGCCATGACCATCGCACCGCCGGCGATGGCGAGCGAGCTCTCGTCGGCACGCAGCGACTGGCAGGCCAGGTGCACGGCGGACAGCGAGGAGGAGCACGCGGTGTCCACCGTCACCGCCGGGCCGTTCAGGCCGAGCGTGTAGGCGATCCGGCCGGAGGCGACGCTGGGCAGGCCGCCCTGGAGGCGGTACCCGTCCGCGGCGGGGACGTGCCGGTCGAGAGGGGGCAGGTAGGCCTGATGGGTGACGCCGACGAAGGTGCCCGTCCGGGTGCCGCGCAGGGAGGTCGGGGCGATTCCGGCGCGCTCCGCCAGCTCCCAGGCGGTCTCCAGCAGCAGCCTCTGCTGGGGGTCCATCGCCAGCGCCTCGCGGTCGGATATCCGGAAGAGTCCGGCGTCGAAGCCGGCGGCGTCCTCCAGGAAGCCGGCCCGCCGGGGCAGCTCGGCAACGGCGCCGAGCAGGCCGTCGAGGTCCCAGCCCCGGTCGGTGGGGAACTCCCCCAGTGCCTCACCGCCGTCGGTGACCAGCTGCCACAACTGCTCGGGGGACCGGACTCCACCGGGCAGCCGGCACCCCATCGCGATCACGGCGATCGGCTCCCGGGCGGCGCCCAGCAGCTTCTGGTTCGTCCGCCTCAACTGCTCGTTGGCCAGCAGGCTGTTCCGCAGAGCCTCGACGATGTCGGCAGGCGGGTTGGTCACGGTCGGCTCCGTCTGCTCGGGGGACGTCGGTCCGTGGGCGGCGTGTGCGGCACCGCCGGGGCGGTGCGTCATCCGGACTCCTCCATGGACAGGGCGAGGGCGACGAGTTCGTCGGCGCTCGCCGACCTGATGTCCTCGGCGCCGGGGGGCCGGGCGGGGGTCGTGCCGTCGTCGGCGAGTTGCAGCAGCGTCTCCAGCAGCCCGAGGTCCCGCAGGCGGGCGACGGGTATCGAGGCAAGGGCCCGCTGGATCGCCGCGTCCGGGTCTGTCGCCGTCCGGTCGACGCCGTCGCCGTCGCCGTCGCCGGGGAACAGTTCGCCGGCGAGGTGGACGGCGAGGTCGTCGGGGGTCGGATGGTCGTAGGTGAGGGTCGCAGGCAGCTGGAGCGCGGTGGCCCTGGTGAGGCGGTTGCGTAGTTCCAGGGCCGTCAGGGAGTCGAAGCCGGACGCCTTGAAGGGCTGGTCCGCCGGCAGCGGCGAGGACGCGTCGAGCCCCAGTACGGCGCCGGCGTGGGCGGTGATGAGCGTGCGCAGCCGACGCAGCCGCGCCTCGGGGGCGAGGGCGTCGAGTTCCTGGCGCAGATCGGGGACCGCGTCGGCGGCGCCCGAGGTCCGGCGAGCGGCTGTGGCGGCGGTCAGGCGCTCCAGCAGCGGGTGCAGAGTGCCCAGTTCACTGTTGGCGCGCAGGGTCCGCTGGTTGAGGGGGCTGGCGGTGAGCACCGGGTACGGCAGATCCAGCGCGGCGTCGAGGAGGGCGTGCCCGTACTCCGCGGTGATCGGGGCGAGTCCTGTGCCGGCGATCCTCGCGTTGTCGGAGTCGGTCAACGTGCCGCTGAGTCCGGTGACCGGCTGCCACCAGCCCCAGGCCATGGAGGTGGCGGGCAAGCCCTGGCGGCGCCGGTGGTGGGCGAGGGCGTCGAGGAAGGCGTTGGCGGCCACGTAGTTGCCCTGGCCGGGGTTGCCGAAGGTGGCGGCGGTCGAGGAGTAGAGGACGAAGGCGGCCAGGTCGAGGTGGCGGGTCAGTTCGTGCAACTGCCGGGCGGCGTCGGCCTTCGGCGCGAAGGCCCTGGCGAACTGCTCGGGTGTCAGGTTGGCGATGGTGGCATCCGCCAGCGTGCCCGCCGTGTGGAAGACACCGGTCAGCGGGTGCTCGGTCGGGACGGAGTCGAGGAGTTGCCGCAGCGCGTTCGGGTCGGCGACGTCGCAGGCGGTGATCGTGACGTGCGCACCCACGCCTTCGAGCTCGGCGCGCAGCCGGTCGGCTCCGTCGGCCTCGGGTCCGCGCCGGCTCGCCAGCAGCAGGTGGCGGACCCCGTGTGTGGCAACGAGGTGCCGGGCGAGCAGAGTGCCGAGGGTACCGGTGCCTCCGGTGATCAGTACCGTGCCGTCGGGGTCCAGCGGACGGGGGAAGGTCAGGACGAGCTTCCCCGTGTGACGGGCGTTCTGCATGAGCCTGAAGGCGTCGGCTGCCTGGCGGATGCCGTAGGCGGTGACGGGCAGAGGGGTCAACGCCCCGGTGCGGAACAGGTCGAGGAGTTCGGCGAGCAGGTCCGCCAGGCGGTCGGGGCCCGCGCTGGGGTGCAGGTCGAAGGCCTGGTAGGTGAGGTGCGGGTGGGTCGTGGCCAGGTGCCCGGCGTCCCGGATGTCGGTCTTGCCGAGTTCGATGAAACGACCGCCGGGCGCCAGGAGGTCCAGGGACGCGTCGACGAAGGAACCGGTCAGGCAGTTCAGGACGACATCCACGCCACGGCCCCCGGTGGCCTCCCGGAAGCGCTCGGCGAATGCGAGGTCGCGGGAACTGGCGATGTGCTCGTCGGGGCAGTCCAGGGCGCGCAGGGTCTCCCACTTGTCGGGGTGGGCGGTCACCAGCGGCGTCGCGCCCAGGTGGCGGACCAGCTGGACGGCGGCCTGGCCGACGCCTCCGGCGGCGGCGTGGATCAGGACCGTCTCGCCGGGCCGGACGTCCGCCAGGTCCACGAGGCCGTGGTAGGCGGTGGCGAACGCCACGGGCACGCCGGCGGCCTGCGCGAACGACCACGCGTCCGGGACGTGCGTCAGCAGGCGCTGGTCGGCGACGGCGACCGGCCCGAAGGCCTTCTCGATCAGGCCCGTCACACGGTCCCCGACGGCGAACCGGTGCACGCCCGGCCCGGTCTCGGTGACGACACCGGCGGCCTCCGCCCCGAGACTCCGGGGCGGGATCAGACCGAGTGCGGCGGCGGTGTCGACGAAGTTCATCGCAGCGGCACGCACCTCGACGCGGACCTCGCCGGGCCGCAGCGGGGCGGTGGCGTCGGGCGCGGGCAGCAGGGCGAGCCGGTCGAGACCACCCGCGCCGGTGGACTCCAGCCGCCAGGCGGGGGTTTCGGCCGGCGGGGTGAGCAGCTCGGCCGTGCTGGTCCGGGCGAGCCGCGGGATGTACGGCTTCCCGGCCCGTATCGCCGTCTGGGGGTGCCCGGCGGCCAGTACGGCGGTCAGCGCGGCCGCGCTGTCGGGGTGGCGGTCGGTGTCGACCAGGACGATCCGGCCGGGGTTCTCGTTCTGGGCGGTGTGCAGCAGACCCCACGCCGGGCCGTCGGCGAGTCCGGGCGGGTCGTGGGGACCGGTGACGACGGCGTGGCGGGTGACGACCGCGAGGACGGTACGGGTCAGCCGGTCGTCGGCGAGCCATTCCCGAAGGAAGTGCAGCACGTGTTCGCACAGGGTCCGGGCGCCCTCGGCATCGGCCTGGTCCCGGGCCGGCGGGGACCAGACGACCAGCTCGGGCGGAGCCGCTCCCCGGTCGACGGCCGCGGTCAGGGCGGCGAGACCGGCATGGCGAGGGACGGTGTCCAGGGCCTCGGTGAGCCGGGGATCCGTGTCGAGCAGGGCCCATCCGGTGCTGTCGGGGGCGCCGGTGCGGGCGCCGGGCAACGCGCTCCACGTCAGGTGCAGCAGGTCGTGCTCGGGGCTGGTGGTGGCCTGGCGGCGCAGATGGTCGCCGGTGGTCGCGCGCAGGGTGAGCGCGTCGATGGTCAGGACCGGGGCGCCCGTGCCGTCGGTGGCCAGCACACGCACGGTGTCCGGCTTGGTGACCTGCAGGTGGACGCGCAAGTGCCGGGCCGGGGTTCCGGTGCGGGTGATGCCGCTGAAGGTGAAGGGCAGCCGGGGCCCGTCGCGTCCGTCGGTGCGCTCCCCCGCGGTGTCGGGCAGGGCGATGGGGTGCAGGGCGGTGTCGAGCAGCGCGGGATGGATGACGTGGCCGGTGGGCGCCAGGCCGTCGGGCAGTTCGGCCTCGGCGTAGAAGTACTCGTCCCGGTGCCACACGGAACGCAGGCCGGTGAAGGCCGGGCCGTAGTCGTAGCCCGCCTCGGCGAGGCCGGTGCGCAGGCCGGCCAGGTCGACCGGCCGGGCATCGGCGGGCGGCCACACGGCCGGTCCGACCGGTGCCGGGTCCGCCGCCGGTTGTGGGGTCAGCCGCGCTGTGGCGTGCAGGGTCCAGGCGGGCGGGTCGGTTTCGGCGGTGTGGACACGCGCGTGCAGGGTGACCGGCCGGTGCCCGTGGTCGTCGGGCGGGCCGACCCTCAGCTGCAGGTCGAGGGTCTCCTGGTCGGGCAGCACCATGGGGGCGTGCAGGGTCAGCTCGGCGATGTGCGGGCACCCGGCCAGGTCGGCCGCGTGCAGGACCATGTCCAGGTAGGCGGTGCCGGGGACCAGCGCGACTGAGGTGGCGGCATGGTCGGCGAGCCAGGGGTGGGTGTCCAGGCCGACACGGCCGGTCAGGAGCAGGCCCTCGTCGTCGGGCAGGTCGACCATCGCGCCCAGCAGCGGGTGCCCCGTCGTGCGCTGCCCTGCGGTCACCGCCTCGGCCGAGGGGGCCTGGACGAGCCAGTGGCGGCGGTGTTCGAAGGCGTACGTGGGAACGTCGACGCGGCGGGCCCCGGCGTACAGGGCACTCCAGTCGAGGTCGTGCCCGTGGGTGTGCAGGTGTGCCGCGGCGGATGCGAGGGAGCCGGTCTGCGACTGGGTGCGGTGCAGGGTGCCGACGACGAGCCCGGCGGCGACAGCGGTCTCCTCGACGGCCGGCACGAGTACCGGGTGCGGGCTGCACTCCAGGAAGGTGCGGTACCCCTGGGCGGCCAGCGAGCGAATGGTGTCGGTGAGGCGGACCGTGTTGCGGAGGTTGTCCCACCAGTAGGCGGCGGTCAGGGTCCTGCCGTCGAGCGGGCCGTCCTGGAGACGGCCGTCCACCGTGCTGTGGAAGGCGATGGAGGTGGGGTGCGGGGTGATGCCCGCGAGCCGTTCCAGGATGTCGTCGTGCAGCGGCTCGATGTGCGGGGAGTGGCCGGCGACCTCCACGTCGATACGCCGCGCCCGTATGCCCTCCGCATCGCACCGCCGCAGCAGTTCCTCCACGGCGGTGCCGACGCCGGCGACGACCGTGGAGGCGGGGCTGTTGACCGCGGCCACGCCGATGTCACCGGCGTACTCGTCGACGAGCTCCCGGGCCCGGTCGGCGGGCAGGCCGAGCGTGGCCATGGAGCCGGTGCCGGACAGGACGGCCAGTGACTGGGCGCGCAGGACGACCAGTTTCGCCGCGTCGGCCAGGGTGAGGGCACCTGCGATGTGGGCGGCGGCTATCTCGCCCTGGGAGTGTCCCACCACGGCGTCCGGGCCGAGACCGTAGGACTGCCACAGGCGGGCGAGCGAGGTCATCACCGCGAACAGCGCGGGGTGGACGACGTCGACCCCTTCCAACGCGGGCGCACCCGGAGCGCCGCGCAGGACGTCCACCACCGACCAGCCGGTGTGGGGCCGCAGGGCCTCGTCGGCCGCGTCGAGTGCCTGCGCATAGGCCGGGTGGGCGTCGTACAGTTCCATGCCCATGCCGGGCCACTGCGAGCCCTGCCCGGGGAAGACGAACACCAGCTTCCCCGGCCCCGACACAGGCACGGCAGCCTGGGTGAGGCAGGGGTGGTCCTCCTGCCGTTGCAACGCCCGCAGGCCGTCGAGGAGTTCGTCACGGGTACGGCCCCGCACCACGGCGCGGTGCGCGAAGGCGCTGCGTGCGGTGCCCAGCGTATGAGCCACGTCCACGGGATCGAGGTGGGGGTGGACGGCGGCGTGCTCGCGCAGCCGGGCGGCCTGGGCCCGCAGCGCGGTCCGGCTCTTCGCCGAGACGGGCCACAGGATCTCCGCCGGCGTCCCGCCGCCGGCGGCGGGCGCGGGGGCCGCGGGCAGGGGCGACTGCTCCAGGATCAGGTGGCTGTTGGTGCCGGAAACGCCGAAGGACGACACCGCGGCGCGCCGGGGGCGGCCGTCGATGTCCGGCCACGGCTGTTCCTCGGTGAGCAGCCGCATCGCGCCGGCCGACCAGTTCACGTGTGGGGAAGGGGCGTCGATGTGCAGGCTCCTGGGCAGCAGTCCGTGCCGGATGGCCATGACCATCTTGATCAGTCCCGCGACCCCGGCGGCGGCCTGCGTGTGACCGAGGTTGGACTTCACCGATCCCAGCCACACCGGCTGTTCGGCGGGTCGCTGACCGTAGGTGGCCAGCAGCGCGTGCGCCTCGATCGGGTCGCCGAGCGGTGTTCCGGTGCCGTGGGCCTCGATCGCGTCGATGTCGTGGGGGCCCAGCCCGGCGTTGACGAGGGCATGGCGGACGACCTGTTGTTGTGCCGAACCGCTGGGCGCGGACAGACCGTTGGAGGCGCCGTCCTGGTTGACCGCGCTGCCCCGGATCACCGCGAGGACCGGGTGGCCGTTCGCGCGGGCGTCCGACAGCCGTTCCAGCAGCACCATGCCGACGCCCTCGGCGAGGCCGATGCCGTCGGCGGACGCCGAGAACGCCTTGCACCGGCCGTCCGGGGCGAGGACGCGCTGTCGGGAGAACTCGACGAGCACACCAGGACCGGACATCACGGTCGCCCCGCCCGCCAGCGCCAGGTCGCAGTCGTGGGCGCGGAGCGCCTGGCAGGCCTGATGGATCGCCACCAGGGAGGAGGAGCAGGCCGTGTCCAGGGTGATCGCCGGTCCCTCCAGCCCCAGGAGGTAGGAGATCCGGCCCGAGGCCACGCACAGCGCGGTTCCCAGGAACGCATGGCCCGCCACCTCCTCTCCTGCCTGGTGGAGACGGGGGCCGTACTCCTGGGAGATCACCCCGGCGAACACCCCGGTGCGGGTGCCGCGCAGGCTTGCGGGAGCGATGCCGGCGTGCTCGACCGCCTCCCAGGACACCTCCAGGAGCAGCCGCTGCTGCGGCTCCATCGCGGTCGCCTCGCGCGGTGAGAGTCCGAAGAATCCCGCGTCGAAGTCGGCGGCGTCGTACAGGAACCCGCCGTACCGCGAGGAGATCTTCCCCAGCTCACCCGGGGTCGGGTCGTACAGGCGGTCCGTGTCCCAGCCGCGGTCTCCGGGGTGCTCGCCGATCCCGTCACGGCCGCCCAGCACCAGGTCCCACAGGGACTCCGCGCTGGTCACCCCGCCGGGGAAGCGGCAGCCGATCCCGACGATCGCGATCGGCTCGTCCGTCGCGGCACGGCGCACGGGGCGCACCGGGGCCTCGTCCGGCGCGGCGAGGCCGAGTTCGTGGCGCAGATGGTCGGCGAGGGCCAGGGGGGTGGAGTGGTCGTAGACGAGGGTGGCCGGGAGGTCGAGGCCGGTGGCCGCCGAGAGGGCGCCCGCCAGCTCGACCACGGTGAGCGAGGTGAGCCCGCTCTCCAGGAAGGTGAGGGTGCCGAAGGAGCCGGAGGAGCCGGAGGAGCCGACGGAGTCGGCGGAGTCGGCGTGGCCCCGTACCCTGTCGGTTTCCCGGGCGATCAGATCGACCAGGATCGCGCGTTGTTCGGCCGGGGAGACGTCGCGCAGCTCCGCAGTGTCGAACTCGGCGGTCCGCGGCGGCACCGCGGGCTCCTGCGGACAGACGACCGGGGCCGGAGCTGAGACCGGAGCCGAAGCTGAGACCGGGGCCGGAGCTGAGACCGGAGCCGAAGCTGAGACCGGAGCTGAGGCCGGGGCCGGAGCTGAGGCCGGGGCCGGGGCCGGGGTGAGGAGTTCTTCGTACGCCGTCTCCCAGTTGACCGGCACTCCGTTGACGTACGCGTGGGTGAGGGCGCGCAGGAGGCTCTCGCGGTCGCTCTTCCTGCGGTCCAGCGTGGGGATCACCACGCCGGTCACGCCCTCCGAGCGCAGCGTCTCGTCGATGACGGTGGTGAGTGTGGGATGGGCGCTGACCTCGATGAAGAGCCGGTGGCCCGCGGCGACGAGCGCGCGCACGGCCTGCTCGAAAAGGACCGTGCCACGCATTGAGCGGTACCAGTGCGCGGCGGTGAGGTCGGCGGCACCGAGCCGCGAGCCCGTGGCGGTGGAGTAGAAGGCGGCGCGGAGCGGGCCCGGGGCCGCGGAGGACACCTGTCCGAGCATCAGCTCGCGCAGGACCTCCGTCTGGCGGGAGTGGCCGGCGACCTCGATCCCGGGCACCTTCCAGGCCCAGAGCCCCTCGCCGGTCAGCTCGGCCAGGAGTTCGTCCACGGCGTCCCGGTCACCGCTGACCGTCACGTTGCGGGCGCTGTTGACGGCGGCGATGTCGAGTCGTCCTGCCCATGTGCCGAGCAGCGGTTCGACGCGGTCGACGGAGGCGGCGACGGATGCCATCGCGCCCCGCCCCTCGATACGGGTGAGCGCGCTGCCGTACTGAGCGAGGAGCCGGGCGGCGTCCTCGATGGCCACGGCACCACAGGCGTGGGCGGCGGCGATCTCGCCGACGGAGTGTCCGACGACCGCCGTCTCCTTCAGGCCGTGGGCGCGCCAGGTGTCCGCGAGGGCCGAGGACAGGGCGAACTGGACGGGCTGGATGGTGCCGAGCCGGGTGAGCTCCGCTTCCTCGGCGAGCGCGTCGGCCGGGTTCCAGCCGTCCAGGTG
This sequence comes from Streptomyces sp. NPDC030814, assembly GCF_055572155.1. Classification (NCBI taxonomy): domain Bacteria; kingdom Bacillati; phylum Actinomycetota; class Actinomycetes; order Kitasatosporales; family Streptomycetaceae; genus Streptomyces; species Streptomyces sp. NPDC030814. The sequence continues at coordinate 40,602 of NZ_JBVIDX010000005.1, forward strand.
GGTGCTCAGTGTCCGGCCGTAGAACTCGATGCGCTCCTGGAATGCGGGCGAGGACGCGCGCAGTTCCGCCGCCATGCCCGGCCAACTGGCGCCCTGGCCGGGGAAGACCAGGACGGGTTCGCGGGCCACGTCGGCGGTGCCGGTGAGGATGTCGCGCCCGGCCCGGCCCTGGGCCAGGGCGGTGAGGCCGCGCAGCAGTCCGTCCCGGTCCGTGGCGAGTACCGCGCCGCGTCGGTGGGCGTGGACCGTGGTCAGGCTGCGGTGGCGGAGGTCCCGCAGCGTCTCCTCCGGGGCCGACGCGGCCTCCTCACGCAGCCGGTCGGCCGCCGCCGCGAGCGCGTCCGGGGAGTTGCCCGAGACCAGCAGGGGTGGGGTGAGATGTTCCATGGTCGACCTCCGCTACATTCCGGCGGACTTGCGCCAGCCCAGGTGCGTTGCCGGGTGGATCAACAGGCGGGCCGGCTGCTCGCTGCGCAGCAGGACCGTCGCCAGCCGTCGTCGGATTTCCTGTTCGTCGATCGAGGGGTCCGCGCAGTAGACGTCGAGGGTGAACACGACATCGCCGGCGGTGTTCTCGTGGGTCCAGGCCTCCGCGCCCAGGACGCCGGGGATGGTCTCCGCGAGCGCGCAGACCGATTTCAGGGAGACCTTCTCGCCTCGGCTGATCACATAGCTGGGGCGGCGGCTGCGAAAGTAGAGATAGCCCTCGTCGTCCCTCTCGAAGAGGTCCCCCGTGCTGATCGAGGTCGTGGGGCCGCTGACGGGGAGCTCGGGCTCGTCGCGGCGGCCGACCCTGCGGAGCATGCCTGTGTCCGTCTCGACGATCAGCTCGCCGACCCTGTCGTCGGCGTCCACCGTGCGCAGCCGGACCTGGACCCCGGGGAGCGGGAGTCCCACCGAGGCATGGCGACAGGGCGGCTCCAGGTGGGCGGCGAGGGTGGAGACGCGGGGACCGGCTTCGGTGAGCCCGTAGGTGAGGTACAGCTCCAGGCCCGCGTTGTGCTTCAGGAGGTCCGCCACGGACGAGGCGGCGAACGCATCACCCCCTACCGTCAAACGGCGCAGCGGTGCCGGGAGTCGCTCTCCCGCGCGGAGCCATGATTCGACCATCGTGGGTGTCAGGGAGGACACGGTGACCCCGTGTTCCTGGATGGTCCGGTGGTAGTGGGCGGGCGTGAACGGCGGTCCCGCGATGACCGCCCTGCCCCCGGTCGCGAGGGTGGCGAGCAACTGGGCGACGAAGGCGTAGGAGTAGTGCATGGGCAGGCTTATCAGGACGCTGTCGGCGGCGCTCTGGCCGATCGCCCGGGCGTGGCGGCCGGCGTTGCGCAGGAGCGAGTCGACGCGGTGCAGACAGCCGCTGAACACACCGGAGGTGCCCGAGGTCAGGAGGATGATCTCCCCGGGCCGGTACCGGACGGTGTCCACGCCGCTCAGGCGGGCGAACCGGGCGAACCCGCCGAGGGTGCGCGGTGGTACGTCGGCGTGCGGTGCGGGCGGGACCCTCGCGGCGATCAGGGCGTCCGCGCCGAGGGCCCGCGCCATCCGTTCGACACGGGACGGCGGCGCCGACGGCGGCAGAAGCACCGGGACCGCGCCCCGGACCAGCAGCGCGCACACCACGGTGACGAACGGAGCGCCGTTCGGCAGCGCCACCATGACGGGCGTTCCGGGTTCGACACCGAGGTGGTTGATCTCCTCCACCACGGTGTCGAACGGCGGGGGCCGGGTTCCCGGTCGGTCCACCTGGACGAGATCACGGAGAAAGTCCCGCACGACGCCGGACTCAAGAGTGCAGGCGGTGTCCACTTCAGCCTTTCTGTGTCCCCGTCAGCAGCGTGCTGGTGATGCGATGGCCCGCGGGGCCGGCTCGATGGGACGTGACGAGCACATGGGTCGCCGAGCCCTGGCGCAGCCATGCGCGGGCGACGGCGGCCGCTGGGGGCAGGCCCTTGTCCGGCGGCATCGACAGGGTCATGCTGGGCCCGCTGAAGCCCAGGAACTGCGAGGGGAGGCTGCACACCGAACCCGGGTTCGCCCCGGAGAACCGCAGCGGCGAGATGCGTCCCGCCGCGATCGTCGCGGCGATCGCGCGCATGGTGTACGTGGTGCAGTCGTCGCTGACGACGATGTGCCCCACGCCCTCCCGCGCCGAGTCGATGTCTTCCCGGTGTGCGTCGATCGCGTGTTGCACGGCCTCGAACACGAGCCATGAGAGCGGGTCCGCGTAGAGGGAGGCCCTCTGTCTCGGGCGTACACCGGACAGGTCGGTCACCTCGGTGACGCCTTCGCCGAGCACGGTCATGCCGTACGTGGTCAATGTGGCCGCGTCAGTCATGTCACCGCGCTTTCGGGTCCCTGGAGGACGAGACAGGTGTTGAAGCCGCCGAATCCGAGGGTCACGCTGATGCCCCAGCCCGGTTCGGCCTTCGTCGGTCGCTCCATCGGGATCGGCAGGCCGAGCCGTGGCAGCGGGTTCCGTAGGGAGGGGACGGGGGGCACCGTGCCTGTCGCGAGGGTCTGGAGCAGGGCCACCGCCTCGATGGCGCCGGTCGCGCCGAGGGTGTGTCCGAACGCTCCCTTCGTCGCGGACGCGACCGGCGGGCGGGGTACGTCGGCGAAGAGCCGCGCGTAGGCCCGGGCCTCCACGTCGTCGTTCACCGGTGTCCCGGAGCCGTGCGTGTTGACGACGGTGACGTCCTCCGGCGTGATGTCCGCGTCGCGCAGCGCGCGTTCCACGGCCAGGACGACGTTCGCGCCGGACGGATCGGGGGCCACGGCATTGGCGGCGTCGTTCGACGATCCGGCGCCGGCGACGACGCCGTACGGGCGGGCGCCGCGGGCGCGGGCGTGTTCGGCCCGCTCCAGGACGAGGAACGCCGCTCCCTCGCCGAGGACGGTGCCGTTGCGGGCGGTGTCGAAGGCACGGAGGCCGTCGGGGGACATCGTGCCGAGGTGTGAGTGGCCAAGGCGTTTGCCCGGGGTGAGTACGTCGGCCCCGCCGCACACGCAGACGTCCGCGACGCCTTCCTCGAGGAAGGCGAGTGCGGCCAGGACTGCGTCGGAACCCGCGGAGCAGGCGGTGGTGACGGTGACCGGATCCACCACGCATCCGGCGCCCCGTGTCGCTGTGATGGACCAGTGGGACAGGGAGCCGGTGTCCGGCATCTCCAGGTGGGGGCCGTAGCTGGTGCCGAGGACGGGCAGGACACGCGGGTCGCCGGGGTCGATCCCCGCGTCCCGCAGGGCCTTTGACAGCGTGGCGCGGGTGATCCGCTGCTGGCGGTCCCACGCGGGCAGGTCACTTTCGAGGTCGGGCACGGTCGCGGCGAGCATGCCGCGCAGCGGCAACGGGGACGGAACTTCGGTGATGCCGGAGGCGCCGGCCAGCAGTGACTCCCACACGGTGTCCACGTCGGAGCCCAGGGCAGTCGACCACGCCCTTCCGGTCACCCACACCTGGGACGCTGTGCTCACCACAACTGCTCGCCCAGATCCGCCACCTTGGTGCGGACCAGCGAGCCTCTGGTCATGGCGACGGGCCTGCCGGAGACCTCCGCCCGACACGTGAACGTCATGACGTCGCCGCGAAGCTTGTCGCAGGTGGTGTGGAAGACGATCTGGTCGCCGGGAACAACGACGCGGATGAACCTGGCCTTGACCGATCCGATCAGGGTGATCTCGTCGTCGGTGAGCGGCGAGGTCGACAACTGGCCGAGGATGATCGCTGACTGGGCGATCGCCTGCATCATGTGGCTGGCGGGAAAGACGGCACGCTCGGGAAAGTGCCCCGCGATCGCGTCGATCTGCCCGGAAACAGCCATGAGGCTCTTCACGTATTTCCCGGGCTCGTAATCCAGAATACGGTCGAGATAAACCATCGGATGGCGATGGCGCAACCAGCTCTTGAGTTCCGTGAACCCCATGGTCCGCGGTTCACGCGCCACTTCGGTGTTCGACATCTCGGTCACTGGACGCCGGCCTCGTCCGGAAGAGCCGCTTGCATGCGCGACACCAACTGGGTCAGGGTCCGGACGGAGGAGAAGTGCTCCGGGACGAAGTCCTCGTCCGAGATGGTGATACCGAAGAGGTATTCGCACTGGGTGCGGAGTTCGGTGAATCCGAGCGAATCGAGTCCGAGGACGTCCCGGAAATTGTCGTCCAACCCGATCTCGGACGGCGGCACAGTGATGAAGAGATCGTCGACCAGGATGTGTTTGATGGTCGATTCGATGGTCGCCATGGGGGGTCTCCTATAGTGCCGAAAGGGGTCGACCTGCGGAGGCAATGCGACCATACAAGGGCCACAGAACGAAGGTCGACTAGAAGAACCCGTAGTCCCCGCATTCGGGTTGGCGTCGGCCTCGATTCTTCTGCAGGTTGATCGGTTCCGCCGATCCGGCGTCTTGCCCTGGTTTGTCCGGCCGGTCGGCACAGGAGCCGTCGCATGCGCTGCGGGTGCGTGGGGTTCCACGGGCCCCGAGGTGAGGGGTTCTCCTCCTTCCTGGTGTCGACGGGGTGGTGGCCGGCCGTCAGGTGAGGGCCGGAAGTCGGGCGGCCCGCTGCCAGGCGTTGCTGAACGCGGTGGCCCAGCGCAGGTGCGTCCCCGGTGGGCGGGCATGGCGGTCTCCGGTCACCACCCGCGGAGAAGACCGTCCCCGTGTCCCCCACCGCGATCCGACCCGCCTCGAAGGGTGCCCACGGTGTCCCGCGTGTGCGTCGGCCTGCCTGTTGCACCTGGCCACGGACGCGGTCGGCGGCCGGGCGGACAGTCGGCCGCATCGCGTACAGCGACCGCGGAAGCGCATGCGTCCGACCCGAACTCCACGCCAGAATGGAGATGTTGGGTCTTGTGATAATCCGTCACCGTGGTAACTATGGAACCAACAAGGGGCACACGCCCGCATCACCAAGAGACCTTGTACGCCGCATCCCCATGGCAGTTGGACGGTTTTCCCGGACCCCCGTCCGATGGGGAACAGGATTCACTACGACGTTCGGGCAGCCCTGTCTCTCTCCCCCCTCCCCCCCCACGTCCGGCTTCCCTCACACGGCTTTCTGTCCCACCTGACGGAAGAGACTAAGGACGCCCCCGCCCAGGGCAGTCCACCGGCATCGGCCGAACGCGGAACGAACACCCGAGTCTCTTCCGGCCGCCCCCCGAAAGAGGTACTGCCTTGTCCACCCTGCCCAAGGCCACCATTCTGGAGCCCCACCCAGAGCCCGTCGCGGCGAAATCAGGAGCCCCGTCGACACCAGCGCCCCCGTCGGCGGTCACCGCGGCACTCGGCATCCTCCATCTCGACACCGCCCTCCGGGTCGTGGCGGCGAACGACGCGTTCCGCGAGCAGTTCGGGCTCGTAGACGCGGAGGTGACGGGGGAACCTCTGGCACGGTTCTTCCACCCGACGGCCGCGGCGAGCCTGGAGGAACACTTCTCCCAACTCGTCGACGGGCGGTGCGTCGACTTCAGCATTCGCCTGACACTCACCGACGGGAACCTCACGGACAGGGACTGCCTGGTCACGGGCATCACGCTCAGCACCGTCCTGCATGTCTGCCGCACGGACTGCGCCGCGATCGCGCTCATCGTCCCGGACGCCGTCCACAGCCCCACGCCCACACCGGCCACGACACTCGCCGAGGTGCCCGCCCGTATCCTGGAAGGCGTGGCCGCCGGGCTGTCCACCCAGCAGTTGGCCTCACGGCTCGGCCTCAGCAGCCACGGCGTCGAGTACCACATCAGCGCGATGCTGAAGAAGCTGCAAGCCCCCACCCGGTCCGCGCTCGTCGCCCGCGCCTACGCTCTGGACATCCTCGTCCCGCGCTGCTGGCCGCCCCGGGTCATGCCCCAGCAGATCACGCAATTCCCGGTCGGCAGGTCCGCCTGCGCCACCTCGGCCCCCGCACCCGCGGACCACACCCGGGTGTCGGTTCCCTGCCCGTCCGACAACCTCATCGACGCACGACGGCCCGCACCGGTACTCACCGCAGGCGGCCACCACCCGGAGCTGGAAAGCGCATGAGCCGAACACGCCCATCCCACCAGCACGGTACGGCACTTCGCTCCACCGCCGTCGCAGCGTGGGCCGAGCACGAGCACGGAGCGAACGGAAGCAGCCATGGCCACTGACACCCACCGGGCGGACATCGACGTGGCGGCCGCCGGGGCCGAGGCGGTGGACCGCAACGCCGGCATCATCAGCGAACGGGAACAGGCGGCCCTGCGCGCCGCGACCGTACTCGTGGCGGGATGCGGCGGCGGTGGCGGGGTCGTCGAACCACTGGCCCGGCTGGGTGTGCTGCGCTTCCGGCTCGCCGACCCCGACGTCTTCGACGTCTCGAACCTGAACCGGCAGGCCTGTGTACAGGCAGACCTGGGCCGTTCGAAGCCCGCGGCGATCGCCGACCGGATTCGCATGCTCAACCCCTCGGCCGAAGTGACCGTCTACCCGCAGGGGCTGACCCTGGAGAACCTCGACGAGGCACTCGACGGCACCCACATCGTCTTCGACGCCATCGACCCGACAATGTCGTCCTGGGTCAAGTACCAGCTGCACGAGCGGGCCGCCCGGCTCGGCATCCCCGTCCTGGCGGGTATGGACTTCGGCGGGAAACCGACCCTGTACGTCTTCGACTACCGGCGCAACCCGGTGCCGTTCTACGGCAGGGCGAGCGCCGAGGCACACCGCGAAAACCGCCTGTGGGAATCCATGCAATGGATCGGCCGACTTCAGGTCCCCAGCGATTTCCTGGCCGTGCAGACCGACCGGCGCGTCAACGGGGGCGCCTGGCCGCAGATCGGCTACTGCGTCCTCGGCCTGGCCACGCTGACAGCGAGAACCGTCGTGGACGTGCTCATGAACCGCCGGACACGGCATGTCGTCACCATGGACGTGCATGCCGCGGTCATGACCCGCCCGGCCGCCCTGCTGCACCGGGCCCGGCTGCCGGTGGAGATGGTACGGTCCCGACGGGCGCTACGCGCCGCCTCCCGGCGCGATCCCCTCCGGCCCTCGGCCGCGCCACAGCCCCCGCGCCCGCTGCCCGAGCGGCTCGCCACCGTGCTGGGCGGCGCCCGGCTCGCCCCTTCGGCCTTCAACGCCCAGCCCTGGGCGTTCGAACTCCTCAACGACCGCACGGTCCGGCTGGCGCACGACCCGCAGCGCTGGCCCGCCGCCGTCCAGGACCCGCTGGGCTGGGCGGAGAGCCTCGGCTGTGCTCTGGGATCCATGGCCTACCTGGCGCACGGCGAATGGGAGGCCTCGACCGCGTCGGATCAGCCGGCCGACGAGGACGGGATGTCCGCGTTCGTCGGCCGGTTCCACTGCGACCGCCTCCGCGACGACGTCCTCGTCCGGCAGGGCGCGCTCGGCCTGCGCTCCACCCACCGGGAAGGCCTGCTGCGCACCCCTCTCGACACGGCGACGGCGAAGTGGATCGAGTTGCTGAGCGCCGAGCGGAACCTCGCCCTGGAGACGGTGACCGGCTCCACCGCCCTGGCCCGGCTCGCCCGGACCGAGTTCGACTCGGCCATGGCCGCCGATCCGGCGTCGGACGCCCAGCTCCGGGCCTGGCTGCGGGAACGCGCACGGAACGACAGCGGCCGCCGTTCCTTCGGGGAACTGCGCGACCTCATCGACCACTCGGGGGCGACCGGCGTGCTCGCCCGCGCCGTCGACAGCGAGGCGGTACCGCGGGCGCTGGTCCGCCAACTGGCCTCGGCGACGGTCGGCGTCCGGGCACGGAGGCTGCGCGACTGCGGGGCCGTGCTCGTCCTGCGCGGCCCGCGCCGGACCGTCGCCGACCGCCTCGAAGCGGGAGCCACGCTGATGCGCATCTGGCTCGCACTGACCGAGGCCGGATATGCCGCCCAGCCTCTTGGCGGCGAGTTCGGTCGCCCGGCGGCCGGACTCGGCCCCGACGGGGACAACGAGGTCCTGGCGGTCCTGCGAACCGGGCGGGCCACGACCACGCCGCCCCACCAGAGCGCGCGCTGCCCGATCGAGGACTCCGTCCGGTGGGCCCGATAGCCCCCAGCTATCGTCTACGGCGCCGGACCGGTCGGGCTCATGGCCGCCTACGCCCCGATCCTCAAGGGCGCCTGCCGGGTGCGGGTCGCCGACCACCAGCGGGACCGGCTGCGCGAGGCCGAGGAGATCGGGGCCATCGCGATCGACACGACCAGCGAGGATCCGGCCCAGGTGGTGAAGGAGGCCACGCTCGGACTCGGCGCCGACAACGGTTGCGAGTGCGTCGGCTACCAGGCCCACGACCCGAGCGGCCAGGAGAACGCCGCGCTCACCCTGAACGGGCTGATCGACAGCGTCCGATTCACCGGCTCCCTCGGCGTGGTCGGCGTGTTCCTGCCCGAAGACCCGGGCGGCGCCGAGGCCCAGGGCGAGCAGGAGGCCCAGGGCGAGCAGGAGGCCCAGGGCGAGCAGGAGGCCCAGGGCCGAATTCCGTTCGACTACGGCCTGATGTGGTTCAAGGGCCAGCGCATGGGGTGAAGCTTCCCCTTGATCGTGGACACCTGGAGACGGGGACCTGAGGTTCCAGAGGAAGTAGCACCGGGTGGGAAGCAAGTACACGAATCGGTACACCGAGGAGTTCAAGCGGGACGCGATCGCGCTCGTCGACTCCTCAGGCAAGGCGGTCACCGCGGTGCCCCTGGAACTCGGCATCAGCTCGGAGTCCCTGCGCGGCTGGTTCCGCAAGGCCAAGGCCGACCGGGGGGAGGCCCAGAGCGGCGAGCTGACCAGCGCCGAGCGCGAGGAACTGCGGCGGCTGCGCAAGGAGAACCGCGAACAACCCGGACGCGGCCGCTATCAGAAACGGACTTAACGCCCTCTCAAGACGACTCCGGAGCGCTTCTGAACGCTCGAAGTGAGTGCTACCTGAGCGTGGGCCAGCCGTCGTGGGTCCAGCTCAGCCTGTTCAGGCCAAGCTTGGGTATGCCGCTGTCGTCGGCGTCGTAGTAGTGGTACACGAGCCAAGTACGGCCGCGGTCGCGGAACAAGGACTGTCCGCCGGGGCCGATGTAGCGGCCGTGTCCGGCGAGGAGGAGGTCACCGCCGCCCTCCAGCATCGGGGTGCCGCTGCTGTCGAGGTAGGGGCCGGTGATGCTCGTCGACCGGCCCACCTTGATCCGGTACGTGGAGTTCACGCCGGAGCAGCAGGCATCGTACGAGGCGAAGAGGTAGTAGTGGCGGCCGCGTCTGACGATGTCCGGGCCCTCGACGGCGTACGGCGCGTCGAAGCGGGTGGCGAGGTGGTGGACGGTGGTGTCGTCCGGGTCGGCGAGTCCGGTGCGCTCGTCGAGCCTGATCATGCGGATGCCGGTCCAGTACGAGCCGAACGTCATCCACAGCCCGCCGCCGGCCTCGGCGATGGCCGGATCGATGGCGTTCCAGTGGTCACCACTCTCGGAGGTGAGGACCTTGCCGTGGTCCGTCCAGGTGCCAGGCAGGCCGGACCGGGAGGTGGCGACGCCGATCGCGGAGTGGTTGGATCCCCAGGAGGAGACGGAGTAGTACAGCCAGTACCTGCCCTTGCGGTACGAGATGTCGGGCGCCCACGGGTCGCCAGTGACGTTGTACTCGTACCACCAGGAGGGCGGCTCGGCGAAGGCGTTGCCGGAGTCATCCCAGTGGCGGAGGTCCGTGGACAGGCGGGCGCCGATGACCCCGCCGGTGGAGTAGGCGACGTACCGGCCGTCCTTGAGGCGGATGACCGTCGGGTCGTGGATGATCTGCTGGCCGGTGATCGGGAGTGGATCGGGATAGTCGGCGGCGCTCGCCGTGGTGGGCACAAGGGCGAGGAGAGCGACGGCGCATACGACAGCCGCATGCCTGAGGCGCTTCAACTGGGCATCTCCTTCATGGAGTTCACGACGGTCGTGGTGGAGACCCGTACTGCGGCAGCGTCCTGCCCCAGAAGCCACCCGTCCAGACCGGGTCGTGCCGCTGCGCTGCTGCTGCGCGTGGTCACCGCCCGCGTAGCGCCTCGACGACCGGGACGAACGCCTCCGTGTCGGGTTCCAGCACCGTCAGATACGAGAAGCCGTACCTCTCCCGCTGTGCCAGCGCTTTCTCGACGATCCCGTCCAGGGTACCGACGAGGACGAGCGACAGCTCCAGGCTCTCCTTCCCAGTTCTCCGGGGGACACGGTTTGGCCAGGACCGGACGGCGGCGGCCGGGTCCTCGGGGGCGGCGACGAGCTGGGTCAGCGGACTCAACTCGGCCGACTCCTTCGCCCGTTCGTGAACGTCCGGTAGCGGGCGACCCGTTCGTCCAGTTCCCCGGCCGAGATGGGGGCTAGCTTGCCGCTCTCCTTCATCCGCACGCCCGTGAACGCCGCGATGTCCGCGTGCTCGGCGGTGATACGCAGCGTCCGGTTGCCGTTCGCGCCGACGAGCAGCGGTACCCGAGGTTGCTGCACAGGACGCGGCTGGTGGTCCCGGGTGCCGAGGAGGCGGCCCAACTCCTCGTTCGTGCAGAGGAGATGGCCGATCCCTTCGCCCAGCGAGCCACGATTCCGCCTGACCGTTGATCGGGCATGCGCAGCCGCCATGGCTCTCACTGAGGCCGAAGTCGTCGAAGTCCCAGCGGGCCGTCACAGCACCGCCCCACGAAGAGGTGCCTTCCGGTGCAGCCGGGTCCTGGATCTCAGCTCGACCGCGGCGGGGCAGTCGGTCCCTGCACAGCTTCAAAATGCGATCACCGGCTGGCCCCCGGTACACCACGCGGGCGAACGTGCCCCTCACCAAGATCCGGACCGTACACTGCAGCTCTTCTGATGGGACCCCGGGTGCAGCGAGTCGAACTCACCGACTCGGCCGCCGAGTTGATGCGACAGCTGACGGGCCCGTCACGGCCCGCTGATGTTCCACCAGTCCGGCGGCTGCTGCGACGTCAGCGCTCCGATGTGCTACCCGCGCGGCGAGTTCCGCGTCGGCGCCGCGGACGTCCTGCTCGGCCACGTCGCCGGAGACACACCGTTCTGGATGAGTGCCGACCAGTACGCGTACTGGCGGCACACCCACCTCACCGTCGACGTGGTCCCGGGCAGGGGCAGCCCTGGCAAAGCGGCGGTCCCACGCCACCGCCCAGTCGTCGACGCCGTCGACGCCCGAGCGGGGATGCGCTCCCGTCCGGCGTGTCCTGTAGTCCGGTCAACAGGCCGGTGTCGCTCGGCGCGTGCCAGAGCAGGTGCTTCGACTCCTGGTACAGCCCCAAGTTCGTGGTAACCGAGCACGATCCGTGCTCCTCCTCGACCCGGGCGGCCACCTCGCGCACCAGGCCGAGGACCTCGGCCAGAAGGTCCTCGCCGACGTTCCCCGGGTGGGTCAGGGGCGGCACGTGCTCCTTCGGTATCACCACGATGTGCACTGGATAGAACGGGTTGGTGTGGTGGAAGGCGAGAGCACGGCCCGTTTCCCCAACCTTCTCGACCGGCACAAGGCCGGACAGGGCCTGGTTGCAGTAGAAGTCCGAGACAGCAGCACCGGTCTTCACCATCAGTCACCTCCGTGACCCAAGAGCAGGCCGTCACCTACGTCCGGGCCGTTCCTCGGAGCCGTCCACGAACCGGCCGAGGCACTGACAACGTGAGGAACTCGCCCCAGACCACACTTCTGCCGCTGGCTGGGGAAGGCATCGGCGCTGATCCCGACAATCACCTGATCGAGTGGGCCGCGGGTGCGCGCCACCGGTATCCGCAACGGCTCCGGCACCGGGCAGCCGCGCCCTCCGGAGCGTCGTCGGCGTTTCGGCCAACCTCCGTCCTTTGCACTCCTGTTGCTGGAGACGGGTCGATGTATCGGCCACGCATCGCTGCCCGCTCCACCCGGGGATTCCGGAGCGACTGAAACACACCAGTTCGATATCCAGGCTGGCTCGTTGAATCTCACGACCACGCCGGACGACCGTCTAGGGGGACCACGTTGACCTCGGCCGCCACGAACGAGGAACAGCACACCGTGTTGCCTCCGCCGCCTCCCGCGGAGATCACGTACAGCGGGCAGTACTCCGTCAATCCGCTCGCCGAGGTCTCCTTCCGGCGGATGTGCACGCAAATCCCTGCTGTCCTGGGCCGGATCGCCCGGCTGTCATGGCGAACCGACCGGCGGGCCGTGCAACTCCTTATCGGCTGCCAGGTCGTCACCGGCGTCGCGGCCGCCGTACTGCTGGCCGCCACCGCCCGTGCCATGGCACCGGTCCTGGAGGACGGCACTGCCGGCGAGCGACTGCGCGGCGCCCTGCCGGCGCTGCTGGTGGTGGCGCTCGCCGCCGCACTGGCACGCACGGCGGGGGCGGTGGCCACGTACGCCGAGCGGCGGATCACTCCGCGGCTGACCACGGAGACGGACACCGCCCTGGTCGAGGCAGTGTGCCGGGTCGAGGCCTCCGCATGCGCCGAGGACGGCTTCTCGGACCGGCATGAGGGAGCCGAGATGGGAGTGATCCGCACACAGGTCATGGTCACCGACGCCCAGCGCTTCCTGTCCGCACTGATCCGGATGGTCACCGCCGGCGGCGTGCTGTCGGTGCTGAACCCTCTGATGCTGCCGCTGCTCTTGCTCGCGGTCCTACCGGCCGGTGTCGGCGCCGTGCTGACCGCCCGGGTCGACTACGAAATCCACTACGCCAACATCGCCGACCGCAATGTGCGCGGAATGATGCGCTGGTGGGCGACCGAGTCGAAGTACGGCGACGAGGTCCGCGCCAACTCGATGACCGACTACCTCATCTACTGGTACCGGGCCCTGTCCGACCGGTGCGACCGGCGTACCCTGGCCGCCGCCCCGCGTACCCTTCGGATCTCCCTGCTCTCCGCGCTGGCCGGCGGCGTCTTCCTCGTAGTGACCTGGGGCGCCCTGGCGTGGCTGGCGGTGCCCGGCCGGATTGAACTCGCGGTCGCGGCGACGGCGGTCATCGCCGTGCAGACCACGCTCGCCGCGCTGTCCCAGGTGGTCATCAACGGCGCCGCGGTCTTCCACACCAGCCTGTACCTGAGCGACATGCAGGCCTTCCTCGACGACGCCGCCGCACGCGCCCCCAAGCGCGGCCCTCACGCACACGCCGCTCCGACCGAGGAGATCCGGGGCTCGAGGAGGTCGTCTACCAGTACCCGGGCAAGGACAAGCCCGCCGTGGACGGAGTCTCCCTGGCGCTGCGGCGCGGCCAGATCCTCGCGATCGTCGGCGCGAACGGCTCGGGGAAGTCCACGCTCACCCGGCTGCTGACCGGGATCTACCTGCCGGACAAGGGCAAGGTCACGTGTCACGGCAGTCGTCCCCGTCATCCTGCTGCTGGCCTCCCCCATCCGCACGCTGCGGACGATCCCCGCCCGCCTGGCCGTGCCGCCCGCCCGAGAAGGAGCTCCTTCATGACCACCGCGTCCACCGCAGCCGTGAGGTACTGGGAGCCGCTCTGGTCCCAGGGCCGCCGCTACCGGCAACTCGACGACAACGAGAACCGGCTGCTGCAAGACCACGTCGGCCCCGGTCGCGACCGCCCCGCCCTCGACATCGGCTGCGGCGACGGCTCGCTCGCCCGGCGCCTCGCCGAACTCGGCTACCGGGCCACCGGCATCGACTGCTCCCGCAGCGCCATCGCGCTCGCCGCCGCCCGGAACGCGAGGCCCGGCCACGAGCCGGTGTGGCGGTGCACGGACATCACCACCGACGACCTCCGTGCCCTGCCCGAGCCGGCGTACGCGGTCGTCACCTGCCGCCTGGTCTACCGATGGATCGACGACAAGGCCGCCTTCCTCGACCGCGTCCGCCACCTCCTTGCCCCGGGCGGGACCTTCTGGGTGGTCACCGAGATCGCCGGGCGCCGCCCCGCTTCCGACCCTTTGCGGGGCCTCGGCATCACTCCCGCCCAGGCAGAGAGCCTCACCGCGGGCTGGTCCGCCGTCCGGACCGCCGACCTCGACGTCCTGCGTTGCTACGCCCTGCGCCCCTGATCCCCGCCCCGTCTACCGGATGGAGAACTTGGTGACCACCGAATCGGACACCGTCGAGACCTGGAACGTCTACGGCGCCCACCAACTGGCCAGGAGGCTGGAGCTGCCCGAGCTGGACCGGTGGGACTGGGGCATCCCCGACGTCGGTCCCGGCATCGAAGCGCTCGGCGACGTGAACGGGCTGCGCGTCCTCGACCTCGGCAGCGGCCTTGGCCGGCATGCCGCTTACCTCGCCGCCCGGGGCGCCGACGTCACAGCCGTGGATGCGTCCCCCGCCCAGCACCAGCGCGCCTTCACTCGCTACCCGGACACCCCGGGGCTGCACCTGGTATGCGCCGACGCCGTGGCCCACCTGCGCGACGCCGATCCGTACGACCTGGTCTACTCCGTCGGCTCCATGCCGTACCTGGACCCCGACCGGCTGTTGCCTGTCCTGGCCAATGGCCTTGCACCGGGCGGCCGACTGCTCTTCTCGGCGCTGCACACCAACTCGGACGGCACCGGGCCGTCAGCCGAGTTGATGCCGCGCCCCGAAATCCTGCGGCTGCCCGGTACCACCGAAGACCACCGAGTGAACATGTGGGTCCTCACCCCGCAGCTGTGGGAGGACCTCTTGGTCCAGCACGGGCTCAGAATGGAGGCGGTCACCACGATCGACTCCCCGAAACCGGACAACCACGTCTCCTACCGGCTGTACGCAGCCCGGCACCTGCAGCGGGTGCCCAGCCCGGGCGGTCACGCCGGGCCAGTCCCCCGGAACGACAACCGAGCCGTCGACCGGAAGCCGACGGCGGTTCCAGGGGAGGCGACACCGTGGCCGCGCTGACGGACGATCCGCGCTTCGCCGCGACAACGTTCGTGGTGATCGACTTCGAGGGCCTCACCCCGCCAGGACGGCCCCCCGAGCCGATCGAGGTCGCGGCGCTGGCGCTGCGCCCCATGGATGGCCGACTGGTGGAAACCGGCCGGTTCGAGGATCTGATGCGACCGCCTGCCAACGTGCCCGTGACCGCGCGGGACGTCCAGCTCAAGGGCATCACCCAGCGAATGCTCATCTCGGCGGCCCGCGCTGCCGAGATGATGGCGCAGCTCGAGGCGCGCCTGACAACGCCGCCGTACCGGCTGGTCGCCCACCATGCCGCCACAGAAGCCCGAATCATCGCCCGCCAGGCAGAGCGCTGTCCCGTACTCGCCGCGACGCCGCTGCTGGACACGTTGTGCCTGGCCAAGGCCGTCGTGCCCGGTCTTGGCCCCTACGGACTGGACAGCCTGCTCGGCCACTACGGCATCCCCAAGCCTGCCGGACGGCACCGGGCGATGCCGGGTGTCGAGGTCACGGCTCAGGTGCTGATCCACCTCTGCACGACGGGTGCGCGGGCGGCCGGTGGAGCACGCTGCTCGAACTGGACATGGCCGCGGGATTTGCGCGACGACGGACGGCGTCGTCGACCATCACCGACAGCAGGACGCAGTCGACGTCCAAGCGCTCGTACTCGGCGAACACCTGCGGGAAGTTGGCCTCGACGCACAATGCGAAGCCGAACCGAATGCCGTCCACCTCGATGACGAGCGGCTGGTGTCCAGGGGAGTACAGGTAGGACACCCCGTGCCCGTGTTGCGCAGGCGTACGGGACGCTCTACAACTACTGGCTCGGCTACTCCGTCCCGTCCCAGTTCAGCGCTACGGTGCCGTCCGGGGTCGTGGCGCCCGGCGGGAGGTGGCTGGCGCGCTGTCCCGCGAACGGACAGCCCGCCCTCGCGATCGCGGACATCGACCTCGACTCGCAGGACGAAGACATCGACGTGGCCGTTCGCTGCGCGCGCCCGTGGCGGCGCACTGCGCGGGCCGGGCCCTACGAGGAGCGGATCCCCGTCGGGGATCCGCGCAGCGATGTACGCACAGCGTTCTGAGACTGCCCTGCTCTCGGCATCCCCCCGGCCCCTCACCATGCCTTCACCGAACTCGCCGGTGCGGCTGGTTCCGAGTCAGTAGGGAAGGGCGAGGGTCTGGGGGTTGCCGTCGGTGGGGGCGGCAAGCAGGTCGTGTTACCCGTCAAGGCGGGCGGTGAGAGGTGGCGCCGTGCCGTCGGTTCAGCGGTCGGGGTTTTGGCATCGGAGGAACTCCCGTGCTCCGCGGAGGCGGGTGGCGAGGTATTTCTGGGTGACGCGGCTGTCTAGGTGGACGCGGAGTGCGCCAGGCAGTCCGCTGTCGGCGCGACGTCCGGTCGGCAACAGCGATGCGTCGAGGCCGTCTCGCTGCGCCACGAGGGTGCCGAGTTCGTGGCGAGTGACGGCGTCCGGGCCGGCGAGGTGAAAGATGCCAGCCGCATCGGACAAGGTGAGCTCCCACAGTGCGGCGGCCAGATCGCCGACATGGACTGGGCAACGGACATCGTCCGTGAACAGGGCCCCGTCCCGCGTGCCGGCGACCAAGGTGTGCACCATGCGTTCGTGCTCGGACCGGCCATCGCCGATGATCAGCGAGGTCCGTGCGACGACGGCGCCCTCGTCCAGGAGCCGCACGGCGGTTTCGGCCGCCGCCTTCGCCGCGCCGTACGGCGTTACCGGGTCGGGAAGGCACGTCTCGTCGTACTGGTCGTGGCGGCGGCCGGAGAAGACGGCGTCACTCGAGACGTGGACCAGGCGGATTCCCCGTTGAGCCGCGGCTTGGGCCAGGCGCATCCCGCCCTCGGCCGTGACTGCCCACTCGGATCCGCCACTGCTCGCGTTGACGATCGCCGTCGGGCTGACCGCATCCAGGATCTCCCGCAGGCTCGCAGGGTTGCGCAGATCAAGGCGGTGCCACGTCACTCCGGCGATCTCGCCGGGATGTGAGTGGAAGGTGGCGGCCGTCTCCCGGCCAGCTGCATGTCCCTGGCGGGCCAGCTCAGCGCCCAGGAACCCGCTGCCGCCCACGATCAGTACCGTCATGCTTTCCACGCTAACTTCCGCGTGCAGGGTCACTCGCGGGCGCCCAGCAGGACTTGGTGCGCCAGGCGTAGGCCTCCCGCGGCGAGGCCGCGCCCGCGGTCCTGGCCGGGACGGTGGCCCGCCGCTCGAGCCGGCCGGCACTCCTCGGGGCTGTGTCCGCGCTGACCGTAGGGTCAGCGCGGACACAGCCCTGCAGCCCGTCAGGGAGGCGCACGGTGAGCTGGACACCGGCTTCAGGCCGCGGCCTTCCTGGACGTCTCCGGCACGGTGGCCTCAACCGCGGCGTACACCGGCGCCGGCGCCCATGTGCCCTCTGCCACCCGGCAGTTCGCAGCCCTGGCCGAACAGAGCACAGCCCGCCTTGTCCGCGGCCGCGGGGCGGGGAGCTTGTCGCGGCGCTGTGCGTGCTGTACGCGGGCGTTGCCCGGCCCTGCGTTAGAAGGTCAGGTTCCAGGCGTCGATCTTGCCTGTGTCGGAGGCGGCGTTGTCGTTGACGCGCAGCTTCCAGGTGCCGTTCGCGACCTCGGAGGAGGCGTTCACGGTGTAGGTCTGGGCGATGTTGTCGGCGCTGCCGCCGGCGTGGTTGTGCAGGGTGTAGACGGTGCCGTCCGGGGCCACCAGGTCGACTTTCAGGTCACCGATGTAGGTGTGCTTGATGTCCACGCCCACCTTGAGGGCGGTCGGGGCGTTGCCGGTCACACCGGTTACGGCGATCGGGCTTTCCACGGTCGCGTTGTCGTTGATGGCGAAGTCCGCGAGATTCTCGAAGTACTTGCCGGTCGGCGGGGTGGTCCCGACGGCCTTGAGGGCGTCGACCTGTCCTTCGCCGAAGAACGAGTTGTTGGCCGTCGTGCCCGTGCAGCGGCTGTCCGAGGGGCAGGCGATGTCGTTGGCCTGCTCGGCCAGCTTGGCGCGGAGCTGCGCCGGGGTGCTGCCCGGGTTGGCGCTGGCGATGAGTGCCGCCACGCCAGCCACGTGCGGGGTGGCCATCGAGGTGCCGCTCTTGCTGCCGTAGCCGCCGCCGGGGACGGTGGAGTACACGTTGCTGCCCGGCGCCGCGACGTCGATGACGCCCTGACCGTAGTTGGAGAACGAGGCCTTGGTGACGCCAGTGCCGTTGGCCGCGACCGTGACCACGCCCGGCAGCTCGGTCGGGATGTCGAGGCAGGCGTTGGTGATGGTGCGGGTGACCGGCGTCGAGTCGTTCGGGCTCGCGGAGTCGGTCGTCTTGTGGGCGAGGTCGTAGTTCTCGTTGCCCGCCGCGGCGATCTGGAGGGAGCCCTTGCCCTCGGCGTACTCCTGGGCGCGCTTGACGCCCTCGATGATGGCGGCCTGGTCGATGTTGTCCGGGCAGTTGAACTGCCACGGGTCCGTGTAATAGCTGTTGTTGGTGACCTTGAAGCCGTGGTCACCGGCCCAGACGAAGCCGCAGATGGTGTTCTCGGCGAAGAAGAAGGAGTTGCCCGGCTCGGCGACCCGGACCGCGGCGATCTTCACCCCGGGTGCCACGCCGACGACGCCCTTGCCGTTCTTGGCCGCGGCGACGGTGCCCGCTACGTGGGTGCCGTGCGTGTCGACGTCCCGCCACGCGCCGACACGGGTGTCGGGCTTGCCGTAGGCGCAGGAGACCGAGTCGGCCGCGTCGAAGTTGGGCGCCAGGTCCTGGTGCTGGTCGTCCACACCGGTGTCCAGGATGCCGACCGTGACGGAGGCGGAGCCCGGGTTCACGGCCCAGGCCTGGTCGGCCTTGATCTGGCTCATGTCGGCCCGGACCGGTTCTCCGGCCGGGGTCGAAGCCTGGGCCGGATTGGCCGGGAGCGCCGGGTTGTAGGCGTCGGCCGGGACGTCCGAGGTACGCGTGGCGCCGACCTGCTGCACGCCGGCGACGTCGCGCATGGTGGCGGCGAATCCGCTGGACGCCGAGTGGGCGACGATCACGCCGATGGCGTCGAAGTTCGAGAAGACTGTGCCACCGTTGGCCATGATCGCCGAGCGGACCGCCGAACTGTCACCGGGGGCGGTGATCACGAGGTAGGCACGCGTCCCGGCCACCCAGGTCGCACTCTGGGATGCCGGCGTGGCGGTAGGAGCGTGGGCCTTGGCGGCCGGCGCGGTGGAGGGGACGACGGGGAGCGTGCCCGCGAGGGCTCCCGGGGCGCCGAACGCGAGGGCGGCAACGATCGTGGCCGCCAGCACCAGCGTGCGTCTAGGGCGGCTGGATATGTGGGGTATCAATGCGTCCTCCGGAAACGGCCCGGCCGTGCTGAGGGCACCGGCCGGGCCGTACGAAACGAGTGGTGGATGCAAGATGTCAGGTGCATGCTCCTGTACGGAAGTACCTTTCCGTGCAGGGACGTTATAGAGGCATGGCTGAAAATGGACGTACTCCGGGCATCGAGGGTCGGGATCCCCCCGAGAGCTCGGCGACGTCGACCGCGCCCTGGCGTACGCCGCCGGCCTGGTGCCGGCCGTGCTGCCCGCACCAGAGCGCCGGACCCGCGCGGCGACCGACACCGCCCGCGCCCTGGTGGCCGCCGGCGACGTACTACCCTCTCGTGCCGGTCGAAGCGCCGAGCAAATGGCCGGCGTTCCCGGAACTGGGGTACAGGGTTTCGGGAGCCATCTTGCTGTACCCTCTGAGCCGCAATCCGGTTCAGCTTCGCCCGGGTCCGCTCGGAGACCTCGGGCCCGAACGTCAGGTTGCCGTCGCCGTCGGTGGCGGTGACGTACGCGCGCTCCAGGTCGGTGAGGCAGGCGGCGATCTGCGCGCTGCGGCGGGAAGTCCAGCGGATCAGCTCGTGCGGGACGCCGGCGACTTCCAGGACCGGTCGGCGGCCCGGCGTGACGGTGCGCGGCTCGGAGGCCAGTCCCAGCGCCTCGCACACCTCAGCCATGACGACTTCGTTGTAGAGCGCGGACGCGGCGACCGCCGACTCCAGCAGGGCCGTGGAGTGCACCGCACCCCAGACACCGTCCTCCGGGCGCAGTCCCTTGCACCCCCTCCGCAGCCCGACTACCGCCCGCGCCCGCGTGCAGCCTCTGCCGGACACCGCCGCCGCATCACCATCGACCACCAGCCGCTCGCCGGTATCACGCCGGCCATGGTGCACTGGTGGTTCCGCCACATCGGAGACCCGGTCACCTACGCCGACGAGTCCATGCCCGGATACCTGGCCTGGCACCCACGGGACCACATCCACTGGGAGCCGGCTCGCCCCGCCCCCGAAGGCGGCGCCGGCGAAGGCGCCCGATTCCGCATCGTCGAGTCGTTCGGCCGGCGAGCCGAGTTCTACGTGGACACCACCGAAAACGTGGAGAAGCTCGACGAGACCGGCATCCGACTGGTCCGCCGGATGTTCGGCGTCCCCGTCCTGCAACCGGAGCACACCTGGTCGCACTGCGGCGACCGCACGCACTACGTCAGCGTGATGGACATCGGCGCCCGGTCACCGCTGCTGACTCCAGCGAACCGGCTGCTCACCCGCTTGTTCCCCGAGCAGATGGCGCAGGCATGGATCGTTCACCACATCGAAGAGGTCGGCCACCTGCAGCACCTGCTGCCCGAGCTGTGCCGCGCGCACGGCGTACCGATCCCCGCCACCGCCGCATAACCCCGAGCAAGCGGCCGGACCCTGGCGGTCAACCCCGAGGCCGAACCGGTAGGCCCATGCGCCGCGATCAGTTTCGTACACGGGCACCAGGCGCGGCTCGAGCCCGAAGAGCCGGTCGGCCGGGGCAGGTGCGGCAGGTGCGGCAGGTGCGGCAATGATTCGTGGCTGGGGCGGTATGCCGTATGCCCTGCCGGTTGTATTCATCCGATGCTTTTGGCGCGCCGCCCGCAGATGGACTTCGGCGGGCGGCCCGGTCGTCGGCGACGACGAGGTTGAGCGGGGAGCGCGAGGACGAGCCACTTGCCACGCCGATGCGGCGGGCCGTCGAGGCGAACGGCCAGGAACGCGCTGACGGGGCTGAGCATGAACGTGCCGATGCCCGTCCAGTCGGGCGGTCGCGGAACGGCGCGGCGCGAGAGCTGCGCGCAGTTCCGCGAGGGCCGCCTGAGGGTGGGCGGTTGGGTCGGCCAGCTCCCTCTGACGTGCCGGATACGCTCGGCCTCGGTCCAGCGCCGCGTACAGGGCCGGTGCCTGACCCTCTGCAAGAGCTCACCCAACGACTTGGGCGACGCGTTTCGTACACCGACCGCGCGGCGCCCGCCCGTGCATCGGCCACCGTCTGCAGGTGAATCCGTGCACCCTGCCCTACGCCGCGCCACCCATCGGACAGTCCTCATGTGCCCTGCGGTGTGCAGCGGAACGCTTCTTGTCAGCTTCGGGCATCCCCGCTGGGAGCAGGGCAGCCCTGGAGCCGCGCCGCGGACCGACCGAGGGAAGATCCACGGCTGCTCGGCTTCTGCCGCCGAACTCCCAGTCGATGCCACCACCGTTGCGGATCATCCGGCTCCACAGGGGCGTTGGGCAGTGCCGAAAGGACGCCCGCCTTTGCATGCCAGCCGCGGAACACGCCATGGAACATCGGGTGGGGCTCATGCGGCACAGGGCCCCTCACAGAAGCCATTGCGCTCTCCTCTCGAACATCCGTTACCGTTAACGTGACCGTTAACGTGATTGTTGCCGGGGAACGCAGATTCCGTCAACGCCCGCAAGCAGAACGGCTCACCATCCGCCCGTGGGCGTTCTGGCACCGCCTTGCTCTCATCGCATGGGCAGTGCTGGGCCGGTGAGGGCACCGTTGGCCCGAGGACCTGATTGACTTGGACACAGGGCGGCACAGGAACAGAAGCGAGTGGACACAGTGGCCGGACAGCGGGAAACGGAAGACCAGCGGGCGCGGCGTGCGAGAACCGGCAAGCGCGTCACGCTCCGCGATGTTGCTCAGGCGGCGGGCGTGTCCCATCAGACCGTCTCCCGGGCCATCAACGGCAAGGGGGAGATCGACCCGGGGACTCAGCAACGCGTGCTCGATGTCGCCAGGCAGTTGCGGTACCGGCCCAGCCGGTTCGGCCGGGGCCTGGTCCGCCCGGACCTCGTATCCGTCGGGCTCATCGTTCCCGACGTGGTCAATCCCTTCTTCCCGGAATTCGTGGCAGGAGTGATTGCCGCCGCGGACCAACGCGACTGGCAGGTGCTCGTGGCCAGCGCCGAGAACGATCGGTCCCGGGAACTTGCCCTGGTCCGCTCCCTCGGCCAACAGGTTGACGCGCTTGTCGGCTACATCAGCCACCCCGATGCGCAGCTCGAGCCGTACGTGGGCAATGTGCCGCTGGTTGTGGTCGATCGCGGCCTGGACTCATCGAACCACGCGTTGGTCCACGTCGACACCGCGTCCGGAATCCGGGCCGGGATGCAGCACCTCGTCGACCGGGGTCACCGCCGGATCGGGATGATCGACTGCGAGTGCGTGAGCGCCCCGATGGTCCGGCGCCGCACCTTCCTGAAGGTCGTCGACGAACATGCGCTGCCCGTCGACGAGGGCTGGATCGTCATGGGTGAGCAGTCCCCGGCCGGGGGCGCCGCCGCGTTCGAGGCGCTGTACACCGCGCGCCCAGACATCACCGCTGTGGTCGCCTTCAACGATCTGGTCGCGATCGGCGCACTCCGCGCCGCCCGCCGGCTCGGCGTCCACGTACCGGACGACTGCGCACTGCTCGGCTACGACGGGCTGAGCGTCGCCGATCTGGTCGACCCGCCACTGACCACCCTCCACCTCGACAAGCGACGGCTGGGCGAACTGGCCATTCACCAGGTCGACCGACTCCTCGAAGGCGAACTGCCACCCCCGATCGTCCTGACACCGAGCTTGGATGTCCGCGGCACGACGTGACCGGCCTTTGCCTCGACCCGTGAGCGGGGTCCGGCAGCCGAGTGGCCGGTGGTTCGCCCGGAGTGTTCCCTGCCGTCGACGGTGGGCCGTCGCGTGTCGCAGCGGGTGCGCCGGGTTGCACGGCCCGGGTTGGTGCGGGTCTCCTCCGTTCTGGTCTTCGTCGGGTGGGCGGACCGTCCGCCCGCGGCAGGCTTCCGCTGCCGGTTCTGGGCTGTCGCTCGGAGGGAAGGACGGGTTGTCGTGGGGCCGCGGCGCGACCTCCTGATCGTCGAAGTCCAAATCGCCGTATGCGGCCAGGGTCCTCAGATGGCCTCATCGTGCCGCCATCGGCGTCGGGTCGAAAGCGTCAGCAAGGCTGGTCGGGACGGAGCCGGGCCGGCTGCTCGCCCCCGAACACACTGACTGGCACGGCAAGCGCGCCGCACTCGCGCTGGAGCGTCTCCGCTGGAATTCGGGCTGGGAAGAAGTAGTTGCCGGGACAAGTCCGACTCGCCTTGGGAATCGCCTTGAGCACGTCGTCCGGCAATCGCGCGAACAGGCGCTCGCCCCGGGCGGCCGGCTCGTCGACGACGCGCCGGGGCATGTCGCTGTGCTCGATCAGCAGGCGCTCGGCGAGCCCCAGTTGTGTGGCGGAGTCGGAGGGTCCGCCCGGAAGGCTTCGGCCTGTTCAGCCTGGGTCGGACGCAGCAGGACCACGCCGAACGTGCGTGGCCACAGCCATCCCTTGGTGACCGAATGCGGCAGGACCGCACAACCGGTGTCCAGCAATCGCCGGCTGCCGGCGGCGAACGGGACTCCCAGGTCGTAGACGCTGTCGATCAGCAAGCGGCGGCGTGGTGATTCCCGCAACCACGCAATCACCGCGGAGCACTCGGTAGCGGACAGGGAACGGCCGGGCGGCTTGCCGGGGTTGGCGAGCAGCAGCTACTCGGGTCGGTGGTCCACCGGTGACCTCGGCAGGGCCGGCACCGGTAGCGTCGGGTAGGACGCGGGCCCCGGGCCCGCAGCGCGGGCCGGCTCGCAGTACACCAGGTACACGTCGCCGGGCCACCAGAACCGTGCTTGCACGGCGCGCAGCCAGTCGAACTCCACGCCCAGCCCGTGCCGGACCCCTCGGCAGACCATGGCGCGGCCGGACCACTCTTCCGGCAGTTCGAAGCGTCGCAGCCAGGCACGGGCCGGAAGGCACCGGTGCACCGTACTCATGTCGGTCGGCAGTTCCGGTCCCACAGGAGCAACAGCGAGGGCCCCTCGACCCAGGCCTCGCTTCGGATGCCGGTGCAGCCTGGGCAGACGTAGCCGTGTGCGTGTCCCTGTGCATCGGAGGGTCCCGGGGCCGGATTCTCTGGGCAGACTGGGCGCATGACAGCGACATCGATGCCAAAAGGCGGCAACCTTCCCGTCGCGGCCAAGGCGGTGCACGTCGAGCTCGGCTGGTCCGGGAGCCCCGGTGCGCCGGACGCCGATGCCTCGGCACTGCTGCTCCGCGCCGACGGGCGGGTGAGGGACGACGGGGACTTCGTCTTCTACAACCAGCCCCAGCACGCCTCGGGTGCCGTGCGTCATCTGGGCAAGCAGCGGGACGGGGGCGGTACGACGGACACCATCGCGGTGGATCTGAGGTCCCTGGAGCCGGAGATCGAACGGGTCGTTCTCGGCGCTTCCGCGGACGGAGGCACCTTCGGCCAGTTGTCCGGTCTGCGGCTGCGGCTGCTCGACGCCGGGACGGGTGGGCAGCTGGCGTTGTTCGAGATGCAGGCAACGACGGAGACAGCTTTCATCGGCGGAGAGCTCTACCGGCGGGCCGGTCAGTGGAAGTTCCGCGCGGTGGGACAGGGGTATGCGTCCGGACTCGCGGGCCTGGCCACCGACTTCGGGATCAGCGTGAACGAAGAACCGGGCGCCACCGCGTCGACGGCTTCCTCCACGGCCACGCCCGCGCCCGCGTTCCCGTACGCGCCCGCCGCCCCAGCGCCCACGCCTGCCGTCGGGAGCCCTCCGTCCAGGGCTCCGATGACACCCGCCCCGCGTCTCGTCAAGGGCGAGGAGCAGTTGCCGGTGGACATGCGCAAGCGGCTCTCCCTGCGCAAAGAGCAGGTGGCCGTCAGCCTGCGCAAGCACGGGGCAAAGGGAGTCACCGCGCGCGTCATCCTGGTCCTGGACGCCTCTGGGTCGATGTCGTTGCTGTACTCGAGGGGTGTCGTGGCCGACGTCGTCGAGCGGATGGCCGCGGTGGCCGCGCAGCTCGACGACGACGGGGAGATGCAGGCGTGGACGTTCGCGTCGAACCCGGCCCGGCTGCCGGACCTCGCCGTGGGTGACCTGCCGGAGTGGCTGCAGCGTCACGTCCGGGTGGGTGAACTGACGTTGTTCCGGCGCAAGAAGCCGCGGAAGGGTCTGCTGCCGGGCCAGGTGGACATGCGCGCGGTCGGCATCCAGAACGAGGAGCAGAAGGTGATCGCCGAGGTGCGGACGTACGTCCGTGAGCACCCGGCGGCAGCCCCCACACTGGTGCTCTTCTTTTCCGACGGCGGCGTCTACCGGAACAAGGAGATCGAAACCGAACTGCGGCAGGCAGTGGACGAACCGATCTTCTGGCAGTTCGTCGGACTGGGGCGCTCCGACTACGGCGTGCTGGAGCGGTTCGACACCCTGCCGGGCCGACGCGTCGACAACGTGGGGTTCTTCGCCGTCGACGACATCAGCGGCCTACCGGATACGGAGCTCTACGATCGGCTGCTGTCCGAGTTCCCGTCGTGGATCCACGAGGCACGGCGGCTGGGCATCATCTGAGCCGGTGCC
This sequence comes from Streptomyces sp. NPDC030814, assembly GCF_055572155.1. Taxonomy (NCBI): domain Bacteria; kingdom Bacillati; phylum Actinomycetota; class Actinomycetes; order Kitasatosporales; family Streptomycetaceae; genus Streptomyces; species Streptomyces sp. NPDC030814. Next base: position 66,145 of record NZ_JBVIDX010000005.1, read on the forward strand.
GCGGCGACCGCAGGGGCCTCGCCTGGACCGACTACCGCAGGTGTTGATCGCCGCCCACCGCCAGCTCAGTGCCCCCATCGTCCTGAACCGGGCCTTTGGGGATGGGACTCTCCAGCGGAGGAGGAGCGGAGGGGACCGCGCCGACGACCTGGTCGTGTCGGATTCGGTCGGCGGGCACCCCCGCCGCGGCCAGCCGGTACACGGCGGCGGTGACCATGGCGGGCGGACCACTGACGTAGGCGGTGGCGTCGGTCCAGTCCCGGTACCGGACGGCAGTCTCCACCACCGAGCCGCTCTCCGATGCACCCCGCCCCTCGTCGGTGACCGGAACCACCCGCAGCCACGGGCAGCGGTTCTCCAGGCGAGCCAGGGCCGGCGCGTCGTACAGGTCGTCGACGGTCCGGGCGCCCACGAAGACGTACACGCAGGTCCCCGGTCGACGCCGTACGGCCAGTTCTTCCAACAGTGCCTTGGCGGGCGCCCATCCGGTGCCGCCAGCCACGATCAGCACCTCCCGCGTGGTGTCCTCGTCCAAGGTCATCGCCCCCTTGGCGGGGCCCAGGCGCAGCACGTCACCGACACCGGTCCGCGTCACCAACACGTCGCTCAGCCCGCCGGGCCCGGTGCGCCGGACGTGGAACTCCAGTTCTCCGTCCGGCGCGGACGCGCGGGCGGGTGAGTAGGGCCGCCAGGCGTGGGGCAACAGCGGTGACTGGAGGGTCGCGTACTGTCCGGGCTGGTACGGGTACGGCTCGGAGGTGCGGACCCGCAGCACGGCGAGATCAGGACACCGTCGCTCGTGGTGGGTCACCGTGCCGCTCCAGGAGGCGGGTTCCGCGAGCGCGCCTTCGGCGCCGTCCACCATGGCCGCGGCCACGAACCGCACCATGCGCAGCCAGGCCTGTTCCACGTCGTCGCGCCACCGCGCCCCCGCATAGCGGCGCAGCGCCTCGATGAGCGCGTCCTCGAACACCTGGTAGTGCACCGGGCGCACGCCCAGCTTGCGGTGATCGCGTCCCAGTCGGGCGCAGAAGGCGGCCAGCTGTTCCGGCCGGTGCAGGTTCTCGATCGTGTACCGGAAAGCGTGCTCCAGATGGGCCCGCTGGAACTCCATCGAGTCGGGGAACAGCTTCCGCAGGTAGGGGTGCTGCCGGAACATGGCCTCGTAGAGCAGCGTGATGACCTCGCCGAAGGGAGTGACGAGGTCCAGGTCGCGGACGATGAGTTCCTGGTCGGCTGCCCCGTCGTAGGCGGCCGACGGCCCCGTGGACGGGCGGGACGGTGAGGGCGTCACTCCCGCACGCGGGGCAGGGGCGAGCAGCCGGTCGCGCAGGCGCATCGCTTCCTGGCGGGCGAGCAATGCGTGGTAGTCCTCGGTCATCGGCGGGCCTGCTTCACACACACGCCGCATGTCCGGCCGTTCGCGCAGGCGCCGGTCACGGTCGCCGTCGCGGCAGCGGTCGTGGTCCTCGCCCTGCGGACGTAGTACCAAGCCATGTTGGAGGTGAGCCCGGCCAGCAGGACCCACACGATCCCCACCCAGGCACCCCGGGCGAAGGACACCATGGCGGCGGCCGCGGCCAGGACGCAGACTGCCGGGGCGAGGACGGCTGGGCGGTACATCGTGACTGCTTCCTTCTGGGCTCTGTTGTCGTGGTACGTGCGCCGCCGGCGGTGTGCATGCCGAACCGCCGCTCGTGCCGGTACGGCCGTAGCGGCCATCGGCCCTCGGGCTGGGTCGGGAACGTGACCGGAGGACGCGTCCGCATGACATCACCGAGGGCAGCCGGCAGGACAGGGCCGGTCGGCCCTGTCCTGCCGGCCCACATGGCATTGCGGGCGGCGCCCGTCATCGAAGTCGTGGACGTGAGAGCGCGAACTCACTGCGCACCTCCGGTGCGAGGCAGAGCCGTGAGGTTGAAGAGCGAGCTGTTCGACGAACGCTCTGCCTTCCCCACCGGGCCCGCCACTGACGCTTGACACATGGGCAAGGCGATGTGTCCGTGGGCTGTCCTCACCGAGCTCCGCATTGGCCCCGCTCGCTCCGCCCACCTGCTTCGCACGCTGCGCGTACTGACGAACACCGACGCCACTACGGGCAATTGCTCTGCCCTGTACCGCGGGCAGGCACGGCCAGCACAGGCATCCCGAACAGCGTCACCGGGCCGGGATCGGCTGGGTGAGGTTCACCGGGTTGCCGTCGGGGTCCTGGATGTGCGCGACGCGCTGCCCCCACGGCATGTCGTTGGGGCCGCTGCGGACCGAGCCGCCCAGCGCGGTCACCCGGCCGAGCGTCTCGTCGACGTCCTCGACACCGATGCTGAGCAGGATCCGCGGTGCCGCCGGGCCGCTCCCCGGGTTTTCCTTGGCCACCAGCCCGAGGTCGGTGTCGCCGATGCGCAAGCCGAGGTAGAAGGCCGGGCCTTGCGCCGGTATCCGGAAGATCTCCTCGGCGCCGAACAGTTGCGTGTAGAAGCCGAGCAGGACGTCCTGGTCGGCTGTGATGATCACTGGCTGAATGGTGGACATAGCACTCCTGTCGAGAACGGTCGTGTCGCCGGGTAGACCGTGCGAGGACCGTGAACTCATCGGCAGAACCACCCCCACCGGACAGTGAACTCATCGGCAGAACCACTCCACCGGACGATGTACACCACAGACTGCCGCCCGCGACCAGCAAGAGCACCCCGAAACAAGGTCACACCACCCCTGCTGATCAGCCACTTCTCCATGGCGGAGCTTCAGTGTTCGAGTAGGGGCACAACAGCGGCGGCGAAATCCGCCGGCTCGGCGCTTGCACCCACGTGATTGCCGGGCATGTCGACCAGAGGTAGTCCCAGTCTGCCGGCGAGTGCTTCGGTGGCCCGGCGCGCCATCTGGTGATGGCTCAGCACGCCGGCACACAGCGTCACCGAAACCCGACAGGTGGCTTCTTGGTCGGGCACGTAGAAGACCGTGGGGCCGGCCATACGCCCCAGGAAGTAGCGGTTCCTGTCGAGTTCCTCCACGGGCAGCCCGGGCAGAGCGATGTGCGCGGGTGGCACCTGATCCGGGCCTGTGTGGTGGCCCGCGCCGCTGAGATCAAAAAACTCCTGCACCGCCCATTGGGGGTCCCTCTCCGCCGCTGCGAACGCTGCTGTAGCGCGGTCAGCCAGGTCCGCGTCATCCAGGAGGGACACCAGAGGCGGCTCATGCAAGACGGCCCGGCCGACCAAGTCGGGATGTTGCCTGGCCAGCTCCAGCAGCGTCACGGCACCTCCACTGGTACCGACGAACAGCGCGGGGCCGCCGGTGAACCGGTCGACGAGTGCAGCAAGGTCCTCGGCCAGGACCTCCGGTGTGGGCGCGGCCATCCCCGGTACCGCGCGGCTGCCACCTGTGCCGCGCGGATCGTGGGTGACGACCCTGAACCGGCCTGCAAGCTCGTGCGCCAGCGCCGCGAAGCCGGCGCGCCCAGCCGGCGCGCCGACGAGGAACAGCAGTGGCCCCTCACCCTGGACGCTGAAGGCGATCGTGCAGTCCGGTCGGTCGAGCAGTTCCGGCGAACCCGTGATCCGATCGCTGTAGTCCGCGATCTTCCGGTTGATCACCTCGAGGGCACGGTCCAGTTCCTCGCGGCGATCCCGGACGCGACGGCGGTGCGCCGTGAGCAACTCCAGCCGGAAGGCCGCTGGATCGGTCACCTTGTCGTCAGCGCCGGTGAACTGCGCGATGTCGGCCAGTGGCATGCCCGTCTCACGCAGATGCACCAACATGCGGATCAACTCGACATCAGCCGTCGTGTACTGGCGACGGCTTGCGTGGTCACGCCGAGGAGACGGCACGATCCCCTGACGTTCGAAGTAGCGCAGCGTGTCGGGCGCCAGACCGATCCGCGCCGAGACCTCCGCGATACCGAACAGCTCATCTTCCTCATCCATGCCACAAGCCTCGGCGTTGGACCTCGGTACAGGTCAAGCGATCATCCGACGAACTCAATCAAAAACCTGTCCGGTCGGCGCATATGGACACGCGCTGACGTCTTGGGTGGCTCTTTGGGGGTGAGTGTCGAGAACGCCTGTCGCTCAGCGATGAGAACGCCCGGTTCCACGGGAGAGCGATGTCGCCGAGTTCTGAGAACGCCTCGGTGCTTGCCCCGGGACCATGGTCGTGCTCTGCACGACGAGGGGGCCCGGGTGCTGCGAAGTCCAAGGTCGCCTGTACGCGGCGGTCCGCTGTGACGCCGGGACGGGTATGGCGACGCGTGCGCTCGTGCGGAAGTACGCCATCGGCTTCGAGACCGCGCACAGAGCTCTCGCACCGGCGTTGCAGGGGCCGCGGAAGAAGATGAGGCCGCGGGCGACGCGCCTGGGCACCTGCCCGCGGATGCGGGGTCCTCGGCTGGTTCTGGCAACCACCGGCGTGGGGCGGCGCGGGTTGCGCGTTGTGGTCGGGCTCCGTGCCGCCGAATACGTGTATGGATACGTAGTTCTACCGAGGTCCGCTTCGTCCCGCCCGTCTAGGTTCGACGAGTTGGACGGATCGAACGGTGTCGAGGGGACCGAGTGACAGACAGGGCCCATGGAAGACGGGGTAGTTGGGTGATCCTGCTGGCTGCGGGGGTCTTGCTGGCCGGGTGTTCGGCGCGAGGGGTGGACACCGGGCCTTCCCGGCAGAGCGGTTCACCCTCGGCCGGCATCTCGGCCGGCGTCTCTGCGGGCGCGAGCGGTGCGGCGACACCGTCGAGCGTCTCGTCCGCCGGTTGGTCCGTCTTCACACCCGACCCCTCCCTCGTCCCCGAGTCCTCGACGGACGGGGCCCGTCTGGCCAAGTCCGTCGTGCTCGGGCCGGGCGACTGGGGCCAGGGCTTCGTCGCCCGGTCTCCGGCCGTGAGCACCCCGGGCACCTGGGCGGTGCTCGACAAGAGCTGCCGCTGGCAGCGTGAGAAGCTCCCGCGCGGGGTGCTGGCGAGCACATCACGCTACAGCCGGCTGCCGGGAGGGGCCGGCAGGAGCGAGGTCACGGTGACCGCCGTGGCCACCGTGCACGCCTCGGTCCTCGGCGCCGACGAACAGCTGAGCACGACGCTCGAGGAGGTGCTGCGCTGCCCCGAGCAGCGGCCCCGGTCGAACGAGCGGATCACAGGTCTGGCGTCGCTGGGCACCGCCTTCGGCGCCCGTGAGCAGAAGTACGCCGACGACTCCGTGCTCGAAGCGGGCAAGTTCGTCCAAGACGGGGGTGCAGCACAGCAGTACCTCTGGATGGTCGCCCGGATGGGCACCGTGGTCGTGGCCGTTTCCGTGACGGGCGGCGCCGGCCACACCGAGGAGGAGCTCCAGCAGTTGGGCAGTAGGGCCCTGGCTCAGATGCTGACGCGCATCCAGCAGCGGCTGGAGGTGAAGTGATGGAACCGCTGCGTATCGCCGACCCCGCCAAACTCGCGGGCCACCGGCTGCTCGGACGGCTCGGTGCGGGCGGCATGGGCGTGGTGTATCTGGCCCGCTCGGCCGGCGGGCACCTGGTCGCGCTGAAGGTGATCCAGGCCGAGTACGCCGAGGACGCCGCTTTCCGCGAGCGGTTCCGGCGGGAGGCGGAAGCCGCTCGGCGGGTGACCAGCCCGTGGGTGGCGCCCCTGGTGGACGCGGATCCCGAGGCGGCGCAGCCGTGGCTGGCCACCGCGTTCGTTCCCGGCCCCTCGCTCGGCGAGGCCGTCGCCGAGTACGGGCCGCTGCCCGTGCGGAGCCTGCGGATGCTGGGGGCACGGCTCGCCGAGGCACTGCGGGAGATCCATGCCGCCGGGCTCGTGCACCGCGACGTCAAGCCCGGCAATGTGCTGCTCGCGCTCGACGGCCCGCGGCTGATCGACTTCGGTATCGCCCGCGACCGCGAAGACACGGCGCTGACCTCGACGGGAGTCGTGGTCGGCACGCCCGGGTTCCTGCCCCCGGAGCAGGCGCGGGGTTCGGGGGCTCCCGGTCCGTCCGGTGACGTCTTCTCGCTGGGCTGTGTGCTGGCCTTCGCAGGCACCGGCCGGCCTCCGTTCGGTACCGGGGCGCTCGACGCGCTGCTCTACCGGACGGTCCACGACGCGCCGGACCTGGAGGGCGTTCCGGCGGATTTGGCCGGCGTGGTCGGCGGCTGTCTGGAGAAGGATCCGGAACGGCGACCCACCGCCGAGTCGCTGGTGGAAGCCCTCACGGCCGCCGCGCCCGCCGCCCCTGTCGACCCGCGGCAGGCCCTGATGGCCGTACCTCCTCCGGCGCGCGAGGGCGACGAGCCCGCTGGGGACGACGAGGCATGGCTCCCCGAACCGTTGGTCCGTCTGATCGCGGAGCGGTCGGCGGCGGGGCTCGCGCTGCCCGCCGCCGAGGACACGGCGGTGCCCGCCTCGGCGGTGGACAGCACGGCCGCGCAGGCCCCCGCCGCCGTGGACAGGCGCCGCCTCCTTCTCCTCTCCGCAGGCGCGGCGCTAGTCGCGGCCGTGGGCGGAGTGGGTTCCTGGGCTGCGCTGGGCCGAGACGGGGAGGACGGCAGCCCGGCCCCTGCGGCGAACGGGCCCGTGTACACCCTCGGGCTGCACGCCGATCTGACCGGTGATCAGAAGGCCGTCGGCCGGGCTCAGGAGCGCGGGCTTCGGCTCGCCGTCGACGAGTTCAACTCCCGTGCGGGCAAACCCTTCACGCTCGCCGTGAAGACAGTGGACGACGGCGGCGATCCGGCACGTGCGCCGGAGGCGGCGAAGAAGCTGGTCGCGGACCGTTCCGTGCTGGCCGTGATCGGACCCACCGCGGACGCGACCGCCCTCACCTCGCTGGCGACGTACGACGCCGCCTCGCTGCCCCTGCTCGCGGTATCGCCCGGCGCGACCGCGCTGACGGTGATGGGCAGCCGGTCCCTGCTGCACACCCGGGTCACGGACACGATCCTGCCGTTCTACCTCGACGCATATCTGCGGGGCACCGCGAAGTCGCGCACGGTCGGGCTCGTGGACGACCGGGCGGCGGACGCGTACGCGTGGGAGATCAGCAGCACCCTCGTCAACATCCTGCGCGATGCCCGGCACCCGGCCGTGCCGAAGGTGGTCAGCGCGCTGCGCACGGACTTCGGGCCGCCGCTGGACGCCCTGCTGGACGGGGGCGCGGACTCGGTGGTCTTCGCCGGTCACCACGACCGGGCCGCGCTGCTGGCCCGTGAGCTGACCGGCCGTGACTTCCCGGGGGCCCGGGCCGCCGCCCAAGGGGTGCTCGACGCGCGGTTCCTGTCCGCCGCCGGGGACGCGGCGGAGGGATGGGTGATCGTCGCCCCGGTGATGGACGCCTCCGTGGCGCCCGAGGCGAAGGCCTTCAGGGCCGCGTACCGCAAGCGTTACGGTGCGGAGCCGGAGCGGTACGCCGTCGAGACGTACGACGTGGCACGGTTCGCCGCGAAGACCCTCGGCGGACTGGGTGCCGGGCGCCGCAGCAGGCAGGAGCTGACGGCGGCGCTGCGCTCCGGGACGTACAGGGGAATCGCCCGGAACCTCGCGTTCGACAAGAAGACCGGAGCTCTTGTCGTCGACGGCAGCGGCGTCCACCTGTGGAAGGTCGGCGGCGGCCGGTTCGCCTACCAGGGTCCGGCGCCCTTTCAGGTGTCCACCTGATGGAGCCGTTGCGCGGCACCGATCCGGCCTGGATCGCGGGCCGCCGGCTGCTGCGGCGGCTGGGCGCGGGCGGCATGGGCGTGGTGTATCTGGCCCGCTCCCCCGGTGGCGCGCTCGCCGCGGTGAAGGTGATCCGGGCCACGTACGCGGACGACGCCGGGTTCCGGGCCCGCTTCCGCCGGGAGGTGGAGACGGCGGGCCGGGTCGTGAGCCCCTGGGTGGTGCCACTGCTCGACGCGGACCCGGATGCGGAATCCCCTTGGCTCGCCACCGCGTTCGTCCCGGGGCCGTCCCTCGCGGAGGCCGTCGAGGAATGCGGTCCGCTGCCGTACACGAGCGTCCGCGTCCTGGGGAGACGGCTCGCCGAGGCGCTGGACGCGGTGCACGGCGCGGGGCTGGTTCACCGGGACGTCAAACCCGGCAACGTCCTGCTCGCCGTCGACGGGCCCCGGATGATCGACTTCGGTATCGCCCGGACACCGGAGGACACCGCTCTCACCGCGAGCGGGATGGTGGTCGGCTCTCCCGGGTTCCTCTCGCCCGAGCAGGCGCAGGGCCGCGGCCGGGAGATCGGGCCGGCCAGTGACGTCTTCTCCCTCGGTTGTCTGCTGGCTTACGCCGTGACGGGCGAGCGTCCCTTCGGCCGGGGCTCCGCGGCCGAGGTGCTGGTGCGTACCGTCCACGACGAACCGGATCTGAGCACCGTGCCGGTGCCGTTGCTGCCGCTGTTGCGCGCGTGCCTGGCGAAGGAGCCCGGCTCCCGGCCCGCCGTGGCCGAGATACGGCAGGCACTGGACGGTGCGGGCGAGGGCTGGCTGCCCGAACCCGTGACCCGGCTCATCGCTCGCCGCTCGGCCGCCGTACTGGCGCTGCCGGCCGTCGAGGCCACCCGGATGTCCGGGGCCACGACGACAATGGACAAGGGGTACCGGGACCGGCCAGGGGTTCACACGGCGCCGTCTGCTGGCCCTGGGCTCGGTCGGCGGGGTGGTGGCGCTCGGCGGCACGGCGGCCTCCTGGTGGTCTGCCCGCGGCGGCAGGGACCCTGTCCGGAGGCGCGCGCGGCTGGTCGTCGCCCTGCAAGCCGACCTGAGCGGCAGCGGTCGTACGACCGGACGGGCCCAGGAGAACGGTGCACGGCTGGCCGTGGACCGTTTCAACTCCCGTACCGGACGCGATTTCGACCTCGCGCTCCAGGTGCACGACGACCGGGGCGGCGTGACCGGGGCGCGGCAGGTCGCCGGGCGGCTGGTCGCCGACGACCGGGTGCGCGCGGTGCTCGGGCCGACCACCGACGCCTGTACGCAGGCCACACTCGGGATCTACCAGAAGGCGCGCCTTGCGATGGTCACCGTGTCGGTCGGGCTCGACGACGTGTCTCCCAGGGCCTACCGGGTGTACGCGGCGACTCGCCCCGGCGACTCGGTGCTGGCTGCGGCGGTCGTCGCCCACCTCGTGCGGACCGCCGACGCGCGCAGGACGGTCATCATCGACGACGCGGCCGAGGGAGAGGTCAGTTGGCGGCTGTGCAAGGTTGTCGACGAGGCCATGCGTTCCGATCCGCGCAGCACGGTCCAGCGCACCCTCGCCGCCGGGGCCGACTCCGACGGGGCCTTCCGTTCGCTCGCCGAATCAGTGGTGGATGTGGGGGCGGACGCGGTGGTCTTCGGCGGTGGGTACGCGCGGGCCGCACGGCTGGCCCGCGTGCTGCGCTCCGCCGGCTACACCGGTGCGCGACTGGCCACCCAGCGCGCCCTCGATGCCCGCTTCCTCGGCTCGGCCGGCGAGGCCGCTGAGGGCTGGGTGTTCGCCACCGCCTTCTGCGACGCGACCCGGGAGAGGGCCGCGAAGTCGTTCGTCACCGCCTACCGTGCGCGCTTCGGCACCGCCCCGCCCTGGTATGCGGCCGAGGCCTACGACGCGACACTCTTCGTGGCTCGGGCCATGACGACTCTGGGGGCCTCGCGTGCCGAACGGGGGGCGATAGCCGCCCAGTTGCGCGAGACGGACTACCAGGGGATCACCAAACGGCTCCGTTACGACGCTTCCACCTACCGCTACACGGACGCGATGTACCTGTTCAAGGCCACCGGGGGCACCTTTCGCTGCCTCGGCGACTACCGGGACGCCACGGCCTGAACTCCCCCCGTCACACGCCCCCGCCCAGGGCTGCTCGGGTCACGAGGCCTGACAGCGCCGAGCGGGAGGTGACGGCGGTCTTGCGGTAGACGGCGGACAGATGGGTCTCGACGGTACGGCGGCTGAGGAACAGCTTCGTCGCGATGGCCTGGTTGCTCAGTCCTTCGGCGACGAGCTCGGCGATCTCCCTTTCGCGGGGGGTCAGTTCGTCGAGTTCCGTGGGCTTGCGTGGACGTTCCTCTGCCTGCGGGCGCACGAGTTCGGCGAGGTCGGTCAGGAGGCGCGCGCCGCCGGTGGCGGCAAGGCGGTGGCCCCGCTCCCAGAGAGTGACTGCTCGTGGGACGTCGCCCGCGGTCCTGGCCTGGGCCGATGCCAGCAGGAGGGAGTACGCCTCCCACAGTCCCGCGCCGGAGGGGGCGTACGCCTTCGCGGCCTGCTCGAAGAGGTCCGCCGCCACGCAGGGGGTGCCGCGGTGCTGGGCGAGTGCCGCCGTGGCACGCAGCGCGGCACCCCGTTGGCCGGGCAGCCCGATCCGGTCGGCTTCCGCCGCGGCCCGGTCCGCCCAGCAGGTGGCCCGCTCGAGGTCGCCGAGGGCGAGGGCGGTGCCGACGAGGGTTTCCAACTGGCCCGGGCGGACGGAGGGTTGCAGTCCGAGCAGGTCGGGACCGCCCGCTCCCAGGATGGAGGCCTGGGCACGGTGCGGGTCGCCGTTCACGAGGGCGGTGTGACCGAGTACGCACTTGGCCAGCGAGGCCCACCAGTGGCGGCTCGGCCCGGCCGTGGTCACGGCCTCTTCGGCCGTCCTCAGGGCCGTGGTGTCGCCCAGGGGGGCATGCAGGAGCAGGATCAACGACTTGAAGCACAGCGTGAAGGCCAGGAGGTCGGTGCTGCCGATGGCCCGTGCGACGGACTCCGCCTCCTCGGCCGACTCCAGGGCCGAGGGCAGCCGGCAGGTGTTGAGGTGGACGAAGGCCTTGCTGCTCAGCAGGTGGGGCAGGACGTGGATCTGCCCGCCGCGGCGGGCTATGTCCAGGCCTCGGTCGGCGTGGCGTTCCGCGTCGGCGTAGCGTTCCAGAAGGGCTTCGGCCCAGGCCAGCCACACCAGTGACCCGCACAGTTCCGTGAGGTCGGGGTCGGTCAGACTGTCCGCGAGTCCGGCCGCGGCGTCCGCGAGCCGGCGCGCCGTCGCCGTCTCCCCCTCGTACGCCTCGCCCAGTGCGGCCAGCGCCAGGGTGCCCAGCTCTCCCGTGAGGTCGCCGTGGGAGCGGGCCAGCGCGAGTGTCCGTTCGACGTCGTCGCGTACGTCGGGGTAGGAGACGGTGTTGAGGGCGGCCGTGCCCAGCGCGAGTCCCAGGGAGACGGCCTGGCCGGGTCCGGGGTCACGGAGCAGTTCGCGTTGGAGCAGGGCGAGGGCTTCCGGGGAGTGGCCGAGGTACCGTTCCATCATGGCGCACAGTGCTATCGCGTCGCCGCGCAGTGCCGCGTCGTCCGGTCGCGTGGTGTTGATCAGGGTGTGGAGCAGGTCCCGGCTCTCGCGGAGACTGCCGCCCATGGCGAGTGCTCTGGCGCGGGCGAGCGTCAACTCCCCACGCTGTCGGGCGTGGTCGGGCGTGTGGGGCATGAGCCGGAGGACGGCCGCGAGGAGGCCGGCGGCCGTCGCGGGGGCGGTGTGCGTGAACCGGGCGGCCGCCTCCGTCAGTACGGCCGCGGACGCCGGATCCCAGCCTACGAACGACCTCTCGGTGTGGTGGGCACGCTCCGCCACGGAGGCTCCTGCCGCGGCCAGTTCGTCCGCCGCCCGACGGTGGATCTCGGTACGACGGTGTACGGGGATGCTCTCGTAGATCAGTGCCCTCAGCAGCGGGTGGCGGAGGGTCCAGCCGCCGTCGGTGCGCGGGCGCAGCAGGTCGCGGTGGGTCAACTCGTGTGCGCAGTCGTAGAGTTCCCGGTCCGTGGCGTGCCCGGCCGTCAGGAGCAGCAGCGCGGGCGTGGCGTGGTCGCCGAGGACGGCGACCGCTTCGACGGTACGGCGCTGTGCCGGGGTCAATGGGGTCAGTTCGTCCAGGAGCAGGGATCTCAGGCTGCTCGGTACCCCGGCCGCGGCGACGTCGTAGGACCCGAGCGCTGTGCCCTGACGGTGGGCGTGCAGGAGGGAGAGGAGGTAGAGAGGATTGCCCTCGCCGGCGGTGTGGATCTCCCGCGCGGTGGCGGGTGGCAGGTCGGGGGCCAGCGCTTGGACCCAGTCCCGCTCCGGCAACGACCGCAGGGGCATCCGCAGTACGGTCCCGGTGTCGGCGCCGCGGGTGAGCGTGGCGGAGAGCGAGTGCGGGGTCTGGTGTTCCCGCCGCGCGGTGAGGAGGAGCCCTCGGCCGCGCACCGGGTGCCGAATGACATGGTCCAACAACTCCAGGGAGGCGGGATCCGCCCAGTGGAGGTCGTCCAGGGCCATCACCAGGCCGTTTCGTTCCGCCAGGCCGGCAAGCGTGTCCGCGACCGCCCTGTACAGGCCGAAGCGGTCCCGGCTGCTCCCGCCAGGCACGCCGTCGGCGCCGGTCAGCACCGGAGCCGCCGCCTCCGACACGGCGTTCGTGGCAAGGAGGGCGGGATCTGCGTCGGCGAAGGCATCCGTGAAGATCTGGAACGGGGTGTGCCGCTCGTACTCCGTCGCCCGCCCACGCAGCACGGTCAGCCCTGCCCGTCGTGCCCGTGCGCAGACCTCGCTCAGCAGTCTGCTCTTGCCCATGCCGGCGTCTGCGACGATGTCGACGACAGCGGGCACGCCGTCGCGGCCCAGGCCGCCCATCACCGAGTCGAGCCGTGCGAGTTCCTCGGCTCTGCCGACCAGCGTCGTCGCCGTCTCGTCCAACGCTGGCACCAGCACGTCTCCCTCTCCGCCTGCCCCGGGACGTCGAAAGACTGGCATGGAGCGGTGGATCACCGCTACTCGGACCAGGGACACAGTGTCCGACCCCGTTGGGACTCCAGACGATCAAGGAGGAGTTCGCGGAGTCCCTCCAACGGGCTGAATACCGGTGTCCGGGCTCCGCGTGAGTACCGTCCGGCTTCGCCTCACATTGTCAGGTGTTCTGCAGAGCGGCGAGGACCTCCTTGGCGGTCGTGACGCTGGACTGCGGATTCTGCCCGGTGATCAGATTGCCGTCGGTGACGACGGTGTCCGACCACGGCGCGCCGGTCTTGAAGTCCGCACCGCGCTCTGCGAGGCGGCTTTCGACCAGCCACGGGGCGGCGTCGCCGAGACCACCCTGCCGTTCTTCGTCGTTGGTGAAGCCGGTGATGCTGCGGCCTGCGAACAGGAAGGCACCGTCTTCCTTGCGGGCGCTGAGCAGCCCGGCCACGCCGTGGCAGAGTGCGGCAATGGTCTGCCCGCGCCCGTCGGCGTCGGCGAGCAGCCGGCCGAGTGCCGGGTGGTCAGCCAGGTCGACCATGGGGGCGTGGCCGCCGGGCAGGTAGATCGCGTCGTAGTCGGCAGCCTGGACCGTGTCCAGGTCCAGCGGCGTGCCGAGGTCGTCGGCGATCGACTCCAGGTAGGCGCGGAACACGGCCCCATCGGCCGGCTGCACGCCGCCGCGCTCGTCGAGCGAGATCGCGTCGACGGTCGGGCGGACGCCTCCGGGGGTGGCGATGTCCACCTGGTGACCGGCGTCCACCAGGACCTTGTGGGAGGCGGCGACCTCCTCGGCCCAGAAACCGGTGGGGTGGACCGTGCCGTCGGCCAGAGGAAGGCCGTCTGCAGCTGAGATGATCATCAGAATCTTCGCCATGGCGGGGTCTCTCTTTCTACGGGGACGCCACCCACTGTCCACAGAAATCCGTTTGCCGTCATCGGTCATCCATAAGAGAACTTATGTAGTGTGGCTTGCGTGACAGACCTCGATCTGCTGGCGAGTTTCCTGGAGGTCTACCGCCGGGGTTCGCTGACTGCCGCGGCGACTGCTCTTGGCATCTCTCAGCCCGCGGTCAGCGGGCAGCTGGCCCGGCTTGAGAGGCAACTGGGGGATGTGCTGTTCGAGCGTTCCCGGCGCGGGGCAGCGCCGACGGCTCGTGCGCACGAACTCGCCCGGCGGATCGCCGCGCCCCTGGATCAGCTGCGAGGGGTCCTGGCCGAGGACGCCGACGGGCAGGCCCTCCAGGGCACGGTCCGGCTGGCTGCGGCAGGCGAGTTCACCGCGGCCCGGCTGGTCCCGGCACTGGCCCCGTTGACCCGTGGGGGCCTGCAGCTGCGCATCGTGCTCGGCCACCCGGAGCCCTTGCTCGCCGCCCTGGCCGAGGGGTCTCTGGACCTGGTCGTGTCCTCGGTGCGGCCGTCGGCCGGACTTCGCGGGCTGGCGGCCATGCCGTTCGTGGATGAGGAGTTCGTCCTGGTGGGGACACCGACCGCGGCCCGCTCGGTCGATCACGAGTGGCTGGCCGAAGACCCGGTGGCAGCCCTTGCCCACCTGCCACTGGTGGCCTACGGCGAGGAGCTTCCCCTCATCCGCCGGTACTGGCGCAGCGAGTTCGGCCGTCGGCCGCCGAATCCGGTGTCGGTGGTGGTGCCCGACCTGCGGGCGGTGCTGGCCGCCGTGGTGGCCGACGCAGGCATCTCGGTGCTGCCCCGCTACCTGGCCGATCCCGCCTTGGGAACCGGCAGCCTGGAACTGCTGCACCACACGCAGGTACCGCCGTTGAACACCCTGTACCTGGTCACCCCATCCGGGCCCTGCACTCCCCCGGCGGCTCTCGTGCAGCGCCATCTGCTGCAGCACGCCGCCACCTGGGGACCTCTGTGACCCCAGCGATAGCCGTGGCCTACGACCGTCTTCGCCGGCGACGAACACGTCCCGTCCCGCCCGTCTCCCAGCGAGCCAGTGACATCGAACCTCGCTGACGGCGGACCCTTTCCCCTCGACGCTCGTAGGGGGTGGCGGAGGGCGAAACAGGCCCGGAAAGGCTGGGCCTGAAACGTTCACGTCGTCTGTCACAGGGTGGCCCGGTTCGTAGCCAAGCCGTTGGCGGCGGCTCGATTTGCGATCTTCGGTCGTTCGTTCTTCGCTGGAAGTGTCCGTTGGCACCCCGAGCCCGACGGGTTACTCTCCGTCACCGCCCTGCGGTCCGCGGGATGGGAAGCCTCAATGGGCCGTCGCGCGCCTCCCACCCGGTGCCGCGGTGCCGGTTGCGGTGACCGCTGCGTGGATGTGCGGTCTCGTGGTCCGCTGTGCCGCCTCCGCGACCGGTTTCCGCTGTCGCCATCACACGTGGAGGCAGACCTATGGGCCCCACCAACCCATCGAGCCCGTCGACGCAGTACGCGGCCGACGACGACGAACGGTTCCGGCTGCTCGTGAAGAACTCCCCGGACATGGTCTTCCGGCGGTCACTCGAAGGCGTCTTCCTGGAGGTCTCCGCAGCAGGAGCGGCGCTGCTGGGCCGACCGGCCGAGAGGATCGCCGGGACCTCCGCCAAGTCCTGGGTCCATTCGGGTGACGTGGAGGAATACGAGTGGGCGGAGCGGGATCTGCTCCGCGACGGCCGGGTGGTGGTGTGTCTGCGTCTGCGGCACGCCGACGGGTACTGGGTGTGGATCGAGGCGACGTCCTGGGTGGTGCGGGACGCCGCGGGCGAGCCGCTCGAAGTGCGCGGGTTCGTCCGCGAGGCGGAGGGCCAGCGGCGCCGGGAGGAAGCGCTGCGGCTGCTTCAGGACCAGGCGCGTTCGGTCATCGAGACCGCCCGGGACGCTTTCGTCTCCATCGACGAGGACGGTGTGGTCATCGACTGGAACCAGAGCGCCGAGACCCTCTTCGGGTTCACCCATCGCGAGGCGATGGGCCGTCCGCTGACGGAGACGATCATTCCCGAGCGGTACCGCGCCGCGCACAAGGCCGGTCTGCAGCGGGTCCTGACCGGAGGGGAGGCACACGTCCTCGGCCGCAGCATCGAACTCCAGGCCCTCCACCGGGACGGCCATGAGTTTCCCGTCGAACTGCAGGTGTGGCGGATGAAGTCGGCGAAGGCGCGCTGCTTCAACGCCTTCATCCACGACGTCACCGAGCGCAAGCAGGCCGAGGCCGCCCTTGCCGAGGCCCGCGATCAGGCGATCGCCGCGTCGCAGGCGAAGTCACAGTTCGTCGCCTCCATGAGTCATGAGATCCGTACCCCCATGAACGGCGTCATCGGACTGAGCAACCTGCTGCTGGGCACCGACCTGGACACCGAGCAGCGCCGCTACGTGGCAGGCATCCAGGCCGCAGGCTCGGCCCTGCTGTCACTGATCAACGACATCCTCGACTTCTCCAAACTGGAGGCGGGCAAGCTGGAACTGGACGAGGTCGCCTTCAGCCCGCAGCTACTGGCGGAGGAGGTCATCTCGCTGGTGGCGCAGACCCCCCAGGCCCAGGGCCTGGAGCTGCTCAGTGACTGCGACCCGGAGCTGCCCCCCATCATGCTCGGCGACGCGGGCCGCCTGCGGCAGATCCTGCTCAATCTCGCGTCCAACGCGGTGAAGTTCACAGAGGCGGGCGAGGTGGTTCTGCGCGCCCGCCCCGATCGCGACCCGGCCTCCGCGACGAGCGGACCGTGGCTGCGCCTGGAGGTGGCCGACACCGGCATCGGCATCGCCGAGGCCGATCAGCAGCGGATGTTCGACGCCTTCTCCCAGGCGGACACCTCCACCACCCGCCGCTACGGAGGCACCGGCCTGGGCCTGGCCATCTGCCGCCGGCTCACCGAGGCCATGGGCGGCTCCATCGGCGTCACCAGCCGACGCGGCGAGGGCAGCACGTTCTGGTTCACCGTGCCGCTGCGAACACCCGACGCTCCCCGGCAACAACCGCCCCCCGTCCAGCCCGTCGTCCTGCGTGGACTGCGGGCGCTGGTCGTCGACGACAACGACACCAACCGGCTGATCCTCGACACCCAGCTGCGCAGATGGCACATGCAGCCCACCACGGCCGCCGGCGGCCCCCAGGCCCTGGTGGCCCTGCACGAGGCAGCAGCCGCAGGCCGTCCCTTCGACCTGGCCCTGCTCGACATGCAGATGCCCGACATGGATGGCCTCGAACTCGCCCGCCGGATCACCACCGACCAGGAACTCAGCCGGGTACGGCTGCTGATGCTCAGCTCCGGCACGCCGCTGTCCGCCGCCGAACTGACCGCGGCCGGAATCACCCGTAGCCTGCCCAAGCCCGTCCAGCAGTCCCAGCTCATGGACGCCCTCGTCGAACTCGTCACCCACAGGCCCTCGGCGGCCGCTCCCGCGCCGCCCCCTCCCCCGCCCCCACGCACTCACCGCGGGCATCTGCTCCTCGTGGAGGACAACGACATCAACCAGCTGGTGGCGCACAGCATCCTCACCAGGCTCGGCTACAGCGCCGACACCGCCGCCGACGGCATCCAGGCACTGCAACTGACCGAGGAGCACATGGACCACCCGTACCAGGCCGTGTTGATGGACTGCCAGATGCCCCGGATGGACGGCTACACCGCCACCCAGGAGCTACGCCGCCGGGAGAGAGGAAGCGGCCGTCACCTGCCGGTGATCGCCATGACCGCCGGCGCCATGGCCGAGGACCGCGACCGCTGTCTGGCCGCGGGCATGGACGACTACATCTCCAAACCCGTCAGCGCCGACGAACTGGAACAAACACTCGCCCGCTGGGCACACCCCACCCACCCTCACAGGGACAGCGAAGACGTGCGCGCCTCCATCGAGCAGCGGCTGAACGAACTGCGCGGCAACGGCTCCCCGGCCGAGGACGAACTGGTGGACCGGCTGGTGGACCACTTCTTCACCCGCGTCCCCGAAATGACCAGCGCCCTCTTCCACGCCCTGGACCGCCACGACACCCAGCGGATCGCCGAGCTGGCCCACCGCCTCAGAGGCGCCGCCGGGAACATGGGAGCCCACAGACTGGCGGCCTGCTGCCAGGAACTCGAACAGCACGCCGGCGTCGGCGTGCCCGCCCCGCTGGCCGAGATCGCGCCCCGCCTCCAGGACGAGCTGGATCGCACCTGCCGCACCCTCGCAACGCTGCGCTCCCGCCCCTCCGGCCGCACACCCGCATGAGGCTCACCCGGATATCGCCTCCTGGCGGAAGCGGACAAGGAGAGCCTGTGAGCAAGGCCCACCTCCGCCCCTCGACCCGCCGTGACAGGGCGGCCTGGGCGTATGCGGCAGCAGGGACGGCGGTGATCGTCACCTATCTGGTCTCCTCCTCTCCGGCCCAGTACATGATGGGCGCGCTGGTCGCGGCCTCCGTCGTCCCGGCGATCGCGGTCGGAGTGGCCAGGCACAGGCCGCCCTCCGTCCTTCCCTGGTGCCTGTTCGCCGCAGGGATGGCGCCCTTCGCGGCAGCGGACACCATCTGGGGCCTGTACCAGGTTCACGGCGAGGAGGTTCCGTTCCCGGGCGTCGCTGACATCCTCTATCTGGGCAGTTACATGCTGTTCACCGCCGGCCTGGTGACCCTGGCCCGGCAGCAGACCGGCCGTCTGCACTGGGCGGGCCTGCTGGACGCGGGAATCGTCACACTGGGGTTCGCCACGCTGTCCTGGGCGTTCATCATCGCTCCCTATCTGCGCAGCGAGATGTCCGCATGGACGCTCGCGCTGTCCATCGCCTACCCCGCAACCGATCTCGTACTGCTGTCCGTGGCCGCGCGACTGATGCTCACCACCGGCACGCGCACCCCGTCGTTCCTGCTGTGCATCGGATGGCTGGTCGTCCTCCTCGCCGCCGACGGCTACTACTACGGAACCCAGGCGACGAACGGCACCATGATCGCGGAGGACGCGGCCGAAGTGGCCTGGATGGTCTCCTCCCTCCTGCTCGGGACGGCGGCACTGCACTCGTCCGTCGCCCGGCCCCCACGGCCGGCCGCCGACCAGGAACACCTTCCCCCCAGACGGCTCTCGATCCTGATCGCACTGATCCTGATAGGGCCCTTGATCGTGTTGGCCAACGTCCAGGGCATCCGCGACCAGCCCGGGGACGTCGCCGTGATCGTCGGCATGATGGCCAGCCTCTCGCTGCTGCTGGTCCTGCGGGTAGCGTTCCTTGCCCAGTACGCCCAGAGCAGGGCTATCGCCCTGGCCGCCTCGCTGAAGGAACAAGCAGAGCTCCAGAAACAGCTCAGCTATCAGGCCACGCACGACCCCCTGACGGGCCTGGCCAACCGCGCTCTGCTGAACGAGCACCTGGAGTCCACCCTCAGCCAGTGCTCCGCCCTCTCCCCGGCCGGGCTGCTGATACTCGACCTCGACGGCTTCAAGCACGTCAACGACACACTGGGCCACCCAGCAGGCGATGAACTGCTGATCGACGTCGCAGGACGGCTGACGAGCAGAATCCGCGACCAGGACACGGTGGCCAGGCTCGGCGGCGACGAGTTCGCACTCCTTGTGCAAGGCGTGGACCTGAGCACCATGCACGACTACACCGCACGGATCCTCGACGCCTTCCGCGACCCCTTCCTCCTCGCCCACGGCGATTCCGTCGACGTCACCACCAGTATCGGAGCACGCGCCATCACCCGGCCCACCACACCCGCACAAGCCCTACGCGATGCCGACACCGCCCTGTACAGGGCCAAAACGGCAGGCAAGAACCAAGCCGCGTTCTACCAACCCCCACACCAGCCCCCCTGACCGAACCGCGACAGACCAAGGACTGTCACCAGGGTGCCGGGCGATGCTCCGTAGCCGTCTGTCCGGAGGAGCAGCGCCACCTCGGGCGGGTGCCGACCACGTCCGACTTGTAGAGCTGCTGGTCGAAGGCCGGTGGTCGGCCTCCTCGGCTGCCGCACCGGAAGCGGTTGCGGACCTGGTCGGCCCTCCGGTGGTCAGTCCGGTCGGCGGAGCGGTCCCCAGCGTCGTACGCAGACATCCCTTTTGTCAGGAGGCCAGTAGTCAGGAAATGCGCATGATCGGTGCAGCGGCCGTCATGGCCGCAGGCCCCCATCAGCGGCTTTCGGCCCTGCCCGAAAGGGCGGGCGGATGTGCCTCGCGGGTCGGCAAGCTTGGGTGCAGAACTGAACCGAAGCAAAAACGCAACGATCAGAAAGGGTGCACACGGGTGCTCAAGCTGAACAGCGGCGGTCGCCGCAAGACGCTGCCGATGGCGTTCGCCGCTGCCGCCTGCGCGACAGTCCTCACGCTGCAGGGCGCCTCCGCCGCCCACGCCGCCAGCCCTTATGACGGCGCGGACCCGGCCGCCACAGGCTGCTCCTCGAACGCCAAGACTCTCGCCTCCGCGCCTCTCTATCTGCCCAACACGACCAGTCAGGTCGGCACCATCGAGATGCGCTACAGCAACACCTGCCTGACCCAATGGATCCGCGTCCACTCCAACGTCACCAGTTGCAGCGGTGACCCCTGCCGCAACAAGGCGGAGATCACCCGCCCCGCCGGCGTGGACGGCCCGGCCCTGACAGTGGGCCGCGGCAACGTGGCCGCAGGCGAGCCCTATCAGTGGAGCCTGATGGTCTACACCCCCAACACCCGCTCCTGCGGGACCGGCAACGCCGACACAGGCGGCAACACGGCCTACCCATACGGGGAGTGGGGACGCCAGATCTGCGGCTGAGCCTCGGCAGAACCACGGATCACCAAGGAATCCCGGGCCATCGGGTGGCTGGGGGCTCGCTTCGGCGGTGGGGACGCTCAGCAGCCGTGGTCATCTGGCTTCGGACCTGACGATCCGGGGCGCAGGTCGAGACCGCTCTCGGCCTGCCGCTGTCGCCCACACGGCGCCGGGCGTTCGTTCCTGTCCAAGACCTCGGCGTCGGTTGCCCCGAGCTCACTCGGCCCGCAACTGTTGACGTTCGCCCAACGATGTCCGCACCTGTCGTCTAGCGCTGTTGCCTGCTCTCAAGCCAAACGCTGACTTCACGTCGGAACTCCCGGTCTTCGTCCTTCCTGGCGAGCCACTCCAACTCCCACTTCAACTCGCGCAGGACCCCTGGAGAGCCGGCGGGATCACGCACCGCGTACACGGCCGCACCCGTTTCGTACGTGTCGGCCAGGAGCCAGACGCTGTTGTCCAGGGCCAGCATGGCGAAGCCGGGGTGGCCGGCGCGGACGCCGAGGAACGTCGCCGCGCCGGTCCCCATGATGTCCCACCGTTCCAGCAGGCGGACCCGGTGCCAGACGTGCATCGTGCGTCGTCGGCGGTCTTCCTCGGCGGTCCAGGTTCCCCTGGGCAACATGAGGAGGAATTCGCGATTCTCGTCGATCAGGCCGGAGGACGTCGCGAGGTCGTACCAGGCCTTGTTGAGCCGCTCCACGAATCGCGGATCGTCGTACTCGACCAGGCAGAACCCGAAGACCCGCTCTCGTTCGTACCCCAGGACATGCGGTATCGCCGAGCCCGGGACCGCGTCGGGTATCACCTCGAGCCCGGCTCGCAGCAGCGGTCTGATCACCTTGCGGTACCTCTCCTGCCGGCCCAACCCGTCCCCCCTGCCCCACGACCTGCTTGGCTTAATCCTGCCGCATTCAGCCCATGGCCAAGATCGCCCGGACAAGTCCTAGCCGTCCCGCCAGCCCCCACACCTCAGATCATCCAGGCGCACGCACCTCACGGCCAGGGATCAAAAACACCTTAAGAGGTCGTTTTCATCTATGGTTCCCGTTTATCAGGCGATTTTTTTGTGCGGTAAATGACGGTACGGGCGAGGTCACGAGGCGGTCGATGCCAGCGAGTCGTGGGAGGTTACGGAGGGGGCGGAAGGGCCCGTAATCCTGTCTCATCCCAGGATGCCCGGTCTTCGAGGCTATGTACTTCGACCGCCGTTGGCGTTCGCCTGGGCGCACTGGGTTCGCGGCAGTACTCCGGAAGCATGTCGAAGCGACACCCGTATCCGAGTGATCTGTCCGATGCCCGCTGGGAGTTGATCGAAGCCGGTCCTGGCGGCCTGGCGTTTCGAGCGCCGCGGCCGAGCCCTGGTCTTCGGCCGGCCGCCGGAACACGACCTGTTCGAGGCGATCCCCGCTCAGCACCACAGCGAGCGCTCTGCACGGGAACTGCGCGACATCGTGGCCGGCTGCGAACGACGTCTTCCGCGGGCGGGCGGGTCGGCCCGCCGCGGTGACGGCAGCCACCCTCCCGGGCCCACTGCCCTCGCCGATGGTGCCTGCGGCTTGGTTCATCAGCCGGGCGCGGCCGTCGATGCGGCCGGTGTACAGCACCGGTCCGCGCCGCTTGCCGACCAGCACGACGTCAGATCGCGGTCCCAGCAACAAGCCCCCCTCAGGCCCTTTCGGGCTTGCGGGCCAGCAGGCAGGCATGCGGTCTCCTGACCCGTCCGCCGGGCTCCTGCTCCAGCCTCGCGGTGACGGCGAGCCCGGCCTGCTCCATCAGGCCGACCATGCGGTCCAAAGGCAGAAGGTACGACTCGTAGGACACGGGATGGCCATAGCCCCGGGTCGGTTGCAGCCGTTCATCGCCGACATGGTTTCCCCAGAGCAGATAGCCGCCGGGCGCGAGCGTGCGGTGGAACTCGGCGAACACGGCCGGCAGCCACTGCGGAGGCGTGTGGTGGGTGGAGTACCAGGCCAGGATGCCGCCGAGCTCGTCGTCCGTCGTCTTCAGCGCGGTCATCGAACCCGCGGTGAACCGCAGGTCCGGATAGGCGTGCCGGGCCAGCCCGATCATCTTCGGCGACAGATCGACGCCGAATGCGGACACCCCATCCCGGCCAGGTACGCCGTCAGGCGGCCGGGGCCACATCCCAGGTCCGCGACCAGCCCCAGACCGGCGGTCCGCACGAGTTCGGCGAACCCCGCCAGCATCGCGCGTGACAGCGGGTCCAACTCGGCTGGAGGCGGGACGCGTTCGACATAAGCGGCGGCGACCGTGTCGTACGACTCGCGGACGGCGGTCAGAAAGGAGGGCTCAGCCATGCGGGCGACCCTAGACCAGGGAACTGACAGGCCGTGTCCCGCACGAGGGGTCGGAAGATGGTGCACGACGTACAAGCACGGCGACGCGGCGTCCAGTCACCCACACTGACATGCCGATGGCTCCCGAACTTCCTATCGCCATGACATCAAGCGAGATAGTCCACAAGCTCGATGGCGAACTCGTCGGGTGTGGCCAGGCGGATGCCAAGCTCTTCGGCCTTGGCCCGCTTGGATCCGGCGTTCAGGCCGGCAACCACCAGGGTGGTCTTCTTCGACACGCTGGAGGAGGAGCGCCCTCCAGCTCGTTCGATCAGCTCGTTCATCTCGTTGCGGCTGAGCTTCTCCAGCGGACCGGACATGGCGCCGGTGACCACCACGGTCATGCCCGTAAGGGGGCCGCCTGGAGTCTCCTCGCTCGCGTTGTCGGTGCCGGTGGGGCTGGGCGGCGTGGCGCCGGGCTCCGTCATGTTCACCCCGGCGGAGGCGAGTTTGTCGATGAGCGGAGCGAGTTCGGCCAGCTCGGCGACGATGGAAGGGGCCTTCTCGGTGCCGATGCCCTCGACCTGTTGCACGGCCGTGGCGTCGGCGGCGCGGATGTTGTCCATGGTGGCGAAGTGCCGCGCGATGCGTCGTGACATCGACCGGCCGGTGCCGCGTACGCCGAGCGCGCACAACACGCGGGACAGTGGCTGCCCCTTGGCAGTGCTGATCGCGGTGAGGAGGTTGTCGGTGCTGGTCTCCCCCATGCGCTCCAGGCCCAGCAGTTGCTCGCGGGTGAGGGTGAACAGGTCGGCGAGATCAGCGACCAGACCCGCCTTGACGAGTTGGATGGCACGCGTGGCGCCGAGGCCCTCGATGTCGAGTTGGTCGCGGCCCGCGGCGTAGGTGAGGGATGCGACCAGGTGGCAGTTGCGGCCCTGCTCGCAGCGCCAGCGCTCCTGGCTGCTGTCGATGCCGGACCCACAGCGCGGGCACATCTCGGGAAAGACGATCGGCTGCTCCTCCCCGGTGCGCAGGTGGGCGACGGGGGCTTCGATCCGCGGTATCACGTCTCCGGCACGGTGGACCATGACATGGTCGCCCAAACGGAGGTCGCGGCGAGTGATGTCGGCGGGGTTGTGCAGCGTGGCGTAGGTGATCGTGGCGCCGTCGATCTCGACCGGCTCAAGCACGCCGCGCGGGGCGATGATGCCCGTGCGGCCCACGTTCCACTCCACCCCCAGCAGCCGGGTGATCTTCTCCACGGCCGGGAGCTTGTAGGCGATCGCCCATCGGGGAGCCCGCGACCCGGATCCGGCCCTGTGCCGGTCGGCGGCCAGGTCGGCCTTGATGACGATCCCGTCGATCCCGAACGGCAACTGCGCCCGCAGCGCCGCGATCTCCTGGACCCGGTTCAGCACCTGCTCACTGCTGTGGGCCACTCTGCCGGGGACCGCAGTCGAGGCGGTGGTGTTCATCCCGAGGTCGGCGGTCAGGGTCATCAGATCGGTGTGGGCGAGTTCGCTCAGCCGTGTGACGAGGGCGGTATCGGTGTCGGGCAGGGGCAGCAGGCCGTAGCCGAAGAACGTCATGGGCACCGTGTAGGTGCGCTCTTTGGCGCGCAGCGTGCCCGCGGCCGCGTTGCGGGGATTGGCGAAGGGCTGTCCTCCGTGCGCGGTGCGGACCTCATTGGCGTGCTCGAACTGGGCTGTGGTCATGAGGACTTCGCCTCGCACCTCGACGCTGACCGGTTCGGACAGTGTCTCGGGCAGGCCCTCGATGGTGCCTACCGCGTGCGAGACGTCCTCCCCCGCCGTCCCGTCCCCCCGGGTGATCAGCTGTGTGAGGCGGCCGCGGGTATAGCGGGCGGCGATCGCCAGGCCGTCCAGCTTCGGCTCCACGCTCCACTGAGCCACCTCGTGGCCGACACGCCGGGCCAAGGACGCCGCCCACGCGGTGAACTCCTCCGTGGAGAACACGTTGTCGAGGCTCAGCATCGGCACGGTGTGCGGCACGTCGCCCTCGACGGCGCCGCCAGCGACCTTCCCGGTCGGCGAGTCCAACAGCACCTGGTCGGGATGATCGCCCTCCCACGCGGTGATGCTCCGTATCAGCCGGTCGTAGGTGTCGTCGTCCAGCGGCGAGGTGCCGCCCGCGTAGTAGGCGGCTGCAGCCTTCACCGCGTCCTCGACCGCCTTCGCGTAGGCGGCGGAATCCATGATCTGTGCAACAGGAGTCGTCATGGCCGTCATCCTGCCTGCCACCACTGACAACGGGACTCGGGACGTCGGCGGCGTGGGGGCTCAGTGCGGTCGTGAACCCGAACCTCACAGGGGGACCTCGCTCGGGCTTCTCGCCACCAGCACACCTGGGGTGGGGTGAAGTAGGGCTTGCGGGCTTGCAGGCCTTGCTACGACGGGGTTCTGTGCCTTGCTGCCGCTCGTGGAAGCCGTCGGTCGGCAGCAGACAGCGGCGCCTGACGGATGCGCGACGCCCTCAGCGAGGCCGGGCAGCGCCCTCATCCCTGTACGCGTCACTCTCGACGCCGCACCTCCCCGCGTTCGATCAAGGAGGAGGCCCACGACACCGGCTGTCACCAGCACAACCGCTCGGCCAGGTGCCGAGCACATGGCACGCATTGCGATCCGACACGAGCATCTGTGTCTCGGGCACCGTCCGGTGGAGCGACCTGGTGCCGACGGGGAGGGTTTCTGCCCACCGGAGGGGCCGTGAGCCGGGCGACGGGCGCCGCCGTCACCGTCCATGCCTGCCCACGACCGCCGGCCTGCGCGAGCCAGTTCGGCGAGCAGGACGACGTACTGCTGCACCGGGTGCCTGCCGGCTCCGCGGAGTACCTCTCCCCCACGGGCCGCCAGGGCACCCCAGTACCGATCGACCTGCGCAGCCGTCAGACGTCGGCAGAAGCAGACCCGCAAGGGGCGACTTCCGCCCCATCGAATGATTCATTCGGCCACACGGCCCAACATCGAGCCGTTCGAGGCGAAGGCCCCCGTACCGGTGGACTACTTTCCGGTGGGCTGGTTACACGCGGGCCAGAAAGCCAGCACCGGCCGGGCGAAAAGGCCCGCTCCGCCGCCTCGCATGCATCCGCGCGCCCCTGCCGATCGAGGGATCCGATGGCCACACACACCACCGAACCGGTATCTCCTGTCCCAGCCGTGGAGCGCCGTACCAGGGGGCAGGTGATCGTCTCCTGGCTGACCACGACCGATCACAAGAAGATCGGGCATCTGTATCTGATCACCTCGTTCGGGTTCTTCCTGATCGGCGGGCTGCTCGCGATGGCGATCCGCGCGGAGCTGGCCCGGCCCGGGCTGCAGATCCTCTCCCAGGAGCAGTACAACCAGGCGTTCACCCTGCACGGCACGGTGATGCTGCTGCTCTTCGCGACGCCGACGTTCGCCGGGTTCGCCAACGCGGTGATGCCGTTGCAGATCGGCGCGCCCGACGTGGCCTTCCCGCGGCTGAACATGTTCTCGTACTGGCTGTTCCTCCTCGGCGGCCTGATCGTGCTCAGCGGTGTCTTCACGACCAACGGCACCGCCGACTTCGGCTGGACCGCCTACACCCCCCTCAGCGGCGGCGAGCGCACCCCTTACGTCGGCGGCGACATGTGGATCATGGGACTGGCGCTGGGCGGCTTCGGGACGATCCTGGGCGCGGTCAACTTCATCACCACCATCATCTGCATGCGCGCCCCCGGCATGACGATGTTCCGGATGCCGATCTTCACCTGGAACGTACTGCTCACGTCGGTGCTGGTCCTGCTGGCCTTCCCCGTCCTCGCCGCCGCCCTGTTCGCGCTGGAGGCGGACCGCAAGTTCGGCGCGCACGTCTTCGACCCGGAGAACGGCGGGGCCATCCTCTGGCAGCACCTCTTCTGGTTCTTCGGCCACCCCGAGGTCTACATCCTCGCCCTGCCGTTCTTCGGCGTGATCACCGAGATCATCCCGGTCTTCGCCCGCAAGCCGATCTTCGGCTACCTGGGCCTGGTCGGCGCCACCATCTCCATCGCCGGCCTGTCGGTGACCGTGTGGGCCCACCACATGTTCGCCACGGGAGCGGTCCTGCTGCCGTTCTTCGCCTTCATGACCTACCTGATCGCGGTCCCCACCGGGGTGAAGTTCTTCAACTGGATCGGCACCATGTGGAAGGGCTCACTGTCCTTCGAACCACCGATGCTCTGGGCCATCGGCTTCCTCGTCACTTTCCTCTTCGGCGGCCTGACCGGCATCATCCTCGCCTCGCCTCCGCTGGACTTCCACGTCCATGACACCTACTTCGTGGTCGCGCACTTCCACTACGTCCTGTTCGGCACGATCGTCTTCGCCATGTTCGGTGGCTTCAGCTTCTGGTGGCCCAAGATGACCGGCACCATGCTCGACCACCGCCTGGAGAAGATCCACTTCTGGACCCTCTTCATCGGCTTCCACACCACCTTCCTCCTCCAGCACTGGCTCGGCGCCGAGGGCATGCCCCGCCGCTACGCCGACTACCTCGCCGCCGACGGCTTCACCGCCCTCAACACCGTCTCCTCCATCGGCTCCTTTCTCCTGGGCCTGTCGACCCTGCCGTTCCTCTACAACGTCTGGAAGACCGCCAAGGCGGGGAAGAAGGTCGAGGTCGACGACCCCTGGGGATACGGCCGTTCGCTGGAGTGGGCGACCTCCTGCCCGCCCCCGCGGCACAATTTCGTCACCTTGCCCCGCATCCGCTCCGAGTCCCCCGCCTTCGACCTCCACCACCCCCGGCTGGCGCAGATCGAGCAGCGCGCCAACGTCGGCCGGCGGGACGTTGTCGACGCCGAGAGCCACAAGGGCGGGCCGCGGTGAAGCACGACCGGCATGCACCGCCGTACAGCGGGTACGCCAGCGAGTCGGCCGCCACGGTCGAGGGATACCTCCTCGCCCGCACCCACCGCGAGCAAGCCCTTCGTGAGGCCGACGACCTGTGCACCCGGATGCCGTGGCTGACCACCGCGCAGGCCGAGGACGTCACCGACCACTACCTCCGCCAGCGCATGGAGTTGACCCGCCACATGCTGCTGACCACGAGCGGGCGGGCCGTGCAGCTCCGGGAGGAGTACGAGGCCCGGTACGCCGTCCTCAGACGTTCCCTGCTGCGGCGCCACACCGCCTGGGCATGCGCCCTCCTGGCCTGCGCCGGCGGCTTCGGCGCACTGTCGTCCCTGCTCTTCCGGTGACGAAGCCGAACCCCGGCCGCGGCCGGGGGCCGAGCAAGCAATGTGACGCGCCCTGAGCACACCATTCCGTCGGCTCCCGCCGCGCTTGGACTCTGCTTACGCTCGCGCGCGAACAGGGCGTGGCGGGTTGGGCCGTGAATCCGCGCCTTCTGCTCGCGGCCCTCCCCGGGTTGGCTCCTCTCGGATCAGGAGTTGGCACGGCCAGACTCGGAGAAGACGTTTGGTTGGGCGGGATTGGTGCACACGATGAGCTGACACAGCCTTTACACGACGAAGCGGGAGGGCACCATGGGCATCATCGCGTGGATCATCATCGGCCTGCTGGCCGGAGCCATCGCCAAGGCCTTGATGCCAGGCAAGGACCCCGGCGGCATCATCATCACCATGCTCATCGGCATCGCCGGCGGTCTGCTCGGCGGCTGGCTCGGCAAGGTCATCTTCGGTATCGACTCCATCGACGGGTTCTTCGACCTCTCCACCTGGATCGCCGCAATCGTCGGCTCCGTCATCCTGCTCGCCCTCTACCGCCTCGCCACGGGCAACCGGCATTCGCACCGTCACGCATGACCCGCTGAGGGGCATCACCTCCGGTCACACTTGGACGGCTCCCTTTCCTGTTCGCAGGAGGGGAGCCGTCAGCGTGTAAGGCCGGGCCGACCTCTGGCGGCCCACCTGCGGATTGCCGTCATTCGAGGTCCACCGCGTCCTGCACACCGACCGAACGCCTGGTGCAGGGGGCCGAGGACGTTCTCCGCAGGTCGGCGATGGCCTGTCGGTCGCGGGTGAGGACGGGGTGGACTAGGAGGTCGGCGGCGCGGAGGACGAGGTCTCCCTCCAAGTACGCCTCGTACCCGACGAGTCGTCGGGACGCATCCCGTCCCGCCGGCAGGTCCCCCAGATCTGGCGCAAGTTGACGTCTTCTTGGCGCATGGTCGCAGGAGCGTACTCCCGCCAGCCCCCACCGCTGCCTGCCCCCGGCAAGGAAGCGCTGGCCCGACAAGCCGCCGACAGACGCGCGGGCAGGGCGGCGCTCACGCTGCCGGTGCGGCGCTTTTCACAGCGCTCCGGGCAGCCCGGAAGCACGAGAGACTTGATCACACTCATCTCGATCGACAGGTGCGGTCCACCATGCGCCGGCGCGCTCGTTGGGGCTGCGCATGTCGGGCTGACGGGGCCCTCGCCGTCCCCTGAACCGATGAGGATGCCGCATCCCGCTGACGCACGTGTCGCTGCTGCCCGATGCCGGAACCTGGCAACCCAGGGGGTCCCGTGGTTGCGCGACAGGAGCCTGTCAACGCCGCGTGAAGAACAGGTACGGTGCCCGCGGTGTGCCGGGAAGTCTGGTCGGCGGTCTTGAGAGAACTCTCTTCGCTGATCGGGGGTCCTGTTCATGGTGCTGGTCGTGGTCTTCGGGGTGGCGCTGCTGATCGCGGTGCTGCTGTCGGGTCTCGCCGCCCGCACGGTGCTGTCGACGTCGCTGCTCTTCCTGGTCGGCGGTGCTCTCGTCAGCGACGGTTTCCTGGGCTGGATCCACATCACGCCGGACAGCGAGATCGTGTCGGTGACGGCGGATCTGGCGCTGTTCGCGGTGCTGTTCACCGACGGCATGCATGTCTCCTTCCCCAAGCTGCGGGCGAACTGGCGCAACCCGGCCCGCGCGCTGGGGCTGGGCATGCCGCTGGCGTTCGTCGGCATGGCGCTGATCACGCACTACCTGGCCGGCCTGGACTGGACGACGTCCTTCCTCGTGGGCGCCGTGCTCGCGCCGACCGACCCGGTGTTCGCCTCCGCGATCGTCGGCCGCAAGGAAGTCCCGTCGAAGCTGCGGCAGTTGCTGAACGTGGAGAGCGGCATCAATGACGGGCTCGCCCTGCCCGTCGTGCTGATCCTGATCGCGGCGTCCGGGCCGACCTCCGGGCACGCCGAGGCCTCCCCGGGGAAGATCGTCCTGGAGCTGGTCCTCGGGCTGGCCTTCGGCATCGTCCTGCCCTACGTCGTTGTCCAGCTCGTACGGTTCCGGCTGCTGGGTGCCGAGCCCAAGCTCCAGCCGCTGCTGCCGCTGGCGATCGGCGTGATCCTGTACGCGGTCTGCCACCTCACACACGCCAACCCCTACCTCGCCGCGTTCTCCGCCGGCGCCGTGCTCACCGCGCGTTCACCGGAGGCGAAGGTGGCGTTCGAGCCGCTGGGCGAGGCGCTGGCGGAGCTGGCCAAGTTCGCGGCGCTGCTGGTGTTCGGGGCACTGCTGACCCCGCGGTTGTTCGGTGACCTGTCCTTCGGCGGATACGTCGCTGTGATCCTGGCGATCGTGCTGGTCCGCCCGGCGTCGCTGCTGCTGTCGCTGCTCGGCACCCGGTTCACCCGGCAGGAGAAGCTGGTCGCGGCCTGGTTCGGGCCGAAGGGCTTCGCGTCGGTGGTCTACGGGCTGCTCGTGCTCCAGGCCGGTATCCCGCAGGGCGAGGAGGCGTTCACACTCATCGCCGTGTGCATCGCGTTCTCGATCGTCGCGCACAGTTCCACCGATGTGCCGATCGCCCGCCTCTTCCACGTCGACGACCTCGCGGGAGTCCCCTCCGGCGTCGGTACGTCGCCCGCCGCCCAGGAGACCGGCCGTGTCGGCGCGTGAACTCGCCGAACCCTACCCGTACGTCACCACCCACGAGGACGCCGCGCACGTGGTCCGGCTGCCGGCGGGGCACCGGTTGCCCGCGCTGCTGGTCGTCGACCCCGACGCCGTGCCGTACGCCCTGGTGCCCTGCGCCCGCCTCGTCGGACGACTCGTGTCCGACGGGCGGAGCCACGGCGAGGCCCCGACGGGGATCGCCGGTCTCAGCGTCGGGGACCGGCTGCCTCCCGGCAGTCCCGGCCCGCCGACGGTCGAGGAGAACACGAGCGTCTCGCAGATTGCGGAGCTCATCGCCCGGACCCACAGTCCGTTGGTCGCCGTCGTCGAACGCGACGGCGACCAACGGTGGTTGGCGGGTGTGGTGACTGCTGTCCGACTGATGGAACACATGGCAGGAGGAGGAGCCTGAGCGGCTTGAGGAGCCGGATGAACGTCGCCCGGGGCGCGGCTGAGGATGGCCCGGTCCTTCACCTGTGCGGCCCAGGGTGCTCCCGGCCGTCGGGGCCCGACGTCCGGACAGCACCGTCCGTGTCCCGGTCTGCGGGGAGGTCCCGTTTGACGCTGTTCCCCAGCCCGCGCGGCGGGTGACCCGATCAGGGGACGGTACGTCCTGCGACCGCAGGACCGGGTGGTCCTCGCCACGACCCGGCAGGGCCTGGCCGAACTCCTCGGACGGCAGCCACGACTCCGGGCACGGACCCCGACCGCTGGAGCGGACCCCGACCGGCGTCCTGCAGCAACATGCCTCGGAGGCATCCCCGTGGCATCCCCGGCCTCATGTGACGCCGCCAGGAGCAGCTCGCCGGGCGGGCCGCCGTCGGTCTGCGGGCAGGGCGGCGACGGGGCGGAGGCCACGAGTGGCTGTGATCAGCCCGTGTCGCTACAGCTCGTGGTCCTGGGCCAGCTCTTCCCAGCGAATGCCGCGAAGAGCAAGATCAGCGTCCTCGCCCGACGGTACATCCGGGGTGGGCTGGAACCAGGCCACGGTGAGAACGGAGTGGTGCAGTACCGGGTCGAGCTCAGGTGCGATCACCGTCGAGGTGAAAACACCGATGCAAGCCACTGAGGGCAGCACCTCCACAGGGCCGAAGGGGCCGGCGGTCTCGTCCGGGCACTCGCGGAAGGGCGCAATGAGATGGACCGGCGCGAAGGAAAACGCGCGTTCGGCCTCCCTCTGGAGGCCACTGACCTTCATGTCGTTGATGCGCTTGCACGGATAGCCCTCCAGCATGCCCCCATAGGTCGAGGACATCCGCAGCTGGGTGAGCTCGATCGAACGACCGGACGCGAGGACTATGTGGCTCAGCGACATGCCGACACACCCTATGCGACGTCACTACGGGTGCGGCTTCTCGCCCTTCGCCAGCATCGCCACGTACTTTTCGATCCGGCGCGCCCGGGTCTCGGCCTTCTTGGCGTCCTGGATCCGGTACAGGATCGCGTAGCGGTTCTGCCGGTCCAGTGTCTCGAAGAACTCCGCCGCGGCCGGGTCGGCGGTCAGGGCTGCCGTGAGATCGTCCGGCACCGTGGCGGTCTTCGCGCCGTCGTAGGCCGCATCCCAGCGGCCGTCCGCCTTGGCGCGGTCGACTTCGGCCTGTCCCGGCGGACGCATCCGGCCCTGCTCGATCAGGGCGGCCACCTTGTCCCGGTTGGCCTTGGACCACTTGCTGCGTGGCTTGCGCGGGGTGAACCGCTGGAGCCACCACTGCTCGTCGAATGCGGCCTTCTGGCCATCGATCCAGCCGTAGCAGAGTGCCTCGTCGAGTGCCTGGGCGTAGTCCAGCGCGACGATTCCCGGGCCCTTCTTGCGCAGCTTGAGCCAGATGCCCGGCGAGGCGGCGTGGTTCTCGCCGAGCCATCCCCGGAATGCCTCGGCGGATTCGAACGCGACGATCTCCAAGTCCTGAGTCACCCCAGAAGCGAACCACATCCGGCCGACTGTCACGAGGCATTCGGCGCGGCCCCGGATGCGGGACGATGGACAGCTGACGTCCGCGGCTGACATCAGCGACTCCGGAGGGGGCGTACACCAGCACCCCTCTGTCCGGTCGTCGCACCAGCCGACATCGGCAGCCCGGCGCTTCGGGGTCAGGGCGCGAGGCGGAGAGCGGCGCTTCGAGGTCAGGGTGCGCGGCGGAGAGCGGCGGCCGGGCCGATCGCGTCGGGGCCGTACTTGTCGCGGATGTGGTCGACGGCGGCTTCGGCCTCGAGGCGGGCCTCGCGGGTGCCGTCGAGGGTGAGCTGTTCCGCGACCTCTTCGGCGTCGATGAGCTCCTCTCCGGTGAGGACGAGACCCGTGAGCCGGGCGCGCTGCAGTCCGGCGGCCTCGATGAGCTGGTAGGCCAGGGCGCGCAGGTCGTCGTCGTGCGCGGAGGCCTCCGGCAGGCGGCGGGTCTTCTCCCACCGGGTGCCCCCGGCGAAGCGCAGGGACAGAGTCAGGGCGCGAGCTGCCTGGCCTCGGCGGCGCAGCAGATGGCCGAGCTGAACGGTGAGAGCGAGCAGGGCGGCGCGGACGTCGGTGCCGTCGAGGGCGTGGCGGGGGAAGGAGCAGCGGACGCTCGCGGAGGCGGGCAGGGCGCGGGGGACGACCGCCCGGGGGTCGATGCCGCGGGCCCGGTCGGCGGCGAGCCGTCCGGCTTTGCCGCCGAGGAGCCGCTGGACGGTGCTGGGCGGGACGGCGGCGAGCAGGCCGACGCGGTGGATGCCGTACTCCCTCAGGACCTCGGCGTGGCGAGGGCCGATGCCGTGCAGGGCCTCGACGGGCAGCGGGCTCAGCCAGGTGGTGGCCTCGGCGGGGCTGACGGCAAGGACGCCGCCGGGCGGGGGCACCTGCGCGGAGGCGGTTGCCGCGACCGTGATGTTGGGGCCGATCCCGATGCGGACGTCGACGCCGAGTGCGGCGAGCGTACGGGCGCGCAGCGTCAGGCCCAGCCGGTGGGCGGTCACACCGTGGTAGCGCAGTGCGCCCCGCAGCTCCACCAGGGCGGCGGCGGGAGGCAGGGCCTGCACAACCGGCGACAGATCCTCGAGGTGCTCCAGCACCTGCCGGTAGATCTCTGCCGGCAGCCCGTCGGGGCAGCGCACATGCATCACGGTGGGCTCCGCGCCCGGCGCCTCGGACGTGTCCATGGAAGACCCGCCTCCTCACCACCCGCACCATCGAACTACCATTCGAACATGCGAGGGCTCTGCCCGCGCGCCGAGAACCCGAGGACCCCTGCCGTGTTCGATGACCTGCCGCCCGACCTGGAGCGCCTGCACACCCTGCGGGTTTGGCACCAGCTGTGGCTCCAGCGCATCGACAGCAAGATCGCGGCCCTCGTCGAGCGCCAGGCCGAGCAGGAGCAGGGGCACCGAAGCCGGCCACCGCGGCCGGACTGGGTCGTCGAACTCGGCATCGGTGTCGGCGCTTCCCCCATCGAGGTCCACACCGGCGACTGCTACGCCGCGGGCAGACGGCGCCGCGCCGTCGACCAGGCCGAGGCCCGCCGCCTCCTCGCCGCGGGACTGCGGGCCTGCACCCACTGCCGGCCCGACCGGCATCTCGGCATCCTCGACTGACCCGCCGCCCGGCACGGTGGGGACGGGGTGTCGTCTGGGTGGCCGTGGGCTTCCGGACAGGCGTCTTCTGTTGCGGCAGGGCGTGTACCGTACCCGCTCGCGTCCTCGCCGCGCGGGGTGCCGGGCCGCGGGGGCGCCGGGCCGCTACTCGCCCGCGTAGGCCTTCTCCAAGGCGGCGAGGTCGAGCTTTCCCATCGACAGCATCGCAGCGTTCGCGCGGGCAGCCCGCTGCGGATCGGGGTCGCTGATCATGTCGATCAGCCGGCTGGGGACGACCTGCCAGGACACTCCGAACCTGTCCTTGAGCCAACCGCAGGGGCCCGGCTCTCCGCCGCCCTCGGTCAGCTTGCTCCAGTAGTGGTCGACCTCGCCCTGGTCCTCGCAGAAGATCTGGAAGGAGATGGCCTCGGTGAACTTGAACTCCGGGCCGCCGTTCAGCGCGACGAACCGCTGGCCGTTGGCCACGAACTCCACGGTGAGGACCGAGCCGGCCGGGCGGGGGGCACCCTCGGGGTAGTGGGTGACCCGGCCGAGCCGGGAGTTCTTGAAGATCGAGACGTAGTGGGCGGCCGCTTCCTCGGCCTGGTCGTCGAACCACAGGCAGGTGGTGAAACCGTCGCGGGACATGTGCGCCTCCTCGGGCTGGGTGTGTCGTCACCCCTTTCGACCGATCCTGGCGCGGAAACTCATCGCCGGCGCGGCCACGAGTTGCGCGGCGGACGCCGGCGGCCGCCGGCGCTCTGCTGTCGGCGAATCTGCCGCGGGCAGAGAAAGCCCAGGTGAGAGGCGGTTGCCGGGGAGAGTGGTGGCAGGCGGCCACGGATGGCCGCATCACTCACCTGGAGGATGCATGGCTCCCCTGATCACCGGCTGGGCCCCGTCGCACGCCCCGCGCGCGACGGAGGGCGACACCCCGCCCTCCCGCTTCGACGACCATCTCGCCGCTCAACTGCTCGGACAGCGCATCGTCTTCCTCGGCACCCAGGTCGACGAGGTCTCCGCGAACCGCGTCTGCGCGCAGTTGCTGCTGCTGTCGGCGGAGGACCCGCGCACCGACATCAGCCTGTACATCAACAGTCCCGGCGGCTCGGTGACGGCGGGGCTGGCCATCTACGACACGATGCGGCTGATCCCGAACGACGTGTCGACCCTGGTCATGGGCTTCGCCGCGAGCATGGGCCAGTTCCTGCTGACCGTGGGCACGCACGGCAAGCGGTACGCCCTGCCCAACGCGCGGATCATGATGCACCAGCCGTCGGCCGGGATCGGCGGCACCGCCGCCGACATCGAGATCCAGGCCGAGAACCTGGAGTTCACCAAGCGGGCCATCGAGCGGATCACCGCGGAGCACACCGGCCAGACCCCGGAGACGATCGCCAGGGACGGCGACCGGGACCGCTGGTTCACGGCCGAACAGGCGCAGGAGTACGGGATGGTCGACCGGGTCGTCGAGTCGCTCGACGACGTCCGCCCGGCCTCGTCCCGGCGACGGATGGGACTGCAGTGATGGGGACGTACACGATTCCGAACGTGGTGGAGCGGACCCCGCAGGGCGAGCGGTCGTACGACGTGTACAGCCGGCTGCTGTCCGAGCGGATCATCTTCCTCGGCACGGAGATCGACGACGGGGTGGCGAACGTCGTCATCGCGCAGCTGCTGCATCTGGAGTCGTCGGCGCCGGAGAGCGAGATCGCGCTCTACATCAACTCGCCGGGCGGATCGTTCACCTCGCTGATGGCGATCTACGACACGATGTCGTTCGTGCGGGCGCCGATCTCGACGGTCTGCGTGGGGCAGGCAGCGTCCACGGCGGCCGTGCTGCTCGCGGGCGGGGACCCCGGGCGGCGGTATGTGCTGGAGCACGCACGGGTGCTGCTGGGGCAGCCGGCCAGCGGGGGCAGCCGCGGGACGGTGTCGGACCTCGCCCTCCAGGCCAAGGAGATGGCGCGGATCCGGGGCCAGGTCGAGGAGGTGCTGGCCCGGCACACCCACCATGACGTGGCGGACCTGCGGGCCGACATGGACCGGGACAAGGTGTTCACCGCGGCGGAGGCGGTGGCGTACGGGCTGGCGGACGAGGTGCTGCGTCGACGGGTGGTGTGAGGGACCGCCGCCGTGCGTCCCCGCGCCCCCGGGTGAGGCGCGGGGACGCAGGTCAGGCCGCCAGGCTGAGACCGTTGTACCGGGAGCCGGTGGTCGTCGTACGTCGCGTCAGGGACGTGGCCGTGCGGCGCGTCAGTTCGTCGCCGGCCAGGGACAACAGGTCGCCGAGGCTCAGGCCCAAGGCCTGGGCGGCGGCCGCGAGGACCTCGGAGGATGCCTCCTTCCGGCCGCGCTCCACCTCGGAGAGATACGGCATGGAGATCCGCGCCTCCTCGGCCACGTCCTTCAGGGTGCGTTCCTGGGCGAGCCGCTCACGCCGGAGCACGTCACCGACGAGGTCGCGCCAGAGGGGTTCTCTCGGCGGCGGGGTGCCGTCGGCGCGGCTCGGTGTCGGAGCGGGGCCGGGTGCCGGGGCGGTCCGCCGCTGCTCGGGCAGGCGGGCCATGGGGGCCGTCGCCGGGCGCAGCGGGATGACGCGGGCTTCGTTCGACGCTTGTTGGCTCACCCGTTCAGCCTAGGAGTCCTGAACGGGGCGGGAAGGGCGCGGAGTTCAGCCCTCAGGGAAATCAGGGCCTCGGCCCGGCGGAGGTCCCGGCGCCCCCGGTCCCCGGTCCCGCACGGGTCGTCGCCGTCGTACAACCCTCGCACCTCAAGAGGGGTCGAACAGGACGCCGGACGAGGAACGGGCCCTTTCCGGACACCCCCGCGCTGCCCGGCCGTTTCTTCTCTCGGGAGCCGTACATGCGCATGAACCGTTCGGCCGCTCTCGCGGCCGCGACATTCCTTCTCGTCTCGGGTGCCGCGATCGCCGCGGCCCCCTCTGCGTACGCCGGGGTGCCGGGCAGTACGCAGGCCAGCGACCGCAACAGCGACTTCAACGGTGACGGGTACGAGGACGTGCTCGTCGGCGCGCCGGGTGCCACCGTCAGCGGCAAGAGCGGGGGCGGGCTGGTGACCGTGCAGTACGGCTCGGCCAAGGGCATCGGCACGAGCGGTGCGGCCGTGTTCAGCCAGTCGACGCCGGGGGTGGCGGGCGCCGCCGAGGCGGGCGACGGCTTCGGCCGGGCGGTCGCGACCGGTGACCTCGACGGTGACGGGTTCGACGACGCGATCGTCGGCATCCCCGGCGAGGACCTCGGCACTCTGAAGGACGCGGGCGGTGTGGCCGTCCTGTGGGGGTCGAAGGCCGGGCTCAGCGGCGCCGCGAGCAGCTGGCTGGAGACCGAGGAGCCCACCGCGGGTGAGCGGTTCGGGCTGGGGCTGGCCGCCGCGCGGTTCACGGCCGAGACCGACGGCGACCTCCTCGCCGTTCTGGACGGATACGACTTGGAGCTCTTCGCGTACGACGACGCGGAGGCGGGGTCGCTGCGCCGGCAGTCCACACAGCGGCTCGGCGCGCAGGTGGAACCCCGCCGCATCCAGCCCAAGTCCCTGACCACCGGCGATTACGACAAGAACGGCTTCGCCGACCTCGTCGTGTCGGGCCTGAGCGTCGGTGACGAGCCGGGGCACGGCTGGTCCACCTATCTGTCGGGCAACGCCGACGGGCTGAAGTACGAGCGGGACCTGCGCGGTGGTCCGGTCGCCGCCTCCGGCGACCTCAACAAGGACGGCTTCGACGACCTGGTCACCGGCGAACCGAACTCGCCGGACGACGCGTACGGCGAGACGATGACCGGCGGCCTGGTCGGGGTGCGGCTCGGCGGTCCCGACGGGCCGGCGCAGGAGCCGGACTGGTGGGTGCAGGACTCCCCCGGTGTGCCGGGTGTGGCGGAGCCCGGCGACGGCTGGGGCTCGGACCTGTCGGTGGCGGACACCGACGGGGACGGCTACGCGGACGTGGCGATCGGCGCCGCGGGCGAGGACATCGGCACCGTCCAGGACGCGGGCGCCGTGTGGGTGCTGCGCGGCTCGGCGTCCGGGCTGACCTCGTCCGGAGCGAAGTCCTGGGATCAGAACTCACCGGACGTGCCGGGCGTCGCGGAGAAGGGCGACAAGTGGGGCGCCCAGGTCCGGCTGACCGACGCGAACCGCGACGGTCGCTTCGGGCTGCTGGCCGCCGCGCCCGGTGAGAACACCGGCGACGGTCACATCTGGGTGTTCTCCGCAGGTACGGGCGGCGTCACGGCGTCCGGGTCGTGGACGTACAACGCCGCTTCTCTCGGGGCGCCGCACGTGGACGCGCAGTTCGGGGCCGCGATCGACGAGTGAGCACGAGGGTCCGCGCCCTCCGGCGGGCCTCCCGCGCGGGCGGGCCCGGCCCGGCCGGGTCAGGTGCCGTTCGACTCGGGCGAGCTGAAGAGGGGGGCGGACTCGCTCGTCGTGCCGCCGTCCGGTGGGGTGTCGTCCGTCTCGGGGGACTGCGGCTGGGGCTGCGGGGGCGAGGAGGTCGAGCTCTCCGGTTGCGACGGGGCCGATGAGGACGGGCCGGCCGAGGACGACGACGGACACGGGCTGGTGGTCTCGTCCGCCTTGGCGCCGGTGGACGGGCACGGTTCGGGCGACTTGGTGGGCGGCGTCTCGGAGAACGAGGTCGACACCGACGGGGACGGCTGGTCGACGGGCGGGTTGGACTTCTTGTCCTTGTGGCCGGTGTCGCCGGACTGGCGGCTGAACCAGTCGTCGTTGTCGGGGTCGTACAGGATGAACACGTTGATGATCACGGTCGAGCGCTCGATGACCACGACGTTCTGCGGCCGGTACGACGGCCAGGCGTCGCCCTTGGGCTCGGGCGTGGTCTTCAGCGCGACGGGTGGTTGCAGCGGGTTGCCGCAGGCGCAGCGCACCCGGGGCACGCCCCGGTCGTCGACGAGCACGGCGGTGCCGGCCTGGAGGACGGCCTGGTAGGCGGTGGCGGCGCCGTCACGGTAGCCGTGGTTGGTGACGCGCGTGTCCATGCGCAGCTGCACCGGGGTGAGCGAGCGCAGATAGCCGGGCACGCCGGACGCCTGGACGCCGAGGACGGACGCGAACGCCTGGTTCTTGGCGGGAACCGCCTGGAGGTACTTGATCTGCTTCTCGACGTCGCAGCTGGCGGTGTTGCGAGTGCCGCCGTAGAGGCCGGGGCTCGAGCCGTCCACGGCGCGTGTCACGTTGGTGGGCTCCGAGGTGGCCGGTGAGGCAGAGGGGGTCTGCGGGACGGAGCTGTCGGCCGCCGTCGACTTGGTGAACGGGTCGGGGCCCGATTTCCCGGCGGCCTGCAGGAAGACCTCTCCGTCGCCGTTGCCGCCGGACCCGCCGGTGCGGGTGAGGACGACGGCCAGGACCACGGCGACGACGACGGCGGTGGCGATGAGGGCGACACGGGGGGCGGACCGCCACCAGGGGTGCCCTGGCCGGCCGGGCTCCGGCCCGGAGCCGCCGGCGCCCCCGCCCGGACCTCCGGTGCCGCCTCCGGTCCCTCCGGGGCCCGAGGCGTCGCGGGGCGGCTCCGGGGGCACCTGGCCGCTCGGCCGCGCCGGACCGGCGGAGGGCTGGCCCGGTTGTGACGGCCCGGACAGCGGCCCGGAGGGGGGTCCGGTCGGGCGGCCGGAGGACGGTTGTTCGGCGCTCACGGGTCTTCTCCCGCCGTAGGATTCCGCAGCTTTTCCTGCATTCGGTGCCGCTTTTGTCCACAACAGGGCCATTGTGTGCTCTGGTCCCGCTCCGCTCGCAAGCCGAGTCGTCACCGTCCGTCCGGCGCGCGGAGTGCCCGAGCCGTGCTTAGCGTGGCAAGGGTGAGTCCTCAGACCCTGCGTTCTCCGCGGACGGCGCCCGAACGGGCGGTCGCCCGGCACGGCTGGCTCCAGGCCCTCGGTACGGTCCTCGCCGGGCTGGTCGTGATGGCCGTGGTGGCCGCGCTCGGTCTCTGGGCGGCGGGTGCGACGGACCTGCCGGGCAACGCGTTCCCCCGGGTGGTCGCGGCCACCGTCGTGACGGCGGTCGGCGGCACGATCGAGCTCTCCGGCGGTGCCGGGGCCATCGCCGAGACCCAGGCCGGACTCACCGTGATCCCGCTGTCGGTGACCCTGGCCGGTGCGCTGGTGATCGCCGCCGGGTTCCTGCGGCCGTTGCGGCACCGTGCGGTCGCGGGGGCGGCCGAACTCGGTGGCTGGGCGGCACGGATCGCCGTGCTGTGGCTGGCGGTGCTGATCGGTGTCTCGCTCGGCGCGCGGCAGACGTTCGAGATCCCTCTCGGTGACGTGGGGGACTTCCTCGACACCTCGGCCGACGTGGGCTTCGAGACGGACGTCGCGGCCACCGTCTTCTTCGGGCTGCTGTGGCTGGCCGGGGTCCTCGTCCTGGCGTTGCTGGTCTCGCGTGCGGCGCCGCTGCCACCGCGGCTGGTGCGGTTCCAGGAGTCGGTTCGTCCGGCGGCGTACGCCATGGTGATGCTGCTGCTGGCGTATGTGGCCCTCGGACTGGTCATCGGCATCGTCGTCGCCGTGACACGGGGGCACGCCGCCGAGACGGCCGCGGTCATCCTGCTGGGGCTGCCGAACATCGTGTGGCTGACGTTCACGATCGGGCTGGGCGCCACCTGGAACGGTCAGGTCGAGGGGCCGTTCGGGCTGCCGATGCCGAAAGTGCTCGACCAGGTGCTGCGCGGCCCCGATGTCTCCGAGCTGAACCTGGGGTCCCTCACCGAGTACGACGACAGGGTGTGGTGGCTGGTGGTGGTCAACGCCGTGCTGCTGCTGGGCGCCGCGTTCGTGATGGCGGCCCGCTCCCCGGCCCGCGTGCGGCTGTGGCAGCACGCGCTGCACATGGCGGTCGCCCTCGTCCTCACCGTCCTGATGATCTGTCTCGTCGCCAGGATCTCCGCCCATTACGGTCTGTCGGTGATCGGGATCGGCGACCTGGGCGGCGATCTGGGCGGGGAAGTGTATGTGCGGCCCCGGTCGTGGTCCGCGCTGGGGTTCGCCGCGCTGTGGGGGCTGGCCACCGGCTTCACGGGCGGGTTGCTGGCGAAGGGGGTCCGGCGACGGGGAGAGGTCGACGCCTCGGGGTGAGGCCGGCGGGAGTGGACAGCACCCGTGCGGAAGGGCGGGCGCCGGGTGGCGCCCGCCCCGGTGTCAGGCGTGAGTGCCGGTCAGACCGTCACCGGCCGGGACGGTGCCGGTGCGGTCAGGCAGCCCGTGCGGTGCAGGCCGTACACGGCGGCCGCGCAGGCGAGGCCGAGCGCGCACAGCGAGATCCACGGCAGCGCGGGCAGACCCGCCTCGCGGGCGGCGTCCAGGGCGGCACCGGTGAGGAGATTGCCGACCGTGATGCCGATCCCGCAGACCGTGTTGTACAGCCCGTAGTGCGTGGCGACGAGCCGGTCCCCGGAGAGGCGGACGATGGTGTCCATCTCGAAGGGGTACGCGATCATCGTGCCGACGGCCAGGAGCAGCGCGGCCAGCGCGGGCGGGACGGCCGCCGCCAGCCACCGTCCGAGGCCGGGCCCCGGTATCGGCAGCGCGGCGGTCAGCAGCAGGGGGACGAAGGCGACGCCCATGACGACCAGTCCGCGGACCAGTGCCTGGCCGGGCTCGTAGCGGGCCTTGCACCATGCGGTGACCCGGGTCTGGCCGAGGATCGTGCTGAGCCCGGAGACCGCGAAGAGCACCGCCACCGCGGCCGTGCCGAACTCGCCGTCCCCACCGAGGCGCCGTACCTCCAGGGGCAGGGACAGATACACCTGGAAGGTGAGGACGTAGGAACCGACCATGGCCCCGGAGAACAGCAGGAACGCCCGGTTGGCCAGGATGCCGCGCCATTGGGTGAGCACGCTCTCCCGGTGGTCGCCGGGCTGCTGCCCGCCGTCCTCCCGGCCGCGGGCCGGCAGGGCCCGGATCTGCACGACGGACAGCACGGCGAAGACACCGGCGGCCGTCAGACAGGTGACGCGGAAGTCGACACCGGTGAGGACCATGCCCACCAGCGGGCCGAGCAGTATTCCGGCCTGGTAGAAGACGTTGAACAGGGCGAACGCCTCGACCCTGCGCTCCCCGGCCTGCGCCGCCAGGTAGGCCCGGACGGCGGGGTTGAAGAGCGCGCCGGCGAGGCCCGTCGCCGCCGAGGCGGCCAGCAGGGCGGGCAGCGAGTCCACGAAGCCCAGCGCGGCGAAGCCGACGGTGCGCAGGACGCATCCGGCGACGATCAGCGGCTTGTAGCCGAGCCGGTCGGCGAGGGTGCCGCCGACCACGAACATGCCCTGCTGGCTGAAGTTCCGTACGCCCAGCACGAGTCCGACGATCCAGCCGGCGAGACCGAGCGTGCCGGAGAGATGGGCGGCCAGGTAGGGCATCAGCATGTAGAAGCCGAGGTTGATGGTGAACTGATTGACCATCAACAACTGGACGGCACGGTCGTAGGAGCGCACCTGGGTGAGGGTGCCCTTCATTCGGCGGCCTCCTCGCGCATCGCGGAGGGCAGGGTGAGGGGGTCGACGACGTCGGTGCAGCGGGTCCAGCGGTCGACCTCCTTCTCGTCCGCGCGGCTGATGACGTCGGGTTCCAGCGGCGGCGGCCCGTCGAGAAGGCCGTGCCGGGCGCAGTACTCGTCGTCGTACACGGTGCCGAGGTAGCGCTGCGGCCCGTCGGGGAAGACAGCCGCGATCCGGGTGTCGGCGGCCTCGGTGCGCGCCACCCAGCCGGCGACCAGCGCGACGGCGCCGACGCTCCAGCCGCCGGTCGCGTAGTGCGAGGCGGCGAGGCGGCGGCAGATGTGCACGGCCTCGTGCGGGGCGACCCAGTGGACCTCGTCGAAGGTGGCGTAGGCGACGTTGCGGGGGTAGATGCTGGAGCCGAGTCCGCGCATCAGCCGCGGGCGGGCGGGCTGGCCGAAGATGGTCGAGCCGATGGTGTCGACGCCGACGATCCGGATGTCCGGGTACAGCTGGCGCAGCACCCGGCTGATGCCCGCGGAGTGCCCGCCGGTGCCGACACTGCACACGAGGACGTCGATGTGCCCCAGCTCGGTGGCGAGTTCGAGGGCGAGCGGGGTGTACGCGGTGGTGTTGTCCGGGTTGTTGTACTGGTCGGGACACCAGGACCCGGGGTGGCGCCGGAGCAGTTCGGTGACCCGGTCGCGCCTGGCCTGCTGCCAGCCGCCGGTGGGGTGGGGGTCGGTGACGATGTCGACATCGGCGCCGTAGACGCCGAGCAGGCGGGTCATGGACGGTTCGAGACCTGGGTCCGTGACCAGGGTGACGGGGTGGCCGTGGACCATGCCGGCGAGCGCCAGCCCAAGACCGAGAGTGCCGCTGGTGGATTCGATGATCCGTGCACCGGGGAGCAACTCACCTCGGGCGCGGGCCCGTTCGACCATGTAGAGGCCGGGCCGGTCCTTGATGCCGCCGGGGTTGAAGCCCTCCAGCTTCGCCCAGAAGCCGTGCCCGGCCGGGGTCAGCGGTTCGGAGACGCGCAGGAGGGGCGTGTTGCCGACGAGCGCGGGGAGCGCCGAACCGCCGGACGGTGTGCGGGGGTTGGCCGGGATGCCGGTGCGGGGGTCGGCGGGGACGCCGGGTGCGGAGTTGTTCGCGGGGCCGCCGGTGAGGGGGGTGGCGGTCGTGCCGGTGGTCGTCTGGGTGATCGACTGCATGTCTTTCGCTCTCGCTGGACGATGAGACGGATGGCGGGTCGTCTCGCGCCGAGGGCCACGGGCCGGCGGACGGTTCCGGCCGGTCGGCCGGTCCGCCGGGCGTGGGTCCTGGCGCGGCAGCCGGTGCGGAGCCGGCTGCGGGCGAGAGGTCTAGATGCGCCACCGGGAGGTGCGGACGAGGGCCGTCCGGCCGGTACGGGCGCGCCGGCGGCGGTGCGGGCGACCGGGTACCCGCCGTGGCAGGCCCACGGCGATGGCGGCGGCGCCGGTGAGCGGGGGTGCCGTGCCGGTTGCGGGCGGCTGGTCGCACGACTGGGCGGCTGGGGCGCGCAGGACGCCGGCGGGCACGCACTCCTCGGCC
Source organism: Streptomyces sp. NPDC030814 (assembly GCF_055572155.1). Lineage (NCBI taxonomy): Bacteria > Bacillati > Actinomycetota > Actinomycetes > Kitasatosporales > Streptomycetaceae > Streptomyces > Streptomyces sp. NPDC030814. The sequence continues at coordinate 110,219 of NZ_JBVIDX010000005.1, forward strand.
GTGTGGTGGTCGTGGGGCCCGTGCGGTGTCTCGTGGCCGGGGAAGGGCTGCACCGCCGTCAGGACGGTGGAGGCCGGTGTCGCCGTCCGATGGGTCTCGTCGACCGGCCCGTGCACGAAGGCGCACAGCACGATCGTGATCAGCAGGCAGCCGCGTACAAGGGCGGCGCGCAGTCTCGGCCAGGGCGCGTCGGCCCGTGTCCGGCGGACGTACGAGGGCATGCGGGTGCGTGGGGGCACTGGGGGTCCTCCGGGCGCCCGTCGCCTCGGCGTGGCGTGACCTCTGCTCAAGGCACGCCGGACCCGGGGGACGGACGGTGGATGGTGGTTCGTGGGGGGAGGGATGAGCCGGTCCGGCTGGAGGGAGCCCGCGGCCTAGACCTGCTGGACCACCAGTGATCTCAGGGTGACGGACGACTGGTCGGGCAGCCGCGCCGCACCGGAGTGCCGTGCGGTCGGCGTGCCGGCGGGAGCCGCCGCTTCGCTGATCGACGCCGCACAGCGGGGCTGGGTGAGGGCGGGGCCCTGGTTCGGCTGTACGGACGCGCACTGCTCGGCCGAGTGACTCGTACGGTGGTCACCCCGGCCGTCGTGAGGGCCGCCGGGCGTGTCGGCCATCGCGACGACCAGGTGCTCCCCGGGGGCGGCGAGCCGGTGGTCGGGCGGCGTGGTGACCGGCGCGCCCGCGCTGGTCACCAGGTGTCCCCCGGCGCTTTCGGGGGTCGCGCCGTGCAGGAGCACGACGGCGAACAGCACCACGGCGAGGCCGAGCAGACGCGGCAGCGGGCCCGCGGAGACGCGGGCCCGACGCTTACGTCGGGGCAACCAGGCCGTGATCATGCCGTGATGTTAACGCGTCGCGGAGGCCGATCATCCGCCTCCGGCCGGTGAGAGCGGCAACTCGCCAGGCGAATGACCGGTTTGCTTCGGCGGGTACGGCGTCGGGCGAGCGGTAGGGCTGCGCCGCCTTCGGGAGTCAGGCCTGGACCCCGGGGCCCGTGTCCTGCTTCGCCGGGCCGAGGGAGCGGCGGCCAGGAGGGACGCGCGGATCTCTCCGGCGCGTACCGCGGTGGTGGACAGGAGGGTGGAGGTGAGGCCGTGGGTGTGTTCGGTGCGGCCCTGGAGGCAGGTGTCGGCGGTGACGTCGGGGGCGGTTGCCACGCGGTGGTCGCGGCCGGCCTCCAGGGCGTCCTCGTCGTCGCGGAGGCAGAGTTCGCCGATCTCGCCCAGGTTGTCGGCGATGCCCTGCGGCTGGCAGCCGGTGGCGTAGACGAGGAGGTCGGCACCGAGGATCGCGCGCTCCCCCGTCGGCAGGCACTCGGCGGTCACCCGTGCGTCGTCCTCGGTCGTCTCGACGTCGCGGATGCGGGAGAGGTCCGTTGGTTCATGGTCGAGCGGGCCTCGGAGTCGGGCCGCCTCATCGGCGCGGGCGAGGCGATCACCGTGGAGGGGGCGCTGCGCGCGGACACCACCGAGGCCGCCCGCGCCTGCCGCTGGGAGGCGGACGCGGGCAGTCTCACCGCCGGCAAGCGGGCGGACCTGGTGGTGCTGGGCGACGATCCGCGCCGGGTGGACGTGTCGAGGATCGGGGGCATCGAGGTGCTGCGGACGTTCGTCGAAGGGGACGACGCGTACTGAGCCCCGGAGGCCGTGGTCGTCGCGGCCGCCACCCGGGGCCGGGGCTGTCCCGTGATCCCCGGCGGGCGCACGACGCCGGATGCGGCTCCTCGCCGCGTTGTCGGAACGCCCGTATACATCGAGTGTGCGGACACCCCTCCGCCTTGCGACGCCCGCATCCGGCACCGTGCGCTGATCCACCGCGGATCACGGACAGCCCTTGGCGTGTTCCGGAGAGGCGCGGGCACGCGGGCACGCGGGTAGTCTCCGGGACATGCGGATATCCGTCTCCTCGGACATGGACGAACCCGTGGCCCGCCTCCTCGTCGAGGAGTTGCGGGGCCGCGGCCACGACGTGCTGACGCACGGGGCGCTGCGCCCGGGGGACGACCCCCAGTGGGCGGCGTGCTCGGAGGCGGCGGCCCGCGAGGTCGCCTCGGGTGCGGCGGACCAGGCCGTCGTGTGCTGCTGGACCGGGACCGGCGCCTCGATCGCCGCGAACAAGGTGCCGGGCGTGCGGGCCGCCCTGTGCACGGACGCGTACACGGCGGACGGCGCCCGCCGCTGGAACGACGCCAATGTCCTGGCGATCGGTCTGCGGCTGACCTCCGCCCCGCTGCTGAAGGAGATCCTCGACGCCTGGTTCGCCGCCGAGGCCAGCCAGGACACCGAGGACCGCGAGAACGTGGCCCGGGTCGAGCGGCTCGACCTCAGGGCTGGATGAAGACCGGTTTCGCCCAGGCGGGCGGCTCCGGTGGCGGTTCGGGCGTGCTGCTCGTGGACGTCCCCGCGGCACGGGTCGGGGGGTGCCCGGTCGCCGTACCGTGCCGCGTACCGGCGACCCTGAGCGCGGCCACGAAGGACAGGCACGAGTCGTAGCGGTCGTCGGGGCTCTTGGCGAGGGCCTTGGCGAGCACCTCGTCGACGGACGACGGCAGGTCGGGCCGCCGCTCGGTCAGGGGCGGCGGCTGGTCGTACTGGTGAGCCCAGAGCAGCGCCATGTCGTCGTCGCGCTGGAAGGGCGGGCGCCCCGACAGGGTCTCGTGGACGACGCACGCGAGGCTGTAGACGTCGCAGCGGCCGTCGACCGGCTTGCCGGAGATCTGCTCCGGGGCCACGTAGTCGAGTGTCCCCACGAACTGGCCGACGGTCGTGAACCCGGTCAGTGAGAGCGACTTCTTGGTGAGGCCGAAGTCGGTGAGGTAGACGTGCTCGGGATGGTCGCTGTCCGTGCCCTGCGCGACCAGGATGTTGCCGGGCTTGACGTCCCGGTGGACCAGGCCGTGGTCGTGCGCGGCGTCCAGCGCGGAGGCCACCTGGCCGGTGATCCTGGTGGCGGTCATCAGTGACAGCGGGCCCTCCCGGTCCAGGAGATGGCGCAGGTCCCGGCCGGCGACGTACCGCATGGCGATGTAGAGGACGCCCTCGGTCTCGCCCGCCTCGAAGACGGGCACGATGTGCGGATGGTCGATCGCGGCGGCCACACGTGACTCATGGGTGAAACGGCGGCGGAAGGTGTCGTTGCGTGCCAGCTCGGGGGCGAGGAGCTTCAGCGCGACGGTCCGATCCAGCCGCAGGTCCCTGGCCCGGTAGACGACGGCCATGCCACCGCGGCCGATCTCGCGTTCGATGCGGTAACCGGCGATCTGCTGACCGACGAGGTCGGACGGCCGCCCCGCGTACGGTCGCGTCTCACTCATCGGGCGTCACCGGCCGTACGAGCCGGGTGGGTTCGTGGTCGCTCGGGTCCTGTCGACGGGGACGAGTCCCCGTCCCCTCCCGCGCCCGGCGCACGGTGTCCGTCCGCCCCGGTTCTTCCGGCTCGGGGCCCGACGGCCCATGCTGCGTCGGCCCGGGGTCACCCGGACCGGGTTCCGTCGACCGGGGTTCCATGTCCGCGGTCACCGTCGGTTCCGGCCACGCCGGAGCCGGTGGCGCCGGTGACGGCCCCGGGTCCTGCACGACACGGGTCGGTTCCGGGAGCCTCGTCGGTTCCGCTTCCGCGGCGGCGGGTGCCGATTCCGCGGCTGGGGCGGGGGTGGGCGCGGGTGCCGGTTCCGGAGCCGGAGCCGGAGCGACGATCGGCGGTGCCGGGGCCGCGGCCGGCGGGGCCGGGTCCTCCTGGGGTTCCCCGGCGACGGCGAACGTACTCAGCCGTGTGCCGTCGCAGTACACCCACCGCTCGTGCGCCGCGTCGAACAGCCACAGCGACTCGCCGTCGACGACGACACCGATCCGCAGTCCCTTCATCCGGTCGCGGAAGGACCCCCCGTCGAGGTGTCCCGCCGCGAGGGCCTCCGCATGGGTGCGGTAGCGGGCGAGGGCCTCCTCCGCCCGGGCGAGCAGGGGACGCGGGTCGGCCGTGCGGGCGGGTCCGGTGCCGGCCGCCGGCGGGGCCTGGGGCACGGCGACCAGGAGGCGGCCGTCGACCCAGGCGGACCAGCCGTTGGCGCACAGGACCTGCCCCCAGTCGCCGAGCCGGTCGAGGAGTTGGACCGGGAGCAGCGCGTCGAGGGGCACGGTGGGGCGTGCGGGGTCGGGGGCCTCCCAGGCGGGAAGCCCGCCCGGCGGGACGACGTGCGTGGGGAGGAAACCGGGGGTGGTCATCGCGGCTACTTCCGCATCACCGCGGGTTCGCGGCGGCGCAGCAGACGAGCGACGAGGTAACCGCACACCAGGGACAGCACCACGAGCATCCCCAGGTCGAGCAGCCACACGCCGGCGGAGTGCTCGAACAGCGGGTCGGACTTGTCGGGGACGATCCGTTCGAGGTCGATCGTGCCGGCCATGGCGGCGAACGCCCACCGTGAGGGCACCAGCCAGGCCAGCTGTTCGAGGACGATCGTGCCCTTCACGTCCAGCAGCGCGCCGCAGAACACCACCTGGATGATCGCAAGGAGCACCAGCAGCGGCATGGTGACCTCTTCCTTGCGGACGAGCGCGGAGACGACCAGGCCGAGCATCATCGCGGTGAAGGCGAGCAGGGCCACGGCAAGGGTGATCTCGACGAGCGGCGGCAGCAGGACGCCTTCGCCGCCGGGCGCGTTGAGGTCGACGCCGAGGAGGGCGACCAGGGTGAGGACGACGGCCTGGAGAACGGTGATGGTGCCGAGGACGACGACCTTGGACATCAGATACGCGGATCTGGACAGGCCGACGGCGCGTTCCCGCTGGTAGATGACGCGTTCCTTGACCAGTTCCCGGACGGCGTTGGCCGCTCCGGTCAGCACGCCGCCGACGCACAGGATGAGCAGTGCGTTCATGGCGGTCTCACGGTCGAGTTCACTGCCCGCGAGGGCTCGCGCCATGGCGCCCATGACGAACGGCAGCGCGATCATGATGGCGAGGAAGGTGCGGTCGGCGCTGAGCGCGGCCGTGTACCGGCGGACCAGTGTGCCGAGCTGCGCGCCCCAGCTCTGCGGCTTGGGCGGCGGCGCCACGTCGACGGGCGCCGCCTCGGGCAGATACGGCCGGCTCATGGACGCGGTGACGTACTGGCGGTGGAAGGGGGATTCTCGGTACTGCTCCGCCCAGTCCCGGTCCCGGTCCCGTTCGAACGCCTCGAAGGCCTCCGGCCACTGTGCGAAGCCGAAGAAGGCGAGGGTGTCCTCCGGCGGCCCGTAGTAGGCGACCTTGCCGCCGGGCGCGAGGACGAGGAGGCGGTCGCAGACGTCGAGGCTGAGGACGCTGTGGGTGACGACGATGACCGTGCGGCCGTCGTCGGCGAGGCCGCGCAGCATGTGCATCACGGAGCGGTCCATGCCGGGGTCGAGGCCGGAGGTCGGTTCGTCGAGGAAGAGCAGGGAGGGCTTCGTCAGCAGTTCCAGGGCGACACTCACCCGTTTGCGCTGGCCGCCGGAGAGGCTGTGGATCGGCTGGTCGGCGCGCTGTTCGAGGCCCAGCTCGCGGATCACCTCATCGACGCGCGCCTGACGCTCGGCCTTCGCGGTGTCCTGAGGGAAGCGCAGTTCGGCGGCGTAGGCGAGGGCCCTGCGGACGGTCAGCTGGGCGTGCAGGATGTCGTCCTGCGGGACGAGGCCGATGCGCTGGCGCAGCTCCGCGTAGTCGCGGTAGAGGTCGCGGCCGTCGTACAGGACCGTGCCGCTGTCGGCCGGGCGCTGTCCGGTGAGGGCGTTGAGGAGGGTGGACTTTCCGGCGCCGCTGGGGCCGACGACGGCGAGGAGGCATTTCTCGCCGACCGGAAAGGCCACCTTGTCGAGCAGCGTCTTGCGGCCGCGGTCGACGACGACACTCAGCTCCTGCACGTCGAGGGAGACCTCACCGGTGTCGACGTACTCCTGCAGCTCGTCCCCGACCAGGCAGAACGCGGAGTGGCCGATACCGACGATGTCACCGGGAGTGACCGGCGCGCTGTCGACGGGGCTGCCGTTGAGGAAGGTGCCGTTGTGGCTGCCGAGGTCGACGATCTCGTAGGTGCCGTCCGGGCGGGCCCGCAGTTCGGCATGCCGGCGGGAGACCACGAGGTCGTCGATGACGAGGTCGTTGTCGGCGGCGCGGCCGATGCGGACGGTCCGCTCCGGCAGTGGGCGGACGCTGGTCGGCTGCCGGAAGGTGCCGGTGGAGGCGGGCTGGAAGACGCCCGAGGGTCGGGCGGGTGCCAGACCGGTGAGAACGGCCCGTGGGCCGTCCTCGACGCTGCCGAAGCGGATGACGGTGCCGGGACCCACGTCCCACTCGCGGACGCGGTGCCCGTCGGCATAGGTGCCGTTGGTGCTGTTCTCGTCCTCGATGGTCCAGTGGTCGGCGTACGCCCTGAGCACCGCGTGGTGCCACGAGACCCGGTCGTCGTCCAGCACGATCTCGCTGAGCGGGTCGCGACCGACGTGGTACTCGTGGCTCGGGGTCAACACCGTGGAGCCCGACTCGGTCTGAAGCACGAGTGCGGGCGCTGTCGGTGCGATCGACCGCTCTGCCATGCCCGAAATTCTACCGATTCGTCCCTGTGTGCGCCTGATAGATCGACGGCGGAGCCGACCGACAGGCCCCAGGCCGGGGCGACGCGGGTGCGGGGTCAGGCGGCGGGGGCGGCGATCCGCTGGGCGATCCGCTGCATACGGACGGCGTCGACGGACTCGGCGAGCAGCTCGTACTCGGTGGTGTCGTCGTTGGTGGCGATGCGGACCAGGTTGCCGGCGGCCAACTCCTCGGCCACGAGCTCCTGCTGGACATCGTCGGCGGACCAGGCACGCAGCATGCTGGGCACGTCCGGGACGGTGTCGGCGACGGGGACCACGGAGTTGGGCGGGAAGTTCGGGTTCTCGGGTCGCGGGTCGAGGCGTTCGGCTATCCATAACGCGCGGTCGCGCATCCACCAGAGCGCGAGCGCCAGGGTGGGGGCACGGTAGGTCCCCAGAGGCACTCCGACGCGCTGTCCGCCACACATCCCGTACGCGGTGACATGGCACAGGAATTCGTCGTGCACGTTCAGCTCCCCCGATCGCACCGCCACCGACCGCCGCCCGGCCCCGCTCGCCGTACGGACCCGTTTTCGCCTCGCTGACTTAGAGCTCCGAACAAAAGGGGAGCCCGGCTCGCGGCGTCTGGCACGCACGCTCGCCGCGTTGCCGAAAGCCCCTGGTAGCTCCGCTACGAGGAGCTTCCGGCGCCTTGCGATCGCACGCACCACACGCCGCAAGCTGATCGGACTCCCCTTTTGTTCGGAGCTCTTACTGGTAGCGCACATCAGGCGACACGATGTCACGCACGGTGACGTCCTGGATGCGCACGGACACCCGCTTTGTTCATGACTCAATCGCCTGCTACTCGAGTATCGCCACTCCTGACGCTCTGTCACCATGCCAATTCGGCCAGTCTCCTGGCATATGCGAGCGTGTGAATGGCCGAAACGGTACGGCGAGCCCTCCGGCAGGCCGGCCCTTCCTTGCGATGCCGGATCGCACGGAGGCCGTCGGCGGCTCCGGATCCGGCCGCCGTCCCATACGTACGGCCGCGATGAAGGGTTCAAAATCACGCCCGCGAGTTCCGACCCCGCGGTGTTCGGGTCAGTCCTCGGAGCCGGTCGCGGCCTGACGGCGGTAGGGGCGCACGGCCCGGCGGGCGATGGCAAAACGGTGGGTCTCCGACGGGCCGTCGTAGATACGGAAGGGGCGCACCTCCCTGAGCAGGCGGGCCAGTGGGGCGTCGGCGGCCGAGATGCCGAGCGCGCCGCAGATCTGCATGGCCCGGTCGACCACCCGGTGCACGGCCTCCGCCACGAACGTCTTGGACACCGAGGTGAGTTGCGCGGCGGACGCCGAGCCGGTGTCCAGCTCCCAGGCCGTACGCAGGATCAGGGCGCGACTCGCCTCGATGTCGATCTCGGAGTCGGCCAGCATCTGCTGCACCATGCCGAGGTCACCGAGAACGGCACCGAAGGCGAGGCGGCTGCCCGCCCGCTCCAGTGCGACGTCCTGGGCGCGCCGCGCGGCTCCCAGCCAGCGCATGCAGTGCGTCAGACGGGCGGGGCCGAGCCGCACCTGGGCACCGGCGAAGCCCTGCCCGACGGCGCCGAGCACCTGGTCGTCCCCCACGACGCACCCGTCGAGGACGATCTCGCTGTGCCCGGCGAAGAGGGCTTCGTCCAGTGTCTCGATGTCCCGGACGATGTTCATGCCGGGGGTGCCGGCGTCCACCAGGAACATGGTGGCCCCGCCCGGATCGCCGGGATCGCCCGAGGTACGGGCCATGACGATGGCGAAGGCGGCGCCGCGGGCGCCGCTGATGAACCACTTGTGCCCGTCGATGCGCCATCCGCCGGGAACGCGGGTCGCGACGGTCCGCAGGGCGCGGGGATCGGCGCCCGCGCCCGGTGCCGGTTCGGTCATGGCGAAGCAGGACCGCACCTCGCCGGCGGCGAGCGGGCGCAGATAGCGCTGCTTCTGCTCCTCGGTGGCCGCCTTCTCCAGCAGATGCGTGTTGCCCTCGTCCGGGGCCGCGCAGTTCAGTGCCAGGGGGCCGAGCAGCGAGTAGCCGGCGGCCTCGAAGACCGCCGCCTGTCCGCGCAGGTCGAGCCCGTGCCCGCCCCACCGCGCCGGCACATGGGGAGCGAAGACACCCGCCTCACGGGCGGCCTTCTGCAGGGTCTGCCGCAGATCCTCGGGCCCGTCGTGCACGGACCCGCCGCAGGCGCGCTCCGCCGGGATCACCACGTCGCGTACGAACGCGGATGTGGCCGCCGCGAGTTGGGCGACAGTCGGATCGACATCGAACTGGATGGGCACGGGACCTCCCGCCGACGGGCGTACGGGCATCGGGTCCCGCCGCGTCCTAGAAACTGTATAGCGTCTTCAGTATCTTGCCCGTAGGCCCCGGCGACGGGAAGACGACAGGAGACACGTCATGAGCCATCCCGTGAGCACCGGGCCGGTCCGGGTGGTCCGCCACGGCGACGGAGTCGTCGAGCTGCGACTGGACGCGCCCGGGCGGGCCAACGCCCTGGATCTGGAGACGGCCGAGGCACTGCGGGACGCCACGGCCCGGGTGGCCGCGGACCCCGGCGGCGCGGTCCTGCTGCGGGCCGCGGGCGGCACCTTCTGCGTGGGCGGCGACCTGCGCGCCTTCACGGGGCTCGGCGAGGGGACGGGCGCCTATGTGCACGCCGTGGCGACGGCCGCCCACACGGCGATACGGACGCTGCACGAGCTCGCCGTACCGGTGGTGACGGCCGTACGCGGCGCCGCCGCGGGCGGCGGGGTCGGCCTCGCCCTCGCGGGCGACATCGTCCTCGCGGCCCGGTCCGCACGGTTCCGGCTGGCGTACACGGATGTCGGGCTCACCCCGGACTGCGGGGCCACCTGGTTCCTGCCGCACCTCGTGGGCCCCCGACGGGCGACGGACCTGATCCTCACGAACCGGGTCCTGACCGGGGACGACGCCGAACGGTGGGGGCTGGTTTCCCGGTCCGTCGACGACGAGGAGCTGGACTCGGCGGCGTACGCCACCGCGGCCGGGCTCGCCGCCGGCGCGGGTGACGCGCTGCGCGCCGCGAAGCGCCTGCTGCGCTCAGGCACCGAGGAGGAACTGGGCCGCCAACTCGCCAAGGAGGCGCGGCAGATCGCCGCCCTCGCGGACGGACGGGAGGCCCAGGACCGCATGGAGGCGTTCCACGCCGCCCGCGACCGGGCCGCCGGGGACCGGGTCCGGGCTCGCTCCGCGGAGGGCGCCGGGGCGGGCACCGGTCCCGGCCGGACGACGGAACCGGAAAGTGTTTCTTGAATCCCTCTTCACTAACAGGTCCGCCGGAGCGTAACCTCCGGGCAACACAGAACCGAGGAACCGGTCACCACAGAACCGGGGAAAAGGTGTGGCGATGCACTCTCCTGCCGTGGACCTTCCCGACGCCCCCGACAAGACGCTCACCGCAGCCGTCGTCGACCTTGTTCTGCGTGGCATGTGGCGCGGCAGGCCCGAAGCGGAGTACCTGCCCCTGGTGGACGCCGGGCTCGCGATGGTGAAGGGACCGCTCGTGCTCCCGGCCGAGCGGGCCAAGGCCGTCGCCTCGCAGGTGCTGCGGGTTCCGCCGGGATCGCCGCAGGAGGAACGGATGACCGCGGCCTACGAGGCGTTCCTGCCGGTCAACAGGAAGATCCGCGAGGTGTGCACGGCCTGGCAGTGCCGCCCGGACGGCACGGCCAACGACCACTCCGACAGCGTCTACGACGCCGAGGTGCGCGAGGCGCTGGAGGACGTCCACGAGGCCATCCAGCCCGTGCTGCGCCGCCTGGAGCAGGTGCTCGAGGGCAGCGGACGGTACCGCACCGAGCTGGAGGAGGCCCTCGACCGCTTCGACGACGGCGAGGTGAAGTGGCTGGCCTCGCCGCTGTGCGACTCGTACCACACCGTGTGGATGCGGCTGCACCAGGAGTTGCTGCTCGTCCTCGGGATCAGCCGGGCCGAGGACGAGGCCCGGGAAGAGGAACTGGTGACGAGGAGCCGGGGTTGAGCGTCACCGACCGCGAGACGGGCCCGCTCACGGATCCCGAGACCTCCCTCGCCCCGGCGAAGGCGCCCTCCACGCCGGCCCCGGCTCCTCGCGCAGCGGCCGAGCCTCCCGTCCCGCCACCCCCGGCTCCCCTCGTGTCCGTCGAGGCACCCCCCGCACCCGCCCAAGCACCCGGCCGGATGCTGGTGCCCTTCGGGCAGGGGCGGATTCGCGGGCTCGGCGCCGACGAACTGGGCGCGCACGGCACAGCGATGGACCGGCTGGTGGCTCTCGGGCTGCCGGTCGTGCCGGGGCTCACCGTGCCGGCCTCGGCCTCCGCGTCGCTGTGCGAACCCGGCACCGCCGAAGCCGCCGTCGACCTGGTCGAACAGCTCTCCGGGCGACGGATCGGCGACGCGGCCCGCCCGTTGTTGCTGCGCCTGTCGGCGAGCGCGCCGACCGAGATGGCCGGGCTGCCGCCCGACCTCGCCTGCCTCGGTGTCACCACCGCGAACCGGGACGCCCTGTGCGCCGTCATCGGACGCGCGGACGCCCTGCACGAGGTGTGGGCCGCCACCGTGCGGATGATCGCCGAGTACGCCCTCGATGTGCCCGGCGATCTGCTCGACGACGCCGCCCTCGACACGCCGGAGCCGCGTACACGCGTCGAAGCGTTGCTGGAGCTGACCGCGCGGCACGGCTCGCGCCCCTTCCCCGACGAGCCGGCCGAGCAGCTCGCGCTGGCCGCCCGAGCCGTCCTCCGCCGGTGGGACTCACCCCGCGCGAGGAGATCCCGCAAGGCGCAGCGGCTCCCCGTCGATCTCGGTATCGCCCTGCACGTACAGGCACTGCGCATCGGACCGGCGGACCGTTCCGGCTACGGCACGGCGGTCAGCCGCCGTCCCGAGACGGGCCGGTTCTCCCCTCACGGCTCGTTCTTCCGGGGGGTGCGCCGCAGCGCCCCGCCGCCGCACACCAGTGAGCCGCTGGACCGGCTCGCGGGCGGCACGGCCCTGCTGGAGCATTCCCTGCTCACCCTCGAACGCCATCTGCACGCACCCGTCTCCGTCGACTTCGAGGTGCGCGACGACGCGATCTCCCTGCTCGCCGCCTCCGTCCAGCAACGGCCGCCGCTGCGGGCGTCGGTGTGCCTCGCCGCCGACCTGGCACAGGACGGGGCGCTCGGCCCCGAGGAGGCCGTCCTGCGGATCGGCCCCGCCCAGGTGCAGGAACTGCTGCACCCCCGGCTCCGGCTGACCGGCGGGGAGGAGCTCCTGGTCAAGGGGCTGGCCGCCTCCCCGGGCGCGGCGACCGGGGTGATCGTGCTGTCGAGCGGGCGCGCCCTCGAAGTGGCCGCGGACGGCACCCCCGTGGTGCTCGTGACCCATGAGACGACCCCGGCGGACGTTCCCGGAATGCTGGCGTCCGCCGCCGTGCTGACCCGCAGCGGCGGTATCGCCTCGCACGCGGCGGTGGTGGCGCGGGGCGCCGGCCGGCCGGCGGTGTGCGGCGCCGACGGGCTGCGCGTGGACCGGGCCGGCGGGACGGTGCGGTTCGGGGACCGGGTACTGCGCGAGGGCGACGCCATCTCCCTGGACGGCCGTACGGGCGCCGTCTACGCGGGACGGCTGAGCGTCAGCGTCGCCGCGCCGCCGCCCGAGCTGTCCACCTTGCTGGGCTGGGCGGACGGCATGCGCCGCCTGGGGGTGCGCGCGAACGCCGACAGCGCGGCGGAGGTGACCACGGCCGTCGCCCTGGGGGCGGAGGGGGTGGGGCTGTGCCGTACGGAGCACCAGTTCCTCGGTGAGCGGCTGCCGCTGATCCGGCGGGTGCTCCTGGCCGCCGATCCATCCGCCCGCGACGAGGCGCTGACCGCGCTGGAGCACGCTCAGCACGAGGACTTCCGGGCTCTGCTGGCCGCGGTCGGGAACCGGCCGGTGACCGTGCGCCTGCTGGACGCTCCGCTGCACGAGTTCCTGCCCGCCCCCGGGGACGCCTCGGACGCAGGTGAGGAACAGCGGGCCGCGGCGCTGCGTGAGGCGAATCCGATGCTCGGGCTGCGGGGGGTGCGGCTGGCGCTGCTGCACGAGCGGCTCTACCCGGCGCAGGCCGAGGCGCTCTTCGCCGCATGGGCGGACGTCGCCGCCACCGGGGTCCGGCCCGCGCTGGAAGTGATGATCCCGCTGGTCAGCCTGCCGGAGGAACTGGCGGCCGCCGCCGCGTACGTGCGGGAGGCCGCCGGTGCGGTCGCCGCCCGCACCGGTGTGGAGGTTCCGTACCGGCTCGGCACGATGATCGAGACTCCGCGGGCCGCACTGCTCGCCGGCGAACTCGCCGAGCACGCCGAGTTCTTCTCCTTCGGCACCAACGACCTCACCCAGCTGACCTACGGATTCTCCCGCGACGACGTCGAGCGCCAGCTGCTCGCCGGCTATCAGGAGCGGGGCCTGCTGGCGGCCAGCCCCTTCGCCCGGCTCGACCCGCACGGAGTGGGCGCCCTCATCGCTCTGGCGGCCGAGCGGGCGCGTGGCGTACGGCCCGGCATCAAGCTAGGCGTGTGCGGTGAGCACGGCGGGGACGCGGAGTCGATCGCGTTCTGCGACGGCCTCGGCCTCGACTACGTCTCCTGTTCCCCGCACCGCGTGCCGGTGGCCCGGATGGCGGCGGCGCACAGTGCCGCGCGCGAGTCGCACGACGAGAGCGGGAGCACCCGATGACGAGCACCGTGACCGGCGGGCCCGCCCTGTCGGACCCCGAACTGGACGAGCTGCGCGCAACCGTACGGTCGGTGTGCGCGGACGCCGGAGGCACCGCGGCGGTGCGCCGGCTGCCCGAGAGCTCTGCCGGTGTCGACGCCGAACTGTGGGACACCCTCGGCCGGCAGGTGGGCCTCGCGGCGCTCGGGCTGCCCGAGTCGGCCGGAGGCATCGGCGGCCTCGCCGAGATCGCCGTGGTCTGCGAGGAACTGGGCAGGACGCTGGCACCCGTCCCGCTGCTGTCCTCCACCGTGCTGGCCGGGCAGGTGCTGGCCGGCTGCGGTACGGCCGACAAGGCGCTGGCCGAGGTGGCCGACGGCGCGGTGCACGCCCTCGCGGTCGCGGCACCCGACGGGGCATGGCGGCCCGACGCCGTACCGGTGACGGTCACATGGCGGGGCGGCGCACCCGTCGTCGACGGAACGGCGCCGTTCGTCCTGGACGGGGGCGATGCCCGGGCGCTGGTCGTGGCGGCCGCCGGGACCGAAGGCGTGGACCTCTTCCTCGCCGATCCGGGAGGGCCGGGTGTCAGCGTGCACCGGGTGCCCACCCTGGACCTCAGCCGGGGCCAGGCGGTTGTCACCTTCTCCGGCGCGCGGGTCCGGGCGCTGACCGCCGGGGGCGAGGGGGCGAATGTCGTCTCCCGGGCCCTGGACGTGGCCCTGGTCGCCCTGGCCGCCGAGCAACTGGGTGGCGCCCAGGCCGCGTTGGACATGACCGTGGCCCATGTGCGGGACCGCACGCAGTTCGGCAGGGCGATCGGCGGTTTCCAGGCGGTCAAGCACACCTGTGCCGACATGCTGCTCCAGGTCGAGGGCGCACGGTCGGCGGTGGTGCGCGCCGTCCGTGCGGCCGGCTCGCACGAGGAGCTGGCCGAGGCGGCGGCGGTGGCCCAGGCGTGGTGCTCGGAAGCCTTCGTGTCCGTCGCCGCCGAGTGCGTCCATCTGCACGGCGGCATGGGCTTCACCTGGGAGCACGACGCCCACCTGTACTTCCGGCGGGCCCAGTCCGACGCCGTCCTGCTGGGCGGCGCGGCACACCACCGGGAACGGCTGGCCGGGCTGCTGAGCTGGTGACGTGGAAGGCGGAACCGGTATGACCACCCGACTCATCGACGACTCGCTGTTCGACTGTGTGGCCCCGCCTCGTCTCGCGGGGGCGCGCTGCTCCGGGTGCGGCACCGTCGTCTTCCCCCGGCAGGACTCGTGCCCCCGCTGCTCGGGCGGGTCCATGTCCGGTCATGTGCTCCCGGTGCGGGGACGGGTGTGGTCGTGGACGCTCCAGGCGTTCCCGCCCAAGCCGCCGTACCGGCCGCCCGCCGGCGGCCACCGGCCGTATCACGTGGGCTATGTCGACCTCGGTGAGCTGCTGGTCGAGGCGCGGCTGGCGGTACCCCGTGCACGGATACGGATCGGGCTGCCGGTCCGGCTCACCGTGGTGCCCGCGTACCGCGACGAGGACGGGACCGAGGTGCTGACCTTCGCGTTCCGCCCCGACGACGAGGAGGAAGGGGAGCGATGAGTCGGACCGACGACGTCTACGTGGTCGGCTGCGGGATGCATCCCTTCGGCCGCGACGAGAGTGTCACCGGGATGGACATGGCCGAGCGCGCGGTGCGCGAGGCGCTGGCCGACGCCGGGGTGTCCTGGGAGGACATCGGCTGTGCGGCCGGCGGCTCCGACGTGTCCGGCAAGCCCGACACGCTGGTGGGCCGTCTGGGCCTGACCGGGGTGCCGTTCGTCAATGTGCAGAACGGCTGCGCCACCGGCGCCTCCACCGTGCTCACGGTGGCCCACGCGCTGCGCGCCGGGGAGGCCTCCCTGGGGCTGGCGGTGGGGTTCGACAAGCATGAGCGGGGCGCGTTCCATGTCTCCGCGGCCCGCTACGGCCTGGGCGACTGGTACGCCGAGACCGGCATGATGCTGACGACCCAGTTCTTCGCCCTGAAGACGCGGCGGTACCTCTACGAGCACGGGATCTCGGAGCGGGCGCTGGCGGCGGTGGCCGCACGCGCCTTCCGCAACGGCTCGCAGCACCCTCTGGCGTGGCGGCGCAAGGTGTTGACGGAGCAGGAGATCCTGGACTCCGCAGAGGTCAGTCCGCCGCTCACCCAGTACATGTTCTGCTCGCCGGGACAGGGCGCGGCTGCTCTGGTGCTGGCACGTGGTGACCGCGCCTTCGACCTGTGCGAACGGCCGGTGCGGCTGGCGTCGTTGACGCTGCGCACCCGGCGGTTCGGTTCGTTCGAGGTGTTCGCGCCCTGGCTGCCGCCCGGACCGCACCGCAGCCCCAGCGTCGACGCCGCCGAGGCGGCGTTCCGTACGGCCGGGGTACGGCCCGCGGACGTCGAAGTGGCGCAGTTGCAGGACACCGACAGCGGCTCGGAGCTGGTTCACCTGGCGGAGACCGGGCTGTGCGGGCACGGCGAGCAGGAGGAGCTGCTGGCCTGCGGGGACACCGATCCCACGGGCCGGATCCCGGTCAACACCGATGGCGGCTGCCTGGCCGGCGGGGAGCCCGTCGGCGCCTCGGGACTGCGTCAGTTCCACGAGGTGGTACGACAGTTGCAGGGCCGCGCGCCGGGCGTACAGGTGCCGGGTTCTCCGCGGGTTGGCTTCACTCATGTGTACGGGGCGCCCGGGATCAGCGCCTGCTCGGTCCTGACGGCGTGAAGGGGGCCATCCGCCCTGCGCTGCGCACCGGCGTCTCAAGCCTGTGCCGTGGTCGGCTTCCGGTCGGCGGCGACGATGCGCAGGGCCAGCGCCCTGACCGCCTCGAGGACGGCCTGCGGGGGCAGCTGGGACAGCGGGCTCCCCTCCGCCCGCAGCGCCGTGACCAGCATGGTGGTGCTGATCAGGGTGCGGACCGCGAGCGCTTGCGCCGCGTGGCGGGCCTTGGCCGCCCGAGGGCTGCGGGTGGTGCCCTCCGGCAGGTAGTCGTAGCCGCGCTGGATGTGCCGCTGCTCGAACTCGTCACGCAGGGCCTTGATGTTGCCGTTCGCCGAGGCGATCTGCACCTGGTACAGGCGGGCCTCGTCCGGGTTCCGCTCCACCCAGTCCCACACGGCGTCGATGACGCGCACCAGCCCCTCGGCGTCACCCGGCTCGGACTCCGGCCTGGCTGCCTCCACGACCGCGTTCAGCTGGTCGAAGACCCGGCGCATGGCGAGTTCGAGCAGCTCCTCCTTGCCGTCGAAGTGGTAGTAGACGGCCGTGGGCACCACCTGGGCCTCGTCCGCGATGTCCTGGATGCTGGTCTCGGCGAAACCGTTGCGGCCGAACACCCGCACGGCGGCGTCGATGATGTGCTGCCGCCGCGAGGGTCGGTGAGCGGGCTGCTTGCCGTTGTTGGTCGTGGCCATCATGCTCCCCTGCCGACTGCCGTGAACCCGCGAGCGTGGTCCCTGTTTACTGACCATGTTATCCAGTAACTCCACCTCACCGGCCGCGTAATTCCTGCAGCACGTGTGCCGCCGGAGCGCCGTGGTACCGGCATACTTGACATCATGACGACCTCCCGGACCCGCGCCGCTCACCGTCCGTCGCGCAAGCAGTGGGTGATCGAGGCAGCCACGGAGCTGTTCGCCACCCAGCCGCCGGACGAGGTGACGGTGGCCGACATCGCCGCTCGCGCGGAGATGACGTCGGCAGCGGTGTACTACCACTTCTCCTCCAAGGACCAGGTGCTGGTGGAGGGGATGCGGGTGTTCGCCGCCGCGATGTGCGAGCAGTTGGAGGAACTCACCGAAACGCACAGGGCGGGCTCCGGCATCGGGCCCGCGATCACCGCGTTGGTGGCCTGGCTGGGCGAGCACCGGTCGGCGGCGACGGTGTTCTTCGTGTCGTCGGCCGGGATGAGCCAGGAGGCCGAGGCGCTGCGCCAGGAGAGCCGTTCGGAGCTGTTGGGCGGGCTGGTGCGATTGATCCGCAAGGTCCGCCCGTCCGTCTCCGACGCGGAGGCCGCGGTGATCGGACTGGGTCTGCTGGCCCTGCTCGAGACCGCGGCGAACTCGCAGGTCCGGGGTGACGACGTCTACCGGTCGCTGGGCCACCGCTCCTTCGTCCGCGAGGTCGGTGACCTCGCGGAGCGGATCGCCGACCCGGCGTCGGCCGAATGACCCGCCTTGCGGCGGGGCCGGTCAGACCAACAGCCGGAGTGGTTTGCGCAGCAGATCACCGATCGTGCGCAGGTACTCGGCCGCCGGCGCTCCGTCGACGGCACGGTGGTCGAAGGTGAGGCTCAGGGTGAGCACCTGCGTCCGCAGCGGCCGGTCGTCCAGCCACTCCACGCCGTCCCTGAGCCTGCCCACTCCGAGGATCGCGACGTTGCCGGGATTGATCACGGGGGTGAAGAAGTCGACGCCGTAACCGCCCAGCGAGGTGACGGTGAAGGTGGCGCCTTCCAGTCGGTCGGGCGAGATCCGGCCCTCGCGCGCGGCCTGGGCCAGGGCCTTGGACCTGCGGGCGATCTCGGGCAGCGGCAGCACCGCCGCGTCCTCGATCACGGGGACCATCAGGCCGCCCGGAACGGCCACGGCGAAACCGAGGTGGACGTCGTCGAGCAGATGGATGCCGTCCTCGCGCACCGTCGCGTTGAGCAGCGGGTGTTCGCCCAGGGCCAGCGCGGCGGCCTTCAGCAGGAAGTCGTTGAGGGTGGGCACGGGCAGTTCGCTGTCGGCCCACTCCTCCCTCAGCCGGTCGCGCAGGGACACCACGGCGTCCATCCGCACCTCGTAGCCGTGCGTCAGCTGGGCCATCTCCTGGAGGCTGGCGTGCATACGGCGGGCGATGGCGCCGCGCATCCCGGTGAGGGGGAGGACGTCTCCCGGCCGGGGGGCTGCGTGTCGGCGGGCGGACGCCGGTTCCCGCGCCGGGCCGACGGCGTCGAGGTCGGACCTGCGGATCCTGCCGCCGGGGCCGGTGCCGGTCACCTCGGAGAGGTCGATGCCCCGCTCCTTCGCCAGCCGACGGACCAGCGGCGAGACGGGGGTGACCGGCACGACGGGGGACGCAGGCACGACGGGGGTGCCCGGCAGGACCGGGGTGCCCGCCTCGTCGGGCAGGGCGGCGAGAAAGTCCTCCACGTCCTCGGAGACGATCCGGCCGCCGGGCCCGGTGCCGCGGACGGCGGTGAGATCGATGCCGGCGCCGAGCGCCACCCGTCGGGCGTTGGGTGAGGCCGGCAGCCGCCCGACGGCACCGACGGTGGTGGCGCCACCCCCGTTCGAGGGAGGCGCCACCGCCGCCGGGGAGCCGGTGAGGGTGCCCGAGACCGTCAACCCCGCTACCGCCCCCGCCGCGGCCCCCGTCTGTCTCGGCGCCGGAAAACCCGTGCCGGCGCCCGGGCTCGTCGTCCCGGCAGACGCGCCCGCCCCGGCCGGACCGGTCCTCGGTGCCGGGGAACCGGTGGCGGCACCCCAAGTCGACGACCCGCCAGGCGTTCCCGCCTCGGCCCCGGCCGACAGGGGCACCGGGGAACCAAGGGCGACGCCCGAGGCCGCCGGCCCCACGGCCGCCGACGCCCCGGCTGTGCCGGTGGTGGTGCCGGACCCGGCCGGCATCGGCGTACCCGCCGGGTCCGGTGGCTGCTCGCCCTCGGCCAGGAGCCAGCCGATGAGCGCGCCGGCGGGGACGGTCGTGCCGGCCGGAACGACCGGGTGGAGCAGTCCCCCGGCCTCCGCCTCGACGTCCACGTCGACCTTGTCGGTGGCGATCCGCAGCAGCGCGTCGCCCTCGGCGACGGCGGCTCCCGTGGGCACGAGCCATTCCTCGATCGTGCCTTCCTGCATGGTCAGCCCGATCTTCGGCAGCAGAACCTCGATCGCCACGTCGGTCACGCCCTTTCGAGGAGACGTCGGCAGCCCTGGACGATCCGGGCGCGATCGGGCACGTAGGCCTTCTCCAGGACCGGCGAGAAGGGCACTGGGGAGAAGGGGGCCCCGATGCGCAGGACGGGAGCGTCCAGGTGGTCGAAGGCGGCGTCCTGGATCTGGGCGGCGATCTCCGCGCCGAGGCCGCCGAAGGTGACGGCCTCGTGCACCACCAGCACCCGGTTGGTGCGACGGACGGAGGCGACCATGGTCTCGGTGTCCAGAGGCTGCACGGTCCGGGGGTCGATCACCTCGATCTCCACGCCGTCGGCGGCGAGTTCGTCGGCCGCCGCGAGAGCCTCCCCCACCATGCGGCCGAGGGCGATCACGGTGACGTCGGAGCCCTGCCGGGCCGTGTGCGCCCGGCCCAGCGGGATGCCGTAGATCTCCTCGGGCACATGGCCGGTGCTGCCGAGCAGGACCTTGTTGAGCATGACGACGACCGGGTTGTCGTCCCGGATGGCCGAAACCGTCAGACCCTTGGCGGTGTACGCGTCGCAGGGCATCACCACTTTCAGGCCGGGCACATGGGCGAGCCAGGCTTCCAGGCTCTGACTGTGCTGCGCGGCGGCGCCGAGGCCCGCGCCGGAGGCGGTGGTGATGGTGAGCGGCACGGACACGGCACCGCCGAACATGTACTTCATCTTGGCGGCCTGGTTGACGATCTGGTCGAGGCAGACGCCGATGAAGTCCATGAACATCAGGTCGACGACCGGGCGCAGCCCCCGCGCGGCGGCCCCCACGCCGAGGCCGACCAGGGCGGCCTCGGAGATCGGCGTGTCGATCATGCGGCGGGGGCCGAACTCGTCGAGCAGGTTGTCGAACATCCGGAAGACGCCGCCGTAGCCGGCCACGTCCTCGCCGGCGACGAAGACGTTCTCGTCCTCGCGCATGGCCTGGGCGAGTCCCTCGTTGAAGGCCTTGACGTAGGTGCGCTTGCGGACCGCGCCGTCCGGGGCGACGGCCTGTTCCTGGGTGAGGGTGGTCATGGCGTCATCCCGAGTAGACGTTGAGCAGCAGGTCGGCGGTGTCGGGCAGCGGGCTCGACTCGGCGTACGCGATGGCCTCCGCGATCTCGTCGCGGGTGCGCCGCCAGGTGTCGTCGAGGTCCGCGCGGGTGGCGGTGCCGTCGGCGACGGCCCGGGCCTCGAGCAGGTCGATGGGGTCGCGGGCCTTCCACTCGGCGACCTCCTCGTCCGAGCGGTAGGGGTGGCGCAGGCCCTTGACGCCCTGGTGGTCGAAGTAGCGGTAGGTCTTGGCCTCGATCAGCATGGGTCCCTCGCCGGACCGGGCCCGTGCCACGGCTTCGATGGCGGCGCGGTGGACGGCGACCGCGTCCATGCCGTCGACGATCACACCGGGCATGCCGTAAGCGGCGGCCCGGTCGGCCACGTCGGTGAGCAGCATGTGCTTGGACTGTGGCGTGAACTCGGCGTAGCCGTTGTTCTCGCAGACGAAGACGACGGGCAGGCCGAGGACGGCGGCCATGTTGGCGCCCTCGTGGAAGGCGCCAATGTTGGTGGCGCCGTCGCCGAAGAAGGTCACGGCGACGCTGTCCTCGCCCTTGTAGCGGGCGGCGAAGGCGGCGCCCACGGCGATCGGGACGCCGGCTCCGACGATGCCGTTGGCGCCGAGCATGCCGAGGGAGACGTCGTTGATGTGCATGCTTCCGCCGCGCCCGAGGCAGGCGCCCGTGGCGCGGCCGTACAGCTCGGCGTACATCTCCCGCAAGCCGACGCCCTTGGCCACGGCGTGTCCGTGGCCGCGATGGGTGGAGGTGATCTGGTCGTCGTCGCGCAGGGCGGCCATCACGCCGGCGGCCACGGCCTCCTGGCCGACGTAGAGGTGGAGGAAGCCGGGCAGTCTGCCCGCTTCCATGAGCTTGCCCGCCTCGGTCTCGAACAGCCGGATGCGCACCATGCGCTCGTGCAGATCCTTGATGACCTGCGCGGATATCCGGTGCTCTGCCGTGTCGGCCGGCTTCTTGTGAGCCATCGTGCCGCCCCTTCGCCCGAGGGAGGTGTGCCGAGCACCCACACTTTCTGGTGCCCGTCTACAGTAACCAGCAGGGGCACCTTACTGAAGAGCGTCTCTAATTACTACGCCTTGAACCGGACTGCCGGCCCGACTCGTCCACCAACTCCACCACATTGCCCTCCGGGTCCTCCCAGAAGCTGATCCGGCCACCGCGGGTCCGCACCACGACCGGCTCCGACAGGGGTCGCGCACCCGCGGCCACCAGGGCCGACACCATCGGGTCGAGGTCCTCCACGTGGAAGGTGAGGTACGACAGTCCCTGGCGCCCGGCGAGCGGCGGCGCCGACTGCGCGGGGCCCGGGGCCACCTGAGGAAGGATCAGCTTGACCCGCCCTCCGGAGGGCACCTGCAGCCAGACCACCAGGAGCTCACCACCCAGCCCGGCCGCTGCGGCGACGGATGCCGGAACGCGCGATCGGCGCACGACAGGGCAGCCGAGCACCTCTCGGTAGAAGCGCTCCATCAGCTCCAGGTCCCGCACGACCACACCCGCCTCGAAGGGCTTCCCCACGGCCGCCACCGCCTCTCCTCGGGCATCCGGCCGCCGCCACCGCGGAGACTGGATCCGGTTTACAGAAAGCTGAGGGAGCGATCTGCCGCCCCCGACGCGGCAAGTTCGCCACTTTCTATTGACAGAGCACACTAAGTCCTGTTGTCGTTTCGGACACAGCCCAGCTGTCGCTCTCCGAAGCCGGTCACCGGCTCGCGGCTGGGAGGATTGTGAGGACATCGTGGTCCAGACCAGTTCGCCGGAGATTCGGGCAACGGAAGCCGAGCGCACGCCGCCGTCGGCCCCCGAGTACTCCTCGTGGATCAGCCAGGACCGGTCCACCGACGCCGCGTCCGTGACGATGCGGCGGGAGGCCGCCGAACTCGTCGAACGGGTGGTGGCGCACTACCGCGACGGCACCACGCACGAGGTGGAGGGCCAGTGGACGGAACCTGTGGCCCACTACCTCGACGCCGACCGCTGGCGCCGTGAGACGGACGCCGTCCACCGGAGTGTTCCGCTGCCGCTCGCCATGTCGTGCGAGCTACCAGGACCGAACACCTACAAGGCGCTGGACGTGCTCGGCGTACCGGTGCTGATCACCCGGGACCGGCAGGGCGCCGTGCACGCGATGATCAATGCCTGCCGGCACCGGGGGGCCAGGCTCATGGAGTCCGGCTGCGGGGTGTCGAGGCGGCTGACCTGCCCGTACCACTCCTGGTCGTACGACCTGGCCGGGGAGCTGCGGGGCGTGTACGCGGAGAGGACCTTCGGGGAGGTTCGGCGCGAGGGCCGCGGCCTCGTCAGGCTTCCGGCCGGGGAGCGGGCGGGGATCGTCTTCGTCTCGCTGAACCCGGCAGCCGAGCCCGACCTGGACGCCTGGCTCGGTGATCTGCAGCCGCTCCTCGAAGGGCTGCGGCTGGCGGAGTGCCACCACTACTCCACCGGCGAACTGACCAGTCCCAACTGGAAGGTCACCCTCGACGGCTATCTGGAGACGTACCACTTCGCCTCGCTGCACCCGAAGACGGTCTTCGAGACCAACCTCTCCAACATGATGGCCCACGACACCTGGGGACCCCATCAGCGCATCGCACCGGCCCTGCGGCCCATCGCGCGGGCGGTCGAACTGCCGCCGGACCAGCGGGACCCGGGGGACTGTGTCGGCCCCATCTACTGGATCTTCCCCGGCCTGGCGATCGCCGGCGGCTGGCGACAGAAGATCGCCGTCTCCCTGGTGCTCCCCCGGACGGCCACCGAGTCGGTGACCCAGCAGATCATCCTGCTGCGGGAACCGGCGGTCACCGAGGAGGAACGCCGGGCGGCCGACCGGTTCGGCGAATGGTTCCACGAGGTGGTCCGCGACGAGGACTACGCGACCACCTACGGAGTCCAGCAGGGCCTCGCCGCCCTCAGCGGGACCGACTTCGTCTTCGGACGCAACGAGCCCGGACTCCAGCACTTCCACCGCACCATTCACCGGCACCTGGAAGAAGCCGAAAGAGCCGCCAGGTGACGGACCGACAACACTCGCGGGAGAACAACATGGTGGCTACGGGCAGCCTCGACGGACGTGTCGCGGTGATCACGGGCAGCACGCGCAGCATCGGCCGCGGCATCGCCGAAGCATTCCTGGCCGACGGTGCCACGGTGGTCCTCAGCGGCCGCAGCGAGGTCAAGGGCAAGCAGGCCCTGGCGGAGCTGGACGCCGGGGACCGGGCCGTCTTCCACCCCTGTGACGCCAACAGCCAGGAGGACATCGAGAACCTGGCCGACTTCGCCGCCGAACGCTTCGGCCGGCTCGACATCTGGGTCAACAACGCCGGCGGCACCTCGGGCTTCGCCCCGGTCCACGAACTCAGCGACGAGGCCTGGCACGACGCCCTCAGGCTCAACCTCAATGCCTACTTCTACGGCACCCGGCGCGCGCTGCCGACGATGCTGGCGGGCGGCTGGGGACGGATCATCAACATCTCCTCCGTCGAGGGCAAGCAGGCCAACAAGCCCGCGATCAGCCACTACATCACCAACAAGCACGCCATCCACGGACTGACCAAGGCGACCGCCTTCGAGTACGGCACCCAGGGCATCACCTGCAACGCCATCTGCCCCGGCGCCGTGGACACCGACCTGATGCGGGCCGCGGGACCGGCCGCGGCCGAGGCCGAGGGCATCAGCTACGAGGAGTGGCTGGGCCGCTTCGCCGAGCACGCCGCCACCAAGCAGATCACCACCGTGGAACAGATCGCGGCGGTGGCCTCCCTGCTCGCGAGCGACGCCGGCGCCGGTATCACGGGCACGCTGATCAGCGTCGACGGCGGAACGGCACAGTGGTAGGCACCGGGACGGACGGCGGGAGACCTTCGGCCATGAAGAGCTGGATCACGGACTGGCAGCGCAGTGAGCGGCTGCCGCACTACACCCGGGCCAACGCGGGCGAGACCCTTCCCGATCCGGCCAGCCCGCTGGGCTGGACCCTGGTCTGGGGCCGCGGACTGCACGGCTGGCGCAAGGGCTTCGTCGGCTTCGGCATCTACCGCGAGGAGGAGGTGGCCGGCCCTCGACCGCCGTTCGTCGGGATGTTCGGCGGCTACTTCTATCTCAACCTGTCGCACATGCGTCTGTTCGGGATCCGTATGGGCCAGAGCGCCGACCAGATCGACGCCGCCTTCGTGGGCCAGCGGTCGGACACCCCGGTGTATGTGGCGCACCCCGACGACCAGGACGCCGAACTGACCGCCAAGGCCGGCGGCACGCTCCAGCAGATGCTCGGCCAGAGCACCTTCCCGGAGGCCGACGCCGACCGCGAGCGGCTGCGCCGGCTGCGCCGCGGTCGCCCCGACCTGACGGAGCTGTCCGACGCCGAACTGGTCTCCCGGGCCCGCTCGCTGCTGGACGAGGTGGAGACGACCTTCCGACGGCACGTCGAGTCGTCACTGCCCGCGTCCGTGGGACCGGCGATCCTCGGGCCGCTCTGCGCGAGCGTGGACCGCCCCGGCGCCATGCTGGACCTCATCGGCGGCCTCGGCGACGTCGACTCGGCCTCCCCCTCGGACGGACTGTGGACACTGTCGCGCCACGTGGCGGCCTCGGCCGAGCTGACCGAGCTGTTCGACCAGGGCCCGGCCGCGGTGGAGCGGGCGCTCGACGGGGCGAACGGCGACGTGAAGGCGTTCCGTGACGCCTTCGAGGAGTTCCTGACCGAGTCCGGCGACCGCGGTCCCAACGAATGGGACATCCACGCGCTGTCCTGGGAGGCGGCGCCGGTCCAGGCACTGGCCCTGGTCGACCGGATCCGCCACAGCTCCGACGACGACTCCCCCGCCGCAAGGCGGGCCCGCCTCACCGAGCGGCGCGAGCGGACCGCGCGGGAGATCCGCTCCGCTCTGCCCGAGGAGACCCACCCGATGTTCGACGCGGGCCTGCACGCCTCCCAGGTGTGGATCCCGGCCCGCGAGCGCACCAAGGCGAACTGCGTGACCGTCGTCAACGAGATCCGGATGGCGATACGGGAACTCGGCCGCCGAGGGGTCGAGGCGGGTCGCCTCACCGAGCCGGGGGACGTGATGATGCTGCTGGACACCGAACTCGACGACTACGTCGCCGACCCGGAGTCCTTCGGCCCCGTCATCGCCGGGCGGCTGCGGGAGTACGCGCGGCTGCACGAGCTGGAGCCGCCGTTCTTCGTCGCGGACGACGCCCGGACCGAGATCGACACCTGGCCGAGGCGCACCGAGGAGCGCGCCGAGGCGGCGGTCGAGGGCGCTGTGCTCAGCGGCGTGGGCGGCAGCCACGGCACGTACACCGGCCGGGTGCGCGTGGTCACCGACCCGGCGTCCTGCGAGGCCCTGGAGCCGGGAGAGGTGCTGGTCGCACCGATCACGGACGCGGCCTGGACCCCGCTCTTCCTGGTCGCCGGGGCCGCCGTGGTCGACGTGGGCGCGCTCAACAGCCACGCCGTGGTGGTCTGCCGGGAGCTGGGCATCCCGGCCGTCATCTCCGTCGAAGGAGCGACGCGGCGGCTGCGGGACGGCATGGTGATCACGGTCGACGGCGACCAGGGAACGGTCACCGTGGACGGCGTCCCGGCCCCGCTCGGCGTCTGAGACACCCCGGGCCCGCCGCTCCCCTTCACCGGAGCGGCGGGCCCGCGGGCATGACCGCGAAAGGACCCCCGTGACCGAGGAAATCATCGTCGCCGGCTGGATGGACTACGAGCCCGGCGACCGCGACACCATGCTGGATGCCCTGGTCGAGCTGGGCCGGCGCACCCGCGAGCGGGAACCCGGCTGTCTGGACTACGCCATGACCGCCGACCCCGCCGACGAGCGGCGTATCCGGGTGTATGAGCACTGGACGTCTCAGCAGGCCCTCGACGAGCACTTCACGACCCCGCACATCAAGGACTTCCGGGCGGCGGTGGCGGGGCTGAACCGGATCGGGGTCGGCCTGACGGCCCACACCGTGGCCGCGTCGCGCCCCATGCGCTGAACCCGTCCGCTGGACCATGCGCTGAGACGGTGCCCCCGAACCGGGGGCACCGTCTCAGCGGCTGTCGTCCAGCCGCACCAGCATCTTGCCGACGTTGCCGCCGCCCAGCAGGGACAGCAGGGCGTCAGCGGCGTTCTCCAGGCCCTCCACGACCGTCTCGCGCGCGGTGATCCGGCCCTCGGCGAGCCACCCGGCCACCCGCTGCTCGAACTCCGGCCGCAGGTCGTCGTGGTCGCGGACGATGAAGCCGCGCAGGGTGAGCCTCTTGAGGACCGCCTGGATCAACTGGTTGATGTCCGCGGACCGTCGCGCCCCGCCGAACTGCGACATCATGCCGCACAGGGCGACCCGGCCACCGGTGCGCAGGGAGTGCAGGGCGGCGGCCAGTTGCTCACCACCGACGTTGTCGAAGTAGACATCGATGCCCTCGGGAGCCAGCCGGGCCAGCGCTTCACGGACCGGCTCCCCCCGGTGGTCCGCGGCGGCGTCGTAGCCGAACTCCTCGACCAGCAGGGCGCACTTGTCCGGCCCGCCGGCGGTCCCGATGACCCGTTCCGCGCCCAGCAGCCGGGCGAACTGACCGGCGGCGGTGCCGACGGCCCCGGCCGCCGCCGACACGAGGACCGTGTCGCCGGGGCGGAGTCCGGCGATCCGGGTGAGACCCACGTACGCGGTGAACCCGGTCTGCCCGAGCAGTCCCAGCCAGGTGGGCAGCGGGGCGAGGCGCGGGTCGACACGATCCGCGCCGTCGGTGTCCGCGACGTCCAGCACGGCCCGCTCCCGCCAGCCGAGCTGGTGTCGTACGTAGGCTCCGGCGGGCACCGAGGGGCAGCGGCTCTCCTCGACCACGCCGAGAGCCCGGCCGTCGAGCGGTGAACCGGGCACGAAGTTGTGGGTGTAGTGCTTCTCGGTGTTCTCCAGCCGTCCTCGCATGGACGGATCGACGCTCATGTAGAGGTTGCGGACGAGGAGTTGTCCCTCGCCGAGCGGCGGCAGCGGACGCTCCTCGACGGCGAAGTCGCTGGGCGCCGGTTCCCCGTCGGGTCGGCGCACCAGACAGACCACGCGTGTGGTCCGGGGTGTCACCGGTTCACTCCCCCGGCTTCCGGGCGCCGCGCCGCTGGGCGAGGCGGCCCACCCAGCCCGCCATCTGGAGATCGGCGTGGCGTAGTTCGCCCGACTGCCACCGGGCCTGGAAGTCGAAGACGCCCCGCGCACCGGTCTTCGGGTCCGTCACCTCGACGAGACCGTCCTCGGTGAGCCGGTACACATGCCCGGTCAGCGGGTGGATCACTTGCTTGGCCATGGGCCCTCACTCCTGCGGTCGGCGGCGCACGCCGCGCTTGGTCACGGTCACCGGGCCCTCGACCCGCAGCCGGCAGGCGAGCCGGGTCAGGCCGTCCACCGGCACGCGCAGGGCTTCGATGCCCTCGCGTTCCAGCGGGTCCACGGGGGAACAGTTCTCGGCGCCCTCCTCGATCCGCACGAAACAGGTGCGGCAGGTGCCCTTGCCGCCGCAGACGGTGGGCCAGCGGTAGCCGAGCCGCCGGGCGGCGGTGAACACGTCCTCGCCGTCGAGGACGTCGATCTCGGCGCCGGACGGCCGGACCGCCACCCGATGGGTCACTTGTCCATCCAGTGGTCGAGGGTCCGGTTGAAGTGGCGGATGCGGCTCTCCTGGTAGTTGGCCAGGGTGATGCCCGGCTTGCGCATCGTCTTCAGCCCCTGCTGGACATGGGGCAGGTTCTCGCAGTCCTGGTCGAAGACGGGCCCGAGCACACCGAGTTCGGGGATGTCCGCGAAGAGCATGTCCTCGGGCACCCAGCGGATCGCGGCCGGAGGGGGCGTCTGACCCGGCTGCTTCGGGGCCGACATGAAGATGATCTCGGTGATGCAGGAGTCCGGGTCGAGGCCGTGCGGCCGGAACCGGTAGACGATGTTGGACTTGGCGCCGCCCCACGGGTTGAAGTTGGGGAACAGCAGATAGTTGATGGCGTCCAGGAGTTCGGTGTCGGGGGTCCGCGAGAAGTCCTGGTGCGAGGTGGCCGCGAGCTGCTCGCGCATGCGCTGGGCGAGGACCTGGCGGGCGGTGCCGCCGGGCGGGATGGCGGGCAGTTCCTCGCCCTCGCCCATGACCAGGTCGCGGCCCTGGGCCGCGGAGTAGAAGGCGCGTGAGTCGTAGAAGGTCTCCAGGACGTCCTCCTCCGTGACGGAGTCGGCCACGTGCGGGCTGGGGGCGCCCTGGATGTTGATCATCCGGTTCCAGTGGGGCTGGTCGGCCATCACGTCGTACTGGGAGTTGGCGTCGGCGAGCCACGGAAGCATCTGCGGGTGCGTGGCGATCACGTGGAAGGACTCGATGAACGCGTCCTGCGCGATCTTCCAGTTGCAGGGCAGCACCTTGGCGATGTGCAGCGACTTGTAGCGGTTCTCCAGCGGCCAGATGTAGTAGTCGTCGAAGGTGCCGCGGTAGCTGTCGAACGACTCCGCGTACGGGTCCATGTTGATGAAGACGAAGCCGCGCCAGGTCGCCACCCGGGCCTCGGGGAGCGCGAATTTCTCCGGGGTGACGTGCGGGAAGTCCCAGGCGCACGGCGGGGTCTGCATGGTGCCGTCGAGGTTCCAGGTGAAGCCGTGGAACGGGCAGCGGAACTCGCCGACGTTGCCGCCGCCGGTGCGCAGCTTGCGGCCCCTGTGCAGGCAGGCGTTGACGAAGGCGCGGATCTCGCCCGGGGCCGTGCGCACGACGATGAGCGAGTCCTCGCCGATCTCGTAGACCTCGTGGTCGCCGACCTCGGGGATCTCGCTCTCCAGACAGGCGAACTGCCAGACGCGGCGCCACACCTGGCGCATCTCGCGTTCCGCCCAGTCGCGGGAGGTGAAGCGTGTGGTGTCGATGTCCTCGCTGCCGAGGGGGTCGTTCCGCTCATACCTCAGGGCGGCGGGAACGGGCCGGCTGTCCTGGTCGAGGTAGTCCTGGACGCTGGGCCCGGGGCACCGCGCGGTGACCGACTCCGATGTTTCGTCCATCATCTCTCCTCCGGCAGAAACTTTAGAGCGAGTGTAGTTAGCCGTGCCGAGCGGGAGCAACAGT
Organism: Streptomyces sp. NPDC030814; assembly: GCF_055572155.1. NCBI lineage: Bacteria > Bacillati > Actinomycetota > Actinomycetes > Kitasatosporales > Streptomycetaceae > Streptomyces > Streptomyces sp. NPDC030814. The sequence goes on from NZ_JBVIDX010000005.1 coordinate 139,513, forward strand.
CGCGACGGTGGACAGAGCCGTATCGCCCGAGGTCACTCCCGAACAGGGGCCGTCTTCCCGGGAATCTTGCGACGGCCCCCTCCCCAATTACGCCTGGGCGTGCCACACTCCGACGCACTTGAGGCTGTAGTGCCTCAAAAGTTTCTCCTGCCGGACGGCGTCCATCCGTCCCGGCCCCAGCGCCGCGGGTCATCCCCGGCGGCCCGCGCCGTGCCCCACGTCGGCGATCGACGCAGCCCTCGTCCCCTCAGCACCCCCACGCGTGCCGTCCACTCCAGGGCGGCACCGGATCCGCCTGGACCGAGCCGGTCGCCGCAGACGCGGAAGCGACATGCGGCGAGGCAGCGCAGGCACCTCACCACGGGAGTACTCGACGATGCGTTCCACACCCGGTCGCGCGGTGCGCCGCGCCCTCACCGCGCTCGTGCCCGTCACCGCCCTGCTCGCCCTGGCGGCCTGCGGTAGCGACTCGACTCCGGCCGCCGACACGTCACAGGCGGCGAAACCGGGGTCGCCCGGCCTCGCCGCGGCCCGCGCCGCCCTGGAGAAGTACTCCCAGCGGCCGACCACGATCTCCGTCACCCAGCCCGTCGGGAAGAAGATCCCCAAGGGCAAGAGGATCGACTTCATCCTGTGCGGCGTGCAGTCCTGCAAGGACCTCGCCGACTTCTTCACCGAGGCCGCCGGGGAACTCGGCTGGAAGGTGAAGCAGATCGCGACCCAGGGAACCCCGGAGTCCGTCCAGGCCGCCTACGACCAGGTTCTGCGCGACAGGCCGGACGCCGTCGTCGCCTCGGGCTTCCCGCGTGCCGTCTACGCCAAGCAGTTGGCACGGCTGAAGGCGGCCGACATCCCGGTCGTCCAGTCGAACGCCGACGACGTGGTGGGGGAAGGGATCTCCCTGCTGAAGAACGGCCCGAAGGAGGTCGGCGTCCAGGGCGAGATGCTCGCCTCGTGGGTGGTGTCGGACAGTGACGCCGAGGCGAACTCCGTGTACTTCGACCTGCCCGCCTACACGATCCTCAAGCCCGTCAAGGACTCCTTCGCGGCCAAGTACGAGGAGTGGTGCGCCGATTGCCCGCTGGACCAGGTCGACGTGCCGATCACGGCGGTCGGCAAGGACATGCCGGACCGGGTGGTGTCCTACCTCCGCTCGCACCCGAAGGTGACGCACGTCGTCTTCTCGCTGGGGCTGCTCAACGTGGGGGTGCCCGCCGCACTGAAGACGGCGGGCATCACCGGCAAGCACCTCGTCGTCAACGTCGGTGACGCGCAGAACTACCAGTACATCCAGAGCGGTCTCAGCGACGGCGCGATGGCCCTCAACTCCCACGAGACCTCGTGGATCCAGGTCGACGCGCTGGCCCGGCACTTCACCGGCCAGTCCATGGACGTCGACCAGCGGGCGGAGCTGCCGAACATGCTGGTCACCAAGGACAACCTGCCCTCCGCCGACGGCGACTTCCCGATCGTCGAGGACTACCGGGCGCAGTTCAGGGCGCTTTGGGGGCTGAGTTGACCGGGCCGGTGCTGCGGGTGGCCGGGCTGTCGAAGCGATTCGGCGGGACCCAGGCGCTGAAGGAGGTCGACCTGGAGGTCGCACACGGCGAGATCCACGCACTGATCGGCCCCAACGGCTCCGGCAAGTCCACCCTCATCAAGATCCTCGCGGGGTACCACCACGCGGAGCCGGGGGCCGTCGCCGAACTCGACGGGGAGCCGTTCGACCTCGGCCAGGTCACCGCCTCCCGGCACGACCGGCTCCGCTTCGTCCACCAGGAACTGGGACTGGTGGCCGAGTTGAGCGCCGTCGACAACCTCGCGCTCAGTCACGGCTTCGCCCGTACAGTCCTCGGCAACGTCCGCTGGCCGGAGATGGAGCGACGGACCACCGCGCTGGTCGAGCGGTTCGGTCTCGGCCTCGACGTGCGCCGGCCCCTGTCGGCGGCCACCCCGGTCCAGCGCGCGGTGGTGGCCATCGCCGCCGCGTTGCAGGGCTGGGAGGGCAGGCGCGGGGTCCTGGTGCTCGACGAGCCCACCGCCGTACTGCCGCCCGGTGAGGTGGCCCGGCTCTTCGGCATCGTGCGGGAGGTCCGCGACGCCGGCGCGAGCGTGCTGTACGTGTCGCACCGGATGGACGAGATCTTCGCGCTCGCCGACCGGGTCACCGTGATCCGCGGCGGACGCCGCATCGCCACACGCGCGGTGGCCGGCCTCACCCCGCGCTCCCTGGCAGCACTGATGGCGGGCGAGGAGACGGAGACCGACCACCGGCCCGCCGCCCGTTCCGCCGCGACCAGGGCGGTGCTGGAGGTCCGCGACCTGTGGGCGGGGCCCCTGCGCGGCATCGGCTTCGACCTGGCGGGGGGCGAGCGGCTGGGCATCACGGGGCTGGTCGGCTCCGGCCACGAGATCGTGCCGTACGCGGTGTGCGGTGCCCACGGCGGGCGGGTGAGCGGGAGGCTGAGGCTGCCGCAGCGGGCCGAGCGGTGGACCGACGCGCGCGACGCCGGCGGGCTGGGTCTTCCGCTGGTCCCCGCCGACCGGGCCGGTGAGGGGGTCATCGGTGACTTCTCGGTCGGCGAGAACCTCACCCTCCCCCTCCTGCACCGGCTCCGCGCGCGCGGCGGACGGCTGCACCGGCGCCGCGAGTCGTCCCTCGCGGAGGACTGGATCGAGCGGGTCGGGGCGCGTACGGCGGGGCGCGGGGCGCGGATCACCACGTTGAGCGGCGGCAACCAGCAGAAGGTCGTCATGGCCCGCTGCCTGGCGCAGCGCCCACCGGTGCTGGCGCTGTGCGAGCCGACGGCGGGCGTCGACATCGCGACCCGTCTCCAGCTGTACGACCTGATAGAGCGTCAGGCAGAGGAGGGCATGGGCGTCATCGTCTCCTCGTCCGACACCCAGGACCTGCTCGCCCTGTGCACCCGTGTCCTGGTGGTCCGGGACGGCCGGATCGTACGGGAGCTCGGCGGCCGGGAGATCACCGAACCCGCACTCGTGCACGCCATGGAAGGAACCGACTGACATGAGCCCTGGAACCGGAAGGAACCGAGTGACATGACATCCACCCCGACCCGGGCGGCGGCGCTGCGGCCGTCCGCACCGGACCGGCCCGGCGGGTTCGCCCCCGGGACACCGGTACGGCGGGCGGTGGCCGCCCTGTCGTTCCGGAACATCGGCGCCGTGTACGTGTGGCTGGTCATCGTCGCGCTCTTCTCCGTCTGGGCGCCGGAGACGTTCCCGACCGCCACCACGGTCAAGCAGGTGCTCAACGGCAACGCCGTCGCCGGGCTGGTGGCGTTGAGCGTCGTACCGCCGCTGGCCGCCCGTGTCTTCGATCTCTCGGTCGCCTACACCATGTCGCTCACCAGCGTGCTGACCGCCCGCTTCCTGGTCTTTGCCGGCTTCGGTCCGTTCACCGCGATCGCCCTGGCGATGGCCGCGGCGCTGCTGGTCGGGATCGTCAACGGGGTCGTGGTGGTGGTACTGCGGGTCGACTCTTTCATCGCCACCCTGGCCACCGGTGCGCTGATCCAGTCGCTCATCACCATGGTGACCGGCGACAGCTCCATCACCGGGGTGCAGTTGCTGGCCGAGCCCTTCGCGAGCGTCGCCCAGCTGGACGTGGGCGGGATCACCCTGCCGGTGCTGTACCTGCTGCTCGCCGCGGTGGGCATCTGGTTCCTGCTGGAACACACGGCCACCGGGCGCCGGTTGTACGCGACCGGGTTCAACGCCGACGCGGCGCGGCTGCAAGGGGTGCGCACGGACCGGCTGCGCTTCATGACCCTGGTGACCTCCGCGCTGCTGTCCGGTTTCGCCGGGGTCGTCTTCGCGGCGTCCGTCGGGTCGGGGTCGCCGACCGCGGGCAGCCCGTATCTGCTGTCCGCCTACGCCGCGGCCTTCGTCGGGGCGACGCAGCTGCGCGCCGGACGCTTCAACGCCTGGGGAACGGTGCTGGCGGTCCTGCTGCTCGGCACCGGCATCACGGGACTCGGACTCGCCACCAGCGCCCAGTGGGCCGCGAGCCTGTTCACCGGCTCGGTCCTCATCGTCGCACTCGTCCTCACCGGCGGCCGGATCGCCCTGCCCGCCGTCCTGCGCCGCCGGAGAGGAACCCCGCGTGCCGGAGCCGAGGTTCCGGCGGAGGACGCCGCCGTACCCGCCACGAGTGAGGAGACACGAAGGTGAAGGCAGTGCAGTACCGGAAGGTGGGACACGCACCGGAGGTCGTCGAGGTTCCCGTACCGGACCCCGGCCCCGGCCAGGTGCTGTTGAAGGTGACCGCGGCAGGGCTCTGCCACTCCGACCTGGCGGTCATGGGCTGGCCCGAGGAGCAGTTCCCCTATCCGCTGCCGATGACGCTCGGTCACGAGGGTGTCGGCACCGTCGCGGCGGTGGGCAGTGGTGTCGAGGGAGTGGCAGAGGGCGACGCGGTGGCCGTGTACGGGCCGTGGGGCTGCGGTCGCTGCCGCAGGTGCGCCGAGGGCAAGGAGAACTGCTGTCCGTACGCCGCCGGGCTCGGCATCCTGCCGCCCGGGCTCGGCGCGCCCGGCGCCCTGGCCGAGTACATGCTGGTGAACTCGCCCCGCCACCTGGTTCCCCTCGGCGGTCTCGACCCGGTGCAGGCGGCGCCCCTCACCGACGCCGGGCTGACGCCGTATCACGCGATCGTGAAGTCGCTGCCGAAGCTCGTGCCCGGCAGCACCGCGGTCGTGCTCGGCGTCGGCGGGCTCGGCCATCTCGCCGTTCAGGTGCTGCGTGCGCTGACACCGGCCCGGGTGGTCGCCCTCGACCTGAGCGGGGAGAAGCTGGAACTGGCGAGGTCCGTCGGCGCCCATGAGGCACTTGTCTCCGACGACACGGCGGCCGGGCGGATCCGGGAACTCACCGGAGGGACGGGAGCGGAGGTGGTCCTGGACTTCGTCGGAGCCCCGGGGACCTTGGCGGTCGCCGCCGCGTCGGTGGCCGTCGAGGGCGACGTGAGCGTGGTCGGACTCGGCGGGGGCACCCTGGCTGTCGGCTTCGGCGGCGGACTGCCGTTCGAGGTGAACGCCACGTTCCCCTACTGGGGCAGCCGCGTGGAACTGATGGAGGTCATCGCGCTGGCCCGACAGGGCCTCGTCTCCTCCCATGTCGAGACCTTCTCCATCAGGGAGGCACCGTTGGCCTACGAGCGCCTGCACGCCGGCCGGATCAACGGCCGCGCGGTGGTACTGCCGAACGGCTGAGGCGACTGGGCGACGAGGACGGGGGATCCACACCCGCCGCCCCGCCCGTCCCGTCCCCGGGGTCTCCGCCCCCTGGAACCCACCAGGGGCTCCCCGGCCTGGCGCCGGGCCCTCGCCCGTTGGAGCACCTGTGGCCCATCGGGCCCCGTCATGGGCGACGGGCCGCGATCACGCCATGGTGGCCAGGCCGGCGGTGCCGGGTTCGCGCTCCTCGTGGAAGGCGTGGACCCGAGCGCGGTCCAGGACTGCACCGCGCGGATCCCCGGCGCCTTCCACGACCCCTTCCTTCTCGCCCACGGCGAGTCAGTCCACGACCGTCGACGGCGGAGCACGCAGCTTCACCCGGCCGACCATGCCGCCCTGCGCACGGACGAGGCGCCCAGCCGGGTCGCAGCAGCGGAGCCCATGGGGACGGGGCGGGCGGGGCGGCAGGGCCGAACCACGGGTGGCCTGCCGCCCCCGCCGCGGTCAGCGGCACGCCGAAGCTCCCCTCGGCCCCCGCTCCCCCACCGTCTGTGCCACGCAACGCCGCAGCACCTTCAGGAACTCCACGGTCCCCCACGGCCCCCGGTCCGCCTGTCCGGTGTCCGCCACGCCCAGGTCCTGCATGTCGTAGCGGCCCCGGCAGTGGCCGAGGGTGAAGTAGCAGACCTCCCCGAGGCCGTGCCGTCTCAGATACAGCACCGGCCGGGGCGCGTCGTCCAGGGCCGCCGTGCCGCCCTCGGCGAAGCCGCGGCAGGGGCCCGTGTACTCGGCGTGCAGCAGCACCTCCGACTCCCCGTGCAGCTCGCACACGTACAGTTCGTCGGTGACCGTGAACGGTTCGATCCCGGCGACCAGCGGGTGATCGGGCACGGTCACCCGTACCTGGTACGGCGCGATCGGCGGATGCGCCAGGAACTGGCTGCCGAGCACGGCCGCCACCTCGCCGAGGAGCCGCGGCGTGCTGAACACGCGCGGTCCGCCGGGGGCGGGCGGCTCGATCACCGCGTTGGTGCCGTGCAGGGCCAGCCAGCGCCCGCCCCGCTCCACGAACCGTGTCAGCGCCGCGCGTTCGGCCGGGTCCGGCCGGACGTCACAGGTATAGGTCACCAGCAGGTCCGCCTCGTCCAGCGGGGCGGCACAGTCGTAGTCCTGGAAGACCTTCGTGCGCACCTTCGGATGTTCGCCGAGCAGCTCCAGCAGACGTAGCCGCGCGTAGTCGAAGTCGTGCCATCTGCCGCCGCAGACCAGTACGGCGTCCAGACGGCCGGCCGGGCCCGCCACGGCTCAGTACTGGACGCGGGTCAGCAGCCCGCCGTCCACCACGAGGTTGACGCCGACGCAGAAGGAGCCGGTCCGGCCGAGCAGGAACGCCACGGCGGCCGCCACGTCCTCCGCGGTGCCGTAGCGGCCGATCGGCAGTCGGGCGAGGACCTCCTCGTAGACTTCCGGCCGGCTGGCGCGGATGGTCTCCCAGGCGCCACCGGGGAAGTCGACGGGGCCGGGCGAGACGGTGTTGACGCGGATGCCCTTGGGGGCGAGGGTGTGCGCGAGGGCCGAGGCGTGCTGGACCACGGCGGCCTTGACGGCGGAGTAGGAGTTGGCGCCGGCGGGTCGGGCGGTGTCGGAGGCGTTGGTGGTACCGATGGCGACCACGGCCGCCCGGTCGGATGCCTCCAGGTGGGGCATGGCCGCCTCCACGAGTCCCGCGAACGGGATCAGGTCGCCGCGCAGGCTGGTCTCCCATGCGTCCGGGCCCTTGACGTTGCCCGCCGACACGTTGGACACCAGCAGGTCCAGGCCGCCGAGTTGGCCGGCCGCGCGTGCCACGAAGCCGGCGAGCGCGGCCGGGTCGGTCACGTCGACCGGCTCGGCGAACACCGTCGCCCCCTCGCCGCGCAGTTCGGCCGCTGCCTTGGCGAGCGCCTCCTCGCCCCGGGCGCACAGCGCCAGCGCGCAGCCCTCCGCCGCCAGGGTTCCGGCGATCGCCCGGCCGATGCCCCGGCTCGCGCCGGTCACCAGCGCCTTCGCGCCTGTCAGTCCCAGATCCATCGGTGTCACTCCTTGGTGATTGCGGAACAGTGCAGAGGGGGGCCGAGCGTTCCCGAGGGAGCGCGGAACGGCTCCACGCGGCCGGGGCACGGCCTCGCTCGTTTTCGCGGCACGTGGCCTCGCTCGTTCGCGGCACGGCGCCGAACGGCCGGGAGGCGCCGGGTGACCGGGGATCGTCCCCGTGGTCCGGCGTGCCGGCGGCCAGGGGTGCTGTGGTCGCCCCGCCTCAGTTGCCGGGCAGCTGCGAGAACGGCAACCGGTCCGCTCTCGGCTCCGGCGGCAGCTTCAGTACGCGCTCGCCGATCAGGTTGCGCTGGATCTGGTCGGTGCCTCCCGCCAGCCGGTAGCCCGGGGCGCCGAGCAGGTGCTCGGTCCAGGCGAAGGTTCCCGGCTCTCCGGTGTCGGCGCAGATCCGGGCGCCCATCAGGTCGGCGGCGATCTGCCCGGTACGGGTGAGCAGGTCGGTGGCCATGAGCTTGGTCAGGGACGCCTCGGGGCCGGGCCGGCCGCCTGCGGCGCTCGTCCGGGCGACGCGGTCCACGGTGGCGGCGCGCAGCGCGGTCCGGACGTACAGGTCCGCGAGGTGCTGCCGGACCAGCGGGTCGGTGGTGCGGCCGAGCGAGCGTGCGAGTGCGAGCACGTCCGTGAAGGTGCCGCCCTTGCGCCGGTTGCCGCCGCCGGAGGCGGTCCGTTCGAAGCCGAGGGTGGCGTTGGCGACCTCCCACCCCTGGCCGGGGCGGCCGATCCGGAGCCGGTCCGGGACACGGACCGCGCTGAGGAAGACCTCGTTGAAGGAGGCACCGCCGCTCATCTGCCGGATGGGGCGCACTTCGACCCCGGCGGCGTCCATCGGGACCAGGAAGGCGGTGATGCCCGCCTGTTTGACGACGTCCGGATCGGTACGGGCGAGCAGCAGGCCGTAGTCGGCGAACTGGGCCCCCGAGGTCCACACCTTCTGACCGTCGATCACCCAGTCCCCGACGCTCCCGGCTCCGTCGGCGCCGGGCTCCCCGCCGTCCTCCTGGCGGGCGCGGGTGCGCAGGGCGGCGAGGTCGGAGCCGGCGCCGGGTTCACTGAAGAGCTGACAGGCCAGCAGGTCGGTGCGGAGGAAGGCGCGCGCGAGGTCGTGGCGCTGCTCGTCTGTTCCGAACAGGGATACGGCCATGGCGACCAGGCGCACGGTGACGCTGATCAGTTCGGTGGACGGCGGCACGTCGAAGGCGGACTCCTCCTCGGCGAAGGCCGCCGCGTGGGCGGCGGTCAGGCCCGCCCCGCCCCGGTCGGCGGGCAGCGTCAGTGCCTGGTACCCGGCGTCGAAGCGGGCCCGCTGATAGGCGCGGCAGCGCTCCAGGAGCAGGAGCTCACGGTCCTCGGGGAGGTTGTGGAACACCGCGAGGTCGGTTGCCTCCTCCGCGGACGCCGACGGCTTACGCGGTTCGAGCCGTGTGGCCAGCCACTGCCGGGCCTGTGTGCGCCAGGTGTCCAGATCGTGCCGGGACATGGGACCTCCCTGAGAACACTTACCAGATGGGAGCTTGAGTAACGGAGGAGCGAGAAGAGGGGTCGGTTCCTCCACCAAGCAGGGGGTCGGTCCTCCGTGTCGGGTCAGAGTGTTCCGCACTTTCTTGATAAACGCTACAGTCTCGTCATCGACTCTCCTGTCAGCCGGGAGGGGACCGAGAGCCGCCGGAGGAGCCATGTCGCAGCTGCCACTCGACCGTCGCGCCCAGCAGACCCCGGACGAGCCCGCCCTGGTGGACGACTGGGAGGTGCTGTCCTGGTCCCGGCTCGCGGACCAGGTGGCGCGGGCGTCGGTACGACTGCTGGACATCGCGCCCGGACCGCACGACCGGGTGGTGGTGCTGGGCGACAACGCGATACCGACGCTGGTGGCTCATCTGGCCGGGCTCCGGGCGGGTGTGGGGACGGTGGCCGCGTCCCGGCACCTGACACCGGGTGAACTCGTGGACCAGATCATCGACTCGGGGGCGACCGGGATCGTCACCGGCCCGGCCGGCGCCGGGTCGGCCCTGGACGCCGCCCGGGAACTCGCCCTTCCCCTGGTGATGCACGGAACGCCGGCGATCGGGCACGCCTTCGACTGGGACCTGTGGCTGGCCGCGGCGCCCGCCGGGGCGACCGTCCCCGGGGGCCGGCCCGCCCGGCCGCCCCTCGTCTACACGTCGGGTACCACCGGGCGGGCGCGCGGCACCGAGGTGCGGTGGGTGAGCGGTCCCGTGGCCGACAGCTCCGCCTATCTGGCCGCGATGTCCGCGCGACCCGGATTCCCGCCGGGACCCCACCTGGTCTGCGGCCCGCTGCAGCACAACGCGCCGCTGACGGCTCTGCGCCATCTGGTGGCGGGGCAGCAGGTCGTCGTTCTCGGCAGATACGACCCGGCCATCTTCCTGAGCCGGGTCGCGAAGTGGCGGGTGACGTCGACGGTCATGGTGCCCACCCACTTCCAGCGCCTGCTCGCCCTGCCGGACGAGGTGCGCTCCAGGTACGACGTCTCCAGCCTGGTGCAGGTGTCCCATACCGGTTCCGCATGTCCCCCGGACGTGAAGAGGGCCATGATCGAGTGGTTCGGTCCGGTGCTGACCGAGTCGTACGGGGCCAGCGAGGCGGGCACAGTGGCCCGCATCGGCAGCGTCGAGTGGCTGGCCCATCCGGGCTCCGTCGGGCGCGTCCAGCCGCCTTTCGAGGTGCTGGTGACCGACGACGACGGCCGGCCGCTGCCGCCCGGCGAACGGGGACTGCTGGCCTTCAGGGCGCCCGAGGACCGGGGCGTGCGCTATCACGCGGACCCGGACAAGACGAGGTCCGCGTATCTCTCCCCCGGTGTCTTCACCCTCGGCGACATCGGCTACGTCGACGCGGACGGCTACATCTTCATCACCGACCGGGCCGCGGACGTCGTGGTCTCGGGCGGTGTCAATCTCTATCCGGCGGAGAGCGAGGCCGTGCTGGGGGAGCACCCGGCGGTCGCCGAGGTGGCGGTGATCGGCGTGCCCGACCCGGACTTCGGCGAGGCCCTGCGGGCGCTGGTCGTGACGGCCGGGGACGGCACACCCGCCGGGGAACTGGACCGGTTCTGCCGCGACCGGCTGGCCGCCTACAAGTGCCCCAAGTCCTACGAGTTCGTGTCCGAGCTCCCGCGCAACGCGATGGGCAAGCTCGACAAGCGCGCGATGCGCCGCCCCTACTGGCACTCCGAACGGACCATCGCGGGCTGAGGGGGCCTCAGCACCTGCCCGCCCCCGAGGACGACCGACGACCACCCGCCCCTCGTACGAAGGACCACCCATGACCGAACTCCTCCTCATCCGGCACGGCCTCCCCCTGGCGGGCGTGTACGACCCCGGGCTGTCGCCGGAGGGCACCGCCCAGGCCGAGCGCCTCGCCGCCTGGCTCGCGCACGAGGACATCGACGCCCTGTACACCAGCCCCTTCCGGCGCGCACGCGAGACGGCGGCTCCCCTGGAACGACGCACCGGCATGGCGGCGAGGGTGCTGGACGACCTCCGCGAGTGGGACACGGACGTCTCGCACCCCTACACGCCGCCGGAGCAGATCGGCGCGGACGATCCCCGGGCGGCGGCACTCGCCGAGGGACGGTACGAGGACTTCGTGCCCGATCTCGACCGGGACGCCTTCCGCGCGCGTGCCGTACGGGCCATGAAGACCGTCCTCGACGCCCATCCCGAAGGGCGGGTCGCCGCCGTGTGCCACGGCGGCATCACCAACACCTTCCTGGCGACCGTGCTCGGCCTGCCCACGATGTTCTGGTTCCACCCCGGCTACACCTCGGTCAGCAGGGTGCGTCGGCTGCCGGGCGGCCGGATCGTGCTGCACTCGGTGAACGACACGGCCCACATGATCGCCGAGCGTGTCCTCGACACGGTCGCCTGACCGCACCTCCCGGCGCCCCGCCGCGCCGCCGCCCCTCCCTCCCTTCACGGGCCAGACGCGCCCCACGTTCCGCAGGAGGTCCCGGCCGTGCCCGGATCCGTCATCGTCGCCGGAGCGAGAACGCCCATCGGCAAACTGGTGGGCGTCCTCAGCACCGCTTCCGCCGTCGACCTCGGCGCCCATGCCATCGGCGGCGCGCTGGCCGCCGCGCATCTGGACCCGGCCGCCGTGGAAGCCGTCGTCCTGGGCCATGTCGTCCAGGCCGGGGCCGGTCCCAATCCGGCCCGGCAGGCCGCGGTCCGCGCCGGAATCCCGTTCTCCGTGCCGGCAAGCACCGTCAACAAGCTCTGCCTGTCGGGTCTGCACGCCATCGCCCTGGCCGACCTCATGATCGCCTCCGGGCGTCACGAGGTGGTCGTCGCGGGCGGCATGGAGTCCATGTCGGGCGCCCCGCACCTGCTGCGCGGGGCTCGGGCCGGCTGGACGTACGGCGCGGCCGCCGTGGAGGACGCCCTTGACCGCGACGCCCTCGTGTGCGCCTTCGACGGCGTCTCCATGGGCGCCGCCACCGAGCGCCACCAACGGCCGTACGGGCTGAGCCGCGAGGAGCAGGACGAGTACAGCGCGCTCTCCCACCGACGGGCCGCCCGCGCCCAGGAGTCCGGCGCCCTCGCCGACGAGATCGTCCCGTACACGGTGACCGGGCGGTACGGCCGGTCGGTGGTGGACACCGACGAGGGCGTACGGCCGGACAGCACCGCCGAGAGCCTGGGGCGGCTCAGGCCGGCGTTCTCCGGCGGGGGCACCATCACCGCGGGCAATTCCTCCCAGCTGTCCGACGGGGCCGCGGCCGTCGTCGTGATGAGCGCCGAACGCGCCCGGCGGGAGGGCCTGACCCCGCTGGCCGAGATCGGAGCCTATGGCACGACGGCGGGCCCCGACGCCTCCCTGCTGGTCCAGCCCGCCGGTGCGATCCGCGACGCTCTGTCCCGGGACGGCCGGTCGAAGGCCGCCGACCTGGACCTGTTCGAGATCAACGAGGCGTTCGCCGGGGTGACTCTCGCCTCCGTCCGAGAGCTGGACATCCCCCTGGAGAGGGTGAACGTCAACGGCGGTGCCATCGCTCTCGGCCACCCGGTCGGCATGACGGGTGCCCGCCTGGTGCTGTCCCTCGCGGCAGAACTGCGACGCCGGGGCGGGGGCCGCGGGGTGGCCGCCCTCTGCGGGGGCGGCGGCCAGGGCGACGCTCTCCTGCTGCACGTGCCCGCACAGACCTGAACCCCGGAGGCGACCCCCGTGAACGACCGACTGCCCTCCGCCGGAACCGTGCCCAGGCCGAGCCGCGCGCCCGGGACCGTCCCCACCGAGGCGACGCCCACCCACGCCGAGGCCGTCACCACCGTGGCCTCCGCCGATCCCGCCGGGTTCCTCGTCACCGTCGCGGCCCGGGTCCCTGCCGCCGACGGTGTCGTCTGTCTCACCCTGCGCCGCCCGGACGGCGGGGCACTCCCGTCCTGGACGCCGGGTGCCCACATCGACGTCGTCCTGGGCCGGGGGGACGGCGGCATGATCCGCCAGTACTCCCTGTGCGGGCGTCCGGAGGAACGGGACGTCTGGCAGATCGCCGTGCTGCGCGAGCCGCGCGGCCGTGGCGGCTCCGCCCACGTCCACGACCACCTGCGCGAGGGCAGCGCCGTCCGGGTCCGCGGCCCACGGAACAACTTCCCGCTGCGGCCCGCCGCCCGCCAGCTGTTCGTCGCGGGCGGCGTCGGCATCACACCGATCCTGCCCATGGTCGAGGCCGCCGAGGCCGCGGGGACCGACTGGCGTCTGCTGTACGGCGGCCGCACCCTCGCCTCGATGGCGTTCGTGGACCGTCTCGCCCGGTACGGCGACCGCGTACTGATCCGCCCCCAGGACACGTACGGGCTGCTGGACCTCGCCGCCTTCCTCGGCCCGCCCGCCCCGGACACCCTGGTGCACGCCTGCGGTCCCGAACCCCTGCTGGAGGCACTGCGGGAGAGCTGCGCCCATTGGCCGCCCGGCACGCTGGGCGTCGAGCGGTTCGCCCCCGTCGAGGCGACCGCGACGGCCCCGGTCGAGACCTTCCAAGTGCAGCTCGTCCGTTCCGGGCTCACCCTCACGGTGCCGCCGGACCGATCGGTGCTCGAAGCGCTGGAGGAGGCCGGCGTCGCGGTGGACTTCTCCTGCCGGGAGGGTACCTGCGGCACCTGCGAGACCGACGTACTCGAAGGGAGGCCCGATCACCGCGACTCCCTGCTGACGGAGGAGGAGCGGGCCTCCGGCGACACCATGCTCATCTGCGTCTCCCGCTCGTGCGGACCTCGCCTGGTCCTCGACCTGTGAGCGGGAGACTCTGCGCGCAGCCGCCGATCTCTTCGCCGTGGCGTGTTCACCGCCGCGGATCACCGAGGCCTTCTGCGAGGTCGGCGGCCAGTACTGCCGCAACGTCCGAGGCCCCTCGCCCGAACCCTGCGCACCATCATCAGAGAGGACCTCAGATGGATCCCGTCACCCGTCTCGGCGTCGTGGGCTGCGGCCTCATGGGCTCCGGCATCGCCGAAGTCGCCGCCCGCGGCGGCCTCGACGTCCGGGTCGCCGAAGCCACCCATGACGCCGTCGAAGCCGGCCGCCGCAGGATCACCGCCTCCCTCGACCGGGGCGTCCGGCGTGGCAAGCTCAGCGAGGAGCGGCGGGACCAGGCCCTCGCCGGGCTGTCCTTCACCCACGAGCTCAGCGACCTTGCCGACCGCCAGTTCGTCGTCGAGGCCGTCGCCGAGAACCGCGACATCAAGTCCGACGTCCTGCGCACCCTGGACAAGGCGGTGGAGGACCCCGCGGCGATCCTGGCGACCAACACCTCGTCGATCCCCGTCATCGATCTCGCGGTCGTCACCGAGCGCCCCGCGCAGGTCGTCGGCATGCACTTCTTCAATCCCGTGCCCGTGCAGCGGCTGGTGGAGGTCATCCCCGCCCTGACCACCAGCCGGGAGACCGTGCGACGTACCCATGACTTCGCCCGCCGTCTGGGCAAGCAGGTCGTCCAGGCACCGGACCGGTCCGGTTTCGTCGTCAACGCGCTGCTCGTGCCGTACCTGCTCAGCGCGGTACGGATGGTGGAGTCGGGCGGCGCCCGGCCCGACGACATCGACCAGGGTATGGAACTCGGCTGTGCCCATCCCATGGGCCCCCTGCGCCTGCTCGATCTCATCGGCCTCGACACCGCGCAGGCGGTGGCCGAGTCCATGTACGAGGAGTTCAAGGAGCCCTTGTACGCGCCTCCGGCCCTCCTGCGCCGCATGGTCGCCGCGGGCCGGCTCGGCCGCAAGACGGGCCGCGGGTTCTACACGTACGACGTGTGAGGCGCCCCTGACAGGAGACAGGAACACGAGGGGGGCCGTGCGGACCACAGCCCGCACGGCCCCCCTCCACCTGGATCTGAGGCTAGGCCCTGCCCTCGATGATCGCGTCGATGCGGGTCAGCTCGTCCAGCTCGAAGTCGAGGTTGCGGATGGCTCCGACGCTGTCCTCGATCTGGCGCGCGCTGCTCGCGCCGACGAGCGCGGAGGTCACCCGGCCGCCGCGCAGCACCCAGGCGAGGGCGAGCTGGGTGAGCGACTGGCCGCGGGACTTGGCGACCTCGTCCAGGGCGCGCAGCCGGCCCACCAGGTCCTCGGTGACGGCGTCGGAGTTCAGGAACGGGCTGTCGCTCGCGGCCCGGGAGTCCTCCGGGATGCCGTCGAGGTAGCGGCCGGTCAGCAGACCCTGCTCCAGCGGGGAGAAGACGATGGAGCCGACCTGGAGCTCGTCGAGGGCGTCGAGCAGGCCCTCGCTCTCCGGGCGCCGGTCGAGCATCGAGTAGCGCGGCTGGTGGATGAGGAGGGGGGTGCCCAGCTCGCCCAGGATGCGGGCGGCCTCCCGGGTCTGCTCTGCCGTGTAGTTGGAGACGCCGACGTACAGCGCCTTGCCCTGCTGCACCGCCGAGTGCAGGGCGCCCATCGTCTCCTCCAGCGGAGTGTCCGGGTCGGGGCGGTGCGAGTAGAAGATGTCGACGTAGTCGAGGCCCATGCGCTTCAGGCTCTGGTCGAGTGAGGAGAGCAGGTACTTGCGGGAGCCCCACTCGCCGTACGGGCCGGGCCACATCGAATAGCCCGCCTTGGTGGAGATGACCAGCTCGTCGCGGTACGCGGCGAAGTCGCTCCTGAGTGCCTCGCCGAACGCGGACTCGGCGGCGCCGGGCGGCGGACCGTAGTTGTTGGCCAGGTCGAAGTGGGTGACGCCCAGGTCGAAGGCGCGGCGCAGGATCTCGCGCTGTGTCTCGACAGGCCGGTCGGGGCCGAAGTTGTGCCAGAGACCGAGTGACAGCGCCGGCAGTTTCAGACCGCTGCGTCCGGTGCGCCGGTAGGGCATGTCCGCGTAACGGTCGTGGTGTGCGGTGTACAACGCGACTCCATAGGGGTTGGCACGGTGGAACCCGGTTCCCTGAGAACCGGTGTCCACTCTTTCGCGACCTGGGGGCATCGGTCCAACAGGAGAATCCGATGGGATTCAGCACCTACGCTTCTCAGTCATGGAGCTCCGTCATCTGCAGCACTTCGTCGCGGTCGCCGAGGAGGAACACTTCACCCGGGCGGCCGAACGGCTGCTGGTCTCGCAGTCCGGCCTGTCCGCGTCCATCCGGTCCCTGGAACGGGAGCTGCAGACGCCGCTGTTCGTACGGACGACGCGCCGGGTGACGCTCACCCAGGCCGGCCGGGCGCTGCTGACGGAGGCGGAGCGGATCCTGGCTCAGGTGCGGTCGGCGCACGAGGCGGTGGCCGCGGTGCAGGGCGTGCTGCGCGGCATGCTGGCGCTCGGCTCGGAGCAGTGCATCGCCGGGGTCCATGTGGCGGGGCTGCTCGCCGCGTTCCGACGGCGGCACCCGGATGTGGAGATCTGTCTGCGGCAGGCCGGTTCGGGCGCCCTCGCGGACGAGGTGGCGAGCGGGCGGCTCGATCTGGCCTTCGCCGTACGGACCGCGCAGGAGGACACCGACCAGTTGCGGGTCGTCCCGCTGACCGGCGAACCGATGACGGTGCTGTGCCACCCCAGCCACCGCCTCGCGACGGTCGGCGCGGCAGTGACGCCCGAGGACCTCGGCGGTGAGGTCTTCGTCGACTTCCACCCGGACTGGGGGCCGCGCCGCACCACCGACGCCGTCTTCGCCGCCGCGGGCGTCCGCAGGACCGTGCCTTTGGAGGTGAACGACGTACACAGCCTCCTCGACCTCGTCGACGAGAACCTCGGTATCGCGGTCGTACCGCGCCACTTCCGGCACAAGCGGGCGTCGCTCACCGCCGTCCCCGTGAAGGGCACCGGCGACACCGTCTACGAGACGGTCGCCCTGCTCCCGCCCCCGCAGGCCATGAGCCCGGCGGCACGGGCCCTACTGGGTCTGCTGAACCCGCGGATCGACTCCCTCTGACACGGCCAGGACGGTTTCGGTCAGGCGGTCAGTCGGTCAGTCGGTCAGGGGCGCCCACTGCCGCTTCAGGGTGTCGTAACCGTAGTGGGGCAGGCCCTTGATGCCGGTCGTACGGAACGGGCGGCCGTGGTCGTCGATGCGGACCCGTGCCGGTACGCCCCTCGGAGGACCACTCCAGTTCCAGGTACCAACGGCAGTCGCACGCCTTGGTCTCCGCGCTGACCTGCAGCACCTCCGGATCCTCGGACGACACCTTGCAGGGCATGCGCACGGCCGGGATCGGTATGTCCAGATCACTGCCGTCGACCGGACGTGCGATGGGCGGGTTCTTGTCCAGGTCGACGTCGAAGTAGCGGGGGCTGACGCGTCCGCCACAACCCTGGTCCATCGCGTAGGCGTTGCCCTGGGCGGGGGTGGTGCGTCCGACGACGCGCACCCGCAGCGCCTTCAGGACCACCGCCGTGGACGACCGACCCTGCACCGAGACCTCCACGAGCGTCTGCCCGCCGTGCACCGCCTGCTGCGTCCCGGCCCGGACACCGGCGTCCTGCGGCGCCGGCGGCGGGGGCACCTGCTTCGGCGGCTTGTCGACTTCCACGGCGCCTGCATCGACGCGCAGAGCGGCCCGGCCAAGGGCGGCAAGCTCGCCGAGGAGCTGCGGAAGTACTACTTGACGGCCGATCTGCGCAAGCAGCTCGAGGCCTGGGAGGCGAAGAACCACGCGGACGGCGTCCTGCGCGCCCAGAACGTGCCCCTGTCGTTGGAAGGTCACCGACAACGGCACCGCGAACCGCACGGAGGCCGGGATCACCTCCACCTGGGGCAACGGCGAGAAGACCAGGCTCGTCGTCGACATGACCCGCGACGACCAGATCTTCCACATCGGCACCAAGGGAGCCGCGGGCAGCTGACGGGCAGGCCCCCGACCGACGGCGCGGGGAGCGGAGTGGGGGCGCTGCGGGCACGGCGACGATGGCCGATGGTGGACGTATGGATGTGAAGGACGTTCTCATCGACGCGTACGGCCGGATCAAGGAAGAGGTCCATGCCGCGGTGGACGGGCTGGCCCCGGAGGACCTCCACGCCCGCCCCGCCCCCGGCGCCAACTCCATCGCCTGGCTGGTGTGGCACCTCACCCGGATCCAGGACGACCATGTGGCCGATGTCGCCGGGCTCGACCAGGTCTGGCTGTCACAGGGCTGGGAGAAGCGCTTCGGGCTCGGGCTGCCTCGTCACGACACGGGATACGGGCACAGCGCCGCCCAGGTCGGGAAGGTGCGGGTCGACTCGGCCGACCTGCTGACCGGGTACTACGACGCCGTGCACGAGCAGACACTCGAATATGTGCGCGGGCTGACCGGCCGGCATCTCGGCCGCATCGTGGACGAGCGCTGGGATCCGCCGGTCAGCCTGGGTGTTCGCCTGGTGAGCGTCCTGGCCGACGATCTTCAGCATGTCGGCCAGGCCGCTTACGCAAGGGGTCTGCTTCAGCGCGCGGACGCGTAGCCCGGCAGCACGACGTCCCGGATCAGGGCGTTGCGCTCGTCGAACGGGACGAACGCGCTCTTGAGGGCGTTGACGGTGACCGTGCGCAGGTCGTCGAGGGTCCAGCCGGCCTCCTCGACGAGCAGGCCCATCTCACGGGTCATGGTGGTGCCGGACACCAGACGGTTGTCGGTGTTGAGGGTGACACGGAAACCGAGGTCCTTCAGGGCGGTGATGGGGTGCTCGGCGATGGATGTCGCGGCGCCGGTCTGGAGGTTGGAGGTGGGGCACATCTCCAGGGCGACACGGCGGTCACGGACCCAGGAGGCGAGGCGGCCGAGCTTGCCGTCGACGATGTCCTCGGTGATGCGGACCCCGTGACCGATGCGCTGGGCCCCGCACACCTGGAGGGCCTGGTGGATGCTCGGCAGTCCGTGCGCCTCACCGGCGTGGATGGTGAAGGGGACGCTCTCGCGGCGCAGGTGCTCGAACGCGGCCAGGTGGTCGGCGGGCGGGAAGCCGTCCTCGGCGCCCGCGATGTCGAAGCCGACGACCCCGGCGTCCCGGAAGGCGACGGCCAGGTCGGCGGCCTCCCGGACCCGGTCGAACATGCGCATCCCGCAGAGCAGCGTGCCGACGCGGACCGGGGTGCCCTGGGCCGCCGCCTTGGACATACCGGCGGCGAGGCCCTGCTGCACGGTCTCGACGACCTCGGGCAGGGTCAGCCCGCCCCTGGTGTTCAGCTCGGGGGCGTAGCGGACCTCGCCGTAGACGACACCGTCGGCCGCCAGGTCGAGCACGTACTCCTCGGCTGTCCGCAGCAGGCCCTCGCGGGTCTGCATCACGGCGAGGGTGTGCTCGAAGGTGGCTATGTACCGCACCAGGTCACCGGAGTTGGCGGCCTCGTAGAACCAGGCCGCGAGGCCCTCCGGGTCGGTCTCGGGGAGGGTGTGGCCGACCTCCGCCGCGAGCTCGACGAGGGTCGCGGGGCGCAGACCGCCGTCGAGGTGGTCGTGCAGGACGACCTTGGGGAGGCGGCGGAGGGTGTCGGCGTCGATGCGTGGCACGGTCATGGCGTTCGTTCCTCGGCAGGTGGTGCGGTGGGTGTGAAGCGGGTCGCCGGTCGGGCGGGGGGGCGGCTCGGGAGGCGGTGACTCAGTCGGCGGGCTGGAGGAGGTCCCAGCGGTTTCCGTACAGGTCCTCGAAGACGGCGACCGAGCCGTACGGCTCGTGGCGCGGCTCCTCCACGAACCTGACGCCCGAGGCCAGCATCCGGGCGTGGTCGCGGGCGAAGTCGTCGGTGTGGAGGAAGAAGCCCACGCGCCCGCCGGTCTGGTCACCGACCCGACCGCGCTGCGCCTCGTCCTTGGCCCTGGCGAGCAGCAGTCCGCTGCCCGTGTCCCCGGTGCCCGGCTCGACGACGACCCAGCGGCTGCCGTCGGGCCTCGGGGCGTCCTCGACGAGCCGGAAGCCGAGGGCCTCGGTGTAGAAGCGGATCGCCTCGTCGTAGTCGTCGACCACGAGGGTGACCAGAGCGATGCGTCTCATCGGTGGGCCTCTCGGGTGGGGCGCGGTTCGCGCGCGGGGCGGTGCGGTGATCTGCCGAGGTTCGCTCGGGGTTCCCGGGAGGTTATACGTAACACCCGCCGTACGGCAACTGGCGATTTCCCGGAGTGGCAAGACGGGCGCGACGCCCGGCGCGACACGGGCGGCGGGGCACGACGGAGGCCCCCTGCGGGGGCAGAGGGCCTCGGTAGCCGGTGAAGGTCGGGGACCGCGGTATCAGTCGCCCGGCGACGCCTTGCGGAGGGCGGCGATGCAGGTACTGAGCGCCTCCTGGAGTTCCTCGAGCCGCTGGAGCATGTCGTCCTCATAGATCGCGTCGAGGTCCACGGCGTCGTCGAGGGTCAGCTCCTCGAAGACCTTCGTCGCCTTCTGGAGGCTGCTGTAGAACTTCGTACGGCGTTCCTGGACCCGCAGCTCGGGGTTGGACTCGACGGTCTGGACGACGAGCTCCTTGACGGTGTCGTACGCCTCCGTCGCCCACTCGCCGGTGTCCTCGTCGTCATCCAGCTCGTCGATGAGGGAGAGGTGCCGCTCGGCCTCGGCGCGCAGTTCGGCGGGGGCATCGATGACCTGCCCGGCCGGCGTCTTGACCTGGCCGTTCTCCACGATCTGCCGGACGTACCCGATCCGGCCGGCCGCCTGGGTCTCGCTCGCGACCGCCTTCTTCAGCTCCTCGGTGCGCGCAATGTCACGGGCGAGTTCCGTCTGGAGGGACGGGTCCTCCTTGAGACGGTCGAGGAGCGCGGTGCGGGCCGCCTGGGCCGTTGAGGGATCGGCGAGGATCGCGGCGCGCAGCGCGGTGGGGTTCTCGGCGACCTCCAGGGCCTTGGTGGGGCGGATGCCCTCGGCCTCGGCCGCCGCGGTGATGGCGGTGCCCCGGTCGGAGGTCGCGCTGGAGCGGGAGCTGTAGTACGACAGCCACACGTCCGAGTCGGGCAGGTCGATCTCGGCGCCTGGGGCGAGCGCCTCGAAGTGCGGGACCATGCCGTCGTCGGCCGCCTTGTCCCAGGCCTTGTAGTACCGCATGACCCGCTCCGCCGAGCAGCCGGCCAGCTCGGCGAACCGCTTCGCGGAGACCTTCGCCGTCTCCCCGGGCAGCTCTCCGCCGGGCCGCACGCTGCGCGCCACCTTCAGCGCGAACGCCCAGCCGCCCGTCCGGGCGTACACCCCGAAGTCACGTGCGTCGCGGGCGACTTGCTCGTCCACGACGCCCTCGGGGCCCTCGGCGTCCCCGGCCCCGACGGAGTCGATCGCGGCGTCCGGGGCGGCCATGGCCGGGGCGGCGTCGCCCGGGACCTGAGCGGGCACCTGGCCGCCGGCCCCCTCGGACGGGGCCTCGCCGCCCGCCGCGTCCGACCGGGCACCGGCTTCGGCATCCGCATCGGCATCGGCATCGGCATCGGCGGCGCCCGGCTCGACCCAGATCCCCTCGTCCTGAGCCGGCACTCCCCCGGTCGCCGGCGTCTCGTCGGCGGGCGGTACGGCCGACGCGGAGTGGGCGGTGGCTACGCTCACGGATGACTCTCCCGAGTGGTGACGAACGACAGGGGCAGAACAGGCAGCCTATATGAACCGCTTGGGGCCGCTTTGCGCTCCGACCTCCGCGCCCCTCTGCCGCCCTTCGTCCCACCTGGAGGTGCCCGTAGGCACAGCACTTCAGTATGCGGTGTGGTCGTGCGACGACCTCACGGGTACGTGTACGTGTTCAGGGTCGCCACCGCCGACGCCGCGTTGCCCAGGTTGTAGTGGTCGACCGCAAGGAAGTTCGGCTTCTTGCGGGCGGCCGGCTGGCAGAAGCGCTGGGCCCGGTCGGCCAGCTTCACGTTGTCGTTGCCGGCCGTGGCCGTGATGCCCGCGTCGCGGAAGTGGTTCATGACGAACAGGGGCTTGAAAGCGGACTCGGTGCGGGTGAGCGGGATGTTGGTGTTGGCGTCGTACCAGCGGCTGTAGCAGGACCAGTCGGAGGAGCCGATGCCGCCACCCATGGACCAGTAGTTCTCGACGGTCCACTCCTTCTGGTACATGACGCCGAAGGTGTCCCGCGTGAGGCCGGCGGCCTGGTCGGAGGCGCGGCTGCGGTCGGTGAAGATCAGCAGACGGTCGTTGGCGGCGATCAGGTCGGCCATCTTCGGCCAGCCGTTGGTGCGCACACCGGTCCGGTCGGGCCGGTAGAGCACGTCGGACAGGCCGTTGACGCGGGCGAGTTCGGCGCGCAGGACGGCCGGGTCGACGTAGTCCTCGAGGAAGACGGTGAGGACCTGGTCCGGGTTCTGCTTGAGGAAGTCGACCATGCGCTGGATGTCCACCCACAGCGCCACGGGTCGGCCGACGAGGGTGCAGCTGTTGTGACAGAGGATCGCGCCGTCGGGGGTCTGGTGGATGTCCAACATGAATCCGCGTACGCCGTCGGCGAGTTGTTGGTTGATGCCGCGCGTCTGGTTGGGCACCAGGTTGACGAAGGGCGGCGCGAAACCGCCGTCGACGCCGTTGGCGTAGGCGTTGTGGGCGGTGAGGAACGTGACCTGGTCCAGGGTGCGTTGCCCGGCCGGCGGCATGGGGTTGGTGGCAGGGTCGACCGGTGTGAGGTACCAGGCGGCCAGGTCGCCGGCCCCGCCGGTGACCAGCTGCGCGGGGTGGTTGGCGCCGGAGGGCTTCGCGCCGACCGTGAGGTACCGCTCGGCGCCGGGGACCTTGAGCCGGTGCCGGCCGGACCCGTGGTCGATGATGTCCCAGGCGGCGTCACCGCTCGTGCAGGCGACCGTTCTGGCCTGGTCGCCGGAGCGGCCGAGACAGCTGCCCGCCGCGTCCTCGCTCTCCAGGACGTACGAGGTCCCGCTCGCCCGTAGTCTCCACTGCTGGCGGTCCTCGTTGCCCTTGGGCCGGTGCTGTTCCACCGCTCCCCCGCTGTCGGCCGCGTTGAGTCCGGTGATGGCGCTCTGCACGTAGTAGGCGCCCGGAGCGGGGACCGCGGCCGAGGCCGTGGGCGCGGGGGCGGCCACGACGGCGGCCAGCGCCACGGCGGCCGCGAGTGAAGTGGTACGTGGGCTTGGCATGGGGGGTGCCCTTCGTCGGGACGGGGACGGGGCCCGGCCGCCAGGCGAACCGGACCCCGGGTGGAAGTCAGGTGCATGACATCATGACCGAGGGGCCTCCGTCAGCAGTACAGGTTGCCGCCCGGCGAAGTCCCGAGGATCTGTACGAAACGCTGGTACGCGTTCACCCGGCTCTGCACCTGCGCCGGGTTCTTGCCGTCGCACTCCAGCGAACCGTTGATGCTGCGGATGGTGTGTCCGAAGCCCGCTCCGGTGACCATGGCGTTGTGGCCGGTCATGCTGCCGGGGCCGGTCTGGGTGTTCCAGTACCACAGGGCGGTCTTCCAGGCGACGGCCGCGTCGTTCTGCACCAGCCAGGGGTTGCCCAGCAGATTGAGGCCCAACGCGTCGCCGGCGGCCTTGTAGTTGAAGTTCCAGCTGAGCTGGATCGGGCCCCGTCCGTAGTAGGCCGCCTGTCCGGCCGGGCAGCCGTAGGGCCGGCTCCAGTCGCAGTAGGTGGGGTAGTTGGCGGTGTTCTGCTCGACGATGTGGACCAGCCCGCCCGTCTCATGGCTGACGTTGGCGAGGAAGGCCGCCGCCTCCTGCTTCTTGACGGTGTCGCTGCCGGTGGTGGCGAAGGCCGGGAAGGCGCTCATGGCCGCCCGCAGCCCGCTGTATGTGTAGAACGAGTTCCGGTTCGGGAACATCTGGTTGAACTGCGCCTCGCTCACCACGAACCCGGAGGGGTTGGCGGGGCCGTTCTCGCAGGCGTACGGCTCCCAGTACCAGGTGCTGATGGTGGGGTCGTAGCCCGGGTTGTCGTGCTCGGCGAGGTAGGCACGGCCGTCGGTGTAGCGGACGATGTCGCCGGTGACGTAGGACCGGCCGGCCACCCAGTTCGGGTAGCTGGAGCAGGGAGCGGCGCTCGCGCTCTGGGCGGGCAGCAGCAGGGGTGCGGAACCGCCGATGACCAGCGCGGTCAGCAGGGCGGAGAGACGGCGCCTCGACACGGGATCAACTCCTTCATGGGGCACGGCCGCACCCGGGCGAGGGCCCGAAGGGCATGACGGCGACGGACCTCGCGCGCACGCGCCGGCGGAGCCGGCCACGGTGCGGGGCGGCCGTGGTGGGGGGTGTGCCGACACACTCAACCGCGTTGGTCTGTACCAGTCAAGGGTGTAGACCAGTCAAGTCGTCCGCTCCCAGGTCACGGGCGCCGGGCCGGCGCTTCGGCGGGTGTCCACGCGACCGTCGAGGTCCAGGAGGCCCACCATGACAAGGAGTTCACCTGCCTTCGCCCGGCCTTTCCCGGTCGTTCTCCTCACCGGGCCGAGCGGTGTGCGGCCCTCCGGCCGAGGAAACGGTGATCTTCCGGTGCGGAGACGGGGAGAATCCTCCTATGACCACGTCACCGCATCCTCTCGTCGTCCGGGCGCGCAGTCTCGCCGCTGAAGTGCTGGCGCCTCAGGCCGAGCGCGTCGATCAGGAGCAGGTGCCCGCGAGCAGTATCGAGGCGATCAAGAGGTCGGGGCTGCTCGGGGTGAACGCGCCGCAGGCGTACGGCGGTTCGGGGGCGCCGAACTCCGTGGCGAGGGAGATCGCGGAGATCCTGGCGGGGGCATGCTGTTCGACGTGGTTCGTGCAGACCCAGCACTACACGCCCGTGCTGACCCTCGCCAGGACCGAACTCCCGGCCCGCGAGCAGCTGTTGGCGAAGCTGGCGACGGGTGAGCTGCTGTCGGGGGTGGCGTACGCGCATCTGCGGAGGTATCCGCAGGTTCCGGTCCGGGCCGTGCCCAAGCGCGGCGGGTGGCGGTTCCACGGAACGGTGCCCTGGTACACGGGGTGGGGGCTGAACGATGTGATGCTGCTGGCCGGGGTCACGGACGCGGACGAGGTGGTGTTCGCGTTCACCGAGGCCAGACAGCAGTCGGGGTTGAAGGCGTCGCCGCCGATGCGGCTGGCCGCGCTCACCGCCGCCCGCACCGTCTCGCTCCAGCTCGACGGGCTGTGGATCCCCGACGACGCGGTGGCCCTGCACACCCCGTACGAGAGCTGGGCGGAGGGGGACCGGCCGAAGCCGGCGAACGCCTCACCCGCGGTGTTCGGTGTCGCCGAGTCGGCCCTGGCGCTGCTCGACCAGGACGACCCCACGACGAAGGGGCTGCGACTGCGGCTGGACAAGGTGCGGCGGCAGGCGTACGCCCTCGCCGACCATCCCGCGCCGCACGAGCACATGAAGGAGCGGCTGGCGCTCAAGACGAAGGCGTTCGACCTGATGCGCACCGCCACGACCGCCGCGCTCGTCACCGGCGGCGGGCGCGCCCTGGCCCTGGACAACCGGGCCCAGCGTCTCGCCCGTGAGGCGATGTTCCTGCTCGTGCAAGGTCAGACGACGGAGGTGCGCCGGGCCCATCTGGGGTCACTGTCGGCCGCGTACTGAGTGGGCGACGCGATTCCGGGGCCATCATCGTTCCATGACCGAGCCGGCCCGACACGGCTCGAACGGCAGAGGACTCGAACGGCAGAGGAAAGGAGCGCGGCCATGTCACTCGCCCGCGTCCACAACTTCTCCATCTCGCTCGACGGTTTCGGAACCGGGGAGGGCCTGAGCCGTGACGCGCCGTTCGGCCACGCGGGAGAAAGACTGCACGAGTGGATGTTCGCCACCCGGTGGTGGCACGAGGTGACCGGCGGGCCGGGCGGGCGCGGCGGTCTCGACGACTCGTTCGCGCGGCGGTTCGCGCCCGGGATCGGTGCGGAGATCATGGGCGCGGGGAAGTTCGGCTATCCCGGATGGCACGAGAACCCCGAGTGGAAGGGGTGGTGGGGCCCCAACCCGCCCTTCCACACGCCGGCCTTCGTCCTCACCCGTCACCTGCGCCCGTCGATGGACATGGAGGGCGGCACGACGTTCCACTTCCTCGACGTCTCGCCCGCCGAAGCACTGGAGAGGGCCCGCGAGGCGGCGGGGGGCCAGGACGTCCGTATCGGCGGTGGCGCCACCGTGATCCGTGACTTCCTCGCCGCCCGGCTCATCGACCACATGCACGTGGTGGTGGTGCCGATCCTGCTCGGCCGAGGGGTACGCCTCTGGGAGGGGCTGGAGGGCCTGGAGAAGGACTACGAGGTCGAGGCCGTCTCCTCACCCAGCGGCGTCACGCATCTGACGTTCACCCGCATGGGCCTGTGACCGCCACGCCCGCGATCCGGGTGGGCCTGCGACTGTCACCCCGACGAATGTGAGTTCACGGGCCGTGGGCCCGGCCCCCGGCCGCCCGGGATCTGCGCTTGGCGTACGTGCGCGGGCGCGGGAGCTGGGCGCACGGACCGAGCACGACCCCGAGGGCCCGGTCCGCGCCCGCGCGCCGCCCGCGCGCCTGCTTCGGCAGGCCCTTGTCGTACCCGCGCGCCCGTCTCAGCCGCCATCGGCCGGGATGACGCCGTGCGCGGCGAAGGTCGCGGCGAGCACAACGCCCGCGGAGGCGATGACGCCGCCCGTGGTGACCAGCACGCGCAGCACACCGTGGCGCACGCCGTGCCGCAGGGACTCCTCGCGGACCCGGGACATCAGGAAGACGTTGTAGTCGACGCCCAGCGCGACCAGGAACACGAAGCCGTAGAGGGGCACGGACGGGTCGGTGCCGGTGAACCCGAAGACGTGCTGGAGGACGAGCGCGGAGACACCCATTGTGGCGAGGAGGTTCAGGGCCACCGTGGCGACCAGCAGCACGGGCAGCAGCAGGGAACGCAGCAGGCCGATCAGGACGAGGAGGATCACGGCGAGGACGACCTGGACGATCAGCGTGCGGTCGCGTTCGCCGGTGCGCAGGGTGTCGTACTGCTGGGCGGTATAGCCGCCGACGAGTGCGTCCGCGCCGGGCAGGGCGTGCAGGCCGGTGCGCAGCCGCGCCCGCCGTCCGCTTCGCGGCGTCGCTGTCCGCCGAGGCGGTGAGGGTGACGTCGATCCGGACGCGTCCGTCGACGACCCAGTGGCTCGCCACCGGGTCGCCCGGACCCGCTGACGGCGAGCCGCCGAGGCGACCCGTCACTGTGGCCACGCGGCAAGGGTAGTCGCCGTACGGATCACTCGATCACTCGATCGCGCGGCGCCGGGCCCGCCCGTGCATCCGGGACCGGCCCTTCGGGGGAAGTGATGTCCGGGGACGCCGACGCGGAGGGCCGAGGGAGCGATGACGGGAGAAGAGCACGGCGCCGGACCGCTGTGCCTGGTGACCGGCGCGACGGGATACATCGGCGGCCGGCTCGTGCCGGAGCTGCTGGAGGCGGGGCTGCGGGTGCGCTGTCTGGCCCGCTCCCCGGAGCGGCTGCGGGACCATCCGTGGGCCGGAGCGGTCGAGGTGGTCCGCGGGGACGTGACCGACACGGAGTCCGTCGCCCGGGCCATGCGCGGTGTCGACATCGGCTACTACCTGGTGCACGCGCTGGGCACGGGCGACGACTTCGAGGAGACGGACCGGCGGGCCGCACGGATCTTCGGCAAGCAGGCGCGCGCCGCGGGCGTGCGCCGGCTCGTCTACCTCGGGGGGCTCACCCCGTACGGCGTTCCCGAGGCAGAACTGTCGCCGCACCTGCGGTCCCGCGCCGAGGTCGGCCGGATCCTGCTGGACTGCGGCGTGCCCACGGCCGTGCTGCGGGCGGCGGTCGTCATCGGCTCCGGATCGGCCTCCTTCGAGATGCTGCGCTACCTCACGGAGCGGCTGCCGGTGATGGTGACTCCGAGCTGGGTGCACACGCGGATCCAGCCCGTCGCCGTCCGGGACGTGCTGCGCGCCCTGGTGGGCTGCGCCCGGTTGCCGGACGACGTCAACCGGGCCTTCGACGTCGGTGGCCCGGACGTCCTGACCTACCGCGAGATGATGGTCCGGTACGCGGCCGTCGCGGGGCTGCCGCACCGGCTCATCCTGTCCGTGCCGATGCTCACCCCCGGCCTGTCGAGCCACTGGGTCGGGCTGGTGACGCCCGTGCCGGCCTCGATCGCCCGGCCGCTCACCGAGTCGCTGCGGCACGAGGTGGTCTGCCGCGAACACGACATCGCACGGTACGTCCCGGACCCGCCCGGTCATCCGGTCGGCTTCGACGAGGCGGTGCGGCTCGCCCTGCGGCGGGTGCGCGAGGCCCGGGTGACCACCCGCTGGTCGTCCGCCTCCCTGCCCGGTGCGCCCAGCGATCCGCTGCCCACCGACCCCGACTGGGCGGGCGGCAGCCTCTACACGGACCGGCGCGAGCTGTACGTGGACGCCCCGCGCGCATCCCTGTGGCGGGTCATCGAGGGCATCGGCGGCGACAACGGCTGGTACTCCTTCCCGCTCGCCTGGGCCATACGGGGCTGGCTGGACCGGCTGGCCGGCGGGGTGGGCCTGCGCCGGGGCCGGCGGGACGCCAGCCGGCTGCGGGTGGGCGACTCGCTGGACTTCTGGCGGGTCGAGGAGATCGAGCGGGGGCGGCTGCTGCGGCTGCGGGCGGAGATGCGGCTCCCGGGCCTGGCGTGGCTGGAGATGTACGCCGACACGGACGACGCCGGTCGCACGGTGTTCCGCCAGCGCGCGCTGTTCCATCCGCACGGGCTGCTCGGTCACGCGTACTGGTGGAGCGTCGCCCCCTTCCACTCCGTCGTGTTCGGGGGCATGGCCCGCAACATCGCGCGGGCCGCGGTGTCGGACGCGGCCGCCCGCGCGCGGGAGCGGGCGCCCGCACCGTGACGCGTACCGGGAGGCCGCCGGTCACGGCCTCCGCCCGGCGCATCCATCGGACGCCGCTTCCCGGAAGCATCAGGTGATCCGTCTTCTCGCCCCCGGAGTCCCGCCATGAACGTCTCGGTCGTCCTGTTCACGTCGGATCTGCGTCTGCACGACCATCCGCCGCTGCGTGCCGCCCTGCAGGGAGCGCGCGAGGTGGTCCCGCTGTTCGTGCGGGACCGGGCCGTGGCGGAGGCCGGGTTCGCGGTGCCCAACCGGCTGGCGTTCCTCGCCGACTGCCTCCGCGATCTCGATACTGGGCTGCGGGAGCGGGGTGGCCGGCTCGTGGTGCGCTCCGGGGACGTGGTGGAGGAGGTGTGCAAGGTGGCCGCCGAGGCGGACGCCGACGAGGTGCATGTGTCCGCCGACGTGAGCGCGTACGCGCGGCGGCGCGAGGAGCGGCTGCGGCGCGCGCTGGAGGGGGAGGGCGTACGCCTGCACGTGCACGACACGGTGATGTGCGCGGTGGATCCCGGCGCGGTGTCGCCTGCCTCGTCCGACCATTTCGCGGTCTTCACACCGTACTTCGGGCACTGGTCTCGGCGTCGGCTGCGCGATCCGCTGGCCGCGCCGCGGACCCTGCGGGTGCCGGACGGGGTCGGCTCGGAGGGACTCCCGGCGCGCGACGGGCTGTCGGGATCGTCGCCGGGGCTGGCGGCGGGCGGGGAGAGGGAGGGCCGTGCACGGCTCGCCGCCTGGCTGCGGTCGGGCATCATCGCGTACGAGGAGCGCCACGACGACCTGGCGGGCGACGCGACCTCCCGGCTCTCCCCTCATCTGCATTTCGGCACCCTCTCCCCCGTCGAGGTGGTCCACCGGGCCCGCCGGGCGGGCGGCCCCGGCGCGGAGGCGTTCGTACGGCAGCTGGCGTGGCGGGACTTCCACCGTCAGGTGCTGGCGGCCCGGCCCGCGGCGGCGGCCGTGGACTACCGCGCCAAGCACGACCGCTGGCGGTCCGCGCCGGAGGAGGTCCGGGCCTGGCGGGAGGGCCGCACCGGCTACCCCGTGGTGGACGCGGCCATGCGCCAGCTCCTCCACGAGGGCTGGATGCACAACCGGGGCCGGCTCCTCGTCGCGAGCTTCCTCACCAAGACGCTGTACGTCGACTGGCGGGTCGGCGCCCGGCACTTCCTGGACCTGCTGGTCGACGGGGACGTGGCCAACAACCAGCTCAACTGGCAGTGGACGGCGGGGACCGGCACCGACACCCGCCCCAACCGGATCCTCAACCCGGTCACCCAGGCCAAGCGGTACGACCCGGACGGGGCGTACGTACGGCGTTGGGTTCCGGAGTTGGCGGACGTCGCCGGACCGGCCGTGCACGAGCCGTGGAAGCTCCAGGGCCTGGACCGTGCGGCAGTGGACTATCCGGACCCGATCGTCGACCTCACCGAGGGGCGGGAGCGATTCCTGCGCGGACGCACGGGAACGCCATAGGTCCCTCACGGCGTGCGACGCCCCGTGCGCCCGGCCCGTCCGGCGTCGAAGGACGGGTCGTCGCGGGCGCCGGGGCGGCTCAGGTGTCCCGGCCGTACAGGCCGGTCAGCACCTCGACCGCCTCGCCGAGGGCCGAGGGCCGGACCAATCCCTCCGAGGGACGCCCGTGCCAGCCGGGGCCGCCCAGTACGACGAGGGGCCGGCGGCGGGCGCCCTTCACGCCCCAGCGCGCGGCGGCTACATGGCGGGCCAGGGGCACGCTCGCCGTGGAGCGGGCCTGCGCCCAGAGAACGACGGCGGTCGGGCCCAGCCGGTCGACCGCCGCGACGAGGGCCTCGGCGGGGACGGCGGCACCGAACATCCGGGTGGGCAGGCCCACTTCGCCCAGAGCGGCGTTGAGTGCCTCCAGCGGGAGGGTGTGCTCCTCGCCGGGCACACAGGCGAGGACCACCGGGCCCGGCACGGCGGTGTGCTGCCGGGGCGCGGCCGGCCGGGCCTGGCGTCGCAGGGTGGTGGAGACATGCCAGGACAGCAGGTGCTCGACCTCGACGTAGCGGTCGCCCGACGACTCCCATTTGCGGCCCACCGCGTGCAGCGTCGGCACCATCACCTCCTGCCAGGCGGTCGTGACGCCGTACCGCTCGACGACCCCGGCCAGCCGCTCCTCGACGGCCGGCGCGTCGAGCCGTACGGCGGCGCGGGCCAGCCCCCGGCACTCCCGGCGCACGTCGGCAGGGAGCGGAAGGCCGGGCTGGACCGGCTGGACGGCCGCGGCCGACGACTGGGGTCGCACCGGTTCGGGCGGCAGTGCGCCGCCGGCCGCTTCACCCGGGTCCCCGCCGTCCTCCCACCCGTCGCGGGCTCGCTCTCCCGTGCCCTTCCTCGCGGCGCGCGCGGCCTCCGCCGTCGGCACCCCGGCGGAGGTCAGGCGGCACATCGTCTCGACCATCGCGACGTCCTGCGGGGTCCAGCGCCGGTGCCGCCCGTCGGGGCGGACCGCGGGCCCGATGCCGTAGCGCCGGTCCCAGGAGCGCAGGGTCGTGGGCGACACGCCCAGTCTGCGCGCCACGGCTCCGGTGGTGAGCCCCGCGTCGACGGGGTTTTCGTCCCCGAATGCACCCATGGGACGACTATACGATGCAGAAGCGATGCGGGCTGTGGACGCTTCGTCCCGCCTCGCATGATGACGGCCTCCGCACCCCTACCCGAGGAGCCGTCCTCATGAGCCCCGTGTGCACGAGCGCACCGCCGGCCGACGACGACCTGGCGCGGGCCTGGTGACAGGCGACGAGGCGCGTCCGGCGGCCGCGTACGAACGCTGGTGCAGGCGCTCGCCCGGCGCAGCCTCGGAGACACCGCGGAGGCCGAGGACGTGACCCAGCAGGTGTTCCCCGGCATATGGCGTGGCCGGCACGGATACCGGCCCGAGCGCGGTGCGGTCGGCGCCTGGATCGTCGGCGTCACCCGGCGCGGGATCGCCGACGGCCTGTCCGCGCGGACCTGCCGGGCGGTCCTGGCCACATCGGCGTGCGCCGAGCCGGCCCTCGCCGACCGCCGGGGCTGCGACGATCCCGAGGCCGCTACCGACCGCGTGGTGGTCGGCGCCGAGTCTGCGAGGCTCCGGCCCCGCAGCGTGGCAGGTCCTCCACCCGGCCTTCCACGAGGACCTCACCCTGATCCGGATCGTCGAGCGCACGGGCCTGCCCCTGGGCGCGGTCAAGAGCCACACACGACGCGGATTGTGGCGCCCGCACGGGCGCCTGACCCAGGACGCTCACATGTGACCTCGACCCGACCGCCCTCATTCGCTGCATGAACGATGCGACCGTTCTCCAGGCGCGGGCGAATCCACGCATCCGGATGCCCCTCCAAACGGTCGGCGATCCCGGGACGGGGTCCACTCCACTCCCCGTACTGCTCGACCACATCTACACATAAAGGCGAAATAAGAGCAGAATGAACGTACGCGGCGCCTACCGCACACCCCACCGGACGCGGTCAGGCCTGCTGAGTTCAAAGGAGTCGAGTCATGGCCAACGTCTCACACAGGAGTGACATCACCAGCCACCCTGATGTAACCGAAATGCGGGCCCGGTACGACCGCATGCTCGGTGGTCGCGATGTGGCGCTCGTGGACGGACCGGTATTCCTGCTCGGTCTGTACTGCGCCGTTTCCCCGTGGATACTCCACTACACGACGAGCCAGCCCTCGCTGGTGCCCCACAACCTGATCGTGGGCATCGCGATCGGCCTGCTGGCCCTCGGCTTCACCGCAGCACCGGAGAGGATGTACGGCCTGAGCTGGGCCATGTGCGCCCTCGGAGTCTGGATGATCATCTCGCCGTGGATCGTGGGCGACAGCCCCGACGCCGGTGTCGTGGTCAACAACATCATCATCGGCGCCCTGGCTCTGGTCCTCGGCCTGCTGTGCGCCGGCGCATCGGCGAAGGGCGGCACACGCGCCTCGCGTACTCCGCCGGTGTAGAACAGAACTCCCGCGAGGGGTACTGACGGCCGACCCGCCCGGGCGGGTCGGCCGTCGCCGCGCGTCGCCGGATGCTGCCCGGCGCGCCCCCGCCGCGTGCTGCTCCTCCAGGCGATATTCGTTCGCCGTGAGCCCGCCTCCGCCCGCACACTGACGCCCGTGAGTCGAACCGTCAGCGCATGGGTGACCTCGGGTCCGGACTTCCTCGGGGTCACCGGACCGTTTCCCGTCGACGTGCCGTGGTGGGCCGAGGTCGAGCAGGTGGTCCGGCATCTGGAGCGGGCGCTCGACGTGCCCGTCCTGGTCCTGCGCCTCCTCACGGTCGACGGGGGCGAGAGCGGGCGGGACGGCCATGTGACCTACCACGTCGAGGCGTCGGAGCCGCCGAAGCCCGGCAGGCTGGACCAGCGGCCCGTGGACCGGGCGCTGCTGAGGGACGACGAGCCCCTTCGGTCTCCGTGGGCCCGGGCCGCCGGGCTGCGGGAACTGCTCGTCTGGGCCGAGCGGACCCTGTCCGCCCAGGGTCGGCCGGTCACGGGACCGGTCCGGCAGCGGCGCACCTGGAACCTGGCGGGGCTCTTCCGGCTGCCGACCACAGACGGCCCGGTCTGGCTCAAGGCGACCCCGCGCTTCGCCTCGGACGAGGCCGCGGTCATCGGCGCGTTCGCCGAGGTGGATCCGGGCCTCGTCCCCACCGTTCTCGGCGTCGGCGAAGGGCGGGTGCTGCTGGAGCACATCCCCGGCGAGGACTGCTGGAACGCAGACGCCCCTACCGTGGAGGCCGGGGTCCGCCGCTTCGTCGCCGCCCAGGCCGCACTGGCCGGCCGGCGGCCACCGGGACTCAGGGACCGGCGCGACGAGACACTCGCCGATCTGGCGCGCCGACTGCTGGACGGCGCGGTCCACTTGGAGATCACCGACCAAGAGCGTTCAACTGCACGGGAGTTGACGCGTAGATGGGACTTTCTCCCCGAGTGCGGACTGCCCGAAACCCTGGTGCACGCCGACTTCCATCCGGGCAACTGGCGCGGTGACGGCGGCCCACCCGTCGTCGTGGACTTCGCCGATGCCCACTGGGGCAACCCGGTCCTGGACTGTCTGCGCCTGCACGACTTTCTCCCGCAGGCCGTGCGGGCGACCGCCGTCCGCACCTGGGTGGACGCCTGGCGCACCCACGTCCCCACGAGCGACCCCGCCCGCGCGCTCGCACTCGCCGAAGCCCTGGCCCATCTCTCGTACGCCGTGCGCTACCAGGAGTTCCTCGACGGCATCGAGCCGTCGGAGCGGCCGTACCACGAAGGTGACCCGGCCACCGTGATCCGTAAGGCGGTGCGGTGCGCCGCGCGCACGGACGGTTCGTGAAGAACCTGAAACCGAAACGGACTGCACTCGCGTTCGAAGGGCACTCGCACGGCAGCGGGGATCACGACGAAGGGGCGGAGAGCAGATGGAGATCGACGGCATCATCAGTGCCATCATCATCGGCATCGTGATCGGTGTCCTGGGACGGCTGGTCGTCCCGGGCCGGCAGCGCATCGGCATCCTGCTGACGATTCTGGTCGGCATCGTCGCCGCGCTCATCGGATCCGCGATCGCCGCCGGGATCGGCGTGGCCGACACCGACGGCGTCGACTGGGTCGAGTGGCTCATCCAGATAGGACTCGCCGCTGTGGGTGTCGTGGCACTGGACCGCGCCAAAGCCAGGCGCTGAGGCGGCCGCGGGGCAACGGCCCGGCGCTTGCCGGACGCGGTGGCGCGGCAGGACCCGGCGATGGGCGACGGTGTGGCCGGTGTGCCGCAGCCGCCCCGGCCAACCGTGCCGCCGGAGCGAGTGGGGCCGTAATTCCGTTGTGGGCCGGCAGGTGCGGCGGCTAGCGTGCCGCGACTCGGCAGGCGGCGTCACCAGGCCTGCCGCCCGCCCCGCCGACTTCGGAGTTCTCTTGCCCCCGCGTATCATCCCGCTCGCCGACCCCTCCCCCACGCCGTCCAGTCGTCGTCAGGTCTGGCTGGCGTCCGGGCCCGGGGGCGAGCCCCTCGGCTCGGCCTTCCTACGGCTGTTCACCAAGGAGGGCCAGACGCATCTGGCCGAGCTGGACGTCACCGTGCACCCGGCCGAACGGCGGCGGGGAGTGGGTACGGCTCTGCTCGACGCGGCGGTCGCCGCGGCCAGGAGAGAACGCCGCCGGGCGGTCGTCGCACAGGCCCGGCAGGGCTCCCCCGGGGGCGCGTTCCTCGCGGGGCGTGGGTTCCGTGACGTGCTGACATTGGTGTACGCCCGGCTGGACCCGGCGGACCTCGACCTCGACCTCGTCAGAAGCCTCGCGGAGCAGCCCCGTCCCGGCTATCACCTGACCGCCTGGGCCGGTGTCGTGCCCGCCGATCTGGCCGAAACCTATGCGGCCTCCCGTCGCGCGATGGACGACATGCCGATGGGCGACACCGACTACGGGACGGTGGTCTGGGACGTCGAGCGGCTGGTGGCGGTCGCCGAGACGATCGAGAAGCGCGGCGACTCGCTCCACACGGTCGCGGCGGTGGACACGTCGCACGGCACGATCGTCGGCTTCTCCGAGCTCGTGCTGCCCGCCGGCGGCGAGGGTGACGGGCAGCACTACGGCACGGCGGTGCTGCCCGAGCACCGGGGCCACGGGCTGGCCCTGAAGATGAAGGCGGAGGCGATCCTCCACGCCCACAGCCTGTACCCGGGCATCGCCCTGCTCACCGACACGGCGGAGGACAACACACCGATGCTCCGCGTGGGCGACCGGCTCGGCTACCGGCCCACCCACAAGGCGGTCACGTACCAGCTCGACCTGTGACGGGCCCGGAACGGCATCACGCCGCCGCGGCCCCGCCCACCGTGTACTCGTACGGGGTCGTCGTCGTGAGGGGCTCGAAGCCCAGGCGGGCCAGGATGGGGCGGCTGCGGGCGAGGGCGTCGACCTGGACGTAGCGGTAGCCGCGGTCGGCGGCGACCCGGGCACGATGGGCCACGAGGGCCCGGTAGATGCCCCGGCCGCGCCAGTTCTCCACGGTGCCGCCGCCCCACAGGCCGGCGAAACGGGTGCCCGGCAGCAGCTCCATGCGGGCGGCGCTCACCGGTTCGTCCCCGGCGAGGGCCACCACGGCCACGACCGTCTCGGTGTCCCCGCCGAGCTGGGCGAGAAGCTGGTGCCGCATCCGGGAGCTGTCCGTGCCGAACGCCTTCTCGTGGACATCGGCCACCATCGCCACGCCCTCGGCGTCGGTGACGGGCAGGATGCGTACGCCTTCGGGCGGCTCGACGTCGAGGGTGAGGTCGGCGACCTCGGCGACCATCAGCGTCTCCTCCGGAGCGGCGGTGAAACCGGCCGCGCGAAGTCTTCGGCCCAGGTCCACGGGCAGGTCGTGTCCGTACAGCTTCCACTCGAAGTGTCGGCCGAGACCGGAGAAGTAGCGAATCTGCTCGGCGATGGCCGCGTCGGCGCCGGTCTCGTCCAGATCGGACCAGACGACTCCGCTCCAGCCGTTCTCGGAGCCGACCTGACGCACCACCCCGCCCACGCGCTCGATCCGGGCTTCGGGGCTGTCGGGGCGGGCGCCCTCGCGCATGTCCCGGTCGAACAATGCCAGCACAGCAGCGTGATCCATACGGTCACTCCATCATCACTCGTTCGCCCTGGCAACGGGTGTCGAGCGCGGGAAGGAGTGCGATTCGGACACACGACGTAGGGTGCACCGCGCGCAGTGCATCCACAGACTCAAGAGGAGGGGGCATTTGACCATGCGGGACGAATCCGAACTGGTGTACCTGCGGCGGTGTGTGGAGCTCGCGACCGCGGCACTGGAGGCCGGCGACGAACCATTCGGCTCGGTCCTCGTCGGCGCCGACGGCACGGTGCTGGCGGAGGACCACAACCGGGTGGCCGGAGGCGACCGGACCCGCCACCCGGAGTTCGAACTGGCCCGCTGGTCCGCCACCGGGCTCACCCCCGGGGAACGGGCGGCGGCGACCGTCTACACCTCCGGCGAGCACTGCCCGATGTGCGCGGCCGCCCATGCCTGGGTGGGCCTCGGCCGGATCGTGTACATCGTCTCTTCTGAGCAACTCGCCGGGTGGCTCCGCGAGTTGGGGGTACCGGCTCCACCCGTGCGGACCCTTCCGGTGCGGGAGATCGCGCCCGGGATCGTCGTCGAGGGCCCGGTGCCCGAGCTGGTCGAGGAGGTACGCGCCCTGCACCACCGGTTCCACGCCGCGGCGGCGGACGCCGCCGTCGACGACTGAGACGGCCGGAACGGGGCAGGCGGTCCCGGTCCGTCGTCGTTGACCGGAGACCTTCTTTCGATGCCTGAAGACGTGGCGCAGCGCTCCCGCTCCACCCCTGCGGCCCCGCCCGACCGGGACGGGCCGCCCGCGGGACGCGGGGCGCGGGACCCCTACTTCGACAACGCGAAGTACCTCACCATCGTCCTGGTGGCCTGCGGGCACGCGTGGGAGCCACTGACGTACGGCAGCCGGGCCGCGACGGCCGCGTATCTGACGGTCTACGCCTTCCACATGCCGGCCTTCGCCCTGATCTCCGGTTACTTCTCGCGGAGCTTCGACCTGGCGCCCGGACGGGTGAGGCGGCTGCTGACGGGGGTGGTGCTGCCGTACGTGGTGTTCGAGACGGCGTACACGCTGTTCTACCGGTGGGCGCAGGACGATCCGGGGTATCCGCTGAGCCTGCTGGACCCCTGGTACGTGATGTGGTTCCTGGTCGCGCTCTTCGTCTGGCGGCTGACCACCCCGGTGTGGCTGGCGCTGCGCCACCCGGTGCCGGTGGCGCTCGGACTGGCGACGCTCGCGGCGGTCTCGCCCGACCTCGGCGGGGACATCTCCATCCAGCGCGTCCTGGGGTTCCTGCCGTTCTTCGTGCTGGGGCTGACCCTGCGCCCCGAGCACTTCGCGCGGCTCCGCGGCCCCCGGGTGCGCGTCGGGGCGCTCGCCGTCGGCCTTGGGGCGCTCGTGGTGGCGTACCGGGTGGCCCCGTGGTTCGACGCGGGCTGGTTCTACCACCGGGCCGGCGTCACCGGCCAGGGTGTCTCCCGCTGGGCGGGCCTGCTCACCACGCCCGCGTTGTTCTGTCTGGCGCTGCTGCTGACGGCCTGCTTCCTGGCCTGGGTGCCGCGCCGGCACCTGTGGTTCACTGCACTGGGCGCGGGCACGATGTACGGCTATCTGCTGCACGGTTTCGTGATCAAATGGGCCCGCTTCCGGGACTGGTACGCCTTCGAGTGGCTGCACACGCCGCTCGGGGAACTCACGGTCACGGCCGTCGCCGTCGGCGGCATCACCCTGCTGTGCACGTCCCCGGTGCGCTCCGTGCTGCGCTGTGCCGTCGAGCCGCGCATGGGGTGGGCGTTCAAGAGGCCCGCGGCCGCCGAACCGGCCGGGGCGCGGGCGGCCGCCGAACCCTCCGGGGCCGGCACGGCCCCGGAACCGTCCACGGAACGGGCGCCCCAGGATCTGTCTTTGGATCACACCACTGCCGGACCGGTGCCGTTGGACCGCGCCCCGGGCGTGATCCGAACGACGGACCCTAGCCGAGCTCCAGAGTCGTGACCCCGAAGACGCGCTCCCGGGCGTACGGCCGGATCGGGCCGGTGTACATCCGGGCCGTCTCGAAGGAGGGCATGAGCCCGTACTCCTCGGCCAGGGCGACCGCCGCCCGGTTCGCCTCGGGCACGTCGATGGCGAACACCCGGCCCGCGGCCTCGGCGGCCAGGCCCGCGAGGAGCGCCCGGGCGTCCGCGTCGGTGTCCGCGAACAGCGGGCCGATCCGCAGTGCGTCACGGCCGGGCCGGATGACGCCGTAGCCGGTGAGCCGTCGGTCGACGACGCGGGCCAGGGCCCGGTGCCCCTCGGCGGTCAGCCAGCGCTCCAGGAAGCGGGGCCGGTCGGCGGCGCAGCAGGCGCTGTCGTAAGCGGCGACGGACCGCGGATCCTCGACAGGCCGGACGTCGGCGGGAACGGCCGCCCGGGGTGCCGTGCCCGTGTAGCGGAAGGTGCGGTAGGCGAACTCGAAACCGGACTGCCGGTAGTTGTCCTGTTGTGCGACCACCCCGTCGAGTCCGACGGTGCGGCCCTCTGCGTGGGCGAGGGCGGTCTTCCAGGTGGTGAGGCCATAGCCGCGGCCACGCAGGTCGGGGCGGACGAGATAGAAGCCGAGGAAGGCGTAGTCGGCGCCGTAGTTGACGACGGAGACGGACGAGACCGGCTCTCCGTCGATCCGGCCGACGAAGAAGCCGTCGGGGTCCTGGGCGAAGAAGCAGGGGGCGTCCGAGAGCCCCGGATTCCAGCCCTCCTCCCCCGCCCATGCGGTGACCACCGCCCAGTCGTCGGGCGTGGCCCGGCTGACGACGAGGTCCTGAGCCCCCGAAGTGGTCATCTCTGCGCTCCGTTCCCTGAGGTCGCGAGTGCGGTGGTCGGCCGCACGCCCGCAGCATCCTCGTGGAATCCGGTGGCCGCCGCGAGACGGGCTACGGACGAGTTCGCGGCGGCGGGCGGGCTCGGCGCCGGCTGAATTCACGCGGACGGGTGAGAGGTGTCCGGTCGTGGTACGCGCGGCGTCGTGGCGCAGGGTACGGCAGGTCCAGGTGTCTCGCTCGCCGGGAGGCGTGGGGGCGGGGGCCCGCCTATCGTGATCGGGGGTCGTCCCCGGTCGCCCCTGGCCGGGGTGCCTCTGGAGGCACGTATGCGGTCCACGCGCAGACGGCGTCCGTTCAGCGGAGCCGCGGTCACGGTGCTGGCCCTGCTGGGGGCCGGGCTGCCGGCCGTGGCGGCGGGCGCCGAGAAG
This sequence comes from Streptomyces sp. NPDC030814, assembly GCF_055572155.1. Classification (NCBI taxonomy): domain Bacteria; kingdom Bacillati; phylum Actinomycetota; class Actinomycetes; order Kitasatosporales; family Streptomycetaceae; genus Streptomyces; species Streptomyces sp. NPDC030814. The sequence continues at coordinate 178,760 of NZ_JBVIDX010000005.1, forward strand.
CAGGACGACGAGCAGCCCCGCCTGTCCCGCTTCTACGACCAGAAGATCAAGTGGCGCAGGTGCTCGGGCGAGGAGATGCCCAGCGATCTGCGCTGCGGCAAGATCACCGTACCCGTCGACTACGCACGGCCCCAGGACGGAACGCTCGACCTGGCGATGGCCCGCTACCGGGCGACGGGCGACTCACGCGGCAGCCTGCTGCTGAACTTCGGCGGCCCCGGCGGCCCGGGCGTCCCTGAACTCGCTTACGGCGGCGCGGAGTTCATGGACCTCACCAAGGGGTACGACGTCGTCTCCTTCGATCCGCGCGGTGTCGGCCGCTCCTCCCCCGTGACCTGCGGCGAGGGCACCGACGAAGCCATGGAGGCGACGGACGACGGCGACGACGCGAACGACTTTCGGGCCGCGCTCCGGCAGTTGAAGAAGGCCGCCGCGGCCTGCGGCAAGCACTCCGGTCCGGTGCTGCCGCACATCGGCACGGTCAACGCCTCCCGCGACCTGGACGTGATGCGCGCCGCCCTCGGCGACAAGAAGCTCAACTACCTCGGTTTCTCCTACGGGACCCGGCTGGGCGCGGTGTACGCGGCGCAGTTCCCCAAGAAGGTGGGCCGCATGGTGCTCGACGGCGTCGACACCCTCACCGAACCGCTGTCCGAGCAGGGCCTGGTCGGCGCCCAGGGACAGCAGACCGCGCTGGAGGACTATCTCGACGCGTGTACCGAGGAACTGACCTGCCCGTTCGGGCAGGATGCCCGCTCGGCCCGTGAACAGGTGGTCGACCTCGTCGAGTCGCTGGACGAGTACCCCGTGCCGACGGACTTCGGGCAGGAGTTCTCCGGGCAGGACCTGGTGGGTGCCATCAGCCGGGCCCTCTACAGCGAACAGATGTGGCCCGCGCTCACCCAGGCCCTCAACATGCTCGTCCACGACGGCGACACCCGGGGCGTCGTGGCACTCGCGGCCGGCGGCATGAGCAAGCCCCCCAGGTCCGCGACACCGGCTCCGAGCGGCGGACTCGTCGACGAGGAGGACGTACCGCTCGACAACGTCCCCGCCGCGCTGATGGCGATCAACTGCGCCGACGACCCCGACCGGCCCACCGCCGACCGGATCGTCGAGGAGATCGAGGACCTGCGCGCCGCGTACGAGGACGCCTCCCCGGTGTTCGGCAGGTACCGGCTGACACAGGTCCTGATGTGCTACGGCCGCCCGAAGGGCACCGACTTCATCCGTGACGAGGTGCGGGACGTGCAGACCCCGGAGATGCTGCTGGTGGGCACCCGGGGCGACCCGGCGACGCCGTACCGCTGGACCGTGGAGACGGCGAAGCGGCTCGGCTCCTCGGCCGTGGTCCTCGACAACAAGGGGCGGGGGCACACCGGGTACGCGTCGTCGAAGTGCGTGCGCGGGAAGGTCCACGAGTTCCTGCTGTACGGCTCGCTGCCCGACGACGGAAGTTCATGCGGGGCCGACGATTGAGCATCAGACGTGTAACACGGGCAGATCACTACAACCCCGCCCAGGTCTCGCGCGTCACACTGGGTGTGCGTCGCATTTCACGCGACCCGCACCCGTGTGTGACCAAACCTGGGGGAATCCACCGATGCGTATCCGTTCCGTCCTCACCCTGTCGACCGTGGCGACCGCCGGCGCCGCGCTGCTCATCGCGGCTGCGCCGCAGGGCCTGGCCGCCCAGCCGGCCGCCAAGGCCCCCGTCTGCAAGGCGAAGGCCCTCAAGCTCGGCGCCAAGCAGGCGAAGGACACGAGGATCGTGCACATCACCGTCAAGAACACCGGCACCCGTGCCTGCACGATCGACCGCCTCCCCGTGGTGACGTTCGGCGACCTCGACGGGGCGGCCCAGCCGGTACCGTCGGGCGAGAGCGGCCCGTACAAGCTGGGCGCCGGGAAGACGGCGTACGCGGCGGTCCGTACGATCGCCGACCTCAAGGACCCCGAGGCGCGCCGCGTCGACACGGTCACGGTGTCGGCCAACCCGAACATCAACGGCCGTACGTTCACGCTGAAGCAGCTGGGCGCGAACAAGAAGGTGAAGGTCTGGGAGCCGGTGACGACCTGGTGGAAGGCGTCCAAGGCGGCCGCCGACAAGTCGCTGAAGAAGGAAGTCGGCTGACCCGTACGGCGGACACGAGTCACTGAACCACCTAGTGGGCCCGTCGGGCGCGCACCCTCACCGTGCGCGTCGGCGGGTCCGGCCCGTACCCGCGGTCCGGGCCGGACCCAGCGTGATCGGTGACCGGAATACCCCAAATGCCCGACACGCGAATCAGTCCTATCGTGAAGTCATGGAGCATGCCCTCAGCCCCGCGACCCTCACCGATCTGCGCCGCCCGCGGCCCTACCCCGCCGTGTCGGTGCTGACGCCGACGCATCGCCGGGAACCGGAGAACACCCAGGATCCGGTCCGGCTCCGCAATGTGCTCGCCGAGGCGAAGAAGCAGCTGGAGCACGATCCCGCGGTCACCCGGGAGCGACGCAACGACGTCGTCGAGCAGCTGGACCGGGCGCTGGCCGAGGTGGACCTGACGCACGCCGAGGACGGTCTGGTGATCTTCGCGGCGCCGGGCGAGCACCAGGTGTGGTCCCTGGCCCGGCCGGTTCCGGAGCGCGTGGTGCTCGCGGACACCTTCCTGACCAGGAACCTGGTGGCCGCGCAGGCCGCCGAACGGCCCTTCTGGGTGCTGTCGGTCTCCTCCGACCGGGTCGCACTGTGGAACGGCGGCGGTGACCGGGTCGCGCCCGCGCGCACGGGCGGCTTCCCGCTCACCAGGGACCGGGACAACTTCGACGCCGAGCGGCAGGAACGGATCGGCGACATGCCGAGCGCCTTCCGGGACGAGGACACCCGGCACTTCCTGCGGGACGCCGACATCGCTATGAGCCGTGTGCTGCGCGCGCACCCACGACCCCTGTACGTGACGGGCGAGACGGCGGCGCTGTCCCTCCTGGACGAGATCGGAACGGTCACCAAGGACGCCACCCACATCGCGCACGGCGGTCTGGCGCACGGCACCCCGGACGCCGTGTGGCAGGCGATCGGCCCGATGATCGAGGCCGAGAACCGCAGAAACGCAGAAGCGGTGGCCCGGCGGCTCGAAGCGGCCCGGGGCAGCAAGGCGTTCGCGGCCGGCGTCGACGAGGTCCGGCAGAACGCGGAGCAGGGCCGCATCCAGCTCCTGGCCGTCGAGGAGAACTACCGGGCGACCGTCCGCGCCGACGGCGGCGTCCACCTCGTACCGGCGGAGAGCGGCGATCTGGACGCCCGTGACGACATCGTGGACGAGATCGTCGAACGGTGTCTGGACACGGGAGCCGAGGTGCGGTTCGTGCCGGACGGCGCCCTCGGCGACGCACGGGGCATCGCGGGCGTCCTGCGCTACTGAGCCGCCCCGTCCGCGGGCGGCGGTCGGACGCCGCGACCCGGCCCTGCGCCGGTCAGACGCCGTCGAAGAGGGCCGTCAGCCCCCGGTCGACGGCCCGCCCCACCGGCTCGCTGCCGGAGCCCACGACGGCGAAGGTGCGCACCAGGAAGCGCCTGAGGGCCGCCGTGTCGAAACGGAGCAGAGCCATACCGTACGGCGAGTGCAGTTCCACGACCGTGCGGGTGCGACCGCAGGGCCAGATGTGCACGTCCCCCGTCCCGGCCGGCTTGCGCAGCCCCTCGTCGAGCAGTTCGCGGGCGAAGGTCCAGGTCACCATGTCCCCGCTGAGCGAGATGTCCGCGGGGAAGTCGAGGTGCACGGCGAGCGGGTCGTCGGAGGTGTAGCGCAGTGTGGTGGGCACCGGCAGCTCGCGGTCCTCGGCCGTGACCAGGAGGACTCGTGCGGGCTGTTCCAGTGTGACGGTCATGCGCGCTCTCCGTTTCGGATCCGGGTCGGCCCCCTGCGCCGACATGCCTCTTCGACCTCGCGAAGGGCATTCGCGCGCCACGCTTTCCTGGATTCACCTCTGTGACCCAAGTCACCCGTTCCCCCGGTACCCGAGCCACTCGTCTCCCCGGCGGACACCGGGTGCCTTCCGATGTACCGACACCGCTTCGCGGGATCAAAGCGGCTCGCACATATACCCCTCGAACACAAGCTTGAAAGCAGCCCGGGGCGGACCCGACAATCCATCAAGTCGCGTACGATCCCTACGACTTACCGCTCCGGGCGCGCAGCGAGTTGCCGTGGCGGACCCGGTCCGCAAGGACCGTGGCATATGCCGGAAGCACCACCGTATCGTGTCTTGCCAAATCCCTTACAGCGCGTCGCGGCCTGTGCAACAGTCGTAACCGGCCCATCCGTCAGCGTTGGTCGTACCGTCCCCCATCGGAGTACGTGATGCCGTCCCATCTCTCTGCGGATCGCCCCGCCGCCCAGCCGCCCCGACGGGGCACGGTCGACGCGCTCATCTCGCAGACGCGACGGCTGCGCGGCGACATGGACGCCGTACGACGTGACACACCCGCCGACGGGACGGACGCCGAGGGCCGGTGGCAGCGCGCCCTGTGCGATCTGGCCGTCCATCAACTCGACGATCTCGACCAGCACTTGGCCCAGCTGCGGGACGGCCCGTCCGCCCCGGCGACCGATGCGGACGAGGCCGGCAGTCCCGCCGAACCGGCCGCGGCAACCGGGCGCGAGTCACTGCTCAGCCGGGTCGGCAGCGCCGAGTGGAACCTCCTGACGGACGAGGCGAGCTGGTCCGGGGAGCTGTACCAGATCCTCGGCCGCGATCCGGCCGCCCCGGCCCTCACGCTCGACGAGTTGCCGTCGCTGGTGCTGGAGGAGGACCGGCCGCAGCTGACGTCCATGGTGACGGCCTGTCTGATCGACGCCAGGCGCATCGACGGCGAGTTCCGCATCGTGCTGCCCGACGGCACGGTGCGCACCGTGCACATGATGGGCGAGCCCGTGCTCGACGACGACGGCAACACCGCCTCCATGTGGGCGGTTCTGCGGGACGTCAGTGAACTGCGGCGCAGCCAGCGGGCGGTGAGCGACACCCGTGACTCACTCGACCGCCGACGGCACATCGCCCGGGCCGAGCACCGACTGGCGGTGGAGCTCCAGGAGGCCGTGCTGCCGCCGTGGCGCGGCTCCCTGCGGCTCCCCCACCGGGGGCCCCAGACCCTGGACCTGGCCGCCCGCTATCTGCCCTGCTCGACGACCGCGCTGATCGGCGGCCACTGGTACGACGCCCTTGAACTGCCCTGCGGCGACAGCCTGTTGAGCGTCGGAGATCTCACCGGCCATGGCGTGACCGTCACCTCGGGCATGGCGACGCTGATCGGCGCGGTGCGCGGTATGGCCATGGCCGGCACCGAGCCCGCGCAGCTGATGGCCTGCCTCAACCAGTTACTGGACGCCACCGTGCAACCGGCCCTCGGCAGCGCCATGTGCTGCCGTTACCGGCCGACGACCCGCACCCTGGTGTGGGCGCAGGCGGGGCACCCCGCCCCGCTGCTGTTCCGCGACGGGACGGGGCGCGTCTTGCCGTCCCCGGACGGCGTCCTGCTCGGAGCGACCTCGGGTGCCGCCTTCGGGCAGGCCGAGGTGCCCCTCCGACCGGATGATCTGCTGCTCCTGCACACCGATGGACTGGTGCCCAGGGGGACGGCCGCCGTCCAGCGGCTGCTGGACCTGGCCCCGCGGTTCGCGAAGGCGCGTACGGCCCGGGACGGGGTACGGGCGGTGGTGGAGGAGTTCGGCGAGGGTGAGCGTGAGGACGATGCCTGTGTGCTCGTCGCGAGGGTCATCGCCTGACGTCAGGGTCATCGCCTGACGTCGAGCGGCGGTGCTGTGCCTCCCGGTGATCTCCTGACGGTCGGCGGATGAAAACCGGCCGTCTCGTGATGTGGAAGGGCGGTCGAGGAGGACCGCCGCCGGGCCCTCACACCGACCCGGTGTCGCTCTTGTTCCTCGGCCGGGGCTTGGGCAGGGCGAGCTTGATCTCCTCCCGCAGGTCCTGGATCTTCGGGTAGCTGGAGTACTGACCGGTGAGCCGGTACATCTGACGCAGCCGGTCCCAGGTGCGGCCCGACGAGTTCGACCCCATGGACATCAGGGCCAGCCGTGCGTACCGGTTCGCCTGCTCGGGGTCGTCCGCGATGAAGCAGGCGGACGCCATGGAGAGATGGTCGAAGATCTTCGACCGCTCCCGGCCGTCGTTGCGCAGGGCCAGGGCCTTCTCTGCGTAGTGCTGGGCGTGCACGGCCGCACCGGGCTCGAACTCGGCCAGTGTGCGATAGGCGAGGGCCTGCATGCCGTACAGATCCTCGTCCTTGAAGGTCTGCATCCAGCTGGGCGGCGGTACGTCGCTCTTGTCGGAGACGAAGAGGTCCTCCGCCTGCCCGAGGGTGCGGCGCATGGCCTGGCCCTTGCCCATGGATGCCTGCGCCCAGGCCTCGATGGTGTGGAACATGGCCTTGGTACGGGGCAGCAGCTGCTCGCCGGAGCCGGACTGGGCGAGCTTCATCAGGTCGAGTGCCTCGTCGGGCTTGCCGAGGTGCACCAGTTGCCGGGCCGCCCGGGAGAGGGCCTCGCCGGCCCGGGGCCGGTCTCCGCCCTCCCTGGCGGCGTGGGCGGCGATGACGAAGTACTTCTGGGCGGTGGGTTCGAGGCCCACGTCGTGCGACATCCAGCCCGCGAGGACGGCGAGGTTGGCGGCGACGCCCCACAGGCGCCGCTGGATGTGATCGGGGTGGCGGTAGGAGAGCATGCCTCCCACCTCGTTGAGCTGTCCCACGACAGCCTTGCGTTGCAGCCCGCCGCCACGGGCCGCGTCCCACGCCCGGAACACCTCGACCGAGCGCTCCAGTTCCTCGATCTCCTGCGATCCGATGGGGGCGGCCTCATAGCGGTCGAACCCAACGGGGTCGGCGTGCAGGGGGTCATCGAGGTCGGGAGCGTCGGCCTTGAGCGTCGGGTCGGTGTGCAGCCAGTCGTGCATGGCGCTGCTGAGTGCTGATCCCGCGGTGAGCGCGACGCCCGCACCCACCAAGCCGCGTCGGTTGAGCATGAGGTCCATTCCCGTGAATTCGGTGAGGACCGCGGCAGTCCGTTCGGGCGCCCACGGCACACCGTCGGGATGCTCCGCATTCCCGCCGCCCTGCCGTTTCCCCGTACGCCCGTGCCGGACCAGACCGAGGTCCTCGATGGTCACGACACGGCCGAGACGCTCGGTGAACAGCGTCGCCAGCACCCGCGGCACGGGATCGCGCGGGATCTCTCCCATGTCGATCCACCGCCGCACCCGTGAGGTGTCGGTCGCCAGCTGCGGGTGGCCCATGGCCGCCGCCTGCCGGTTGACCAGCCTCGCGAGCTCGCCCTTCGACCAGCCGGCCAGGCCGAACAGGTCTGCGAGTCGGGTGTTGGGTTGTCCGCTCACGTCAAGCCCCCAGGTTCTCGGCTGAGTTGAATGTAGCCCGCTGTCAGTTGCAGGGGGACTATTCGCCAGCCTTCGCCAGGGTGCGCTACATGGTGTGCCACCAGCCATCCGGTGTCAGGTAGGAAAGCGCCACCCCGGCCCGGTCGCCCGACAGGCACTCCCCAGGGTGTCCCCGGGCGGCCGGGGCGGGTGGCGCGTGACATCGCAGGCACACGAAGGGATCTGTATCCGCCCATGTACACAGCATCGTCCTCCGTGTCCGCTCCGCCCCGGCCGCTCGCAGCCCGCCAGCCGGGCGGCGGCCCCTATCTCGACCCCACACGCACCGCGGCCCCCGGACTCGGTGCCGGCCGGGCGCGACGCGTTCCGGGGCTCGGCCCCCAGCCGCTCAGCGGGAGACTCGACTTGTCCGGCCCTCAGGGCGCGCAGCTGCGCACGGCGATCGCCTCGGTGCATCGCATCTGCCCGGAGTTCGCTCCGGTCCAGGTGCTGCGCCGGAGCGGCCGCTCGGTGCTGCTCGTCGGTACGACAGGGCGCAGCACTGCCGTCGCCAAGTGTTTACTGGACCACTCCTCCATCTGGGAGGAGCGGCTCCGGCACGAGATAGCCGCATACCGCTCGTTCGTCCGGCACCGCCCTCCGGTGCGGGTGCCGAGGCTGATCGCGGCCGACCCGGACAACTGCACCCTGGTCGTCGAGCGGATGCCGGGCCGGGTGGCCGCACTGCAGCGGCATCCGGTGGAGGCGCCGCCACGCGCCGACATCCGGGCGGCGCTCGGCGCGATCTGCCGGTTGAACGCGTGGCGGCCGCCGGCGGGCACGTTCGACGCCCCGCTGGACTACGCGGAGCGGATCGCCCGTTTCCATGAGCTGGGGCTGCTCACCGACCGGGACATGGGCGATCTGCAGAAACTCCTGCACGGCATCGCGCACGCGTCGGGCCGTCAGGGCATGGGCCAGTTCTGTCACGGCGACGCCCTGCTGTCGAACATCCTGCTCTCACCGGCCGGTCCAGTGCTGGTGGACTGGGAGCACGCGGGGTGGTATCTGCCGGGCTACGATCTGGCGACCCTGTGGGCGGTGCTCGGGGACGCCCCCGTGGCACGACGTCAGATCAGTCAGCTGGCGCAGTCCGGTGGCCCTGCCTCGCGGGACGCGTTCCTGGTGAACCTGATGCTCGTGCTGACCCGTGAGATCCGTACCTACGAGACGGCCGTGCAGCGTTCGATGCACGACACGACCCCGGCGGCACCGGGCCAGGCCCACCCGGCTGCTGCGCCGTCCGGCGAGGAACAGCGGCTGCTGCTCAGGCGGCTGCACGACGACTGCCAGCTGGCCCGCAGGGCGGTACGGGCGGCGGTCGGCACTCGCTGAGGGGAAACGAAGGTCCGCGGCGCGCCCTGCACACCGGCGCACCGCGGGCCTTCGCTGCTGAACGTGAGGGGACTGCCGGGAAGCCCAGGCCCCTGCGCAGGTGCGTTCGCTGCCGAGACCGGGCGCTTGCCCGTGGGCATCGGTCATGGGTGCAATGTGCGGCATGATCATGCAGATGCGCTCGCAGGGGCGAGAGGAGAGGGACACCTCGCCCGTACGGATCGGTGCGCTCGTTCCGCTGACCCGGCCGGGCTGGGCCGAGGCGGGTCGGCACTTGCTCACCGGTCTCGAACTGGCCGTTCGCGAAGTCAACGACGGCGGTGGGATCGGCGGAAGGCCGCTGGAGCTGGTGGTGCGGGACACCGCGGCTGATCCGCGGAAGGCCGCGGCGGCCGTGGATGAGTTGGCCCAGCTGGGCGTGGCCGCCTTGGCCGGGGAGTACCACAGCGTCGTCGCCCGCGCCGCCGCCGCCCGTGCCGATGCCCTGGGGCTGCCGTTCCTCTGCTCGTCGGCGGTGCTCGACACGCTCACCGACCAGCCGACGGACCGGGTCGCGCGCCTCTGCCCGGCGCAGTCCCACGGCTGGCGGATCTACGCCGACTTCCTCCTCGGCGCGGGTCACCGGCGTATCGCCGTGGCGGTCCAGCCGAGTGTCTACTGGGCGTCCGGGACCCGCATCCTGCGGGACCACCTCGCGTCGCAGGGCGGCTCCGTCATCGAGCTCGACATGAACGTGCTCGGGCCCGCGGACGTGTGCGACGCACTCGTCCGGCATCGGGCGACGGCGCTGCTGCTGCTCACCGGCCACCCGGAGCCGGCGGTGTCGGTTGTCAGGTCGGTCCGCGGCGACCAGCGTCTCGCCGAGGTCCTGGTCGGTGCTCCGGCCGGGCAGCCGGAGTTCGCCTCATGGGCGGCTGGGTTGGGCGGCGACGGCGCGGGGGTCCCGTTCCTGCGCTATCTGCCCGAGACTCTCGGCGCCCTCGGCGCACGAGTCGAGGCGTCCCTGCGTGAGCGGCTCGGCGAAGCTCCCTCGTTCGTCGCGTTCGAGGGCTACGACACGGTCGCCGTCCTCGCCGAAGTGCTGCGTTCCCAGGGCACTGACCGGACGCGTATCGCCGGGACCTGGCCGCGCGTCACGGTCGAGGGGACCCGCGGGGAGATCCGGTTCTCCCGTACTCCGGGCGTCGGCGTGTGGCAGTGGGTCTGGCCGCCGGTGCAGGTCGTCGACCGGGATCCGGCGGAGCCCGAGCGCTTTCGGGTCCTCCGGAGCGGATGAGAGCGCCGGGGGCGGGCTGCCGGGGACGGTCCCCCCGTCCCGCACCCCGGGACGCCATGGCAGGGAATGAGCCTCGGTCCGGGCATGATTGACGGATCGTCGGCCGGGCGATAGCACTGGTGCTCGTTCGGCCCCGCACGCCCCGCCAACGCCCCACCGTTCCAGGAGGCCGCCTTGCGAGGATCCCCCACCGACCGCAGGACCACCCCCCGCCGCAGACGTCTGCGCGGTACGGCGGTCGCCGCCGCGCCGGCGGTGCTGATGCTGCCGCTGCTGGGCGCGGCCCCGCCCGGGGGCCAGTCGGCGTCCTCGGCCCGGCTGCAGGGTGCCTTCGCCGCAGCGGCCGCCGAGTACGAGGTGCCCCGCAGTGTCCTGCTGGGTGTGTCCTATCTCCAGTCGCGCTGGGACGCGCACGGCGGCGCCCCCAGCGTCACCGGTGGCTACGGCCCCATGCACCTCACGGACACGCGTACGGCGCTGGCCGAGACCCCCCATCACAGCGAGGGCGCTGAGGACCCGCGCGGTGATGACTCCCGCGCACCGCTCCGGCCCGCGGCGGACCTGCCCGAGAACTCCGAACTCCCGCCCCGACTGCGGACCTTGACCAGGGCCGCCGAGCTGACGGGACTCCCGGCCGAGACGCTGCGCACGGACGTCGAGGCCAATGTGGCGGGCGGCGCGGCACTGCTGGCGGCCGCGCAGCGGGAGCTCGGCGAGAAGCCGAGCGCCGACCCGGCGGACTGGTACGGGGCGGTGGCGCGGTTCTCCGGCGCCGACGACCGGGCGACGGCGGCGGCGTACGCGAACGAGGTCTTCGCGGTGATCCGGGACGGCGCCCACCGGGTCACCGACGCCGGTCAGCGGGTGTCGCTGGCGGCCGAGCCTGGCCTGGCCCCGGACACAGGGCAGTTGTCCCGGGCCGGGCTGCGCGCCTCGGCGGCGTCCGGCACCGAGTGCCCGCGCACGGTGTCGTGCGAGTGGATCCCGGCGCCGTACGAGGAGTTCGGCGACCAGGACTACGGCAACCACGATCTGGCCGACCGGCCGACGTCCCAGAGCATCCGGTACATCGTCGTCCATGACACCGAGGCCACCTGGGACACCACGTTGAAGCTGGTCCAGGACCCGACCTATGTGTCCTGGCACTACTCGCTGCGCTCCACCGACGGGCACATCGCCCAACATGTGAAGAACAAGGACGTGGGCTGGCACGCCGGCAACTGGTACGTCAACGCCAAGTCGATCGGTCTGGAGCACGAGGGCTTCCTCGCCTCGCCCGACGCCTGGTACACGGAGGCGATGTACCGGACGTCGGCACGTCTGGTGAAGTACCTGGCCGCCAAGTACCGCGTCCCGCTGGACCGCCGGCACATCCTCGGTCACGACACCGTGCCGGGCCCCACGACGGCGACGATCCCGGGGATGCACACCGACCCCGGCCCCTACTGGGACTGGCGCCACTACTTCGAGTTGCTCGGCAGGCCGTTCGGCCCGACCGCCGGCCCGAACAGCCGTCTGGTCACCGTCCTCCCCGACTACGCGGAGAACCGGCCCGAGTTCACCGGCTGCGCGGGCACGGGGCAGCCGTGCGCGGTGCACGGCTCCAGCGCCGTACGCCTGTACAGCGAGCCCGACACGGCCTCGCCCCTCGTCAAGGACATCGGTCTGCGGCCGGACGGAAGCCCCTCCACGATCCATGTGAACGACCTCGGTTCGCGGGTCTCCACCGGCCAGCAGTTCGCGGTCGCCGAGCGGCGCGGCGCGTGGACGGCCATCTGGTACCTCGGGCAGAAGGCGTGGTTCCACAACCCCGCGACACGGCCCACGGCGGTCGGCGCGGCGGGGCTGGTCGTGACGCCCCGGAAGGATCTCGCGGAGATCCCGGTGTACGGCAGGGCCTACCCGGAGAAGGAGGCCTATCCGGCGGGCGTGCCGGCCCAGGCGGTGTCCCCGTTGCCGTACAAGCTCCTCAAGGGGCAGAGGTACGTGGTCGGTGACCGGCTGAAGGGCGAGTACTACTACGCCGTTTCCTTCGACACGTCCGGGCATCAGGTCGTGGCCGGCGAGGACGTGTACTACGAGATCCAGTTCGGGCATCGGGTGGCGTTCGTGCGGGCGGCGGATGTGCGGGTGCTGCCCGTGATCTGAACGGTGCCGCGCGGGTTGGAGGCGGCGGCGCGTTATGGCTCGGGGGTGCGGGTGGTTCTGGCGGGTGCGGGTATGTCGTGGTCTCTCGCGCAGTTCCCACCCATCCGCACCCGCCGGAACCACCCGCACCCCCGGGCCGCCAGGCGCTCGCAGGTACGGCTGCGCCCAGACGAGGCGTCGTCCGGCGATCGCCTGGAAGGTCAGCTCCCCTTCCTTCAACAGGCTGCTTCGAAGGGTGAGTTCACGGGTGCATGTGGCGCCGCCGTCGGTGGGTGTACGTCACGGTCGCGATCGCTTGGCGCAGGTCGAGGGCGCGGCGATAGTCGGCCGGGACCTCGCCCGGAGTTCCGGGCAGGTCGAGGCGGAGGTCGCCGAACGTCTGGTGGTGGCCATAGCCGACGCGCCGCTGGCCGAGGCGTGCGGTCACGGAGTCCGGCGCGACCTTCGTCTCGGCGTCGATACGGTCCTGGACGGCGGAGGTCGCACCGGGGCGGGGCTCGGTCCAGTTGCCGTGGTCACAGCCCTGGGCGGAGCCGGGGTCGCCGGTCCACAGCGTCTTCTCGTTGAACTGGAGTCGCTCGGAGGCGATCGTGCCGAACACCGTGGCGCCGAGCGCGCCACCGCCGATGGGCAGGGCCTCGCGCTCCCAGTCGGAGGCGGGAGCGGTGTACCACAGGATCAGGGGCGCCTGCCGCGGTTCCCGTGGTGCCTTTGACTCCGATCTGGAAACATCGGAGGAATCAGCGGCGCTTGCGGCTTGCTCCAAGGGCCCTCCGGCCAGAGTGAGTGCGGTTGAACAGCCCAAAGCCGTCCTGTGGGTTACTCCGCGAGAGATCTCAGGGGGCATACATCGGACGGTAATGGTCCTATGACTCGCTCAACAGGAGGGCATGACAGGAACCCGCGGACGATGCGTCCGCGGGTCGGTGTGGACCGCCGGGGTCAGCCCTGCTGGAACAGCTCCGCGGGGAGCGGCTTCAGGAGCGCGTAGAGGTCGTCGGTGATGGGCCGGTCCCAGGCGGCGATGGTCACCAGGACGTTGTCGCTGCGGTCGAACTGGACGCAGGAGATCCGGGACTCGGAGAGCTTGAGGCGGCGGACGATCAGGAGGTTGTCGCCCTGCATCACCGGGATGTCCTCGGAGCCGACGACGGTGATGTCCTCCTCGTTCTCCAGGGCCAGCAGCAGCTGGGCCACCTCGAAGGGGATCTCGCCCTCGGCGACCTCGCGGGCCGGGGAGCCCTCCGGGAGGTTGCCGATGATCATCGCGGGCCCGCGTCCGCCGTACAGGTCGTAGCGCAGGAAGACGCCCTGGCAACTGCCGTCGGGCGCGGGCAGCAGGCCCGCGCCGAGATTGCCCGGCCAGTCGCCCGGGTCCATGGCCAGTACGTCGAATTCGGGCCCGGCAGGGGTGGCACTGCGGCGGCGGAGGAAGGACATGCCGCAATGGTACGTGTCCGGAGGTGGTCGGCGTCGGGTGGGCGAGGCGATTGACGGAGCGGGTGCGAGGGCGCCCGTCACCGGCCGGCGGACGCCTTGTGGCGCTCGTGATGGCGGGCCACCCGGGCCCGGTTGCCGCAGGCCGGTTTGCACCACTCCTGGCGCGGGTGCTCCTTCAGGAAGTAGCGCACGCAGCGGGGTGCGTGGCAGGCCCGTAGCCGCTGCCGTTCGGGGCTCGCGAGGAAGGCGATGGCGGCACGGGCCAGGGCGGCCGTCAGCGGGTCACCGCCGGTCGCGGGCTGCTGACGCAGCACGGGGCCGGCGGTCGGCGACCAGGTCAGCACCGGGACGGTCGGGGTCTGGGCCGCGGCCCGGTTGAGGTGCTCCAGGGCCTCGGGGACGGGAAGCAGCCGGGCGGCGTCGGCCGGGCTGGGCTCGGCGGGGCTGACGGCGCGGGCGAACAGGGCACGGACGGCGCCCCGCAGGTCGCGTACGGCAGCGAGCACGGCCTCGTCGGCGGTGAAGCCGACGGCACCCGGCAGAAGGTCGGCACGGGTCCTGACCCAGGCGGTGAGTCCGGCGGGCTCGGCCAGATCGTCGGCGACGCCGCCGTCGCCGTCGTGGCGCACGGTCAGAACGAGGTCCAGGGCGAGCCGCGCGTCCCCGCTGATCGAGTACTCCATGAGGTTAATGATAAGCGAGCCGGCATCCATTAGATCGCGTCGGCGTGCGCCTCTTTGCGTCCCCGGCGGTCAGGTCGGGACGAGGCGGGATGATCTCACTGTGCCTGGCGCCGGCTCTCGGTGGCCGACGGCTGATGCGCCGTCACGGCACGGGCGAGGGTGACGGCGGAGCCGGTCCGCACGGCGCCCGAGCCGGCCGGGGCGGGGACCGCGGGGCGCCGGTCCAGCCAGAGCAGCAGGAGACCGAGCGTGCAGGCGAGCGCCGGCCAGTAGACGTAGCGGTAGTTCGTCGCCGGCATGATGGGCAGGTATCCGAGCACGTAGGCCGTCGAGCTGACCCCCAGCGCCCGGATGTGCAGGGAGAACCGCCCCCGGCCGGGGCGGACGGTGAGGGCGAGCGCGACAGCCAGCCAGAACCACCCCCGGAAGAGTGGCCGTAGATCCATGGCGGCGCCCTTGATGTACGAGCCGAGGGTGTCCTCCAGTCGGGGGTGGGCCACTTCGATGCCGAGGTCGTTGCCGAAGACCCCTTCCTGATACGGGTAACCGGTCTCGAACAGCAGACCGGCGAAGAGCCGCAGCCGGTACTGGAGATAGCCGGGAAGGTGTGCGCCCATCTCGCTCAGCCACAGGGAGGTCAGCTGGTCGGAGTCCCTGGCCAGCCCGTCCGGCCGGCGTTCGTAGCAGGCCCAGTAGGCGTCCGACAGGGCGCCGACGCGTCGGCACTTCTCCGCTGCCGCCACCAGGCGGTCACGGAGGTCCGCCCGGACGTTCGCCGACCGCAGCTCCTCCACGGTCAGCACGTGGACCAGGTCGTCGAGCATGATCTGCGCACCCTGATTCGTCTCCACGGGGTGCGCGATCCGGGAGATCGCGACGGCGGGCAGGACGAGCGCGGTCCCGAGCGCCACCACGCACAGGGCCCACGTACGGCGTCCGGGCGCTCGCCACAGCGCGAGGACCAGCAGGACGAACAGGGGGATCGCCGCGAGGAACACGTTCTTGCGCACGAGCATGGCGTAGGCGAGAAAGAGCACACCCAGCCAGAACAGACCCCAGCGCGTCGCGGGGGACACGCCGCGGTCCCGCAGTCGGAGCCCCGCGAGCGCCACCGCGCAGGCGGCGAGCAGCGCGGCGGCCGCGTGGACGTCCTTCCACACCACGCCGACGAACGTCAGTACGGGTGGAGTCAGCCCGATGCCGAGGACGGCGAGCGAACCGGTACGGCTCGCGGTCAGGTCCCAGACACACCATGCCACCACCCACAGCGCGCCCCAGAACACGACGGACTGCAGGACGGCCATGGACGAGGCCGCGCCGGTGACGGCGATGAGCGCACGCCACACGAGGCTCAGCACGGGCGGGTGCCAGTCGGTGAGGGGCGTCCTGCCCATGGCCTGCCGGAGCTGGTCGATGCTGTCGGGACTCATGTACCCGGGGGCGAACACGATGGTCGTACCCAGGCAACACGCCACGGCGACAGCGGCCAGCCCCCAGGACCAGAGCTTTTCACCCTGAAACCGCACGTTTCGTCCCATGCGGCGTGATGCTAACAGCGTCGACGAGACCGTATGGATCAGGGCGCGACGAAGACATAGCGCCGGTAGGCGAAGAAGCGGAAGAGGGTGGCGAGGACCCAGCCGAAGACGCGCGCGACGTTGTCGCTGAGCACCGAATCCAGTCCGAGCAGTTGCCGCGACGCGTAGACCGTGCCCGCCGTGATGGCGACCCCGACGAAGTTCGCCAGCAGGAAGAGGGCCAGTTCCTGAGTCACCTTCTGACGATGCCGGGCACGATAGGTCCAGTAGCGGTTCCCCACCCAGCTGAAGAGCGCCGCGGCGCCCGTCGCGAGGACGGACGCCTGGACGGGCAGGGCACGCATCACCCCACCCTCCGCGCCGCCGGGCAGCCCGAACACCAGCAGGTTGTAGCCGCCGTTGTCCACGACGAAGGCCAGCGCCCCGACCACCCCGAACTTGGCGGCCTCGCGCCAGACACCCCTGACGGCGTCACGCACACGCAGCACCACGGACGCGAGGACCGACACACCGCGAGAGTAACGACACGGCGCGCCCTCACCCTCTGGACGCGCCCATATCGCATTATTTCCTCCCTGATGTGTCGCCGATTCGGGTAGGGAGTGGCCGTGCCACCGACGATCGCGTGTGTCGTGCCGTGTCACAACGAGGAGGCGGCCGTCGGAAAGGTGGTGCGCGACCTGAGAGCCGCGCTGCCGGAGGCGGACATCTATGTGTACGACAACGCCTCGACCGACCGCACCGTGGAGGTCGCCCGTGAGGCGGGCGCGATCGTCCGGGAGGAACGACGCAAGGGAAAGGGCAACGTCATCCGGCGTGCCTTCGCCGACGTCGACGCCGACGCCCTGCTCATCATCGACGGTGACGACACCTACGACGCGTCCCGGGCGCGCGACCTGGTGGACCTGCTCTTCGAGGGTCCGTACGACCAGGTCGTCGGGGCACGCCGGGAGACGGCCGACGCCGCCTACCGGGCGGGGCACGCGTTCGGCAACAGACTGCTCACGGGCGTCGTGCGGTTCCTGTTCGGCAACGACGTGACCGACATGCTGAGCGGCTACCGCGTCTTCTCACGACGCTTCGTGAAGTCCTTCCCGGCGCTCGCCCGCCAGTTCGAGACCGAGACCGAGATGACCATCCACGCGCTCCATCTCCGTCTCCCCACGGCCGAGGTGACGGTGGACTACCGGGTCAGACCCGCCGGGAGTGAGAGCAAGTTGCGTACCTTCCGGGACGGCTGGCGCATCCTGCGGGTCATCCTCGATCTGGCCCGGCGCGAGCGGCCCTCACTCGTCCACACCGTGGTCGCGGGGCTGCTGGCCCTCGTCTCGGTCGTCCTCGGCATTCCCGTCGTCGCCGACTTCGTCCGCACGGGCACGGTTCCGCGCCTGCCCACCGCGATCCTCGCCGCGGCGGTCATGACGATCGCGGCGCTCGTCCTGCTCGTCGGATACATCCTCGAGTCGCTCATGCACATGCGTCAGGAACAGTCCCGGCTCGTGCACCTCGCGTATGCGGCGCCGGCCCGCTCCCCGCGCTACACCACACACCATGTCGGCACCGGTCGGGTAAGCGTCCGGAACGTCCCAGGCGGCCCCTGACCCGCCTCGGGCCGACGGCGCCCGTGCCCCGACGGGCCGGGCGCCGGCCGGCACGTCGGTGGGCGGCCCCGCGCCCACCGACCACAACCACCGATCGCTCAGGTCAGGTCGAACTCGCCCTCCCTCGCCTCCGATACGAAGGCGCCCCACTCGGCGGGGGTGAAGATCAGCGAAGGGCTCTCGGGGCGGCGGCTGTTGCGCATGGCGATGAAACCCTCGACGAAGGCGATCTGGACGTCTCCCCGCCCTCGGCTGCTGGACCGCCAGTCCGCGTTGCTCAGGTCCAGCTCCGCCGGCTTGTGCCAGCCGTCGAGCGATCGCTGCTGCTCCATGGTGCTCTCGGCCACGTCCGTGCTCCTCCCGGTTCGTCGTCCGCCCGCCAGACTAGCGATCGGTCCCCGCCGCGGACAGGCCACGTGAGGGCGAGGTTCAGGAGGTGGGCGGCTCGGCGCCGACCAGCCACATCGCGAAGAACTGCGATCCGCCGCCGTAGGCATGCCCGAGGACTCTGCGGGCGCCGTCGACCTGGTGTTCTCCGGCGAGGCCCCGTACCTGGAGCGCCGCCTCGGCGAAGCGGATCATCCCGGAGGCCCCGATGGGGTTGGTGGACAGCACCCCGCCGGACATGTCGACGGGGAGGTCCCCGTCCAGTTCGGTGACGCCCGACTCGGTGAGCTTCCAGCCCTCCCCCTCCGCGGCGAAGCCGAGGTTCTCCAGCCACATCGGCTCGTACCAGGAGAACGGCACATACATCTCCACCGCGTCGATCTCCCGGCGCGGATCGGAGATGCCCGCCTGCCGGTACACGTCGGCCGCGCAGTCGCGGCCCGCGCGCGGCGACACGCAGTCCTTGCCCGCGAACAGCGTCGGCTCGCTGCGCATCGCCCCGCCGTGCATCCACGCGGCGGGCCTGGGCGCGCGGGCGGCCCCGGCCCGGTCGGTGAGGACCATCGCACAGGCCCCGTCGGAGGACGGGCAGGTCTCCGAGTAGCGGATCGGGTCCCACAGCATGGGTGAGGCCTGGACCTTCTCCAGCGTGATGTCGTGCTCGTGGAGGTGGGCGTAAGGGTTCTTCAGGGCGTTGCGGCGGTTCTTGTACGCGACGAGGGAGCCGACGGTGTCGGGGGCGCCGCTGCGCCGCATGTAGGCGCGGACGTGCGGGGCGAAGAAGCCGCCCGCTCCGGCCAGCAGCGGCTGCTGGAAGGGGATCGGCAGCGACAGGCCCCACATGGCGTTGGACTCGGACTGCTTCTCGAACGCCAGCGTGAGGACGGTGCCGTGGACGCGGGCGGCGACCAGGCTCGCGGCGACCAGCGCGGTCGATCCGCCGACGGAGCCCGCCGTGTGCACCCGCATCATGGGTTTGCCGACCGCGCCGAGCGCGTCGGCGAGGTACAGCTCGGGCATCATCACGCCCTCGAAGAAGTCGGGCGCCTTGCCGATGACGACGGCCTCGATGTCGGCCCACGTCAACTCGGCGTCGTCGAGGGCTCGTCGCGCGGCCTCGCGGACGAGCCCGGCGATCGACACGTCCCGCCGGGCCGCGACGTGCTTGGTCTGGCCGACGCCTATGACGGCCACGGGCTCCTTGCTCATCGGGGATCCCCTTCGAGTACGGCGACCAGATTCTGTTGCAGACAGGGCCCGGAGGTGGCGTGCGCGAGGGCGCGGTCGGACTCGCCGCGGTGGATACGGGCGGCTGCCTCGCCGATGCGGATCAGCCCGGCGGCCATCACGGGGTTCGCGGCGAGGGCGCCGCCCGACGGGTTGACGCGCACCTTGTCGTCGAGCCGCAGCACCTCGCGCAGGATGACCTCCTGGGAGCTGAACGGGGCGTGCAGCTCGGCGGTGTCCACGGGATGTTCGAAGGCTCCGGCGCGCTCGGCGGCGAGGCGGGTCGAGGGCGAGTCGGTGAGGTCGCGGACGCCGATGCCGTGGGCCTCGATGCGGTGGTCGATGCCCCGGATCCACGCGGGCCGCTCGCACAGGTCCCGGGCGCGCTCCCCCGCGGCGAGGATCACGGCGGCGGCCCCGTCGCCGATGGGCGGGCAGTCGCCGGTGCGCAGCGGCCGGACGAGGTACTCACCCTGCGGCACCGGACCCCGCAGCTGGGCGTGGGAATTGGATTCGGCGTCCGCGCGGCTGCGGGCCCCGACCGCCGCGAGGGCCGGCTCGTCGGTGCGGCCCGCATCGATGAGCGCCTGGGCCTGGAGGGCGGCGAGGGCGACGGAGTCGGGCCACAGGGGGGCCATGTAGTACGGGTCGAGCTGCCGGGTGAGTACGTCGCGCACCGAGCCGGGCGAGGACTTTCCGTAGGAGTAGACGAGCGCGGTGTCGGCGTCGCCCGTCTGGAGTTTCACCCATGCCTCGTACAGCGCCCAGGCGCCGTCCATCTCGACGTGTGACTCGGAGATCGGCGGCCATGCGCCGACGCCGTCGAGGGCGAGGGTGAAGGAGAAGGCCCGGCCGGCGAGGTAGTCGCTGGATCCGGAGCAGGTGAAGCCGATGTCGGCGGTCTTCAGCCCGGTCCGTTCCAGCACCTCGTGCAGCACGGGCATGAGCATCTCCACCTCGGAGGACTCGTCGCTGGTGCGGCGGTGGTCGGTCTGCGCGAAGGCGACGACGGCGATCTCCCGGTTCACAGCAGCTCCTTGTACGTGTCGTACGCGGCGTCCGGCTCGCCGGTGGGCCGGTAGTGGTCGGGGTAGCGGGCGCCCTCCGTCCACACGGGTTCGACGCGCAGCCCCATCCGCACCTGGTCGTAGGGGATGCCGGCGATCCGGCCGTGCAGGGCGAGGTCGGCGCCGTCCAGGGCGATGTGGGCGTAGACGTAGGGGACTTCGATGTCCAGGTTCTTCGCCTTGATGTTGACGATGCAGAAGGTGGTGACCGTGCCGCCCGGACCGACCTCGACCTGTTCGGCCGTGGCCACGCCGCAGGTGGGGCAGGCGCCCCTCGGCGGCACGTACACCTTGCGGCAGGACGGGCAGCGCTCGCCGACCGTGCGGCGCTCGGCGAGGGCGTGGATGTAGCCGGTGGAGGCGCGACCGGGCGAGTAGGTGTAGTCGAGGCGGGCAGGGGCCACGATCCCGGTCACCGCGTCGGTGAACTCGCCGCTGTGGCCCGCCGGTTCGGCCCGCTCCCCGTCGTAGGGCTCGAAGCAGGCGATGTCGGTGACGGCGCCGGAGCGTTCCCCGGCCCAGCGGACCCGGACGCGCATCCCGGTGCGCACGGCGTCGGGGCCGGGGGCGTCGAGGGCGTGCAGGAGGGCGGTGTCGGCGCCGTCGAGCCGCACGAGGACCCAGGCGAACGGCGTGGTCAGGGGCTGCCCGCGTCGTGGGGCGTGGTTCCAGGCCCAGGTGGTGACGGTGCCGGTGGGTGCGACCTCGACGAGTTCGCGGATCTCCTCGGCGGTGACGGGGTCGTACTCGACGGGCGGGACGAGGGTCCGGCCGTCGCCGGTGCGCACTCCGAGGATCACGCGTTCGCGCAGCCCGGTGAGGAAGGCGCTCTGCACGGGCCCGAGGGATCGGGTGAAGGGGAACTCGACGGTCAGGGGTGCCTTGAGGACTGCGGACATCGGCGGGGTTGCTCCTTCGGAAGAGGGCGACGCGAGAAGGGCGCGAGGCTGAGCCACCATGCGGCTCCACCGCGGGGGGTGCGAGCGGCCGAAGACGACCGCGGCCGGGAGCCGTCCCCGGTGGAGCGCTTACGCCCGCTTGTAGACGGGGGGCCGTTTCTCGGCGAAGGCGCGAGCGCCTTCCTTCGCGTCGTCCGTGTCGAAGATCGGCCAGCCCCGCTTGAGCTCCGCCGCCAGTCCGTCCGTCTCGTTCATCTCCGCCGTCTCGTACACGGACGCCTTGACGGCCTCGACGGCGAGCGGACCGCACGCGTTGATCCGCTCGGCGATCTCCAGGGCCTTCGCCAGGGCGTCGCCGTCCGGCACGACATGCCCGATCAGCCCGATTCCGGCGGCCTCGCGGGCGGTGTAGGGGCGGCCGGTGAGCAGCATCTCCAGCGCGTGGGTGCGGGGGATCTGCCGCTGAAGGCGGACCGTGGAACCGCCGATCGGGAAGAGGCCGCGTCGTACCTCGAAGAGGCCGAAGGTGGCCGACTCCCCCGCGACACGGATGTCGGTGCCCTGGAGGATCTCGGTGCCGCCCGCGACGCAGTGGCCCTCGACGGCGGCGATCACGGGTTTGCGGGGACGGTGGTGGCGGAGCATCGCCTTCCAGTGGAGGTCGGGGTCGGCCTTGAGCCGGTCCCGGTACTGCCGGCCCTCCATGCCCTTGCCGGCGAGGGCCTTGAGGTCCATTCCGGCGCAGAAGGAGCCGCCGGAGCCGGTGAGGACGATCGAGCGGACCTCGTCGTCCGCGTCGGCGGCCACCCAGCCGTCGTACAGGCCGACCAGCATCGGCAGCGAGAGCGCGTTCCTGGCCTCCGGCCGGTTGAGCGTGAGCACCAGTGTGGCGCCTTCGCGCCGCACGGTGAGGTGTTCCGTGCCACCCATCGCTTCCTCCCGTCGGGCAGGGCGAGAACAGGTTCCGTCTGCGGAACGAGAACAGGTTGCAGGAGGCGCGGAGCCAGTACAAGAGTTTTCTGACACTCAGTCAGATTTCTTCTGCGTGAGCCCTTCACAGTCACGGCCCCCTTTGCTCTGATGACCGGCAACCGACGGATGGCAGCCACCCGCGAGGCGCGCCCGGGGTCAGGAGGAGCACGGTGGAGTACAACCTTGCCGACCTGTTCGAGTCGGTCGTCGACGTCGTCCCGGACCGGGCGGCGCTCGCGTATCTCGACATCCCCGGTACGGGTACGGACCGGCGGCTCACCTACGCGGAGCTGGACGCGGCGGCGAACCGTATCGGTCACCATCTGCTGGACAGCGGACTGAGGCCCGGTGAGCATGTGGGTCTGCACCTGTACAACGGCGTCGAGTACCTCCAGACCGCGTTGGGCTGCCTCAAGGCACGGCTCGTGCCGGTCAACGTCAACTATCGTTACGTGGAAGAGGAGTTGGTGTACCTCTACCGGGACGCGGATCTGGCGGGCCTGGTGTTCGACGCGGAGTTCACCGGGCGCGTGGCGAAGGCCGTGCCGCGGACGGAGAAGCTGCGGCATCTGGTGCGGGTGGGGACCCCGGCGCCGGACGCGCCCGACCTGCCCGTGGTGGACTTCACCGACGCCGAGGCCTCCGGGTCCGCCGGGCGGGGCTTCCCGGCCCGCTCGGGCGACGACCTGTTCATCATCTACACCGGCGGCACGACGGGCATGCCCAAGGGGGTGATGTGGCGTCAGGAGGACCTGTTCTTCTCCGGGCTGGGCGGGGGTGCGCCGACCGGTGAGCCGGTGAAGGCGCCGGAGGAACTGGCCGAGCGCGTCGCGGCCGGCGGTGACGGCATCACCTTCTTCCCGACCGCCCCGCTGATGCACGGCACGTCCACGCTCACGGCGTTCATCGGGTTCAACTTCGGCCAACGGGTGGTGATCCACCGTAAGTTCGTGCCGGAGGAGGTGCTGCGGACGATCGAGCGGGAGAAGGTCACCAGTGTGTCGCTGGTGGGCGACGCGATGCTTCGCCCGCTGATCGACGCGTTGAACGGCCCGATGAAGGACACCGACCGCTCGTCGCTGTTCAGTGTGTCGTCGTCCGGCGCGATCATGTCGGAGACCGTGCGGCGGCAGTTCCAGGCCCTGGTGCCGAACGTGATGCTGCTCAACAACTTCGGTTCGTCCGAGTCCGGATTCAACGGCACGGCGACGGACGACGCCGGTGCGGGCGACGGCTTCAGGATCCGCGTCCACGCCCGCACCCAGGTCGTGGACCCCGCCACGTACGAACCCGTCCCGGTCGGCGTGCCGGGCAGGGTCGCCCAGCGCGGCCATGTCCCCCTCGGTTACTACAACGACCCGAGGAAAACCGCCGAGACCTTCTTCGAGAAGGACGGCGAACGCTGGGTGCTGCTGGGCGACATGGCGACGGTCGACGAGGAGGGCGTGGTCACCGTCCTCGGCCGGGGGTCGCAGTGCATCAACACCGGCGGCGAGAAGGTGTACCCGGAGGAGGTCGAGCAGGCACTCAAGGCCCATCCCGACGTGTACGACGCACTGGTCGCCGGGGTGCCGGACGCCCGCTGGGGCAACCATGTGGCGGCAGTCGTCCAACTGCGCGAGGGCGCGGCCCGCCCGACCCTGGAGGACATCCAGACCCACTGCCGCACCCGTCTCGCCGGGTACAAGATCCCACGCCAGCTCGTCCTCACCGAAACCATCCAGCGCTCCCCCAGCGGCAAGGCGGACTACCGGTGGGCGCGGTCGGTGGCGGTGTCGGCGGACGGCTGAGAGCCCGGGGCTTCGCCGGGCGGGGCGGTCGCGGCTACTCCGAGGGCCTGTCGTCCGGCTCAGGCCACGGCCCTTCGAACGCGGGACCGCAGTCGTCCGGCAGGTGGGCGACGACGAGCGCGGCGGCCTCCTCCGCGGTGGCCGTCTCGCCCAGCAGCCCGGCATACCCGGCGGCGTACACCGAGTAGGTCGTCAGACCCCCGACGACGAAGGGCAGGCCGCCGCTGAAGGGGAAGTCGGTGTTGCGCTGGAAGGACAGGGCTCCGTGACCGGGATACGGGAACAGCTGACGGAGCCTCGGCTCGGCGAACGCCGCCTCGATCATCTCGGAGCAGCCCCAGCGCGCCTCGGGGTGGCGCTCCCGCAGCATGCGCCACGTGCGCTCCACCACCGACTCGTCACCGGCGAGGAAGGTCGTGACACGGCGTACGAACCACTCCGGGTCGTCGAGCCAGGGGAAGTGCCCGGCGCCGGGCTGGATCGAGTACTCCCCCTCGGGGAAGAGTCCGGCCGCCTCGCGGACGAGCTCCGGGGTCGGGCCGGTGTCCAGTGCGCCGCCGAGGCAGAAGACGGGAGCGGTCAGCGCGGCGAGCGCCGCTCGGGTGGCCTCGGGGTCGTACGCGCCGGCGGAGCCGTAGACGTCGGCGGCGTCCTCGTTGGCCTGTGTCACCTCGGCGGCCATGTGTGCCTGGGCGGCGGCGTCCCAGCGGCCGTAGAAGAAGGGCATCATCTCGTCGTCGAAGGGGCCGCGTCCGGTCCAGGCGGCCTCAAAGTGCGGGTAGGCCTCGGCGAACCATGGTTCGTCCTCGCGGACGCGGGCCGCCGAGAGCCGGTCCTCGACGGTCACCGGCAGGCCCACCGCCCAGGGGGTGGCGGTGATCAGGGCCAGTCGGGAGACCCTTTGCGGATGGCGGGCCGCGTACAGCATGGCGAGGTTGCCGCCGGCCGAGTGGGCGAGGACGTCCATGCGGTCCAGGCCGAGGTGCGCGCGCAGGGCCTCCACGTCGTCCACCTGCCGGTCGCACCGGTAGGTCGCCGGGTCCGCGGGGACCGCCGAGTCGCCCGTGCCGCGCAGGTCCAGCAGGACCAGGCGGCGGTGGGCGGCGAGTCCGCCCAGGTCGCCGAGGTAGGCGGAGGCGCGCATGGGACCGCCGGGGAGGACGATCAGCGGGTCGCCCTCTCCGCGCAGGTGGTAGGCGAGTTCGGTTCCGTCGGGTGCGGTGAAGCGAGGCATGGAGCCGATCTTGCGGGCCGGGGGCCGTGCGGCGCAACGGAGTTGAGGGACGACAGCCGAAGTCGGGCTCAGGTCTGCGCGTACCGGTCCCGGAGTTCCCGCTTGAGGATCTTGCCGCTCGCGTTGCGCGGCAGCTCATCCACGAAGAGCACCTTCTTCGGCGCCTTGAAGTGCGGGAGCTTCTCCCGTGCATGGGCGACGAGTTCGGCCTCCGTGACCTCGCCGCGCGGGACGACGACCGCGGTGACGGCCTCGATCCAGTGGTCGTCGGGCAGGCCCACGACGGCGACCTCGGCGACCCGGTCATGGGTGTAGAGGGCGTCCTCGACCTGGCGGGAGGCGATGAGGACACCGCCGGAGTTGATGACGTCCTTGACGCGGTCGACGATGGTGAAGAACCCGTCGGCGTCGCGCACCGCGAGGTCGCCGGAGTGGAACCAGCCGTCGCGGAACGCCTCGGCGGTCTCCTCGGGCTTGTCCCAGTAGCCCTCGCACAGCTGCGGGGACTGGTAGACGATCTCACCGGGGGTGCCGTCGGGCACGTCCGCGCCCTCCTCGTCGACGACCCTGGCCTCGACGAACATGACGGGGCGTCCGCAGGAATCCATGCGGCCCTTGTGCTCGTAGGGGCCGAGGACCATGGCGAGGGGGCCGATCTCGCTCTGGCCGAAGCAGTTGTGGAAGGCGAGCTTCGGCAGTCGCTCCTTGAGCCGCTCCAGGACGGGCACCGGCATGATCGACGCCCCGTAGTACGCCTTGCGGAGCCCGCTCAGGTCGCGGGTGTCGAAGTCGGGGCGGTTGGACAGCGCGATCCACACGGTGGGCGGGGCGAAGAGGCTGTCCGCGTCGCCCGACTCGACGAGGTCGAGGATCCGGTCGCCGTCGGGTGCGTCGAGGATCGTGTTGGTGGCGCCGACGGCGAGATACGGCACCAGGAAGACATGCATCTGCGCCGAGTGGTAGAGCGGCAGGGAGTGCACGGGCCGGTCCCCGGCGGAGAGGTCGAGGGCGGTGATGGCGCTGAGGTACTCGTGGACCAGTGCGCGGTGCGTCATCATCGCGCCCTTGGGCAGGGCCGTGGTGCCGGAGGTGTAGAGCAGCTGCACGAGGTCCTCGGCCCTCGGCTCGTCGCCGTCGTACGGCTCGGTGGCGGCGAGCCGGGCGAGGAGTGAGTCGTCCGCGTCGCGCAGCGGGAGGGTGCGCGCCCCTTCGGGGAGGTTCCCGGCGAGGCCGGGGTCGGTGAGGACGAGGGTGCTGCCGGACTGGCCGAGGAGGTACGACAGGTCGTCGCCGGTGAGGTGCTGGTTGACCGGGACATGGACGAGGCCGGCCCGGGCGGAGGCCAGGAACGCGATCAGGTAGGCGTCCGAGTTGTGGCCGTAGGCGGCGACCCGGTCGCCGGGCCGGAGTCCGGTGTCGCGCAGGGCGCGTGCGGCACGCGAGACGGCGTCGTCCAGCTCGGCGTACGTCCAGGAGCGGTCGCCGTAGCGGATCGCGACGCGTGCCGGGGTCCGCCGGGCGCTGCGCCGCAGCACCCCGTCGACCGTCACATTGCGTCCAGCCGTCATGATCCGCCCCTTCGTCCACCGGTTACCGGCGTGATCCTCGTTCGGCCGCGCGAGCAGGGTCAAGCGTGCCGCGCACATGGCCGGAATCCGGTGCGCATGGCGTGAAACGGCTCAACTTCGCCGCCTGATGCACGAGTCAACCAGGGTGAAGATCAACGCACATATGGACTACGTACGAACACAGTGACAGGCTCAACCGCCCTTTCCCTCCGTCACGTCGGGAGGCACCATTGCGCACCCGTCTGAGACAGCTCGTCGTCTCGGCCGTCGCCCTGCTCACCGCCTCGGCCGCCTTACCCTCGGCCACCGCCGCGGACGGCGACCGCGGCGGCGGACAACACCCGTCCCACGGTGGGCTGTCCGCCGTGATCCGCTACACGGAGTACGGCATTCCGCACATCGTCGCCGAGGACTACGCGGACCTCGGCTTCGGCACCGGTTGGGCGCAGGCCGCCGACCAGGTGTGTGTCCTCGCCGACGGCTTCGTGACCGTGCGCGGTGAGCGGTCGCGTTTCTTCGGGCCGGACACCGCGCCCGACTTCTCGCTCTCCTCGGCGTCGAAGAACCTCACGAGTGATCTGTACTTCCGGGGCGTCCGGGACACCGGCTTCGTGAAGCGGCTGCTGGAGCGGCCCGCGCCGCTCGGCCCGAGCCGCGAGGTGAAGGAACTGATGCGCGGCTGGGCGGCCGGGTACAACGCCTGGCTGAGGAAGAACCGGATCACCGACCCCGCGTGCAAGGGCGCCGCCTGGGTGCGGCCGGTGAGCACACTCGACGTGTTCTCCCGCGCGTACGCCCTGGCCGTCCTCGGCGGCGAGGGGCGGTTCGTGGACGCCATCGCCACCGCCCAGCCGCCCGCCCCCGGAGCGGCTCCGAAGGCCGCGGCGCCGGACGCGAAGGCCGCCGCACGGGCCGCGGGCGAGCTGTTCTCCACCGGCGACGCCGACATGGGCTCCAACGCGGTCGCCTTCCGCGGCGACACCACGGCGAACGGACGCGGTCTGCTGCTGGGCAACCCGCACTACCCGTGGGCCGGGGGCCGCCGCTTCTGGCAGGCGCAGCAGACGATCCCCGGCGAGCTGAACGTCTCCGGCGGTTCGCTGCTCGGCTCGCCGATCGCCCAGATCGGGTTCAACGCGAAGGTGGCGTGGAGCCACACGGTCGCCACCGGCACCCCCATGAACCTGCACCAGCTGACCCTGGATCCGGCCGACCCGACGACGTACCTGGTCGACGGCAAGACGGAACGGATGACGAAGCGGAGCGTCACCGTCACCGTGAAGGACGGCGAGCCGGTCACCCGCACCCAGTGGTGGACCCGGTACGGACCCGTCGTCACCTCACTGGGCAGTGACCTCTCGCTGCCGTGGACGGCCGGCACGGCGTACGCGCTGGCCGACCCGAACACGACGAACCTGCGGTTCGCCGACACCTCCCTCGGTTTCGCCAAGGCACGCGGAACGGCCGACGTCCTGAAGGCCCTCGGCCGGCACCAGGGGCTGCCCTGGGTGAACACCGTGGCTGCCGACTCCGCCGGGCACACCCTGTTCACCCAGTCCCAGGTGCTGCCCCGGATCACCGACGAGCTGGTGGCACGCTGCTCGACGCCGCTGGGCCGGGCCACGTACCCGGCCGCAGGTGTCGCCGTCCTCGACGGCGCGCGTGGCGACTGCGCGCCCGGCAGCGACCCCGACGCCCTGCAGCCGGGAGTCTTCGGGCCGGCGAGGATGCCGACGCTGAAGGACGCCCCGTACGCGGAGAACTCCAACGACAGCGCGTGGCTGGCCAACGCGGACCGGCCGCTCACCGGGTACGAGCGGGTCTTCGGCAACGTCGGCACCCAGCGGTCGATGCGGACGCGCGGCGCGGTCGAGGACGTCTCTGCGATGGCCGCCAAGGGCGGGCTGACCGTACGGGACCTGCAGCGGCAGCAGTTCGCGAACCGGGTGCCCGCGGCCGATCTCGCCGCCGACGACGTGGCGCGGGCGTGCGCCGCGCTGCCGGGCGGCACGGCGACGGGCGGTGACGGTACGGCCGTCGACGTGTCCGAGGCATGCCGTGTGCTCGCGGCGTGGGACCGGACCGTGAACACCGGCAGCCGGGGCGCGCTGCTCTATGACCGGTTCTGGCGCAAGCTGACCCGCGCCGTGCCGAACGCGCAGCTGTGGAAGGTGCCGTTCTCGGCGGCCGACCCGGTGAAGACGCCGAACACGCTGAACACGGCCGCGCCCGGCTTCGCCACGGCGCTCGCGGACACGGTCACGGAGCTGCGGGCCGCGGGCATCGCGCTCGACGCGAAGCTCGGGGACCACCAGTTCGTCGTCCATGGGGACCGGCGCATCCCGGTGCACGGGGGCACGGAGTCGCTGGGCATCTGGAACAAGGTCGAGTCGCCGTGGAACGCCGCCGCCGGCGGCTACACGGAGGTCTCGTCGGGTTCCAGCCACATCCAGGCGGTCGGCTGGGACGGCGGCCACTGCCCGGTGGCCCGCACCCTGCTGACCTACTCGCAGTCCTCGAACCCGAACTCGCCGCACTACCGCGATCAGACACGGTTGTTCTCCGACCGGAAGTGGGTGACGTCCCGCTTCTGTGAGAAGGACATCCGGTCCTCGCCGAAGCTCAAGGTGGTGCGCGTGAGCCAATGATCCGGGGAGGTGTGGTGCCGTCCCGATGCGGGGCGGCACCATGCCTTTGGCATATAACCACTTCCCCGTGAGGAGGCCGTCCGGTGGCGCAGGACTCGTTACGCCCGGAGACCGACGCTCTCAGCAAGATCGACACGACGGTGCCGCACTCGGCCCGGGTCTGGAACTACTGGCTCGGCGGCAAGGACAACTACCCCGTCGACCACGAGGCGGGCGACGCGTTCCGCGCGGTGTTCCCCGGCATCACCGATCTGGCCCGCGACTCCCGTGCCTTCCTCGGCCGGGCGGTGCGCTTCCTCGCCGGTGAGGCGGGGGTACGGCAGTTCCTCGACATCGGCACGGGGCTGCCGACGGCGGACAACACCCATCAGATAGCCCAGCGGGTGGCGCCCGAGGCGCGGATCGTCTACGTGGACAACGACCCGCTGGTCCTGACCCATGCGCGGGCGCTGCTCACGAGTACGCCCGAGGGCGCGACCGACTACGTGGACGCCGATCTGCACGACCCCGAGGCCGTGCTGCGCGAGGCGGCGAGGACGCTCGACCTCACGCAGCCGGTCGCGCTGACGCTGATGCAGGTCAGCGGGCACATCGCGGACTACAACCTGGCCCGCGCCATCGTCGGCGCCCTGCTGGACGCCCTGCCCTCCGGCAGCTGGTTCGCCTTCAACGACAGTGTGGACACGAACAAGGCCAACGCCGAGGCCACCCGGCAGTACAACGAGAGCGGAGCGGTCCCCTACTACCTGCGTGGCCCGGAGGAACTCGCCGGGTTCTTCGCGGGTTTGGAGCTGCTGGAGCCGGGTGTCGTCCCGCTGAACGACTGGCGCCCCGATCCGGCACAGGATCCACGCGGATCCGGCGAGGTGATCGCGCTCGGCGGGGTGGCGCGCAAGCCGTGACGCTCACACGGTCCGCTCCCGCCCCTCCCAGTACGGTTCGCGCAGCCTCCGCTTGTAGAGCTTGCCGTTGGGGTCGCGGGGCATCGCGTGGGTGAAGTCGACGCTCTTCGGCCGCTTGTAGGTGGCGAGTTCGCGGGCGCAGTGGGCGAGGATCTCCTCGGCGAGGGCGGGCCCCGGCGTGAAGCCGGGGGCCGGTTCGACGACGGCCTTGACCTCCTCGCCCCAGTCGTCGTGCGGGATGCCGAAGGCGGCCGCGTCGGCGACGGCGGGGTGGGTGAGGAGGGCGGCCTCGATCTCGGCGGGGTAGATGTTGACGCCGCCGGAGATGATGAGGTCGATCTTGCGGTCGCGGAGGAAGAGGTAGCCGTCCTCGTCGAGGAGGCCGAGGTCGCCGACGGTGAAGAAGTCGCCGATGCGGTTCTTCCGCGTCTTGCCCTCGTCCTTGTGGTACGAGAACCCGCCGGTGCTCATCTTCATGTAGACGGTGCCGAGTTCGCCGGGGGGCAGCCGGTTGCCGTCGTCGTCGAAGATCGCGAGCTCGCTGATGGGCCAGGCCTTGCCGACCGTGCCGGGCTTCTTCAGCCAGTCCTCGGCGGAGGCGAAGGCACCCCCGCCCTCGCTGGCCGCGTAGTACTCCTCGACGCTGTGCCCCCACCACTCGATCATGGCCCGCTTCACATGGTCCGGGCAGGGGGCGGCGCCGTGGATGGCGTGCCGCATCGACGACACGTCGTAGCGGGCGCGCACCTCCACCGGGAGCGCGAGGAGGCGGTGGAACTGGGTGGGGACCATGTGGGTGTGGGTGCAGCGGTGGGTGTCGATGGCGCGCAGCATGCCCTCGGGGGTCCACTTGTCCATCACCACCAGCCGGTGCCCGATGTGCAGGGACGCACCCGCGAACTGCAGGACGGCCGTGTGATACAGCGGCGAGCACACGAGGTGCACATTGCCGTCGAACGGCCTGATGCCGAAGATGCCGAGGAATCCGCCGAGATACGACTCCTCGGGGAGCTTTCCGGGCAGCGGGCGGCGGATGCCGCGGGGGCGGCCCGTGGTGCCCGAGGTGTAGTTCATGACCCAGCCGAGCGTGCGGCTCTCGGGCGGTGACGCGGGCTGTTGGTCGAGGAGTTCGGCGTACGGGCGGAAGCCCGTCGGCGTGCCGACCGCGTACCGGTGGCTCGGCGGCAGCCCGGCCTCGTCGGCGGCGTGGCGCGCGGCCTCGGCGAACCGTTCGTGGGCTATGAGCACCTTGGCGCCCGAGTCGGACACGATCCAGGCGATCTCGGGACCCACGAGGTGGTGGTTGACGGGGACGAGGTAGAACCCGGCCTGGCTGGCAGCGAGGTAGGCGGTGAGGAACTCGACGCCGTTGGGCAGGACGACGGCGAAGGCGTCTCCGCGTTCGAGGCCGGCCGCGCGCAGTCCGTGCACCAGCCGGTTGGCGGCGCCGTGCAGGCGTCCGGCGGTCCACTCCTCGCCGTCGGGGGCGACGAGCACCGTGCGGTCGGGGTCGGCGGTCGCCTGGGCCCAGAAACCTTGCGGGGCCTGCCCGGCGGCGGCTCGCCCTTGGGGGGCTCGGCTCACTGCTGCGCGCTCCTTCCGGCGATCCGGTTGACGCGGTCCACGGCCTTCTCGAACCCTCGGGTGAGGTCGTCGAAAACGGCCTGGACACTGCGCTCGCTGGTCATGCGGCCGACGATCTGGCCGACCGGGGTGCCGAGCAGCGGCTCCACCTCGTACTTCTGGATGCGGGAGACCGCGTCGGCGACGAGCAGCCCTTGCAGGGGCATGGGGAGGGCGCCGGGGCCCCGCGGGTCGTCCCAGGCGTCGGTCCATTCGGTACGGAGCTGGCGTGCGGGTTTGCCGGTGAGGGCGCGGGAGCGGACGGTGTCGCCGGAGCCCGCGGCGAGGAGCTTCTCGATCAGTCGCGGCGAGGGCAGTTCGGCCTCGGTGGTGGTGAGCCACAGCGAGCCCAGCCACACGCCCTGCGCGCCGAGCGCGAATGCGGCGGCGATCTGCTGCCCGCTGCCGATGCCGCCGGCCGCGAGCACGGGCAACGGGGCGACGGCGTCCACGACTTCGGGAGTGAGGACCATGGAGGCGATCTCACCGGTGTGGCCGCCGGCCTCGTAGCCCTGGGCCACGACGATGTCGATTCCGGCGTCGGCGTGCTTGCGGGCGTGCCGGGCGCTGCCGGCCAGTGCGGCGACCAGCACGTCCTGCTCGTGGGCGCGGTCGATGACGTCGGCGGGCGGCGAGCCGAGGGCGTTGGCGAGCAGTCTGATCGGGTAGTCGAAGGCGACGTCGAGCTGGGTGCGGGCGACCTGTTCCATCCAGCCGGTGATGCGCCAGCCGGACGCCTCGCCCTCGGCGAGTTCCGGGACGCCGTACTTGGTGAGGGTGTCCTGGACGAACTGGCGGTGCCCTTCCGGGATCATCGCCTCGACGTCCGCCTCGGTGACGCCGTCCACCTTCTTGGCCGGCATGACGACGTCCAGCCCGTACGGCTTGCCGTCGACGTGGGACTCGATCCAGTCGAGGTCGCGCTTGAGGTCGTCGGGGGCCGTGTAGCGGACCGCGCCGAGCACGCCGAAGCCGCCGGCCCGGCTGATGGCGGCGGCGACGGCGGGGAACGGCGTGAAGCCGAAGACGGCGTACTCGACTCCGAGTTTTCTGCTCAGCTCCGTCTGCATGGTGCGCAGGATGCCGCAGTCCCCGGGACTAGGGAAGGGTTTTTCTGATGCCCCGTCAGTTTTTGGCGACTGGCTGCGTGCGTCGTCCGGCTCGAAGGCGACACCGCGTTCGGATCGAGGCGGGGTCGGAAGGGATGCCAGGGCCTGCATCGTCGGAGCGGAGATGGCCACGCCCCGGCCGACGGGGCGACCGGGGACAGTCCCGGTCCGGGGCGGGGCTACTCCAAGTGGAGGCGACGAGTGGTGGAAGCCCGTAACCGGAAGCAGGCTGACGTACGCGCCCTGCCCGGTCATGCGGCGGGGCGCAGCCATGCCAACCGTCCCCCGACCGGAACGGCCAGGGATGTCAGAGAGACAACACCACAGGGCGGGGCACGACATCGGTCCCGGACGCTCTCCCGCCTTCTCCGTGACCGGGACGCCCGTAAGGCGCCGGGCTCGGCGCATCCATGCACGTCTCAGCCGGAGGGCGCCGGCGAAGGCGGCGCTCCTCGCCGCATGTCTGGGGGTCCTCGGTGCGGTCGGGACCGCGCCGAGCAGCGCCCAGTCGCCGCCCGCCGGCGGGCCGCCGCCGGGGCATCCGGGCCGGTTCGTGCCGGGCCCCTGCCCGCGGACGCCCGAGCCGGTTCCCGGGCGGTGCGGCTTCCTGCAGGTCCCCGAGAACCGCGAGCGCCCCACGGGGCGGACCGTCCGACTGGCCGTCGCCATCATCCCGGCAGCGTCGAGGACGCCGGCCGCGGACCCCGTGGTGTTCATGGAAGGGGGTCCCGGCGGAGACGCCTTCGGAGCCATCCCCTTCCTGATCGGCTCCGGCGTGAACCGCGACCGCGATCTGATCGTCGTGGCCCAGCGCGGCACCCTCCACTCACAGCCGAACCTCGCCTGCCCGGAGGTGGACCGGTTCAACGCGACCGCCGTGGGCCTGCCCTACGACGCGCCGTCCACCGGACGAGGACTGGTACGCGCGGCGAAAAAGTGCCGGGACCGCCTGACCGCCGAGGGAAACGACCTCACGGCCTACAACACCACGGAGAACGCCGCGGACTTCGCCGCCCTCCGCAGGGCCCTGGGCGTCAAGAAGTGGAATGTCTACGGCTACTCGTACGGGACCGACCTCGGCCTCACCTATCTGCGCCGACACCCCCGGGGCGTCCGCTCGCTGGCGATCGACTCGGTCGTGCCGCCCCAGATCGCGAGCCTGCCGTGGGCCTGGGACAGCGCCCAGGAGGGGATCGACGCGATCTTCGCGGCGTGTGAGGCCCAGCCCGCCTGCACGTCCCGGTACCCGGACCTCTCCCGCACGCTCACGGAGCAGGTCCGCAGGCTGGAGGCGAACCCCCTGCGGCTGACCGTACCGCCGCCCGGTGGCGGAACCCCGGTGAAGGTCGTCCTCGACGGGGGCGCGCTGGTGAACCTGCTGGTCGCCAACGGCCGGCTGGTCCCGGCCGTCGACGTACCGGCGGCGCTCCACGAACTCGCCGACGGCAATCCAAAGCGCCTCGCGCGGGCCCAGGCCGCAGGCGCGACGCCTGCCATCGGCGAGTTCGCCCACGGGCTGACGCACTCGGTGGCCTGCGCCGAGTGGGCCCCGGGCTTCTCCAAACGCGACGTGCTGAGGGCGGGGCGCCGGGCCTTTCCCGGGTGGCCGGACTCAGTGCTGGCCCATGCGCCGCAGTTGCCCTTCGAGCACGACCTGTGCCGCGTCTGGAACGTCCCGGACCGCACCGCGGTCCAGCGGGTGGCCACCCGCAGCGAGCTGCCCGCGCTCGTCATCACCGGAACCTTCGACGCGAAGACCGGGGCGAAGTGGGGGCCGTTCGCCGGCCGTACGCTGCCCCGCTCGACCGCCGTGGTGATTCCCGGGATCGCCCACTGGGTGGTGCCGCAGGAGCCCTGCGCCGCGTCGGTCCTGCTCTCGTTCCTGGCGCGGCCGACCGCGCCCGACACCGGCTGCGTGCCGGGAGTCGAACCCAAGCCGTTCACCATCGTCCCCTGACCGGAGTACGCACGATGTCCCCTGGTACGACCCCCGGCCGGCGCCCCGCGCGACGGCTCCCGGCAACGCTGGCCGCAGCCACGGCCGGCGCCCTCCTCGTCGGCCTCGCCGCGATGCCCGGACATGCGAAGTCCGGCACTGACGGCCCGATCGGCACAGTCCCCCGGAAGGTGGGCGACGCCCGCTTCGAACCGGGCCCCTGCCCCAGGACGGCAGAACCGATCCCCGATCTCGCGCGCGCCCGCTGCGGCACGCTCACCGTGCCCGAGGATCGTTCCACGGCCAAGAAGCCCAACAGGCCCAGGGGCCATGACGGACGCGCGATCGCCCTCGCTGTCGCGGTCATGCCCGCGAAGAGCAGCAACCCCGCGCCCGACCCGATCGTGTGGCTCGCCGGCGGCCCCGGCGACGACGCGGTCTCCGAGATCCCGATGGCGCTCGCCGGCAACCTGAACCGCGACCGCGACGTGATCTTCATGTCCCAGCGCGGCTCCTACTCGGCCGACCCGGAGCTCACCTGTCCCAACATCGACCGGTTCAACGCCCGCGCCCTCAGCCTGGTCTCCAACGCGCCGTCGACCGGGCGCCGGCACGTCAAGGCGACCCGGGCCTGCCGCGACCGCGTGGACTCCAAGGGCGCCGACCGCAGCACCTACAACGACATCGAAAGCGCGGCCGACTACAACGCCCTGCGCAGGACGCTGGGGGTCAGGAAGTGGAACGTCTTCGGGATCTCCTACGGCACCCACCTGGCGCTCACCTACATGCGGCTGCACCCGAAGGGCATCCGCTCGGTCGGCATCGACGGCGTCCTGCCGCCGTCCATCGCCGGTGGAGCTGTCACCTGGAAGGCCGCACGAGAGGGGTTCGACGGCTTGTTCAAGGCCTGCGCGGAGCAACCCGCCTGCAACACCCGCTACCCGAAGCTGAAAGCCACCTTCCTCCGCCTCGTCAGTGAGCTGGAGGCCGACCCGGTCACCACCACCGTCACGGTCCCGGTCCACCCGAAGCCGGTGAAGGTCGTACTGGACGGGGGCAACCTGGTCACCTGGCTGACCTCGGCCACCCATGTGGCGGCCGGGGTGCCGCGTTCCATCGACGAACTGGCCCACGGCAACCCGCAGCGGATCGCCGAGCAGCTCGCGGGCGGCAAGTACAGCCCGCAGGCCATCGGAAGGGTCGCCCACGGGCTGGTCCACGGCATCTTCTGCAGCCAGTGGACCCCGTACGAGAGCCGGGCCGACGTCATTCGGGGCGGACGCCGCGCGTTCCCGTCGTTCCCGCGATCGATGCTGGCCAACGCCCCGCAGCTCCCCTGGCTCCACGACGACTGCCGTGCCTGGGGCGTGCCCCCCGCGCCTCCGTCGGTCCGGGGCGTGACCCGAAGCGACATCCCCACGCTGGTCCTCTCCGGCGGATTCGACGCCCAGACGGCGCCGAGCAACGGGGCCTACGTCGCCCGTACGCTGCGTCGCTCCGCCGTCGTCACGGTCCCCTACGTCGCCCACGTGGTCTTCGCCGACTCACGATGCGCGCAGACGATCGCCACGTCGTTCTTCGCCCGTCCGACCGCACCGGACACCGGTTGCCTGGCGGGACTCCGGCCGCCGCGGTTCGAGATCGCACCGTAGGGCGCCTGCCGGCCCGGGTTCTGTGCCGTTCACCTTCTCAGGGCTGTCAGGGGCAGGCGTAGGTGAGGCGCTTGGTGGCCTTGTGGTCGGTGGGGGTGAGGATGTGGAGGTCGACCTGTGCCGTGTGGCGGCCCTCGCCCTCGAAGGTCCACAGCAGGTGCAGCCGTGCCCGGGTCTGGCCGCGCACCATCACCTCGCGCAGGACGCCCGAGTCGGTGCCGTCGCTCCGGGTCCAGCGGTAGGTGAGGGTGCCGGGTCGGCCGTCGGTGGTGACCAGGCCGACTATGTCCGCCGTGTCGTCGCAGCCCAGCACTGCCGGCCGGGCCTTGACCGCCACCGTGCGCACCTCGACGGAGGGGCCGAGACGCTGCCAGGCGAGGAAGGCGAGGACGCAGAGCAGCACCAGCGCGGGCAGCGCGTGTCTGCGCAGACGTCGGCGTGACGGCGTGGGGAGCGGCGGCATCGCGGGCAGCGTCCTGTGGGTGCGCTGCGCGACGGTGGCCGTCACTCCGGGGCCGAAACGCAGCACTGTGCCGTCGGTACGGTCCGGCTGCGGTAGCGCCCCCTCCGCGCCGGACGGGCCGACCAGGGTCGTGTCCGGCCTGACCAGGGCGGTGTTCGGCCTGACGAGAGTCGTGTCCGGCTTGACCAGCGTGCCCTCCGGCCCGACGGGAGTGCCGGACGGCTGTTCCTGCACGGTGGTGTCGGGCTCGATCAGCGTCGTGTCCGGGTCGGGCCGCTGGATCCACTGGCTGCCCAGGACAGTGGCGCTGTAGGAGGGGTCGTCGTAGCCGGATGTGTCGTGCGCGGCGGGCCGGCCGGCGGTGTCGAGCACATGGGTCGGCTCGCTGTCCTGGCCCCCGGCGGACGCGGGGTCGCGGTCGTACTGTGCGGTCATCTGATGTCACACTGCCTGGTCAGAAGTTGCTGCGAGGCGCCGCCGTCGGCGGAGGCCGGAGTGGTCGTGGCCCGCACCGCCCAGTAGCAGCCGGTGCCCTGGAAGGTGTGGTCGACGGTGAGGGTGTACGTGCCGGCACCGCTGCGCTGGAACGTCTGAGCGGCGCCGTCCTGGGTGCCGAGCTGCCGGATGCCGGGGCTGGTGAACCACGAGACGGTGACGGAGAGCGGGCCGGGGCCGTCCGCGGTGATCTGGATCGTCGCCGTGGCCGTCGTCGGGCCCGTCTGCCGGAAGCCCGTCACCGTGATGTCCTTGACGGCGGGGGCGCTCGGTGCGCTGGGGGACGCGGTCGTCGGTGTCGCCTCGGCGGTCGTCCCGCCCGGCGGGGTCGTCTCCGTGGGCGGAACAGTGGGGGCGGACGCGGACGGCTCCCCCGTGTCGGCGCTCTCCGACTCCGAGGCCGAGGGGCTGGCCGACGCGCTGGGAGTCGTCGACGGCGAGGACGAGAAGGAGGGCGTCCCGGTCGGGTCGGTGGGCCCCGGCGACCCGGCGCCGGGCTCGACGCTGGTGGTGGCGAGGGCCTGCGCCGCCTCCTGCGGCGCGGCCGGCGTGTGCTGCACGCCGTAGGTGAGGAAGGCGCCCAGGAGCAGCGCGGCACCGGACACTGCAAGCCCCGGCCGTCCCGGGCGCCACGAACGGGCCCAGTCGTGCCGCGGTCCCTGGCTCAGCACGGTGCGGGCGGTGTCGGTGGTCGTCTGAGGGTTGCCGCGGGCCGAGGGCAGCAGCAGGGCCAGCAGGGCCACCAGGGCGGCGAGCCGGCCACGGCCGCGCTCCTCCCAGTCCGGCCCGTACGCGGCGCCGGCGGCCGCCTCCAGATCCGCGACGAACTCCTCGGCGTGCGCGGGCCGTTCCCTCGGGTCCTTGGCGAGGCCGCGCCGTACGAGGTCCCGCACCGGCTCCGGGACCTCCTCGGCGGGGACGGGCGCGTCGACGTGCTGGAGCGCGAGGGCGGCGAGATTGTCACCCCCGTAGGGCTTGTGGCCCGTGAGGCACTCGAAGAACGTGGCCGTGGCCGCGTACACGTCGGCGGCGGGCGAGGCGGGCGCGCCGGTCCACTGTTCCGGGGCCATGTAGGAGGGGGTTCCGGCCGCGCCGGCGCTGGTGCCGGCGTCCGCCGCGATCCCGAAGTCGACGAGCTTGGACGCCCCGTCCGGTACGACCATGACGTTCTCGGGCTTGTAGTCGCGGTGGACCACACCGACCCGGTGCGCGTCGGCCAGTCCGAGCAGCGAGCCCTTGAGGATCACGAGGGCGGCCTCCGTCTCGAGCGGGCCCTGCCTGGTCAGCAGGGTCCGCAGCGAGACGCCGTCCACCAGCTCCATCACGATGGCGGCGCCGTCGGTGCTCTCGACGTACTCGTACAGCTCGGCGACATACGGGCTCTCCAGTCCGGCGAGGAGCCGTGCCTCGGCCCGGAAGTCGCGTACGAACCCGGGCCGGTCCCGCAGTGACTCGCTGAGGTACTTCATCGCGACCGGGACGCCGGTCTCCTCGTGCACGGCGAGGACGACCCGCCCGCTCGCCCCCGCCCCGAGCTCCAGTGACTCGGTGTATCCGGGCACCGCCCATGTGTTCATTCCAGCCCCCCAAGGCCGCCGTGCCGCCGGAACCCCCACGCCCCGGAGTAGGACCACGCGTGCTGAGACACATTTTCGGCCACTTCGGTTGCGGTGCGACACCCGCGGTCCACCCCGTGGACTTTTGTCGCGGGTGCAACCAAACCGGTGGCTCGACAGGAACGGATTACATCCGGACACGGCGCGATGGTGGAGGCCCTCGGTGAAAGAAGCGGTGCGTATCGGCAGGCATCCCTCGGCGGAGCCCGATCTCCAGGAGCTGGTGGAGTCGGTGGCCCTGGGGGACGAGGAGGCGTTCGCCCGGCTCTACGACTGGGTGGCGAGTCCCGTCCTGGGCGTGGTGCTGGCAGTGCTGCGGGACCGGGCGCAATCCGAGGAAGTGGCGCAGGAGGTCCTGGTGGAGGTGTGGCGGACCGCGCCCCGCTACCGGTCCGACCGGGGGACGGCCATCAACTGGATCCTGACCCTGGCCCACCGCCGGGCAGTTGACCGGGTGCGCTCGGTGGACGCCGCGGCCGCCCGTGACCACAAGGCGGCGCTGCTGGCCCGGCTTCCCGAGTACGACGAGGTGGCGGAGCATGTCGAGGCGCGGCTGGAGCGGGAACAGGTCCGGCGCTGTCTGCGCACGCTGACGGAGGTCCAGCACCAGGCCGTCACCCTGGCGTACTACCGGGGGCTCACCCACCGCGAGGTTGCCGAGGCGCTCGCGCTGCCGCTGGGAACCGTCAAGACCCGGCTGCGCGACGGACTCATCCGGCTGCGCGACTGCCTGGGGGTGACCGCATGAGGGCCGTCGATCCCCATCGCCTGACCGGTGCCTACGCGCTGCACGCCCTGTCCCGCGAGGAGTCCGGGCGGTTCGAGCGTCACCTCGCGGGGTGCGAGGCCTGCGCGCAGGAGACGGCCGAGCTCTCGGCGACGGCGGCCCGGCTGGGCCTCGCCGTCGCCACGGCGCCCGCGCCGGGCATGCGGGACCAGGTGCTGCGCCGGATCAGCAGCGTTCGCCAGGAGACGCCCGGCGGGCCGGGGCAGGCCCGCCGCGGCCTGGCGGGGGTGCGGGCCCGGTTCCTCTCCCACTGGACGCCGGCGGCCTGCCTCGCGGCGGCCGCGGCGCTGGGCGGAACGGCCGTGTGGCAGCACGAGCGGGCGCAGGACGCCCACGCCGAGGCGCGGAGCGCCGAGCGGACGGCGGACGAGGTCGCCGCCGTCCTGGCGGCGCCGGACGCCAGGGTGCAGGCCGCCGAGCTGACGGGCGGCGCGTCCGGTGCCGTCGTCGTCTCCCGCAGCCAGGACCGGGCCGTGTTCGTCGCCTCCGGGATGACTCGTCCGCCGGGCGGCAAGGTCTATCAACTCTGGTTCGACGACCGTGGGCGCATGCGGCCGGCCGGTCTGATGGACCCCGAGCGCGCCGACCAGACCGTCCTGATGCGGGGAGCCGTCGACGGCGCGTCCGGCATGGGCATCACTCTCGAAGCCGACGGCGGCTCCGACCACCCGACCTCCGCCCCGCTCGCCCAGGTGCCGTTCCCGGTCTGACCGGGAACGGGGCGTCGGCGGAGGCGGCGCGGAGAGGGCCCGGACTCCTCGTGGGGAGCTCCCGGACCACTGGGCGTTCGGCGCGCTGTGCGGTGACGTCGGGCGCCGACCGGAGCCCGGTCTCCTTGCGAGCGGTCCGCCCGGCTGCGGTCGTACGGGTCGTCAGAGCACGGGGAAGCCGCCCGTGCCGTAGGACTCCTCGGGTAGGGGGTCCGGTGCGTCGGCGGGGTCGAGGAGATAGGCGACGAGGGTGGTGGCCGTGCGGTGCCAGAAGTGGCGGCGGCGGAGCATCGCATGGTCGCCGCCGTGGACGACGGCCATGCCGGCCCGGGCCGCCGTGTGCTGGGCCCGGCGCACACAGTGCGCCGAGTCGGCCGGCGAGGTGACGCGGTCGCGGTCACCGTGCAGGGCGACGACATGCCGGCCCGTCAGGTGGTCCACCGGCTCGTCCGGCGGCCACCAGGGCGCGAGGGCGACCACGCCGGCCACCTGCGGGTGACCGGCGGCGCGCAGGGCGGCACGGGCACCCATGGAGTGGCCGAGCAGGACCGTGGGCACGGGGCCGACGCGTGCGCCGAGGTCGTCCAGCGCGAGTTCGGTGTCCCGCACGGGGTCGGCGCGCAGGTCGTTCCAGCCGCGCAGCCGGTAGCGGACCTGGGCGACCAGCACGTCCCGGTCCGGCAGCGCGGCGGACACCGCCCTGACGAAGGGGTCCATGCGCAGCGCGGCGAGCTGCCAGGGGCGGGTGGGGCGGTGGCTCACCGCCTGCCCGCCGTGCAGCACCAGGACGGCGGCCCGCGGCCGGGGCGGAGAAGCCCGGAGAAGGAGCGCCTCCTCCGGGCGCGGTCCGTGCGTCATCGCGTTCCCGCCCCGCTGCGCGCCCGCTTCGGCGGCCGGGGGAAGAAACCGCTGGTGCGGGCCTGGTACTCGGTGTAGCCGGGCCGGTCGGCCATGTGCTTCTCCAGCAGCCGCTTGCCGCTGCCCCGGGTGAGCAGCAGGCTCATCACCACCGGTGATACCACGGAGACGGCGGCCGCCGCCGGGGAGTCGCAGGCCACGAGGAACAGACCCCACCACACGCAGAGGTCCCCGAAGTAGTTGGGGTGCCGGGTCCACGCCCACAGGCCCCGGTCCATGATCCTTCCCCGGTTGGCGGGGTCGGCCTTGAAACGGGCCAGTTGGGCGTCACCGACCGCCTCGAAGCCGAGGCCGGCCGCCCACAGCGCGGCGCCGCCCCAGGTGAGGGCCGACGGCGGGTCCGGCACGTACTGGGCGGCCTGCACGGGCAGGGAGACGAGCCACACCAGGGCGCCCTGGAGCAGGTAGATCATGCGCAGGGCGTACGCGTTGCGGCTGCCGGGCGCCTTGGACAGCATGGCCTCGTACCGGGGGTCCTCGCCGTGGCCACGGCTCCGGTGTGCGATGTGCGCCGCGAGGCGCACCCCCCAGATCCCCGTCAGCGCGGTGACCAGCAGCCTCCGCGCAGGATCGCCCTCACCGGCGGAGGCGGCGTAGGTGACGGCGGCCACCGCGGTGAAGCCGACGCCCCAGGCGACGTCCACGATCCGGTGCACACCGAGGCGCACCGCGACGGCGAAAGTGACGAGCATGACCGCGAGTGCCGCGGCGGCCGCCCAGGCGAGGTTGAGCGCGAAGGCGCTCCACGGGAAGTCGCTCACAGCCGCTCCAGCCCCGCGTACCAGGTGTGCGTGGTCGCCGGGAGTCCGCTGTCGCCGTCGGGGCCGGGCCGTACGGCGAGGATCTGGTCGACGCCCATCCGGCCCTCCTCGAACGCCAGTGCCGCGCCGGCCAGGTACAGCCGCCACACCCGCGCGGTCTCCTCCCCCACCAGCCGGACGAACCGCTCCCAGCGGTCCTCCAGGGTGCGGTGCCAGGCGCCGATGGTGCGGACGTAGTGCTCGCGCAGCGACTCGGTGTGCCGGACCTCCAGACCAGCCGCCTCCAGCAGGCCCACCGTCTCGCCCAGGGGGCGCATGTGCATGTCGGGGGCGATGTACGCCTCGATGAACGGCCCGCCGCCGGGGGCGGTCCGGCCGCGGGACATCTGCTGGACCAGCACCCGGCCGCGGGGCCGCACGAGCCGGTGCAGGGCGGCGGCGAACGCCGGGTACTCGGCGTCCCCGACGTGCTCCCCCATCTCGACGGTGGCGACGGCGTCGTAGGGGCCGCCCTGGATGTCGCGGTAGTCCTGGCGGACCACGTCCACCAGGTCGGTCAGACCGCGCTCGCGGACCCGCTCCCGCACGTACGCGGCCTGTTCGCGGGCCAGGGTGACGGCGGTGACCCGGGCGCCGTACCGCTGGGCCGCGTGCAGGGTCAGCGAGCCCCAGCCGCAGCCGATGTCGAGCAGCCGGGCGCCGGGTGCCAGGGCGAGCTTGCGGCAGATCAGCTCCAGCTTGGCCCGCTGGGCGTCGGCGGGCCCGAACTCGGCGTGCTCCGCGGCCCAGTAGCCGCAGGAGTAGGCCATGGTCTCGTCGAGGAGGAGGGCGTAGAAGTCGTTGGAGAGGTCGTAGTGGTGGCTGATGGCGGCACGGTCGCGGGTACGGCTGTGCAGGCCGCCGCGGAGCCGGGCCTGGGAGGCGGGGGCGGGCGGCCGGGGGCCGACCGCGCCGGGCCGTACGGCGGTGGCGAGAGCGCGGGCCCGGTCGGCGGGTGTGAGCCTCGGCGGGCGCAGACGCAGCTCCCGGTGGGCGGCCCATACCGTGCGCAGGCCGTGCGCGAGGTCGCCCTCGATGTCGAGTTCGCCGGTGACGTACGCCTGCGCGAGGCCCAGTTCGCCGGGCTGCCACAGGAGCCGGCGGAGCGCGCGCCGCGACCGTACGACGACCACGGGGGCGTCGGCCGGGCCGGTCTCGCTGCCGTCCCAGGCTCGCAGGCGCACCGGCAGGGGGCCGCCGAGGGCGTCCTCGGCGAGGGCGGTGAGCAGATGGGCGGCGCCGGAACGGGCCGTGGTGGTGGGGGCGGTGGTGGTCATCGGGCGGGGCCCTCCGTGTCGAACAGGTAGTGGTGCACGTCGAGGTAGCCGGCCCGGAACCCGGCCTCGGAGTAGGCCAGGTAGAAGGTCCACAGCCTGCGGAAGGTCTCGTCGAAGCCGAGCGCCTCGACGTCGTCGGCACGCTCGGTGAACCGCTCCCGCCACAGGCGCAACGTCTCGGCGTAATGGGCGCCGAACGCGTCGCGCCGTGCGAGGCGCAGCCGGGTGTGGTCGCGGGCGGTGTCCTCGATCGCGCGGGTGGAGGGGATGCGTCCGCCGGGGAAGACGTACTTGTGGATCCAGGTGAAGGTGTCGCGGGTGGCGAGCATCCGGTCGTGCGGCATGGTGATGGCCTGGAGCGCCACCCGGCCGCCGGGGGCCAGCCGCTGGTCGAGGGCGCTGAAGTACGCCGGCCAGAACTCGGCGCCGACCGCCTCGATCATCTCGACGCTGACGACGGCGTCGTACTCGTCCCGTGCCTCGCGGTAGTCGCACAGTTCGATGGAGACCCGCTCGCCCAGCCCCGCCGCGCGGACCCGGTCACGGGCCAGGTCGCGTTGTTCCCGGGAGAGGGTGAGCGAGGTGACGTGGGCGCCGCGGGCGGCGGCCCGCAGGGCGAGTTCACCCCAGCCGGTGCCGATCTCCAGCAGCCGGGTGCCCTCGCCGACCTCGGCCAGGTCGAGCAGTCGGTCGATCTTGCGGTGCTGGGCGGCGGCCAGCCGGTCCCAGTGGGCGGGGAAGCCGCG
Organism: Streptomyces sp. NPDC030814; assembly: GCF_055572155.1. Lineage (NCBI taxonomy): Bacteria > Bacillati > Actinomycetota > Actinomycetes > Kitasatosporales > Streptomycetaceae > Streptomyces > Streptomyces sp. NPDC030814. The sequence continues at coordinate 223,038 of NZ_JBVIDX010000005.1, forward strand.
GAAGACGGCGGAGGAATAGGTGAGGGTGTCGTCGAGGAAGAGGGCGAACAGGTCGTTGGACAGGTCGTAGTGGCGGCTGATGTTGGCGCGGGACCCCTCGGGTGTGTTGCGCTCCTCGCGCGGCTGGCGCGGCGCCCACAGGCCGCGCAGGCGTTGCAGCGGCGCCGGGACCAGTTCGGCGGCGTGGGCGGCGAGCACGGTGAGGGCGCCGACCAGGTCGGGGGCGTCCCACTCGCCGGCCATGTACGACTCGCCGAACCCGACGAGGCCGGCGGTGCCGACCCGGGCGTGGAATGCGGCCGGGTCGTGCACCTCCAGCAGCGGGCCGCCCAGGCCGACGGTGCCGCTTCCGGCGAACCGGGCCCGCAGCGGCAGGTCGCGCAGGGCCCGCCGGACGAGGGCCGAGGTCACGGCGGTGCGCAGCGGCGAGGAGGCGGGGACGACGGCCACATCGGGCCAGCGCGCGGGATCGGCCGGGGCGGTCGGGCCGCCGGGGACGATACGGGGCTCTGCTGTGGTCATGCGGCGTTCTCCGGGATGCGGTCGTCGGGTCGCGGGTGGACGGGCAGTCCCCGCAGGTACAGGCGTACGCCGTGGGCGCGGATGGCGGCCGACACGGCGAGGGTGGACCAGGGGTGACGCGCCGCCAGGCGCAGCAGGGTCCGCGCGGTCGCCTCGCGCCGGGTGCCCCGGAGGGTGGCGGTGAGGGTGCGGCCCTCCTCGCGGTCCAGGTGGACGGTCAGGTCAAGTCGCGTTCCGGGCGACGGCAGCCGCATGCGGTAGCGGCCGTCGACCGGGAGGAACGGCGAGACGTAGAACTCCTTGTCGGCGCGGTACGGCTCACCGGCCGTGCCGGAGCCGCCGACGGGCAGGAGGTAGCAGTGGCGTCCGCCGTACGTGTTGTGGACCTCCGCGACGACGCAGCGCAGTTCGCCACCGGGGCCGTGGCACCAGAACAGGGTGAGCGGGTTGAACACGTACCCGAGCACGCGCGCGTGGGTGAGCATCAGCACCCGGCCGCCGTCGAGGCGCACGCCCCGCTCGGCGAGGAACGCGTCGAGGCCGGCCCGGATCGAGGGCTGGTCTCCGGAGAAGTGGTCACGCGGGTCGAACCGGGCGAGCGGCCGCAGGAGGCGGGGCAGCCGGGGCGGGCGGTCGGGGTCGAGGAGCCACAGGTAGGTGCGGTGCCGCAGCGAGTAGCGCCGGGGGGCGGACCGTACGTGGGCGATCACGCAGGAGTAGAGGGCGGGTTCGGCGGTTTCCGGTGCGGCGGTCACCAGTGCGCTCCCAGGGCCGCGGCGGCCTCGACGCCGGAACGGCAGCCGTCCTCGTGGAATCCCCAGCCGTGGTAGGCGCCCGCGAAGGCGCAGACACGGCTGTCGAGTTCCGGCAGCCGTCGCTGGGCGGCGACCGACTCGGGGGTGTAGACGGGGTGTTCGTAGACCATGCGGGCCAGCACCCGGCCGGGGTCGACGCGGTCCTCGCCGCCCAGGGTGACCACGAACGTCTCGGCGGCGTCGAGGCGTTGGAGCCGGTTCATGTCGTAGCTGACCCGTACCCGGTCGGCGCCCGCGTCGCAGGACGGCAGCAGATGGTTCCAGGAGGCGCGGGCGCCCCGGGACCGGGGCAGCAGCCGGGTGTCGGTGTGCAGGAGGGTGGTGTTGCGGGAGTAGCGGAACGCGCCGAGGACGTCGCGTTCCCGCTCGGTCGGGTCGGCCAGCAGCCGCAGCGCCTGGTCCGGGTGGACCGCGATCACGACGGCGTCGTACGACTCGGTGGTGCCGTCGGCGGCCGTCACCGCAGCGCCGTCGGCGTGGCGTCGTACGGCTCGTACGGGCGTGCCGGTGCGGACCTCGCCGATGTGCTTGGCGACGCGGTCGACGTACTCGCGGGATCCGCCGGTGACCGTGCGCCACACCGGTGAGCCGCCCACCGACAGCATTCCGTGGTGTTCCAGGAAGCGGAACAGATAGGCGGCCGGATAGCGCTGGGCGGTGCCGGCGTCGCAGGACCAGACGGCCGAGACGACCGGGGTCATGAAGTGGGTGCGGAAGTAGGCGGAGAAGCCCTCCCGGTCCAGGAACTCCCCCAGGGTGAGCGGCGGTTCGCCGCCCCGGGCGAGCAGCCGCCGGGCCGCGCGGTGGAAGGCAGGCACCTCGGCCAGGAGCCGCAGATAGGGGCCGCGCAGGAGGTTGCCGGGCCGGGCGAACAGTCCGGCGGGGCCCCGGGCGCCGGCGTACTCCAGCCCGCACCCCTCGCATCGGACCGACATGCTCATGTCCGATTCCTGCGTGGCGACGCCGAGTTCGTCGAAGAGCCGCAGCAACCGCGGGTAGGTGCGCCGGTTGTGCACGATGAACCCGGAGTCAACGCGGTGCACGCGTCCGTCGTGCGCCGAGGTCACCTCGTGGGTGTGGGCGTGCCCGCCGAGCCGGTCGTCCGCCTCGTACAGGCTGACACGACCGGTCCGGCCCAGGATGTATGCGGCGGTGAGCCCCGCCACCCCGGCGCCCACCACGGCCGTGCGCCGTCCGTACCGTGCGGTGTGCTCCGCGCCGTGCGGAGTCTTCCCACTCGCCAGAGGATCCATCGCCTCTTCCTCCCACCCTCCGTGAACCGGGTTCTCGCGTAATCCGGAGCAGGTCGGGCGGTGGATTGGCACAGCGGTGAATCTTGTGGCGCGGGGCGGAACGGACGTGCCGCGTGGGCGACCGGGCCCCCTGGGAGCTGATACGAACGGGTCAGCGGTGCTCGGGGTTCTCCGCGCCCGGGCGGCAGCCGGCGTCCCACTCGGTGCGCTGGTTGCCGTGGGCCGGCATGCCCCCGGCGCGCTTCAGCAGGGCCGCCATGTGCATGAGGTTCCAGGTCATGAACGCGGTGTTGCGGTTGGTGAAGTCGTTCTCCGGTCCGCCCGAGCCGGGGTCGAGGTACGACGGTCCTGGGCCGGCCGCACCGATCCAGCCGGCGTCCGCCTGGGGCGGGACCGTGTAGCCGAGGTGCTGAAGGCTGTAGAGGACGTTCATCGCGCAGTGCTTGACGCCGTCCTCGTTGCCGGTGATCAGACAACCGCCGACGCGGCCGTAGTAGGCGTACTGCCCCTGTGCGTTGAGTTCACTGGAGCAGGCGTAGAGGCGCTCGATCACCTTCTTGGTCACCGAGCTGTTGTCACCGAGCCAGATCGGCCCGGCGACGACGAGGATGTCTGCGGCCATCACCTGCTCGTACAGCGCGGGCCACTCGTCCGTCGCGAAACCGTGCTCGGTCATGTCCGGGTAGACGCCGGGCGCGATGTCGTGGTCGACGGCGCGGACCTCGGAGGTGGTGACCCCGCGCGACATCATGATGGCCGCGCTCTTGTCGATGAGGCCCTGGGTGTGGCTGAGCTGTGGGGACGGCTTCAGCGTGCAGTTGATGAACAGCGCGGTCAGGTCGTCGAAGCGGTACGGGGTGTCGGCGGCGGGCGCGGAAGGAGCTGTCATGGGGGCAGCGTCTCGCGCGACGTCCGTTTTGTCGCGCTCCGACGCACCGCTCGTGTGCCACCGATGTTCTTGTGGTCGCGCTCGGCGAACCTGCGCACCGGGCTGAAGTCGGGGGCGTGGCGCCGAACATGACGGCGCGCGGCACACGGTGGATCACCTGCCCGATGTGCAGCGAGGCGGGCTGACCCGCGCCATGGACAGCCGCGGCCGCGGCCGACGGGGCCCGCCCGAAGTGCGTCTGCCGCCGTCGGATGTGCCCCACCGCCTCTCGCGCCCCGTCTGGGCGATCAGCCGCAGGCGCCCTCCTCCGCCGGTCCCGGCACATGGATCATCAGCAGCGTCACGTCGTCGTCATGGGCGGACGGGTCCGGCAGGAGGGTCGTGATCAGCCGGTCCGCCGCCCTCTCCAGGAGCTCCGGGTCCGGGGGCGCTCCTTTCAGAGCCATGTCGAGGGCGTGGCTGAGGACGTCGATCTGGACCTCGATGTCGGTGCCCGGCCTCTCGACGAGTCCGTCGGTGTAGAGCACCAGGGTGCTGCCCGGCGGCAGGGGCTCGGTCGCCTCCTCGAACGGCACCGCGCTCCCGAGGTCGTTGACGCCGAGCGGTACCCCGACCGGTGACCGCAACCGGCGGGCGGACCCGTCCGGGGGCAGGACGATGACGGGCAGATGCCCGGCCGAGCACAGCGTGACCTCGTCCGTGTCCTGGTCCATGACCAGGTAGACGCAGGTGACGAGTTGGTCCGCCAGGTCGCTGACGAAGGCGTCCAGGGCGGTCATGAGCCGGCTGGGCGGCGCGCCGGTGCGGGCCAGCGCGTGGGACGCGGCACGCAGCTGCCCCATGACGGCCGCCGCCTCCAGACCCCGGCCCATCACATCGCCGATGATGACACCGGTTCGGCGTTCGCCGAGGGGGATGACGTCGAACCAGTCCCCGCCGACCCCGGGGTCCTGGACGGAGGCCAGATACCGGTGCGCGCTGGGCAGGTGCGGGAGACGGGGAGGCTCCCCCATGAGGCTGTGCTGGAGGGTGTAGGCGATGTGGCGGTGCTGCTCGTAGCGCTCGGCGCGTGCGGCCTCCTGCTGTCTGCGTCCGGTGATGTCCCGCACCGTGAGGACCGCCAGGGTCTCCCGCTCGGCCTGGAGGCTGCTGACGCTCACCTCGACGGGGAACTCGGAGCCGTCCGGGTGCCGCCCGTACAGGTCCCGGTCCACGACGGTCGGCTGGGGGTCGCGCAGGCTGAGGTAGGCGGTGAGCAGCGCGCTGTGCCGTCGCCGGCGGGCCGGGGGCACCAGGTCGACGACCGCCCGGCCGACGAGGTCACCGGGGGCGAGGCCGAACAGGCGCTGCACCTGGGCGTTGGCCATCACGATGGTGCCGTCGCCGTCCGTGATGAGGGTGGCGTCGGGCGCGGACTCCAGGAGCGCGACGAAGCGCCGGTGGGCCCGCTGGACCTCGCGCTGGGCCGCGACGCGCTCGGTGACGTCGGTGACCACACCGCACACGGCGTAGGGCTTGCCGTTGCGGTCGTTGAGCGGGAAGAGGGAGGTGAGGACGTCCCGGTCGCCCTCCGGCAGGGTCAGCGACTCCTCCCGCTGCAGGGGGCTGCCCCGGGCGAGCATGGCGAGGTCGGCGGCGCGCGCCTGACGGGCGAGGCCGGGCGGCAGGACGTCCTCGTCCCGTCGGCCCAGCACCTGCTCCCTGGACAGGCCTGTGTTCGCCTCGAACGTCGTGTTGACGGCGAGGAAGCGGCCCTGAAGATCCTTGATGAACACCACTGCGGGCGTGTGGTCCATGAATGCCTGGAGCAGTGCGTTCTGCCGCACCTGCCACTCGGCGCGGGCGTGGGCCACCTCGATACGGCGGCCCACGGCCGAAGCCGAGAAGACGACCGCCGCGAACACGGCCACATGGCCGGCCACGAGCAGAGCGGTGCCCAGCCGCGAGCTGAAGAGTCCCGCGCTCTCGCCCGCAAGGGCGGCCCACCCCAGCAAGGGCGGTATGACCAGGACGGTGGCGAACAGGCGGCGCCCGAGGGCACCGGTGGTGCCGGCGTTCATCAGCAGTCCCGCGAGGCCCGCGTCCGGCCGGGCCAGGAACGCGCCGACTCCCAGCAGCACCAGGGCGATCGCGGTGTGCAGGGCCATGCCCGTGTACGCGCCGAACCGGTCCAGCTCGGGCACCTCGTAGACGGCCCCGTACAGCCGCAGCATGCCGAAGGCCATGACGACCAGGCCGAGGATCTGGCCCACCCAGGCGGGTGCTCGGGGTGTGCTCGCGGACAGGCATGCCACTGCTCCGAGCACCAGGGCCGCGGCCGTGTTCGGAGACATCAGGCCCGGGTCCCCGGTCGCCACCTGTGCGGTGTCGTCCTCGAAGAGGAGTTCGTCGATGCCGAGTCTCGCCCCGGTCAGGTACTCCAGGGTGCTGAGTCCGCCGATGAGGAGGGTCAGGGCAGCGGCCACGCGGGCCGCGACCAGGTCGGGCTGCGAGCGGCCCGCGGCCCCCTCGGAGGACGGGCCCGGCGCACTTGTGCCGGCCTGTCGGCGACCGACCAGGAACAGCGAGAGGCCGAGGGCGAGGACGGCCACGGCGGTGTTCGCCTTCATGGAGGTCCCGACACCGGGGAAAATGCGCTTGAGCCCGTCGACATCGAGAATCCATCCGACCAGACTCAGCCCTCCCAGCAGGGCGGCCGTCAGGGAGGCGGCCTGGGCCACCGCCCGAGCGGCGGCCAGGAACGGAGCGTGGAACGGCAGGCCGCCAGCCTGTGCCGCTCCACCGTCGCCTGACTGCCCGGACGCCCGCTGATCTCCCGTCACCGCGTTCTCAACCCTTGTGGACGAAGCCGCATCCGCACACTCGGCTCGGGTGCGGAAAAGGAAGGTACCTACAGCGTCGCCCGCCCGGCCGGAATGCGCGATCGAGCGCGGCGGGCACCCTCGGGTCAGGGCAGTCGGCCGAGGTCCTCCAGGACGGCCATCGCCGCGTTGTGCCCCGGCACCCCGCTGACCCCGCCGCCGCGTACGGCGCCCGCACCGCACAGGAGGACGTTGGGGTGGCGGGTCTCCACGCCCCAGCGTCCGGTGCCCTCCTGGGTGTGGGGCCAGGCGAGGGCGCGGTGGAAGATGTTGCCGCCGGGAAGGCCCAGGTCGCGCTCCAGGTCGAGGGGGGTCCTGGCCTCGATGCAGGGACGGCCCTCGGCGTCGGTCGCGAGGCAGTCGGCGAGGGGCTCGGCGAGATGGGCGTCGAGCTGGGCGAGGGTCGACTTCAGGAGTTCCTCGCGTACGGCGTCGTTGTCAGCCTCGAACAGCCTCGCGGGTGTGTGCAGCCCGAACAGGGTGAGTGTCTGGTAGCCCTGCTCGACCAGGTCCGGGCCGAGGATGGTCGGGTCGGTGAGGGAGTGGCAGTAGATCTCGGAGGGCGGCGCCTCGGGGAGCCTGCCCGCGGCGGCCTGCGCGTAGGAGGCCGCCAGCTGGTCGTAGCCCTCGGCGATGTGGAAGGTCCCGGAGAAGGCCTCGCGCGGGTCGACGGATTCGTCCCGGAGCCTCGGGAGCCGTTTGAGCAGCATGTTCACCTTGAGCTGTGCGCCCTCGGCGGGCTCCGGCGGCGCGTCGCCGGTCAGGGCGGCGAGCTCCTGGGGCGAGGCGTTGACCAGGACGTGCCGGGCGGCGACGGTGCCTTCCCCGTCGGGTGTCCGGTAGGTGATCTCGGCGGACCGTCCGTCGGTCGCGATCTTCCGTACCTCGTGGCCGGTGGCGAGGACTGCTCCCGCCGCACGCGCGGTGGCGGCCAGGGCGTCCGTGAGGGCGCCCATGCCGCCGACGGGCACGTCCCAGGCGCCGGTCCCGCCGCCGATCACGTGGTAGAGGAAGCAGCGGTTCTGGCTGAGGGTCGGGTCGTGGGCGTCCGCGAAGGTGCCGATCAGGGCGTCGGTGAGGACGACGCCGCGCACCAGGTCGTCGCCGAAGGCGGACTCCACGGCGACGCCGATCGGCTCCTCGAAGAGGGCACGCCAGGCGTCCTCGTCGTCGATACGGGCCCGGAGGTCCTCCCTGGTGGGCAGCGGCTCGGTGAGGGTCGGGAACACCCGTTCGGCGACGCGGCCCGTCATGCCGTAGAAGCGCTGCCAGGCCTCGTACTCGCGCCCCGATCCCGTCAGCCGTGCGAACGCCTCCCTGGTGCGGCGCTCCCCTCCGCCGACCAGCAGACCGGTGGGGCGGCCGTCGCGTTCGACGGGGGTGTACGAGGAGATGGTGCGGCCCCGGACGCGGAAGTCGAGGTCGAGGTCCCGGACGATCTTCTTGGGCAACAGGCTGACCAGATAGGAGTACCGCGAGAGCCGGGCGTCGACCCCGGTGAAGGGCCGGGTGGAGACGGCTGCGCCGCCCGTGTTCCCGAGCCGCTCCAGGACCAGCACGGACTGCCCGGCGCGGGCCAGGTAGGCGGCGGCGACGAGGCCGTTGTGGCCGCCGCCGACGATCACCGCGTCGTAGGAGTCGTGGGTGCGGGCCGCGGGGCGGCCGGGGTGCGCTTCGGGGGCGGGGGTGGCAGGCATGGCTCTTGGTAACACGCGTTGAACGGGGTCGGCCAGGGGACCGGGGCAGGTGGACCAATGCCGCGGCCCGGGGAGTCAGGGCCCGCCGAGTGCCCGCCGCTGTCGTAACGCCGCCGCCCTGCGGGTACAGCCGCACCGCTTCGGGTCCGCGGCCGAGCTGCTCCAGGCGGTGGGCCTCGTCGCTGCGGCCGGCGAGCGCGTCGGGGTGGTCCGTGCCGGGACCGCTCGCGGGAGTCGGCGACGCTCCGGTACGCGGTGAGGGCGTCGGCCCAGCGGCCCAGCCGGCCGAGGCCCACAGCGACTTCGCGACGGCTGACGAGGGTGCTGGAGTTTGGCGGCCACGCGCGCCTCCCGCCGGAACCGCTCCCGGAGCACACCGGTGACGCACCGGTGACGCACCGGTCCGGACGGTCGCCGACGGGTTTGAGGCACTTGGCCGCGACCTGGCGGGCCGGTGCCTCGCCTCTCGCCCGCCAGACCTCACGCATGCCGCGGTGCCCGATCAGGCCGAGCAACCGGTACCGGTCCCGGGTCAGCCTGGTGTCCGTCATCGCCGACGATCGCCCCCCCGCCCGCACGGACCGGCCTCCTTCGGCGTGTCCAGGATGGCGGCCTATCGCATGACTTTGTACGGTGCCGGACGCGTGCCGGGGCCGAGTCGCGCCATGGCCCGGATGATGTGTTTGGGCGGGAGCTGCCAGCGCAGACGTGCGGGAACGCAGCGCAGCAGGGTGCCGGTGCGCCGCAGGCGGCGGGTGACGACCGCCGGTGCGGGGGCGGGGCGGCCGTACAACTCGTGGGCGTACGGCGGCAGAGAGGCGTACGCCAGGTCGGCCACGCGCCTCCAAAGCGCTTCGCGTGCCGGTACGAACATCGGGTGTGTGGGCGGGCGGCGCAGGAAGTCGTCCACGTCGCGTGCCTCCGGTCCGGCAGCCAGTTCGGGGCGGACCCGCTCGAAGTACGCGGCCAACTCGGCCCGGCTGCCGGGCACTTCGGCGGGGTCGAGACCCACCAGGCGGGCGCTGACCCGTTGTTCGGCCACATACCGGTCGGCGGACGCTTCACCGAGGGGGAAGCCCGAGCGGAGCAGGATGTGCACATAGGAGTCGATCTCGGCGCAGTGCACCCACAGCAGCAGACCCGGCTCGTCGACGCCGTACCGCTCCCCCGTGTCCGGGTCGGTGGCCGTGAGCTTACTGTGGATCTTCCGGACGCGGGCGGCGGCCTGTTCGGCGGCCTCCGTGGTGCCGTACGACACGGTGCCGACGAAGTCCGCCGTGCGCAGCAGCCGGCCCCAGGCGTCCTTGCGGAAGTCGGAGTTCTGCATGACGCCGCGCACGGCCCGGGGATGCAGGGCCTGGAGGTAGAGGGCTCGGATACCGGCGATCCACATCATCGGGTCGCCGTGCGTCTGCCACGTCACCGAGTCGGGACCGAAGAGCCCGGGGTCGCCTCCGTGCGGGGCGTCCACGCCGTCGGGTCGGGTCACGGTCATGTGAGGTCACCTCGAGTGGCTGTCGGCTCGCGCATGTCATCGACCGTTCGGCATCATCCCCCCGAAGTGGTGAGCGAACACGCGTCGCCCCGAGGGTTCGCGCGCGGAGGGGTCCACGGCCGGGACGTGGGGGTGAATCTCCTCGGTCGCGGAACCCTTGCGTGTGACCACCGACGCTGGGTGTCCGCAGGGGCATCACGCTGCCCTGCGAGGGGACTCGTGGCCTCGCCCGCCGGCGCACGGGAGCGGGTGGAAGGTGGGGTGAGGGCCGCGCCGAGCCGCGCGAACCGCTCCGACAGACAGGGCGGCTTCCTCGCTGCCGACGCGCCGGACGTGCCGTTGCCGGAGGCAGGGCGGTCGGCCCGGGGCTGTGCTCTCGGCCATGCCGGTCTCGTCGCCTTCGACGAGCGTGTGGCACCGGAGGAAGTGCCGCGTCAGCGGGGGCGTCGTGACCGCAGACGTGGTTGCCCACCACGTCACGTGACGCGGCGGCCACCCGGATCTCCGCTCCCCGCCATGGCGGCTCGCGGCGGCCGCTCCGGCCACACCCGTGCCTGCACACCCATGACCACGTGGCCGAGGCCCGACAACGCGCAGGCGATCGCCAGGTCCCCGAGCGACAGCAGCTCCGTGCCCAGCAGGTCCCGGAGAGAGGGCAGATAGACACCGGCCGCCTGAAGGCTCAAGGCCACGCCCACGGCGACCAGCAGGAACGGGTTGGCCAGGCTTCCCGGACGGGCGCGGGAGCCGAGGGCGACGCCCAGCTGGGTCGCGCCGAGGACCAGGAAGATCATGGACTGCCAGGGGCGGCCCGTCTCCCTGGCCCACACGCCGGCGACCAGGGTCACCGTGGCAACGAAGGCGCCCATGAGCAGGATGCGCGGCCACAGCCCGGCGCCCAGCACGCTCTCCTCGGGGGGCCGGGGCGGATGACGCATCGCGTCCGGGGTGACGGGCTCCGCACCGAGGGCGACGCCGGGCAGGCCGTGCGTGAGCAGGTTGATCCACAGGATCTGTGCGGGCAGCAGCGGCAGCGGCATGCCGAGGAAGGGGCCGAGGAGCATGACCAGGATCTCCGCCGTGCCTCCGGCGAGGGCGTAGAGCAGGAACCGGCGCACGTTGGCGTAGACCCGGCGCCCCTCTTCGACGGCCGACACGATGGTGGCCGGGTTGTCGTCGGCGAGCACCAGGTCGGCCGCCTGGCGGGCCACTTCGGTGCCGCGGAAACCCATGGCGACACCGATGTCGGCGCGGCGCAGGGCCGGACCGTCGTTGACCCCGTCACCCGTCATCGCCACCACCTGTCCGGCCCCGCGCCACGCCTCGACGATGTCCAGCTTCTGCTCGGGACTGGTGCGGGCGTAGACGTGTACGCGCGTCAGCTCGCCCGCCGTTCCTTCCCGGATCCGTTGCCCGGTGGTGACCTCCTCCTCCTGGGAGGCGATGCCGAGGCGGCCGGCCATGGCCCGGGCGGTCAGCGGATGGTCGCCGGTGATGAGTACGGGGACGATGCCGGCGCGTTTGCAGGCGGTGATCGTCGGCTCGGACGTGCTGCGGGGCGGGTCCAGGATGCCGACGAGGCCGAGCAGCGACAGGCCGGACTCCCATGTCCCGGGCGGTTCCAGCGGTTCCTCGTGGTCGGCCGACGCGACGGCGAGCACTCGGTACCCCTCGCGCGCCAGTGCCTCCGCCTGAGCCGCCGCCCGGGCGATCACGTCCGGGGCGCCGGCCAGGACCTGCGGCCGGAGCAGGGACTCCGGCGCTCCCTTGCACGCGACCCGCACTGTTCCGTCCGGTCGGCGGTGGACGGTCGTCATGCGCTTGCGGCCGCTGTCGAACGGAATCTCCTCGACGCGCGGCAGTTCGCGGTCCAGCGCCGCCCGGTCCAGCCCGAGCCGGGCCCCCGCCACAAGCAGCGCGGCCTCGGTGGGGTCGCCCAGTGCGCGCCACTGCGCGGAGCCGTCCGGTGGTGGCTCCAGCGCCGCGTCGTTGCACAGCATGGCGACGCGCAGCAACGCCGCCAGGTCGGGTACATCGTTCGCCGTGACCGCCTGCCCGTCGCGGACGACCCGGCCCCGGGGCTCGTATCCGGTGCCCAGGACCGTGGCCTCTCCGTGCGGCGTCCACAGTCGTTCGGCGGCCATTCGGCCCTCGGTCAAGGTGCCGGTCTTGTCGGTGGCGATCACCGTGACGGAGCCCAGCGTCTCCACCGCGGGCAGCCTGCGGACGATGGCGTGCCGGTCCGCCATGCGCCGTGCCCCCAGGGCGAGGGCGAGCGTGACGACGGCGGGCAGGGACTCCGGTACGGCGGCGACGGCAAGGCTGATCGCCGCCACGATCATCAGTTCCACGGGCTGTCCGCGCACCAGCCCGAGAGCCAGGACCAAGGCGCACAGTGCCACGATCGCGGCTGCCAGAACCCGGCCGAATCCCGCCAGCCGGCGCTGCAGCGGGGTCGGACCGGGCTCGGCACCCATCAGAGTCGCGATCCGGCCGAGCGCGCTGTCGGCTCCCGTGGCGGTGATCAGGACGCGTCCGTGGCCGCGGACGACGACCGTGCCCGCCGACACCGTGCCCTGCGACCGGTCGCCGCCGGGGGCCTTCTCCACCGGAACGGACTCGCCCGTCAGCGAGGACTCGTCCGCCAGCAGCAAGGCAGCGGACAGTACGTCCCCGTCGGCGGGCACGATGTCGCCCTCGGCCACCAGGACGAGATCACCGGGCACCACCTCGGCAGCCGGGAGGGAGCGTTCCTCGCCGTCCCGGACGACTCTGGCGGTGGGAGCACTCATGGCGGAAAGGGCCATCACCGCCTGTTCGGCTCGTACCTCCTGGACGACGCCGACCGTCGTGTTCACCGTGATGACGAGCAGGATCACGGCGGCATCGGAGAGGTCACCGGTGGCGATCGTCAAAGCGGCGGCCACCAGCAGCACCAGGATCAGCGGGTCGCGCAACTGCTGCAGCACCCGGCGCCACACGGGGGCGCGCGGCTCCGCCGGGATCGCGTTGGGCCCGTGACGCGTCAGTCGACGCGTCGCCTCGGGCGACGACAGACCCGCCGCGGAGGATCCGGACGATGTCGTGCGGGATGCGTCGGTGCCCGCGTCGAAACCCCGGTCGCCCCGCTGCTCGCTCACACGCCCGACGGGGTTGTGTACGCGCGTGCGCCACGTACAGCTCGAAGGTCGCTGTCGCGCACCGCGGGGACACGGCGGCCTGCCGGAGCGGCGACGTCAGGACCGGCTTGTTCGCTGTGTGCCATCCACCCATCTCCCGTCATACAGGGAACCGCCGTCACCGAATACCGGTGTCCGCTTGTCAGGGTGCCACCGCTGAGGCCGACCGGCATGACCGACCACTCGTCGTGTGGGCGACCCTGGCGCTGCGGGACCGGGCCGGGGGCAAGCTGGTCAGGGCTGTGCGAGGCTGCGCCCGTGGTCGACGGCGTACGCGGCGAAGACGTCCGCCGCCGTGCCGCCGGTATGGAGAAAACGCTGGTCGAGGATGGTGGCGAGGTCCTTCAGCGCACCGGCGAGCACCTCACCTGCCAGGCGCACCTCCGGCCGCTCGGCTGCCTGTCCTCGCTGGGCGAGGGCGGCGGCGTAACCGACCATGGCCGCCAGCGACGCGTGGTCCTCCCCGTCATGGAAGTAGTACGCCTCGGCGTACTGGGTGAAGTCGATGCGCACGCGTACGACGTCCGTTGCCAGGCTGTCCAGCAGCAGCGCCCCGGCCGTGCAGTCGATCTGCTGCGGCGTCGGGTCCGAGTCGCGCAGCAGCGCCAGCCGGATGGCCAGGACCCTCCTGCGGGTCAGCGCCGGGTAGATCTCCAGTACCCAGGAGACCGTGGCCGTCAGGAGGGCGAAGCCGACGAGGGCTTCCAACGGTGAGACCAGGCGGAGCCAGCCCTCCCCGGGTGCGATGTCTCCCAGGCCCAAGGTGGCCACCGTGACGAGCGACAGGTACACGGAGTCCAGCAGCGCGGGTTCCTGCGCCGCCTTGGAACCGGGTGAGAAGGCGAACGCACCGGGCATGTGGGGCCAGTAGACGATGGCCCAGCCGAGGACGACGGTGAAGGCCCACATGCTTACCACCGTGACCATGGCGAGCGGTCCGACGAGCCCGACGACCCGCCTGCGTGCGCGAAAGCGCCGGGCCAGGCGCCACAGCGCCGTCATGACGAGGCGGCTCAGACCGCCGTGGCGGGTCGGGTGCCAGAGTGTGTGGAAGAGGTCCCGCAGGGTGAGCATGACGAGCCCGGCACCGACCAGCGAGACCAACCACTTCATCCACGTCTCCCACGGCACTGTCGCCTGAAGCGGAACCCCGCTTCAGGAGCCTATGGCCTGGGCGGCGATCCCGCCGCAGACGCCGAGGTCGGCGCGTCCGTCCGCGTGGATCAGCTCTCCGGCAGCACGAGCGTGCAGGTCTCTCCGGGCGCGACGGTCACGGCCCGGTCGGCCAGCACCACGCGGATCGGTGACTCCTCCGAGTCGGGCACCCGGATCTCCAGCTGCCCGCTCCGGCGCCGTACGCCGACGCCCCAGTGGCCGCGGTAGCGCAGGGAGAAGCCGTACTCCGACAGCGCGGGAAGGGGCACCGGGTCCACGCCGAGGGCGTCCTCACGCGTCTCCAGACCCGTCAGGCCGCGTTGCACCAGGTCCAGGGTCCCGGCCATGGCGCCGAGGTGGATGCCTTCGCCGGTCGTGCCGCCCTGGAGGTCGGCGACGTCCGCCTCCAGGGCCTCCTGGACGTAACTCCACGCCTCGGCTCGTCTGGCACGGGCGAGGACGAGGCCGTGGACGAGTCCGCTGAGGGTGGAGCCGTGGCTGGTGCGCCGCAGATAGTAGTCGACGGTCCGGCGCCAGACCTCGTCGTCCACGTCGTACCCGAGGCGGTGGAAGAGGGCCCGCAGCTCGGGTGGCGAGAAGAGGTAGCCGAGCATCAGGACGTCGGCCTGTTTGGAGGCTTGGTAGCGGTTCACGGAGTCGCCCTCGGCCTCGAGGATGCGGTCCAGCCGCCGGATGCTGTCGTAGCGGGTGCGGTAGGCGTCCCAGTCCAGCTCGGCGAGGTCGCCGTAGCCGTCGAACTGGCTGATGACGCCCTGGTGGAACGGCACCGTCAGCCGCCGGGAGACCTCCTCCCACTTCGGGAGTTCGCCGGTGTCCAGCTCGATGCGCTCGAACAGCTCCTGCCGACGCCATGCCGGAAGACGCCGCATCAGGTCCAGGGCGCGACTGAGTACCCAGACGGCGGTGACGTTGGTGTACGCGTTGTCGTCGAGGCCCGGCCGAGCGGCGTCCGGGTAGCTGTCGTGGTATTCGTCGGGGCCGACCACACCACGAATGCGGTACCGGCCGAGGCCGGGGGCGAACTCCGCGCTGTCCGCCCAGAACCGGGCTATCTGCAACAGCATCTCCGCGCCTTTGGTGTGCAGGTACTCGCTGTCACCGCTCGCTTCGCAGTACCGCCACACGTTGTAGGCGATCGCAGAGCCGACGTGGTGCTGGAGCCGGGAGTTGTCCGGCAGCCACCGGCCCGAACGGGGGTTGAGATGCAACTCCTGGGTCTCTTCACGGCCGTCGCTACCGGACTGCCACGGGTACATCGCCCCGGCCCGCCCCGCCGCGTGGGCCGCGCGGCATGCCTGCGGCAGGCGTCGGTGACGGTAGTTGAGCAGAGCCCGGGAGACCTCCGGGAAATGCATGTTCAGATACGGCAACACGAACAGCTCGTCCCAGAAGACATGGCCTCGGTACGCCTCGCCATGCAGCCCACGGGCCGGCACCCCCACGTCCAGGTCCGCGGTGTGCGGCGACAACGTCTGCAGCACATGGAACAGATGCAGGCGCAGGACACGGCCCGCCTGTCCGGGCACCTGGACGTCCGCGCCCCGCCACAACCGCGCCCAGGCCGCGACATGGGAGTCCACGAGCGCCGGGAAGCCGGCGGCCGTGGCCACCCGGTCGAGCGCCGCGCCGAGCGGGTCGCTGATCGCCGGGTCACGGGAGGTGTGCAGGGCCACGGTCTTGTCCACGACGGCGGGTCGGCCTGGAGCGACCGGTACGACCAGCTGGTGTACGGCACGACGGTGGGACGGGCGAAGCTCCGACGACATGGGCGGCTGCCCGACGGCGACCGTGCGGGCCGCCATGCCGATGCCGATGTCGGAGGCGCTGGTGCGGCAGCTCAGCCACGTCATGTCGGTCGCGGACGCGCCGGTCCGCACACGGGCCAGGTGGTGCCGGTTGAGGGACCGGTAACGGTGCACGTTGCCGTTGTTCACGTCGCCGTCGAGGACGGACTGCACCTCAATCTCTCCGGACCACTCCTCGGCTGTGACGACGGTCCGCAGCGCGGCCAGGTGGGGATCCGCCATGTGCACCAGCCGGACCTGCTCCACACTCAGCACGCCTGCCTCATCGTCCCGGAACCGGAAGGTGCGGGTCAGCGTTGCCCTGCGCAGATCCAGACTGTGCCGGTGGTCGAGCGGCTGCCGCGCGTCGGGAGAGAACCATGGGCCCGCCGATCCGTCGGCGAAGCGGAGACGGAACCGCAGAAGCAGCCAGTTCGGGAGATTCACCAGGTCCTCGTTCACCACCCGACGCCCCGCGACGGTGGACTCCAGACGGTTGTAGACGCCGGCCGCGTAGGTGGCCGGGTAGTGCACCAGGCCCGCCCTGCTCTCGGGGACGGCGCCACGGGTGGCGAAGTAGCCGTTGCCGAGTGTGCACAACGACTCGCGCAGCCGCTCGGCGGCCGGGTCGTAGCCCTCGTACTCCCAGGTCCACTCCGACATCCGACGCCCTCTCCTTCTCCCTTCCCGGGTTGTGCGGGAGCACGAGACGCGCGTCAGGTCAGGCCCGTTGCGGGACGACGGCCACCGGGCACCCGGCGTGAAGCAGCAGGGCAGGGCCTTCGACCGCCTGACGATGCACTTCCGAGCGGGGGCGCTTCCGGACGGGGTCGCGCAGCGCGTCGGTGAGGAGGGCGGAGGCCCGCTCCCCGTGGGCGCCGGCGGCATCGTCCGCGATCGGGGGATGGTCCCCGTGTTCACGGGCGGGGCGGCGCCAGGCCCGTACGGCGCGCAGGGCGCAGCCGCGCGCCTCCGCCTCGCGGAAGGCGAACCGCGCAGCAGCTGATCCCTCCGTGGAGTCGCCGAGCCCGACCGTCACCCGGCCGAGGGAACCCCGCCGGTTCCGCTCCCCGCCGCGAACCACGACGAGGGGGCACGCGGCACGGGCTGCCACGGCGAGACGGACAGAACCCAGCAGAACCCCGGCGATCTCACCGCGGCCGCGGGGACCCGTGATCAGGGCGAAGGATTCATGAGCCGCGTGCAGCAGCGCGGACACGGCGTCTTCTGGCAGTACGTCGCTGGAGACCTTCACGTCCGGGTTGCGCGGCCGGGCGCGTTCCGCGCGGGACGCGGCGATGTGGTCGGCCATGACCACTCCGGTCGGGCGGTCAGTACTGAAGGACGGACGGGCTCCCTCGTACCGCTCCCGCAAAGAGGCGTGGACGAGCCGCAGAGACAGCCCGAGGCGTGCCGCCTCGTCCACCGCCCAGTCCAGGGCTTCCAGGCTGGACTGCGACCCGTCGACGCCAACGACCAGCGGGAGCTCCACGGTCACCACCACCTTCCTTCCCGGCCGCTGCCGGAAAGCCCCTGCCAATACCGTCGCACCGAGCGGCTTCCCTCGCGACACAGGGAAGGGCTCCTGCGGGGAGCCCCCGGCCCAGGTTGCACTGAGCCGATTTGCGGCGATCGTGGAGTCATGCGGCCTGAGCAGGAACCGGGATCCCATGCCTCACATCGCCGCCACAGCCGTCGCATCGGCTTCATCCGAGCCTGCTTCCGCTTCCAGATCACGGTGAAGGGAAGGCGATCGTGGTTGCCAGGACCGGCGTCTTCGGCGCCCTGACCAGGGAGCATCGCGAGCAGCTCATGGCCCTCGCTCGCGAGGTGTCGTTCGCGACCGACGAGCGCATCTTCAACGAGGGGGGAAGAGCCGACCGCTTCTGGATCATCCACACGGGCGCCGTCGCGCTCGACATGCACGTGCCCGGCCGCCGCGCTGCGGTCATCGAAACGCTCGGTCAAGGGGAGCTGTTGGGCTGGTCCTGGCTGGTTCCTCCCCATCGCTGGCACCTGGGGGCACAGGCTGCCAGCCCGGTGCGCGCCTACGAGTTCGATGCTGCTGCGGTCGGTGAGCTGTGCCGCAACGCCCCGGAGCTTGATCACGCGCTGTTGACCTACGTCGTCGGCGTGATCGCGGACCGGCTCAGGTCCGCCCGGGTGCGGCTGCTCGACCTGTACGCACCCCCGGGCGTCGACGAGGTGCCCTGACGAGGCGACAGGAGGAGGACCGCGGTGTCTGAGACCCCGCACATCGTCAGCGATGTGATGACCCGGACGGTCGTGGCCGTCGGACGCGACGCGTCCTTCAAGGAGATCGTGCAGACCATGGAGCAGTGGAGGGTCAGTGCCATGCCGGTCCTGGAGGGAGAAGGACGTGTCATCGGCGTCGTCTCCGAGGCCGACCTGCTGCCCAAGGAGGAGTTCCGCGACAGCGACCCGAGTCTTCTGGAACAGCGCCGGCGCCTGTCAGACATCGCCAAGGCCGGGGCGGTGACGGCGGAGGAACTCATGAGCACCCCCGCGATCACCATCCACCACGGCGCCACCCTGGCACAGGCGGCCAGGATCATGGCCGTCCGGCACGTCAAGCGCCTGCCCGTGGTCGACGACATCGGCATGCTCCAGGGCATCGTCAGCCGCGCCGACCTGCTGAAGGTTTTCCTGCGGCCGGACGAGGACATCGAGGAGGAGGTCCGCCGCACCGTGGTGTCCTACCTCTTCCCGGCCTTCAGCCACGCCATCCACGTGAACGTGCATGAGGGAGTCGTCACGCTCCGTGGGCACATCCGTGACACCTCGCTCATCTCGGTCGCCGTGCGCCTCGTGCGCGCCGTGGAAGGCGTCGTGGACGTCGAGCCGCAGCTCACCGGCGAGTAACCCGGTCGGGACGGGCCCGGGACAACTCACTGACCATGCGCGCGGCCGGCCGCAGTCCCAGGGGTGGCGGAGGGCCCTGACAGGCGGGCGGAGCGCGGCAGCGGCGTGGGCCAGGGCCGTCACCCGCTCGCCGGCTGAGCTGCTTGTCGGATCATCGGAGCCTGCCCTCGTGAGTCGGCGTTCCGTGGCCGCCTGGTGGTCGGCCGGAGTGATGCGCCGACCGTGAGGCGGGGGCCGGACCGACACCCACATCTCGCGTACGCCGCCCGTGTCCATGGCCCGGCGCGTGCCTGCTCCCCGCCCTTCGTCGGTGTCCGACCAGCGCAGGTCGTAGGGGGCGTTCCGTCCTCGTGGCGGAGTCCGACGATCTCGCCGTCGCGCCTGGTGACGCCGGTCGCCGGGCTTTCGACGACGAGTTGGTCGCCGAGGTGGGCTCGCATGATCGCCGCCCTCTCCTCAGAATGGTGCTGTGTCCGACGTGCTACGCGCGACACGCGACCGCATGGGACGACCGCCCCGCATCCGCAGGGCCGGGCCGACTGGATGTCAAGCGGTCACAACCCGGACGGGAGAGGCGACATGCACCACCGAACGGTCGCGGAACTCATGACCCGAGACGTCGTCAAGGCGCGGCGTGACCTGCCGTTCAAGGAGATCGTCAGGCTGCTGGCGGACAACGACGTCACCGCTGTGCCCGTGGTGGACGACCTCGACCGCCCCATGGGTGTGGTGTCCGAGGCGGACCTGCTGCGCAAGAGCGCCGATCAGGCCGACCCGTCCGGCAGGGTCCCTGTTCCCCATCTCGAGGCGTGGGAGCGGGCCAAGGCCGAGGGCTCCCGCGCCGAGGAACTGATGTCGGCTCCCGCCGTGTGCGCGCGTCCGGAGTGGACCGTGGTGGAGGCCGCCCGCCTGATGGAGACCCAGCACCTCAAACGGCTGCCCGTCGTGGACGAGACGGACCGGCTCCTGGGCATCGTCAGCCGCGGCGACCTGCTGCGGATCTTCCTGCGCCGCGACGACGCCATCCGCGACGAGATCACCGAGGATGTGCTGCGACGCACGTTGGGGCTCGCTCCCTCGGAAGTGACGGTCGAAGTGCGGGACGGGCGGGTCGACCTCAGGGGGTCGGTCGAGTTCAGAAGTCTGATTCCCGTCGTCGAGCGGCTCTGCCGGAGCGTCGACGGGGTGGTCGCGGTCGCCGAGCACCTCGCGTACCGGACGGACGACACCCGACGGTCTCCCACCACTGCCACCTGAAGGGGCGTCGCAGCCGGCGGCTGGGGACGCGGGACCATGGCCGCGCGAGGCCACGGGCGGAGCCGTCGGCCTCGCGCGGCGGGAACAGGCATACGCCTGCCGAACCCGGTGTGTGGTCCGGCGGACTGGCCCACCCCGGCTCAGCCGGTGATCTCGATGCGGTGTGCCTTCCCCATCTCGGTTTTCGGGACGCGCACCGTGAGCACCCCGCTCGTCAGATCCGCGCTGATGTGCTCGCTGTCGGAGTTCGGCGGCAGAGTCGTGCGGTAGTCGAACTCCCCGGTGCGGCGGGTACGCCTGCGGACCACCCCCGTGTGTTCCTTCTCCTTGATCTCACCGTGGATGCCGAGCTCGCCCTCGGCGACCTCCACGGTGATCTGGTCCTTGTCCACGCCGGGAAGGTCCAGCTCCACCAGGTAGGCGTCCTCGGTGTCCACGACGTCGGCCAGCGGCGCCCAGGGCTCGGCCGTGCCGAACTCGGGGTATCCGCCGACGGGAAAGACAGCGTGCATGAGCTGGTCCATCCGGGTACGGAGATCGTCCAGCTCGTGCAGGGCTGCCGTGAGCCCACCTCTGCTGTGTCGTACGGGTCGTGTCATGGCTGGTCCTCCTTGCCTACTGTGCCAACCGTCGGTCACGTGGGCCCTCCGGTGACCTGTCAAGTGCTGGGCTGGGCTGCGGCACCCCGCCGGCGGCGGGCCGGGCCGAGCGACGCGCCGCGGACGCGAAGACGTCGATGTCCTCCGGGCCGACATGAAGATCTGACAGGTGGTCCCGGACCGGCTTCCGCCCCGCGGCGACCAGGAAGCCGCGCTCGGGAGGGAGGTCGCGGACGAAGAGGCCGAACGTCGCGGGGCCGGTCATTCCCTCACCGAGGTAGGGCATGGCCATCGCCACCTCGTACAGGTCGGTGGTCGTCGCGTCGGACATCGGTATCGCCTCCTCGTCTCCGGTCCGGGTGTCCTCCCCTTCACCGGCGGAAGCGCGCGGACCACTGGGGCTCGACCACGTCCCACTCGGCGTCCCACTGTGCGTACCTTCTCCGGTCCAGCGCATGGCGCACAACTGCCCGCGCCCCGTAGAACCCGGCGCCCACGCCGATCGCGGCCATACCGCCCATGAACCAGCCGGTGGTCGTCGCGTTCAACTCGCTCATCGGCGCACTGGTGAGGCCGCCGTCCCGGTCCATCCACACCCGCACGGCGGCGCCCTTCGGCGTTCCCGCCTTCACGAGGGTCGTCCCTGTGCGTGCCTTGCCGTTGTGGTCGGTCCAGCGGACCCGCGCCTGCTGCCTGCCGTCCGTGGTGACGCCCTTGACGTTCGATGTCAGTCGGGCGGTGACCTCCTGCCGCTGCGCCGCCTGGGTCTGCACGGTGCGCATCGACGACTCGTACGCCGTCAGCCCCGCGCCGAGCGCGGCCGTCGGCAGCCCGAGGACGAGGACCAGCATCAGCAAACCGCTGAACCAGGACTCGAACTTGTCGGAGGTACGCCGCAGAGGGTTCGCGCCCTTCGGCACGTGCTCCTGACGCGGAGGGAGAGGACCTGGCGCGTGCGGCGAATTGTGTGCGCTCATGATTCGGCCTCCAGCCGGTCGCTGGTCCGTTCCTCCACCACTTGTCCCACCATGGGACGGCACCGGCCTCCGGTCACAGGGCCGAAAGTCCCTGCGGGGACGACTTCCGGTCTCGCGGGGGCCGACCGTCGACGCGGTCCGTCCCCACCGGTCCGGTCATATCCGGGGAACAACCACGATCGGACAAGGCGCGTGATGCAGTACCGCATGGTTGATCAATCCCAGCTGCAGGCCCAGGTGCCCTTGTCGTCTGCGGGCACCGACGACCAGCAGGTCCGCCTCCGAAGCCGCATCCAGTAGGGCCTGGCGTGCCGGACCCTCGATCACCCGCCGGCTCACCGGTGCGTCGCGGAATCGCTCCGGCGCGTCCCGCAGGGCGTCGTCCAGCACCTGCGCCGGGGGGCGCCGGTGGGCCTCGAGGGCGTACCAGGAGGGAGCTTGTGGTGTGGTGAAAGCACCGAACGGTGCGCTCCAGGCGTGCACGGCCACCAGCCGGCAGTGCCGCACATCAGCCTCACGGAACGCGAACTGCACGGCTGTGTCGCTGCCCTCTCCCTCCTCGACACCGACGACGACGCTCCCGAACCGGCCATCCCGGTGCTCTGCCGTGCCACGCACCACGACGACCGGACAGTCCGCGCGCGCCGCCACGGCCAGGCTGACCGAGCCCAGGAGCATTCCGGCCAGGTCACCGAGCCCCCTGGATCCCAGCACCAGCGCGAAGGCATTGCGCCCCTTGTCGACCAGGGCGTCGGCCGCGTCCTCGTGCAGCACTTCGGCCGACAGCGGCACCGTGTGAGCACCCGCCTGGACACGTTCCGAGGCGGCATCGATCACGCCGGACGCTTCGTGGCCCCGCGCCGCCGCGTGCAGGAGGTGGAGAGGCACGTCGTGCCGGAAGGCTTCGCCGACGGCCCAGTCCACCGCTTCCAGGCTCGCCTCGGAGCCGTCGATGCCGACCACCAGGGGTATCGTCACCGCCCCCATCTCCTCTCGGCCGGATTGCGCGTCTCCCGGCCCCCTCCGGTCCGCATGCGCCGGGGAGGGGATTGGGGTACTCCTCGAAGGAGTGGAACCCACAGCGCCCGGCACGCCGCCCTGAGCGTCCACACCGTCGGGCTCGTTCACCGCCATCCACCCGTCATCTTCCAGCTTCGTACGAGACGGAGGCCGCCGCCATGCAACCAGTCGTCACCGTGGGCCTGGACGGCTCACCGGAGAGTCCGGCCGATGCCCGCCGGGCCACCCGCGGGACCGAGAAGCGCGAGCTCACGCCGGACACGCTGAAGGAGCCGGGCCAGACCCTCCGGCCCTGTCGCGAGAAGTACCCGCAGGGGGACGTGGCCGACGGCATCCGTTTCGAAGGCGTTGCCGGGGCCGTCGTTCGGGCCGCCGAAGGCGCCGCACTGCTGGTCGTCGGCCGACGAGAACACCGTCCTGTTCTGGAACCCCACCCGGCAGCCGTGGCGCAGGCGGCATTTCATCGCGGGTTCTGCCCTGTCGCCGTCGTTCCTCATGACTGAGCCCGGCCTCCGCGGGAGGTCCGTGGGGTCAGTGCCTCAGGCCGACACGTCCGTGCTCCGGTCCGGTGACCGGCACGACGGCGGGCCCCTGCCACGCGCGGAGGTGTGCGAGACCCATACCGCGATCGTTTTCTTCACAGGTGACCACGCCTACAAGCTCAAGAAGCCGGTCGAACTGGGATTCCTGGACTACACGACGGTGACGGCCCGCCGGGACGCGTGCGAACGCGAAGTCGCTCTCAACCGCCGCTTCGCCCCCGATGTCTATCTGGGGCTGGGTGAGATCCGAAGCCCCGACGCGCAGGCGCCCGAACCGCTCGTGGTGATGCGCCGCATGCCTGCGGACCGCCGCCTTTCCCGTCTGGTCCGGGAAGGGCTCGCCGTCGATGACGTCC
Organism: Streptomyces sp. NPDC030814; assembly: GCF_055572155.1. Taxonomy (NCBI): domain Bacteria; kingdom Bacillati; phylum Actinomycetota; class Actinomycetes; order Kitasatosporales; family Streptomycetaceae; genus Streptomyces; species Streptomyces sp. NPDC030814. The sequence goes on from NZ_JBVIDX010000005.1 coordinate 246,343, forward strand.
TGCGTGCCGTCGCCCGGCATCTCGCGTCGTGGCACGCGGACGCACCCCGGAGCCGGGAAGTGGACGAGCAGGGCACACGGGACGCGCTGTCCTCGCGCTGGGAGGCCAGCTTTCACCAGGTCCGCTCGTTGGCCGACCACGGCGTCGTGCCGGACGGGGTGGCGGAGGTGGAGCGGCTGGTACGCCGCTATCTCACCGGGCGCAAGCGTTTGTTCGACTCCCGCATCGAGCAGGGACGGGTGGTCGACGGCCACGGCGACCTGCTCGCCGAGGACATCTTCTGCCTCGACGACGGCCCCCGCGTCCTGGACTGCCTGGAATTCGACGACCACCTCCGCTACGTCGACGGCCTGGACGACGCCGCCTTCCTCGCCATGGACCTGGAGCAGCTCGGCGCCCCTCAGGCCGCGGCGTACTTCCTCGCCCAGTACGGCGAGTACTCCGGTGACCCCGCACCCCCGTCCCTCAGCCACCATTACGTCGCCTACCGCGCGTTCGTCCGTGCCAAGGTCTCCCTGATCCAGGCACGCCAAGGGGCTCCTGGCGCGGAGGCGGCAGCGCGGCGGCTGGTCTCGACGGCGCTGCGCCACCTGCGCACCTCTGCCGTCGGCCTGACCCTCGTCGGCGGACTGCCCGGCAGCGGGAAGTCCACCCTCTCCGGAGCGCTGGCCGACCGGCTGGGGGTCACGCTGCTCAGCAGCGACCGCCTCCGCAAGGAACTGGCGGGGATGCCGGCCGAGCAGTCCGCGGCGGCCGACTACGGCGAGGGCCTGTACACGCCGGAGTGGACGGCCAGGACCTACTCCACCCTGCTCGACCGCGCGTCGGCGCTGCTGTGCTGCGGCGAGTCCGTCGTCCTGGACGCCACCTGGTCCGATGCGGCCCAGCGCGAAGCGGCCCTGCGCATGGCCGAACGCACCAGCGCCGACCTCGTGGCCCTGCACTGTCACGTGCCGGGCGACGTGTCAGCGGCCCGCCTGACCAGGCGTGCCCCCGGAACATCGGACGCCGGCCTCGACATCGCCACCACCATGGCGGCCAGGGCACACCCGTGGCCCGAGGCTGTAGCGGTCGACACCAGTGGCACGTTGGACTCCGCGGTCGCGCAGGCCCTGGCTGCCATACGACCGTGGGACACGGGCCGAGCGCCGGTCTTCCGCCGGCCCTACATGGAGCCGGACTGAAAGGTTGTCCCGCGTATGGTCGACGGCGAACTGGTTGACGAGGTCGCCCCTCACCCGACATCACAGCGCATCTGCCGAACGTGGATCATCTCGCGCGGTGGGGTCACTCCGAGGTCACTGGCCTATCCGCATGGGACCCCTGAGGGCTGTCCGGGCACGGAACATGCGCCTCACTCAGCGTGCACCCGCGCACCCCGGAGGTCCTCCGCCCGCTCGGCGTCACGCACGCCCTGCCGGAGCAGGCGGGCACGGCCCCGACGGCCTGCATGTCGGCTCCCGCGTCGCCGAAACCAGGCCGGCGGATCTCTCGCCGCCCGACACGGCGTTCCCCCATCTGTCACTCCTGCGGAAGCTGGATGTCGAAACGCTGCTGACCGGGGCGCTCGCCGCCCGCGGGATGACCGTCGAACGGGGCACCGAACTGATCGCGGCCCGGGATGCCGGGGACAGCGCGGTTGCCGTGCTGCGATCCCGGCACGGTGTCGAGGAGGTCCGCTGTCCCTTCGTCGTCGGCTGCGACGGCCCGGCAGCGCCGTGCGGACCTGCGCCGGCATCGGGTGGCACGGCAGGCCCTACGCCGAGGAGGTGGTCCTTGCCGACCTCGACCGTTGGTCTGGGCAGCGGCATCCCCGCCCGTCCGCCCCATGAGCACCATTCGAAAAGGCCGTCCGGCCCCCGTTCCTGGGCCGTCCAGCCCTGGAGCCCGCCGACGAGCGGTGGTGCTCTGGAATTGAGCCGAGGGCCACAGGAGACACGGCGAAGCGGAGCGAAACCGCGCACCGCGCAATTCGGGCCCGCAAGAAGCGGGCGGCCCTCGGCTCCATGAACGCCGACAGCGGCCGCCGCCCGTCCCATCAGGCCCGTGCCCACGGGAGGAAATGCGGCCAGAGCCGGGCTCGGCGACCCTGGAGATCAGGGACAGTGCCGGGAGGAGACCCCATGCACTGGGAAACCATCCACAAGGACACGGCCACGGGCGTCCCACCCCGTCTCACCGACTACGACCGGGCCCGCTCCGCCTTCACATGGTCGCAGGCGCGCAGCGCACTGGCAGGGCTGCCTGACGGCGGACTCAACATGGCTCACGCCGCGGTCGACCGTCACGCGGCCTCCGACCTCGCGGACAAAGGCGCGCTGCGATGCGTCGCACGGGACGACTCCGTCTCCACCGTCACGTACGCGGAACTGGCCCGGCGTACGTCCCGCTTCGCGAACGTCCTGCGGTCGCTCGGCATCGGCCGGGGGGACCGGGTGTTCACCCTGCTGGGCCGCTGCCCCGAGCTGTACACCACGGTGCTGGGCACGCTGAAGAACACCAGTGTGCTCTGCCCGCTCTTCTCCGCCTTCGGCCCCGATCCGGTGGAACAGCGGCTGCGCCTCGGCGACGCCCAGGTGCTGGTCACCACCGCGGCCCTGTACCGGCGCAAGGTCGCCGAGCGCCGTGCGTCGATTCCCGGGCTCAAACACGTTCTGATCGTCGGGCCCGGCGCGGAGGACCTGCCCGGCACCGCGTCCTTCGACGAGCTGATGGCCACCGCACCGGCGACCTTCGCCATCCCTCCGACCTCACCGGACGACATGGCCCTGCTGCACTTCACCAGCGGCACCACCGGCACCCCCAAAGGCGCGGTCCATGTCCACGAGGCCGTGGTCGCGCACTACGCCACGGCCGCGTACGCGCTCGACCTGCGTCCCGAGGACGTGTACTGGTGCACCGCCGACCCCGGCTGGGTCACCGGCATGTCGTACGGGATCATCGCCCCGCTCGTCCACGGGGTGACGGTGGTCGTCGACGAGGGCGACTACGACGCCCGGCGCTGGTACCGGATCCTCGGCGAAGAGCGGGTCACCGTCTGGTACACCGCCCCCACGGCCCTGCGCATGCTCATGCGCGCCACACCCCGCCAGGGCCCGTACGACCTGCCCCGTTCCTACGACCTGTCGGCGCTGCGGTTCATCGCCTCTGTCGGTGAGCCCCTCAATCCGGAGGCCGTCGTATGGGGCCGGGATGTGCTGGGTCTGCCGGTGCACGACAACTGGTGGCAGACGGAGACCGGCTGCATCATGATCGCGAACTTCGCCGCCTGCGAGATCCGGCCCGGCTCGATGGGACGTCCGCTGCCCGGCATCGAGGCGACGGTGCTGGAACAGGGCGAGGACGGCCGGGCGCTGGTCATCGGGGGCCGGGTCACCGAGGTTCAACGACCCGATGTCGAGGGTGAGTTGGCGCTGCGTCCGGGCTGGCCGTCCATGTTCCGCGGCTATCTGCACGACAAGGAGCGGTACGACGCCGCGTTCGCGGACGGCTGGTACCTGACGGGTGACCTGGTTCGCCGGGACGCGGACGGCTGGTACTGGTTCGTGGGCCGCGCCGACGACGTCATCAAGTCGGCGGGACATCTGATCGGTCCGTTCGAGGTGGAGAGCGCGCTGATGGAGCACCCGGCGGTGGCCGAGGCGGGGGTGATCGGGCGGCCGGACCCGGTCGCCGGGAACATCGTCAAGGCGTTCGTGTCGCTGCGCCCCGGTGTCGAGCCGACCCCGGATCTGGAGCGAGAGCTGCTGGCGTTCGGCCGCCGCAAGCTGGGCCCCGCCGTCGCGCCGAGGGAGATCGCCTTCGACCAGGACCTGCCCAGGACCCGGAGCGGGAAAGTGATGCGCCGTCTGCTGCGTGCACGTGAACTCGGCCTGCCCACAGGCGACTTGTCGACCTTGGAGGGAACGGCATGAGCGTGGCCCGCCCCACCCGTACGCGCAAGGACTCGGCGCCCCCGAAGTCCGGCAGGAAGACCAGGACGGCCAAGGGCGAAGCGGGTGCCGGACGTCCGTCCGGGCGCGGGGCCACCGGACACCGGACGGATCTGCTGGAGTCGATGCTGCGCATCCGGCGCTTCGAGGAGCGGTGCGTCGAGCTGTACAGCGCCGCGAAGATCCGCGGGTTCGTCCACCTCTACATCGGCGAGGAGGCCGTCGCCGTCGGCATCACCGAAGCCCTGACACCCGAGGACGCGGTCGTCTCCACGTACCGCGAACACGGTCATGCCCTGGCACGTGGGATCACGGCCGAGGCCGTCATGGCGGAAATGTACGGCAGGACGACGGGATGCAGTGGTGGCAGGGGCGGATCGATGCACCTCTTCGACGCGAACCGCCGCTTCTACGGCGGCAACGCGATCGTCGCCGGCGGTCTTCCCCTGGCCGCCGGTCTCGCGCTCGCCGACCGTATGCGCGGACAGCCGAACGTCACCTGCTGCTTCTTCGGCGACGGGGCCTTCGCCGAGGGCGAGTTCCACGAGACCGCGAATCTGGCGGCACTGTGGAAGCTGCCACTGCTGCTGGTCTGCGAGAACAACCTCTACGCCATGGGCACGGCCCTGGAGCGGCACGAGGCACAGACCGATCTGGCCATGCGTGCCGCGTCCTACGGGATGGTGGCCTGGGCCGTGGACGGCATGGACGTCGAGGCCGTCGAGCACGCCGCCCGACGGGCCGTCGAAGGCATCCGGACCGGCACCGGGCCTCATTTCCTGGAGCTGCGCACGTACCGCTTCCGCGCCCACTCGATGTACGACCCGGACAGGTATCGCCACAAGGCGGAAGTCGAGCGGTGGAAGGAGCGGGACCCGATCGGCCTGCTCACCGACCGCATGCGCGAGAGCGGGGAGCTGGGAGACAAGGAACTGGCCCGGATCGAGCAGGGCGTCACCGACGAGATCGACCGCGCCGTCGAAGCGGCGGAACAGGCACCCGAGGAACCGGTGGACCATCTGCTCCACCACGTCACCAGTTCCTCGGCGGAGGCGGTGAGTTGACCATGGGCGCCGACGGGACGGGCGAGGCGAAGACAACCTACCGGGAGGCGATGCGCGAGTCCCTTCGGGAGGCTCTGCGCTCCGACGACCGTGTCTTCCTCATGGGCGAGGACGTGGGGCGCTACGGCGGCTGCTTCGGTGTCAGCCTCGGTCTGTTGGAGGAGTTCGGCCCCGAACGCGTCCGCGACACCCCGCTGTCGGAGTCCGCCTTCGTGGGCGCCGGCATCGGCGCCGCCCTGGCGGGGATGCGGCCCATCGTCGAGATCATGACCGTCAACTTCAGCCTGCTCGCCCTCGACCAGATCCTCAACAACGCCGCCACCCTGCTGCACATGTCGGGCGGCCAACTGCCCGTACCGCTCGTCATCCGCATGACCACGGGCGCCGGACGGCAACTCGCCGCCCAGCACTCACACAGCCTCGAAGGCTGGTACGCGCACATCCCCGGCATCCGCGTCCTGGCCCCCGCCACTCTGGAGGACGCGCGGCACATGCTGGCCCCGGCGCTCGCCGACCCCGACCCCGTACTGATCTTCGAGCACGGGAGCCTCTACAACGTCTCCGGCGAGCTCCTCCCGGCCACCGCCCCCGTGGACCTGGACCACGCCGAGATCCGCCGCCCCGGCACCGACATCTCCCTGATCACGTACGGCGGTTCGCTGCCCAAGGCCCTCGCGGCGGCGGACGAACTCGCCGCGGAGGGCATCAGTGCCGAAGTGATCGACCTGCGCACGCTCCGTCCTCTCGACAACGCGACCGTCACCGCTTCGGTGGCTCGTACCCACCGTGCCGTGGTCATCGACGAGGCGTGGCGGACGGGAAGCCTCGCTGCCGAGGTGTCCGCCCGCATCGCCGAGGAGTCGTTCTACGACTTGGACGCGCCCGTCGAGCGGATATGCAGCGCGGAGGTACCCATGCCGTACGCCCGGCGGCTGGAGGAGGCCGCCCTGCCCCAGGTCGCCGACATCGTCGCGGCCGCCCACCGGGCGGTGGACTGATCATGGCCGAGTTCACCATGCCGTCCCTCGGTGCGGACATGGACGAGGGAACGCTCCTGGAATGGCTCGTGGGGCCCGGTGACGTCGTCCGCAAGGGAGACCCGGTCGCGGTCGTCGAAACCGCGAAGTCGACCATCGAGGTGGAGTGCTTCGAAACCGGGACCATGACCGAGCTGCTCGTCGAGCCCGGAGCGACGGTGCCGGTCGGCACGCCGCTCGCACTGATCGGACCGGCCGAGGCGCGACGCCCCCCTCATCACGCACCAGGCAAGGGCAAGCCTTCCAGGACCACCGAACCCACCGAACCCCCGCGTCCCCCCGAGCGCCCCTCCCCACCGCCTGAGCCCGTGGCTGTCCCGGTGTCCGCGCCCTCCGCCGCTCAACTGCCCGGCCACATCGAGGCCGGCCCCCTGGCCCGGCACCTCGCGGAGCAGAGCGGCGTCAACCTGGAGACGCTGCACGGCTCCGGACCCGGTGGACGCGTCACCCGAACCGACGTCGAACACGCGGCAGCCGCCCGAGCCGGCACCCGGTCACCGCGTTCCCGGGCCACTCCCCTCGCCCGGCGGCTCGCCGCCGAACTGGGTGTCGACCTGGCCACGGTGAAAGGGACTGGCAGGCAGTCGGCCGTCCGCGCAGCGGACGTACGTCATGCGGCGCCCGGTCCGTCAGCCCCGGCGCCACCCGCGCCTGCGGCCGCCGCTTCCGTACGTCCTTCCCCTGTACACCCGTCCGACGCCCGGGCGACAGCCATGCGTCAGGCGATCGCCGGCCTGATGAGCCGTGCCAACCGGGAGATCCCCCACTACTACCTCTCCACCACCGTGGACATGGCCGCCGCAACGGACTGGCTGCACGAGCACAACCGGCGCATCCCGGTCGGTGAACGGCTGCTCACCGCGGCCCTGTTGCTCAAGGCGGCGGCCTTGGCTGCCCGGGACACACCCGGGCTCAACGGCTTCTGGACCGACGACCACTTCACGGCCGGCGAGGGCGTACATCTCGGCGTGGCCGTGTCCCTGCGCGGCGGCGGGCTCGTCGCGCCCGCCCTGCACGACGCCGACACCCTGGCACTTCCCCAACTGATGGCCGCCCTGAAGGACCTGGTCACCCGGGCCCGCACAGGCAGGCTGCGTGGTTCCGAGGTGTCCGACGCCACGATCACGGTCACCAATCTCGGCGAACAGGGCGTGGAGACGGTCTTCGGCGTGATCTACCCGCCGCAGGTGGCGCTGGTCGGCTTCGGGCGGGTGGTCGACCGGCCGTGCGCCGTCGACGGACTGCTGGGCGTACGCCCCGTGGTCACAGCCACCCTCTCGGCCGACCACCGGGCGACGAACGGTGCCGTCGGTGCCCGCTACCTCGCGGCGGTCAGCCGCCTTCTGCAGAACCCGGAGCAGCTGTGAACCGAACCGAAGCACTGGACATGGTGAAGGAATCGATCACCAACGTCGTCCCGGACGCCGATGTCGCCGCGCTGGGGCCCGACGACGCGTTCCGTGACGCCCTCGAGATGGACTCGTTGGACTTCCTGAGTTTCGTCGAGGTGCTCAGCGAACGGTCCGGCGTGCGCATCGAGGACGAGGACGCTCCCCAGTTGGCCACGCTGTCCGGCAGTGCCGACTTCCTGGTCACCCGCACGCAGTGACGCGCGCCGCACGGAGGACCACGGCTCAGACCGCTTCGGTGTCGTCGACGACACCGACCACGTCGTCGATGTCCCGCACCGATGCGAGCAGTTCGGTGACGACGGCCTTGTCCACTTTCCCCGTCACGGTGACCACGCCGTTCTCCACCGTGATCCCGACGGCGCGCGGATCCAGCAGGTGCTGACCGACCAGGGACTCCACCTCGGCCCGGAGCTCGCCGTCGTCGCGGATCAGGGCACGCAACAGGTCGCGCCGGGTCACCACACCGACGAGTCGGCCGCGATAGTCGGTGACGGGCAGCCGCTTCAACCGAGCGTGGGCGGCGGTCCACGCCGCGTCCGAGACACGTTCCGCCGGATGGACGGTGACCGGAGGGAAGGTCATCAAAGTGGCCGCCGTGTCACCGTGACCCTTCTCGTAAAGCCGGTGCTGCCACAGCCTGCCGACTGCTCCGTGCCGACGCGGTTCCGCCATGACGGCGGCCTTGGCCAGCAGGTCCGACTCCGACACGACACCGATCACATGGTCGGCTGCGTCGACCACCGGTACGGAGCTCACCTGCTCGCGGGCGAGTGTGTGGGCCACGTCCACGAACGGCATGTCGCCGGGGACGGCGACCGCCGGGACCTGCATGACGTCCCGTACACGGAGTGTGGCCGGTTCCCCTTCCGAGGGCCCACGCGCAGGAGGGGCCTGCGGCGGTCCGGCATGCGCCGTGCCGGGAGCGGTCTCCGGCTCCTCGGCGCCGCTCCTTGCCGATGCAGCGGCGGCTACTGCCGCGAGGTAGCGACCCAGTGCGTCCTGGCGGGGTTCTTCCTGGGGGGTCCAGGGGCGGCCCGGCATGCTGCGGCGGGCTTCCTTCTGCACGGAGCTGCGTTCCATGTCGCTCACGGCTGCCTCCCGAGGACGCCGTCCAGCCATGGGGCCAGTTTCGCATCGTTCGAGGGGCATGGCCTGCGGGCCGAGCGGCCCCGCGGCGGGACGGGCGGTCCCGTGCGGCACGACAGGTCACCGCCCGGCGGGGAGACTGGAAGCGGGGGCTTGGGCCGAGGTGAGGAGAGTCGGTGACGGGTTTCCGGGACTTTCTGGCACGGTTCCGGCCGGCGGCCTCGCCCGGACGGGCCGCACCGAGCGGTGTCCCGGCGGACCGCTCCGCCGAGCTCCGTGCGGAACTCGCACCACCTCTGGCCCTGCTCGAACAGGCGGAGGCGGAGGCCCGGGCCGTACGCGAACATGCCGCCGACGCTGCCGCGTCACGCCGTCAGGAAGCCGAACGGCAGGCCGCGGCGATGGTGGCTGCGGCGATGGCGGAGGCCCGCCGGGTCCAGGCCCGCACCGCCGAGCAGGTGCTGCGCTCGGCCATGGGCAAGGCAGACGCGCTGGTCGCCGAAGCGGAGCGGGAGGCCGGGGCCGTACGCGACCGTGCCGGGAGCCGTACGCCCGCGCTGGCCGACCGGGTGCTCGCACTGGTGCTGGAGGACCTCGAAGCGGAGCAGGGACGCCGGGCTCCCGAACAGGGACACCCACCGGAGGGTGACCGCTGATGGGCGCCGGGTGGGTGGCCGGTGTGACCCGGGCACGGACTCTGCGGATCAGGTGTCTGGGCGTGGAGGGCGCCAGGGACGTGGCCGCGTCCCCCACCCTTGAGGATGCCCTGCGCTACTTGGCGGCCACTCCGTACCGTCACGACATCAGCCCGGGCGCAACGCCGGCCGAGGCCCAGCGCGCGGTCTCGGCGACGCTGCTGTGGCATCTCCGGGTTCTCGCGGGCTGGCAGCCGGCCTCCGGCGCCGAGGTTGTCCGGGCGCTCGCCGCCGGGTTCGAGATCTCCAACGCCCACCACCATCTGCGGTCCCTCTCGGCCGAGGACCCGCGTCCCGCCTCGGCCGGCGCACCGGGCTCGGACACAGGACGCCGGCGGCCCTACCGCCTGGGCGCACTGGCGACGGCCTGGGCACGGCTCGCCCGGACCCGTACGCCGTCGGAGCTGCGTGCCGTGCTGACGGCCTCCGTCTGGGGCGATCCCGGGGGCGACTCCCCGGCCGCGGTCGCCACCGGTATGCGGGTCTCCGCCGCCCTACGGCTCGCCACCGCCGTTCCCGACGCGGCGCGCTGGGCAGCGGCCCGCCTCGCCCTGCTGTTCGCCCGCGAGGTGTTCGTCGTCGGCCGCCGGCTGCCGGACGTGTCCGTCGTCCGGGCGGCCCGCCTGCTCGGCCCGCGCGCGGTGGGGGCGGGGTCCTACGCCGATTTCCGGCAGGCGCTGCCGGCCACCGCGAGGTGGCTGCTGGACGACGTCGGCGAGGCGGCGGACCTGTGGCGGGCGGAGGCGCGGTGGTGGAACGCGGTCGAGCGGGACGGCCGCGAACTGCTGCGCCGGTCCCACTTCGGTCCCCAGCCGGTGGTCGGGGCCGTGGCGCTGCTGTCCGTCGACGCGTGGCGGACCCGCGGGGCACTGGAACTGGCCGCCCGGGGCGGTGGCCCCGGAGACTGGTCGGCGGAGGTGCTCGATGCTCCGCGCTGAGGCGGCGGTCCCGGTCCGGATGCGCAGGGTGGCCATCGTGGCTCCCGAGCAGGCGCTGCGGGAGAGTCTGGTAAGGATCGCGGAGGCGGGCTGCGTCGAGGTCGACATGGCTGGCGACGGCGGGCCGGAGGTCCGCGGACCGGCGGCGACACGCCTGCAGCGGCTGCGCGTCGAGTCGGCACGACCTGCGCTCTGCGAGACTCCCCCCGACCTGGACGTCCTGGAGCGCGAGGGCCGGGCCGACCTGCTGGCGGGTGAGGCTCAGCTGGAGGAACGGCTCGGCAGTGCCGTCCGGCAGGGCGGGGTCGCGGCACTGGCCGGCTGGTGCCCAAGGACGGAGGTGGGCGCCACGGCGGCGCTCATCGCCGGTGCCGGGGGCGCGCTGGTGCCCCTGCGGGCTCCGCGCGGTGTCGATCCGCCGACGTTGCTGGCCGGAGCGGACACCGCGCTTCCGGCGTACACGGCGACGCCCGTGCGCCGTTCCTTCACGCCTCTGGTCACCACGTACGGAACCGTGCCGTACGCCGACCTCGACCCCACCATGGCGGCCGGAGTCGTCTACGTGGTGATGTTCGGCCTGATGTTCGGTGATGCCGGGCACGGGCTGCTGCTGGTCGCCCTCGCGCTCCTGCTGCGGGCGGGACGGCCACGCCGGTTCGCGACGCTGCGCCCGCTGTGGCCCTTCGTCGCCGGCGCCGGGCTGGCCGCCACCGTGGCCGGGATCGCGTACGGCGAGTTCTTCGGCCCGACCGGCGTGCTCCCCGTGCTGTGGCTGGAGCCGCTGGAGGAGCCGATGCGGCTGCTGGCCGTAGCCGTCGGGCTCGGCGCCGTACTGCTCGCCGGTGCCTACGCTGCGGGGATCGTGAACAGGTGGCGGGAGGGCGGACCTGCGTCTGCCCTGTACTCGACGACCGGCATCGCCGGGGCGGCGCTCTATCTCGGGCTGGCCGTCGGCACTGGGTATGTGTGGCTCGGCCAGGTGGCGTACGGCGTCGTGGGTGCCGTGATCGCCGTCGTGGGACTGGCTCTGGCAGGGACGGGACTGTTCGCGACCACGGCGGGCGGGCCTGGCGGTGCTGTACAGACCGGCATTCAGCTCTTCGACGCGGTGCTCAGGATCGGCTCGAACGTGGTGTCCTTCGCGCGGCTCGCGGCCTTCGGTCTCACCCATGCCGCGCTCGGCGCCATCGTCTGGGACGGCACGACGGCTCTGGCGGGCCGGGGCCCGGTCGGCGTCGCCGCCACGCTGCTGGTGTTCCTCGTGGGCAACGCCGTCGCCTTCTCGCTGGAGGCGCTGGTGGCGGGTGTCCAGGCACTGCGGCTGGAGTTCTACGAACTGTTCTCCCGGCTCTTCGAGGGCGAGGGCCGCCCCTTCAGGCCCTGGCATCTGCCTGTGCGGCACGTCATCGGGCAGGCCGCCGACGCCGGGCCGCCCGCACCGGTGGAAGCCGTCCGACCAGCCTCGGCGAGGGAGGAGTCATCGTGATCACCTGGTTCTTGGCCCTGCCTGTCATGGTGGCGGGATTCGTGGCCGTACGTCTTGTGCTGCGGCGCTCGGGCCGGACGGCCCTGTGGTGGATGGTCGCAGCCGACGCCGTGCTGCTGGTGGCCGCCACCGTGGTGCTGACCCTCGCGACCAGCGGCGAATCCGCGCAGGCCGCGACCACGGCGGCACAGGACTCCGGCTCCGGGTCCGCCGCCCTGATCGGAGCCGCCATCGCGGTGGCCGGGGCGACGATCGGGGCGGGCATCGCCGTCGCCTACACCGGTGCGGCGGCCCTCGCGGCGCTCAGCGAACGGCCCGAACTCTTCGGCCGGGCCATGGTCATCGTCGGCCTGGCCGAGGGCATCGCCATCTACGGGCTGGTCGTCGCCGTCATCCTCATCGGGAAGGCATGACCATGGGCCGCGTCGCCGCCCTCGGCGAGCGGTACAGGGTGACCGGTCTGGCCCTGGCCGGGGCGGTCGTCCTGGTCGCCGACGACGCCGAGACCGTCCGCCGGACCTGGCGCGAACTACCGGAAGGCGTCGACTTGGTGATCCTCACACCCGCCGCGGCCGAGGCACTCGAGTCGGACTTCACAACGCCCGGTGGCCGCCGTCCGCTGACCGCCGTGATGCCGCCATGACGGCCCCGGCCACCGAGCAGGCGAAGGACGCACTCTCGCCGGTCCGGGCGGGGCTGCTGCGAGCGGCTCACGCCGATGCGGAGGCGCTCCTGAGCCAGGCCGAGCGGGAGACAGCAGCGCTGCTCGACCAGGCCCGCGCCGAGGCCCGGGGCATCCTCGCCGAGGCCCGGCGGCAGGGCGAGGCCGACGGCTCGGGTGCCGCCCGGGACGTCCTCGTCAGGGCCCGGCGTGAAGCCAGGTTCCGTACGCTCGCCGCTCGCCGGGAGGCGTACCAGGAGTTGCGCCGGGAGGCCGCCGAGCGGGTCCGCGCCCTGCGTGGGACTGACGGCTACGCATCCCTGCAGGCGTGGCTGGAGCAGCGGGCTCGTGTCCTCCTCGGTCCCGCGGCCGAGGTGAGCGAGCACGCCGACGGGGGCGTGGTGGCGCGGACGCCGGGGAGACGGGTCGACCTCTCGCTGACCACGCTGGCCGACCGCGCGATGGACCGCATGAGAGGGGAGGTGCGGAGCCTGTGGGAGCCGTAACGGCACACTCCGGCACGCGCCGGCAACAGGATGGACAGCGGCCGGTCTCCCGGATTCTGCGCGTCACAGGACCGCTCGTGGAGATGGAGTACACGGGTGGCATCGCAATGTACGACCTGGTCTCGATCGGCCCCGCACGGCTGCCCGGAGAGATCGTGGCCATCAGCGGTGACGTGGTCACCGTCCAGGCGTACGAGTACACCGGCGGCCTCGCTCCGGGGCAGACGGCGCTGCCCCAGGGCCGTCCGCTGTCGGTCCCGCTCGGCCCCGAACTGCTCGGCGGGATCTTCGACGGTCTGCTGCGCCCTCTGTCCGGTGCAGGCGACTGGCTGTTGCCTGGCGCGCCACGAGACACCGCCGAGGAACGGACCTGGTCCTTCCGCCCGTTCGTGGTGCCGGGCGAACAGGTGGCCGAGGGTCAGGCGCTCGGAGAAGTCCGTGACGCCGGGGCCCTGCGGGTCAAGGTGCTCGTGCCACCAGGCGGCGGGGGCACGGTCGAGGAGATCGCCGGGGCCGGGGACCACCCCCGGGACGCCGTGGTGGCTGCCGTGGGCGGTGGCGAGGTGACCGTCGGGGCCCTGTGGCCGGTGCGCCGACCGCGTCCGGCGCGGATGCGGGTCGACAGCCACGAGGCCCTGAGCACCGGCCAGCGGGTGATCGACCTGCTCTTCCCCGTGGCCCGGGGCAGCACGGTGGCGGTGCCCGGAGGCTTCGGCACCGGCAAGACGATGCTCCTGCAGCAGATCGCCAAGTGGTGCGACGCGGACGTCATCGTCTATGTCGGCTGCGGGGAGCGCGGCAACGAGATGGCCGATGTCATCACCGAACTGTCGGAACTCAAGGACCCGCGTACGGGCGGACGGCTGGCCGACCGCACGGTGACGATCGCCAACACCTCCAACATGCCGATGATGGCCCGTGAGGCGAGCGTCCACACGGGGATGACCGTCGCCGAGTACTTCCGGGACATGGGGCTGGACGTGGTGGTCATCGCCGACTCGACCTCCCGGTGGGCCGAGGCACTGCGCGAGTTCGCCTCCCGCACCGGCGCGCTGCCCGCCGAGGAGGGGTACCCGGCCGGACTGGCCTCGGCCATCGCCGCCTTCTACGAGCGGGCCGCCGCCGTGACCACCCTGGGCGGGAAGCAGGGATCGGTGACGGTGATCGGCGCGGTGTCCCCGCCCGGCGGAGACATGACCGAACCGGTGACCGCACACACCGAGCGCTTCGTGCGCTGTCTGTGGACCCTCGACCGCGATCTCGCATACGCCCGTCACTACCCGGCGGTGGCCTGGGCCGGGTCCTTCTCCCGGGACGTACCGGTCCTGGCCGCCGGGCACCGGGCCGCCGGTGATCCTGGATGGGCACGGCGCCGCGAGCGGGTGGGGGCGGTGCTCGCGGAGGCCGACCGGCTGGCCGACCTGGTGGACCTGATCGGCATCGCCGCCCTGCCCGCGCGGGAGCGCATCAGCGTGCTGGCCGGGAGGCTGGTCCGCGAGGGCGTGCTGCAGCAGAGCGCGCTGTCGGAGCGGGACGCGTACTGCGGGCCGGAGAAGACGGCCGCCCTGGCCGACGCCGTGCTCACGGTCGCCGACCGCTGCCGCGAGCTGGTGGACTCCGGCGTCCCGGCTGCCTCGGTCGAAGAGGTGGACTTCGGCCCGCTGCTGCGCGCCCGCGAGGACACCGGCCCGCAGGACGCCGCCCAAGTGGCGGCGCGGCGGGACGCCATGCTCGCCAGGTTGGGGGACGTGCAGCCATGAGCCTGACCGGTGGGATCGAGTACACGTCGGTGCGAGAACTGCGGGGGCCGCTCGCGGTCGTCGGAGGTGTGACCGGGATCGGCTGGGACGAGTACGTGCGCATCACTCTCACCTCGGGCGAACTCCGCCATGGCGTGGTCCTGGACGCCGACCGCGACCTGGCGGTCGTCCAGGTACTGGAGGGCACCGCGGGCATGGACCCGGAGGGTGTCCGGGCGGCCTTCTCGGGCAGCCCACTGCGCGTCCCGGTCGGCACGGAGTGGCTCGGCCGGGTCTGCAACGGCCGGGGAGAGCCCTTGGACGGCGGCCCGCCCGTCCTCGGCTCCCACGAGGCCGAGGTGGGCGGCGCCCCCATCAACCCGGTTCGGCGCGAGCCGCCGTCCGAACCTGTGCTCACCGGCGTCGGGGTCGTCGACGCCCTGACCACGCTGGTACGCGGACAGAAACTGCCGGTGTTCTCCGTGGCCGGACTGCCCCATCTGGAACTGGCCGCCCAGATCGCCGCGCAGGCCACTGCCGCCGGTGAGGCGTTCAGCGTCGTCTTCGCGGGCATGGGCCTCACCCACGCCGACGCCTCCTTCGTGCGCGACGCCCTGGAGGAAAGGTCCGCGGCCGGAGAACTCGTCCTGCTGCTCAACACCGCCGACGACCCGGTGATCGAGCGGATCCTCACCCCGCGCATCGCGCTCACCATCGCCGAGCGCCTCGCCTTCGATGAGGGGCGGCACGTCCTGGTGGTGATGACCGACATGACCACGTACGCCGAGGCCCTGCGCGAGGTCTCCGCCGCGCGCGGGGAGATCCCCGCCCGCCGTGCCTACCCCGGCTACCTGTACAGCGATCTGGCCTCCCTGTACGAACGCTGCGGACGCATCCGTGGCCGCCCCGGCTCGGTCACCGTGCTGCCGGTGCTCACCATGCCCGCGGGCGACATCACCCACCCTGTGCCCGACCTCACCGGCTACATCACCGAGGGCCAGATCGTCCTCTCACCCGAGACACACGCGCGAGGCGTCTACCCGCCGCTGGACGCCCTGTCGTCCCTCTCCCGGCTGATGCGCAAGGGCGCGGGACCCGGCCGTACCCGCGACGACCACCTCGACGTCGCGGCCCAGTTGCTGGCCGCCCTGGCCCGCGCGCGGCAGGTGCGCGATCTCGCGGACCTGGTCGGCCAGACGGCGCTGAGCCCCACCGACCGCCGCTACCTGGACTTCGACGAGGCGTTCCTGCGGAACTTCGCCGACCAGCGAAGCGACGAACCACGCGACCTCGACACCTCGCTGGAGCGTGGCTGGCGGGCCCTGCTCACCCTGCCCCGCAGCCAGCTCTCCATGCTGCCCGCACGGCTCCTCGACGCCCACGGGGCCGAGGACGCCCCGGACACGGAGACGTCCCGGTGACCGGCGGCCGCCGTACGCCGCCCGGCCGTGCGGGACGACTGCGGCTGCGACACAGTCTCGATGTCGCCGAGCGCGGAGCCGACCTGCTGGAGCAGAAGTTGCGCATCCTGCGCTCCGAGCACGAGCGGCTGCTGCGCACGGAGCAGAAGGCCGCCCGCGCCTGGCGGGACCTGCTGGCGGAGGCCGAGAGCTGGCTGCTGCGGGGGCTGCTCCTGGGCGGGGAACAGGCCCTGGACTCGGCCGCCGCGGGCATCGGCGCCGCCGAGGTCACGGTGGACTGGGCCACCTCCATGGGTGTACGCCACCCGACCGCGGTCTCCCTGTCCGTACCGGCCCGTCCGCCCACAGCCGCCGCCCCCACCAACACGGCCCTGGCCCACGCCGAGGCGGCCTATGGCCGGGCCGTTCGCGCCGCAGCCGAGTACGCTGCGGCCCACGCCGCCGCCGAGCTGGTCGGCGCCGAGGTCGGCAGCACCCGGCACCGGGTCCGTGCCTTGCGGCGCCACTGGATACCCCGCCTGCGGGAGGCCCTGGGCCGCAGCGACCTTGCCTTGGAACAGGCCGAGCACGAGGACAGCGTCCGGCGGCGGTGGGCTGCTCGGCATTAGTCCGTGACGGGCGATGAGGCCCGTACACCGTTTGGCTCCATACCGGTCGTCGTCAGGTGCCGTAGCCGGCGTCGTGCGCCCGCCGGGCATTACGGGACAGCCCTTGGGCAGTGAGGTAGGACGGCGCGTACACGGCGCCGCCCGGGCCCTCTCGCGCACCGTCCGGAGCCCCGCCGCAGCCGCTCGTCCCAGGGCGGCGGAGCGTGGCCTGGGCGAACCTGGATGTGAGGGACAACGGCGTCGGTGCGAGGGAGACACGGTGACTGGTCTCGTGGTCGTGGGCGTGGACGGTTCGGCGTCGGGTCTTGCCGCGGTGGAGGTCGCCGCGCGGGAGGCCCGGTTGCGCGGGGCGGGGCTGCGGGTGGTCCATGCGTTCGTCTGGCCGGCGACGCATGTGCCCTTGGGGCCGTCACCGCTGGGACCGCCGGAGGGCGGGCTGCGGAACCTGGTCGATCGCCTGGTGGCCGAGGCGGTCGAACGGGCGCGGGCGGTGGCGCCGGAGGTCGAGGTCGGTCATGTCGTGGTGACCGGTGAGCCGTTGACCGTCCTGGAGGCGCAGTCGCGTGCCGCGCAGCTGGTCGTCGTCGGATCCCGGGGCATGGGCGGGTTCGTCGGGCTGCTGGTGGGGTCGACGGCGGTGCGTCTGGCGGCGCACGGCCGGTGTCCGGTGCTGGTCGTGCGCGAGCAGCCGCACGCCGACGGTCCGATCGTGCTGGGTGTCGACGGCTCGGCCGCAGGACAGAAGGCCGTGGATTTCGCCTTCGCGGAGGCCGCCCTGCGAAACGCACGGCTGGTGGCGCTGCACGCCTGGAGCACGTGGAACGCGCCGATGCCCGCCCCGCAGGATCCGTCGATGCCGTACGCGAACCCGCCGGGAGCGCTGGCCGAGGAGGAGGAGCGGTTGCTGGCCGAGGCGCTCGCCGGCCGTCAGGAGCGCTACCCGGGTGTTGCGGTGGAACACACAGTAGTGCGCGGCGGGACGCGGGAGGCATTGATCGAAGCGAGCCGCTCCGCTCAGCTGCTGGTGGTCGGTGCGCGGGGGCGCGGTGGATTCGCCGGGTTGCTTCTCGGCTCGGTCAGCCAGGCCCTGCTGCATCACGCGCACTGTCCGGTCGCGGTGCTACGGGGAACGGGAGAGCACTGAGGCGCCTGCCGCGCCGTCCGGCGACCTGCCCGGCCCCAGTGGCGGGCAGGCTGGCCTGCGGGGCACCGGGGCGGTTCACTGGAACGCCGCGTGGATCTCCTGTTCGGTCGCGGAATGGGAAACGAGCAGGAGCTCGTCCCCGGCCCGAAGGCGGATCGCCGGATCCGGCACGGTGGGCTGTCCGTCACGGACGATCGTTGCGACAACCGTCCCTTCGGGCAGCCTGACCTCGCCCAGAGCCTGGCCCACCGCTCTGGACCGGGGGGTGATGGCCGTTTCGATGACGTCGACGCCGGCCTTGCTGAGCCGCAGCAGGGCGACCGTGTCGGTGGCCCCGGTGGCTTCCTCGATGAGGGAGATCAGCGGGGTGGCGGCGGGTACGGCGACGTCGACGCCCCAGCGCGCGTCGAACAGCCATGCGTTGTCGGCGTCGTTGACGCGGGCGGCCACGCGGGGCACCGAGAACTGCCGTTTGGCGAGCAGGCTGACGACGAGGTTGTCCTCGTCGTCACCGGTGGTGGCGATGACCAGGTCGGCGGTCAGCGCACCGGCGTGTTCCAGAAGGGCCGGTTCGCACGCGTCCCCGGCGACCAGCAGCACACCCGGGAGGCGGCCCCGTAGTTCGGCCACGTGGTCGTCGTCGCTGTCGATCAGCGTGACCTCGTTGCGGGCCGCGGACAGCACCTGGGCGATCTGGGTGCCGAGGCGTCCCGCGCCGGCGATGAGCACGTTCACGTCCCCAGCTCCTTGTCGAGAAAGCCGCGCAGTCTGCCGAGCGCGGTGGCGGCGACGGCGAAGGTGACCAGGTCGCCGGTCTGCGCGGGCGTGCTGTGCGCGGGGATGAGGGAGCGGCCCGCGCGGGTGACCTCGACAACGCGGATCTCGCCGTCGACGTCGAACTCCGTCAGCCGCCGGCCGACGAGGTAGTCGGGCAACTCGGAGCGGATGAGCAGGGTCTCCCCGTTGCCGAAGCTGAGTTCGGGGCTCAGATGGCGATGCAGCAGCATCTGGTGAATCTGGTGCACGGTCCAGCGGACGCTGGCGATGGTGGGGATGCCGAGTTCGCGGTAGATGTCGGCACGCCGGGGATCGTAGATGCGGGCGAGGACGATCGGCACCCGGTAGGTCTCCTTCGCCGTCCGTGCGCTGACGATGTTGCTGTTGTCGCCCGAGGTGACGGCGACGAAGGCGTCCGCGTGCGCGATCCCGGCGGTCTGGAGCACCGCGCGGCTGTAGCCGTTGCCCTCGTGGAAGCGGATGCGCGGGCTGTCGGGCAGCCGCATGGCCGCTTTCGGACGCCGGTCGACGACCTGCACGTCGTGCCCTTCCGCAGCGAGCAGACCGGCGAGCGTGGCCCCCACCCGTCCGCATCCGACGACGATCACCTTCACCGCGGGGCTCCTTTCCGGCGGGCGGCGCGGCGTCGCAGCCACGCCTTGCGGGCTTCGTCCGCGAGCAGGGGCAGGGTGCCGAGCCCGGCCAGGACCGCCCAGTCGGCGGCGTCGAGCGGGGCGGTGTTGAAAACGGCCTGCAGCGGCGGCGAATAGCTGATCGCGACCATGAAGGCGACACCGAATCCGCCTGCCGCCAGCAGGGCCGGGTTGGACAGCAGACCTGCTTTCAGGATGCTCTGGCGGTCGGTGCGTACCGCGAGGGAGACGAAGAACTGGCTGAGCACGATCCCGCCCTGGGCCAGCGTGACGGCCTCCCGGTAGACGGGGTGGTCCTCGGTGAAGTCGTCGAACGGGATGCCGGAGGAGTGGATGTGCCAGAAGAACACGGCGCACACGCCGAGCGCCTGGATGCCGCCCAGGAACAGGATGCGCCCCACCACCGCCGTCGAGAACAGCCGCTCGCGCCGGGAGCGCGGCGGGCGGTCCATCACGTCCGGCTCGGGCCGTTCCGCACCCAGTGCCAGTGCGGGCATCACGTCCGAGCCCAGGTCAATGGCCAGGATCTGCACCGCGCTGACGGGCACCAGCGGGAACCCGGAGAACGTCGCCGCAAGGATCGGGCCGAGCTCGCCGATGTTGCTGCTGAAGACGTAGATGAGGAACTTGCGGATGTTCTGGTACACGGACCTGCCGAGCCGCACCGCCGTCGCGATGGACGCGAACGAGTCGTCCAGCAGCACCATCGAGGCCGCCTCCCGAGCGACGTCAGTGCCCGACGCGCCCATCGCCACGCCGATGTCCGCGTGCTTGAGTGCCGGGGCGTCGTTCGCGCCGTCACCGGTGACGGCCACCACGTCGCCGCGCCGCTGGAAGGCGGTGACCACGCGCATCTTGTGCTCCGGGCTGACTCGGCACAGCAGCAGCTCGGACGGCTCGGTGAGCAGCGCGTCGAGCTCGTCGTCGTCCATCGCGTCGAGCCGGGCACCCGTCACCACGACAGGATCCGGCCGCCGTACGATCCCCACTCGGCGGGCCACGGCCTCCCCGGTCAGCGGGTGGTCGCCGGTGACCATGACGACCCGGATGCCCGCCCGACGGCAGGCGGTGACCGCGTCGGTGACCTCCGGGCGCGGCGGGTCCAGCATGCCGACCAGTCCCAGCAGTGTCAGCGCCGCCTCGGCCTCCTCCTGCGCCGGGCGGGGCCCGCCCAGCGCCCGCCGCGCGACGGCCAGCACCCGCAGCCCTTGCGACGCCAGCGCGTCACTCGCGGCGACGACCGCCGCCCGGTCCGCCCCGGTCAGCAACCCACGCCGCCCGTCCCACTCCACCTCGGTACACCGCGCCAGCAGCTCTCCGGGCGCTCCCTTGACGCACGCCTGGTAGCCCGCGCCGGTCTTGTGCACCGTGGTCATCAACTTGCGGTCCGAATCGAAGGGGAACTCGGTCACCCGCGGCTCGGCCGCCTCCTCCACGCCCAGATCGAGACCAGCCTTGGCCGCCACGACAAGCAGCGCTCCCTCCGTGGTGTCGCCGAGCACCCGCCAGTGCTCCCGAGGACCTGTAGGCGGAACCAGCCGGGCGTTGCAGCACAGGCCCGCCACCCGCAGCAGCTCGCGCACCGGCGCGGCGTCGGCGACCTCGCCGCTCGGCTCGTACCCCACGCCGCTCACAGGGTGCGGCACGCCTCCCGCCCACAGCTGGGTGACGGTCATCTCCGCCTGGGTGAGCGTTCCGGTCTTGTCGGTGCACACGACCGTGGTCGACCCGAGCGCCTCCACCGCCAGCAGCTGTTTGATCAGGGCGTGGCGGCGTGCCATCCGCCGGACGCCGATCGCCAGCGACACCGACAGCGTCGCGGGCAGCCCTTCCGGCACCAGTGCCACCATCACGCCCAGTGCGAACACGAACAGGGTTACCGCGGACTCCCCCGTGGGCAGTCGCACAGCGAACATCAGGGCACCGATCGCCAGGGCCGCCCCCGCCACCCGCCGCGCCATCGAGGCCACCTGGAGCTGCAGAGGGGTCTTCTGCCGCGGGGCGGCCGCGGCCAGCCGGTAGATCCGCCCGAACTCGGTCGCCGCCCCGGTGGCGAACACCACGGCCCGCCCGGAGCCGGCGACCACATCGGTCCCCATGAACACGCAGTTGCGGGCCTCCAGCGGTGGTCCGGCGGCAACCGGGTCGGCCGTGCGGCCGACGGCGTTGCTCTCCCCGGTCAGCGGCGCGTTGTTCACCGCCAGCTCGTGCGCCTCCACCACCCGGCAGTCCGCCGACACGGCGTCCCCGGCCTCCAGCACCACCACGTCGCCCGGCACCAGCTCCCCGGCGGGCAGCTCCAGCCGTTCACCACCGCGCAGCACCCGGCAGGTGTGGGGCACCATTGCCGCCAGCGCCTGGGCCGTTCGCTCGGCCGAGTACTCCTGGGCGAAGCCGATCACGGCGTTCAGGAGCACGACGCCCAGGATCGCGACCGCAAGCTGGAAGGTGCCGATGTCACGCGGTTGTTCCAGCGCGTACGCCAGGAAGGTGATCCCCGAGGCGACGATCAGCACCACCGCGAAGAGATCCGTGAACTGCGCACCCAACTGCCGCCACACGGCGCGGCGCCGAGCACGCGGCAGTTCGTTGGCCCCGTACTCCTCCAGCCCGGCCCGCGCCTGAGCCGTCGTCAGGCCGCGCCGTGATGTGCCCAGCGCGGTGAAGACCTCATCGGCGGGGAGTTCCGACACCGGAGAACGCGGGCTGGAACCGGACGTGGCAGCGACCGCCTCGTCCCTCCCAGCGCCCGGTTCCAGCGGGTCCGTACCCGCTTGTTCGCCGCTCATCGGCGGCGCTCTCTCGCCGTGGGACGGGCCGGCCGCCAAGGACAGGGCCGTCCGGGAGACAGGTGACGGGCCGTGCGCCGCCTCACGTCGGGACCGTGATGACGGGGCAGCGGGCGTGGTGCAGTACGCCCTGGCTGACCGAGCCCAGCAGCATGCCGGTGAACCCTCCGTGCCCCCTGGTTCCCACGACCAGGCCAAGGGCGTGTTCCGCGGCCTCCGTCAGGACTCCCACCGGGTGTCCGCGCACGACCTCGTGGCGCAGCGCCACGTCCGGGTGCGTCGCGATGCGGCCCGCGACCGTCTCCGAGAGCACCCGGCGGCACTCTCGCACCGCGGCTTCCTCATCGAGGACGCCGAGAAGCGGTGGATGCCACACACACAGGGCTCGCAGGAGCGCTCCGCGCAGGGCCGCCTCCTCGAACGCGAGATCCACCGCCGCGGCCGAATGCGGGCTGCCGTCGACGCCGACCACGAAGTACGCGGGCTGCTGGGCGACGTGCTCCGGTTCCGGTACAACCGCGACCGGGCAGGGAGCGTGGGCGGTGAGCGGGAGGACCACGGAGGCGGAGGAGAAGATCTCGCGCCGCCTGCTCAGGTGCCAGGAGCCCACCACGACCAGGGCGGCGCCCCGAGCCTCCTCGCCCAGGACCCACGCCGGTTCCCCTTCCGCCAGCACCGCCGACACCTCCACCGCCGGACGCCTGGACTCGACGAAGCCGACCGCCTCCCTGAGCACCTGATCACCCAGTCCGTGGAGCGCCCGGTTCCACTCCTCCCAGGACGGCCGCACCTCCCCCGACCGGTATCCGCCGGTCGGCGCACCCTGGGCGTGCACGAGACGCAGCGGCCGGTGACGTCGATCCGCCTCGTCGGCGGCCCAGGCCAGGGCCAACCGCTGCGAGGGGTCCGGGTCGACGCCCACCACGATCGGCTGACGCCCCTGCGCACCGGTCATGGCACCTCCAGGGATCTCCCCGTCCGCCCGTCCGCTCACTGTTCTTCCAGCCTCCCCCCTGCCGTGGGGTGCCGCCAGCCACGGCTTCGCGCCGCCAGTCGGCTGGTGTCTTGCACCGCACGATGCGGGGTGTCACACACTGGTGAAGGCTGGGAGGAGGGTGTCGGTCACCGGCGCCGGCCGGACCGAGCGGCAGTCAGGGCCCGGCCGACAGTCAGAAGGAGGGTCTGTCGTGGCGAATCCGGTCGTCGTCGGAGTGGACGGCTCGCCATCGAGCCTGCACGCGGTGGAGATCGCGGCTCATGAGGCCGACCTGCGCGGCGTCGGCCTACGGCTCGTGCACGCCTTCGGGTGGCCGTCGATGCGCATGGCGCCCGGCGGCCCCCCGTGGAATCCGGCCTCGGCGGGGGTGCGTGAGCTGGTGGACGGCACGCTGATCAAGGCCGAGCAGCGGGCCCGCAGGGTCGCGCCGCACGTGGAGACGGAGCGAGAGGTCGCCGTCGGTGAGCCGCTGATGGTGCTGGAGATCGAGTCGCGTACCGCGACGCTCGTCGTGGTCGGCAGCCGCGGACTGGGCGCGTTCGGGGGCCTCCTGCTCGGCTCCACCGCTGTACACCTGGCCGCGCACGGCCGTTGCCCGGTGCTGGTGGTGCGCGGCCGGTCGGCCCCGAGCGGTCCCGTGGTGGTGGCGGTCGACGGCTCACCGGCCGGCGAGGAAGCCCTTGAGTTCGCCTTCGCCGAGGCGTCGCTGCGAGGGGTGGACCTGGTGGCCCTGCACGTGTGGAACACGTGGAGCGAGCGGGCCTACGAAGGCCCTGGTGATCCGCTGAACGTCGTGGTGGACATCGAGCGGCTCCGCGGGGAGGAGCAACGGCTGCTGGACGACACGCTGTCTCCGTGGGAGGAACGCCGTCCTGAGGTCACCGTACAGCGGCGCCTGGTCCGCTCCAGGGTCCGCCCGGCCCTGATCGAGGCCAGTGGCGAGGCACAGCTGGTCGTGGCCGGTGCCCGCGGTCGCGGCGGCTTCACGGGGCTGCTGCTCGGCTCGGTCAGCCAGGCCCTGCTGCACCACGCGCTCTGCCCCGTCGCCGTGGTGCGTGGTCGAAGCCGAGAGGCTGACAGGCCATGACCCGTCGGTGACGCCATCGCGGCGTGGAGAGGTGGGCCACCCTGCCGAGCTGGAGCCCCTCGAAGTGCACCCCCAGGGCGCGTCGCCGTCGAGGAGGTTCGACCTCGCGTCGTACCCCGCCCGGAAGCCGACGCGATCGTCCCCGCCGAACACACGGACGGCGTCCTGCGCCTCGACGACCCGCAGGCACTCCGGCTCCTGGCCCTCGCCCACCGCGACCCGGCCCCGGCCCTCCCCCGCCGCCCAGGCGTTCCTGCGCCTCGCGCTCACCCGACTGCCCGGGGAGGGGACACCCGGGCTGGAGACATACCGGGCTCGGCCGTGTTCGGGCAGCGGGGACGGGCCGCTGCCCGAACCTGCGAGCGGGGTCGTGGCCGACCGCGTTCAGCAGGCAGCGGTGACGGCGTCGGTCCGCAGGGGCGCGGCCGTCTTCGCGGTGATCTCGTCGAGGGTGATGCCGGGTGCGGTCTCGACGACGGCAAGGCCCTCGGGTGTGACGTCGAGGACGCCGAGGTCGGTGATGACGCGGTGGACGCACCCTTCGCCGGTCAGCGGCAGGGTGCACTCGGTCAGGATCTTCGGGCTGCCGTCCTTGGCGGTGTGCTCCATCAGGACGATGACCCGGCGGGCGCCGTGGACCAGGTCCATCGCTCCGCCCATGCCCTTGACCATCTTTCCGGGGATCATCCAGTTGGCCAGGTCACCGCGTTCCGACACCTGCATGGCGCCCAGCACCGCGGTGTCGATGTGACCGCCGCGGATCATGCCGAAGGACAGGGCCGAGTCGAAGAAGGACGCGCCGGGCAGGACGGTGACCGTCTCCTTGCCCGCGTTGATGAGATCCGGGTCGACCTCGTCGGCGGTCGGATAGCGGCCGGTGCCCAGGATGCCGTTCTCGGAGTGCAGCACCACCTGCACGCCGGGCGGGAGATGGCCGGGAATGAGGGTGGGCAGGCCGATGCCCAGGTTGACGTAGGAGCCGTCGGTGAGTTCGGCGGCGGCGCGGGCGGCCATCTGGTCGCGGGTCCAGCCCGGGGGCGTGTCCGTCGTCGTGCTCATGCTCGTACCGTCCTCTTCTCGATCTGCTTGTCAGCGGCCTGAGCGGGGGTGAGCTCCACGATCCGCTGGACGAAGACGCCGGGGACGTGGACGGCGTCGGGGCTCAGCTCGCCCGGTTCCACGAGTTCTTCGACCTCGGCGATCGTGATCCGGCCGGCCATCGCCGCGAGCGGGTTGAAGTTGGCCGCGGCGCGGCGGAAGACCAGGTTGCCGTGCCGGTCCCCCCGCCAGGCCCGGACGAGGGCGAAGTCGGTGGTGACGGCGTGCTCCAGGACGTGCGGTCGGCCGTGGAATTCGCGGGTCTCCTTGGGCGGGGAGGCCACGGCGACCGAACCGTCCGCCGCGTACCTCCACGGCAGACCGCCGTTCGCGACCTGGGTGCCCACTCCGGCCGGGGTGTAGAAGGCGGGGATGCCTGCGCCACCGGCGCGCAGCCGCTCGGCCAGTGTCCCCTGCGGCACCAGCTCCACCTCCAGCTCGCCCGACAGGTACTGGCGGGCGAACTCCTTGTTCTCGCCGACGTAACTGCCTGTCACGCGGGCGATCCGGCCGGCGGCGAGCAGGACGCCCAGCCCGCGGCCGTCGACGCCGCAGTTGTTCGACACGACCTGCAGGCCGGTGGCGCCCTGCTCGTGCAGGGCCCGGATCACCACTTCGGGGATGCCGCTGAGTCCGAAGCCGCCGACGGCCAGTGACGCGCCGTCGGGAATGTCGGCGACCGCCTCGTCGGCGTTCGCGCTCACCTTGTTCACGGAAGTGGTCCCTTTCAGCCGGGGAGTACGGACGACCGGCCGCCGTCGACGACGAGGTTGGCGCCGGTGATGGAGGACGCCTCGTCCGAGGCGAGGAAGACGGCCGCGTTGACGGCCTCCTCTTGGAGCCCGATGCGGCCGAGGGGGATGTGGCGGGCGTTGATCCGCTTGGGATGGTCGTCGGCCGGCAGGTCGCCGCGCGTGGCGTCGGTGCCGATCGCCCCGGGGCTGACGCGGTTCGCGCGCATGCCGTACGGGGCTCCGTCGGCGGCGAGTTGCCCGGTCATCGCGATCACCGCGCCCTTGGACGCCACGCCATGGGGGCACCACCCGGCTCGAGCGAAGCCGAGAGCTGGGGGAGGGCGGTCCGCTGGTTGGTGAGCGAACCGGTCAGGCCCGCTGTGCACCCCGACAGTGACGATGCAGCCGCGACTGCCCACCAAGTAGGGCCAGGCGATGTGCGCGGCCGGCCACCTCGAGTCCAGTTCGGCGCGCATCGTGAAGCGGAAGTCCTCGTACGGCTGGGTGTCGACCGCACCGAAACAGACGGCGCCGGCGTCGGCGTGACGGATGTCGATGCCCCCGAAGGCGTCCGCGGCCAGTGGGCCGGGGGCGACGGCCGTGCCGCCCGCCTGCGCGACGAGACGCTGGGGCACCAGCGCGGACTCGTGCCGCAGGTCGCCGACGACGACGATCGCGCCCTCGGCCGCGAACCGCGGCGCCGCCGCGCGTCCCTGACCGCGGGCCGTGCCCGGCATCAGGGCCGCCTTCCCTTCCAGCGTTTCAATGCCCCTCCGAACTCGAAGCAGCCGAAACCGCAGCAGCCGAATTCACCACAGCCGAACCCAGAGTGTCCGCGATGGACTTGACGCCGCCGTGCGCGGTGAGTCCGCCGTCGACCGGGATCTCGGCGCCGGTGATGAAGGACGACTCGTCGGACAGGAGGAAGACCACGAGCGGGGCGACCTCGTCCACCGTGCCGGTGCGGCCGAGAGGTGTCTCACGGATGTTCGCCTCGCGGAAGGCGGGCGCGGCGGAGGCGGTCATCTCGGTCTCGATGAAGCCGGGGTGGATCGTGTTGACGCGGATGCCGCGCGGGCCCAGCTCCATGGCGGCGGTCTTCGACAGGCCGCGCAGTGCCCACTTGCTGGTCGTGTAGGCGACCGGGTAATGGCCGCTGAGCGCGGCGGTGGAGCCGACGTTGACGATGGACGAGCCGGGCGGCATGAGGGGCGTGAGGTGCTGGATGGCAAGGAGCGGGCCGGTGACGTTGACGGCGTGGACGCGGGCGAAGTCGTCGGGGGTCACTTCGCCGAGGCGGGCACGCCAGGTGATGCCCGCGTTGTTGACCAGGCCGTGCACCTGGCCGTACGACTCCCGCAGTTGGGCGGCCAGCTCCGCCCAGTGCTCCTCGTCGGTGACGTCGAGGCGGCGGCAGCCGGGGGCCTCGGTCACGTCGGTGGCGATGACGCGGGCGCCCTCGCGGGTCAGGGCCTCGGCCTCGGCGGCGCCCTGGCCGCGCGCGGCGCCGGTGACGACGACGACCTTGCCGAGGAGCCTTTTGGGGTGCGGGTCGTTCACGGCCGCTCCCGGGTGCGGCGGCGGGCGGTCGGCAGGGGCTGCGGATCCGTGCCCGCTACCACGGTGTTGGAGACGGTGCCGATGCCCTCCACGGTGAGGGTGACGGTGTCGCCCGGCTTCAGCGGGGGCGGGGACTGCTCGCCCCGGACGCCCCACAGCTCGGCGAGGCAGCCGCCGTTGCCGCAGGTGCCGGATCCGAGTACGTCGCCGGGGCGGACGACGGTGCCCCGCGAGGCGTAGGCGACCATCTCCTCGAAGGTCCAGCTCATGTTGGACAGCAGGTCCTTGCCGACGACCTCGCCGTTCACCGAGGCGGTCAGCGCCAGGCGCAGAAAGCCGTCGGTGTCGCGGTACGGCTCCAGTTCGTCGGCGGTGACCAGGTACGGGCCGAGGGTGGCGGCGGTGTCCTTGCCCTTGCACGGGCCGAGGCGGACCTGCATCTCGCGGGACTGCAGGTCGCGGGCCGACCAGTCGTTGAAGACCGTGTAGCCGATGATGTGGTCCCGTGCCTGCTCCGGCGTCAGGTCCCGCCCCTCCCGGCCGATGACGGCGGCGACCTCCAGCTCGAAGTCGAGGACTTCGCTGCCCGGCGGCACCGGGACGTCGTCGTGGGCGCCTACGACGGCGTACGGGTTGGTGAAGTAGAACGTCGGGGCGTCGTACCAGGCTTCGGGCACCCCGCCGACGCCGTCCCCGTCGACGGATCGCCGTACCCCTTCGACGTGCTCCTCGAAGGTGACGAAGTCCCGCACGGTGGGCGGCTCCAGCGGCGGCAGCAGTCGCACCTCGGACACGTGGGGCCCTGCCGGAACGTCGAGGGTGGCGGCGCCGACGCTCAGCAGCGCGTCGAGGCCGCCGCCGGAGCGGATCAGTTTCGTGAGTGAGCGCGCCCCGGGGACCGGGTACAGGGTGCCGTCCTCCTCGACGACGGCGACGTGGTGTCGTTGCTTGTGTTCGTAGGCGGCGAATCGCATGTGCGGCTCCAGGTTCCGACGGGCGTCGGCAGAAGGGGACCGGTGACGCGGGGCAGGGAGTCAGGGCAGCGGACAGGGCCACCGCGCCCCCGGAACCTGAGGGATCAGACCGGCGGGGCGACGAACACGCCGCGGTCGACGTCGTTGAACGACTCCTTGGCGACCAGCTCGTTCATCGGGTTCGCCGTTCCCCACTGGTCGGTGACCTCGGGCTGGGAGAAGTCGTAGACGTGCGGGTGCCAGGTGTCCTCGTCCAGCAGCTCCAGCTCGGTGGTGTACTCGACCGTGTTGCCCTGCGGGTCCAGGAAGTACGTGAAGGTGTTGTCGCCCGCCAGGTGCCGGCCGGGGCCCCAGATCTTGCGGAAGCCGGCCCGGAGCACCCGTCCGGAGCCCCGCATGTACTCGTCGATGCCGCGCATCTCGAAGGAGATGTGGTGCAGGGCGGTGTGCGGCCCCTGGGCTATGGCCATGGAGTGGTGCTGGTTGCTGATGCGCATGAAGTGCATCGCTTCGCCCATCTTCGGATGCATCAGCGTGTCGGAGAGCCGGAACCCGAGGTGACGCTCGTACCACTCCCGAGTACGGTTCAGATCCGGGGAGTTGAGGACGACGTGCGACAGCTTGACCGGGATGGCCTCCTTCTCCTCGATCTTGCGGTGCTGCCGGACCTCGACGTCCGCCGAGACCTCGATGGTGCGTCCGTCGACGTCGAAGAAGCGGAAGCCGTAGCCGCCGCCGGGAGTGTCGACCTTGCCCGGCTGCGATATCAACTGCACGCCTCCGGCGAGAAGTCGATCGGCGAGGGTGTCCACGTCCGGTACTGAGGCCGCACCGTACGAAACGAGGTCGAGCCGCTTCTCGTCGGCCTTGCGCAGCCGCACGACGTACTGCTCAGGGGAGCCTTCGGCGGCCAGGAACGAGATCCCGGAGTCCTCGGCGACCTTGGTCAGGCCCCACACGCCGGAGTAGAAGTCGAGCTGCTTGTCGTAGTCGGGCACGGCCAGGTCGACGTGCCGCAGATGGGTGAGCAGACGCATGATGTCAGTCCTTCCGAAGGAGGGCGGCGGCATTGCCGCCTCGTACGGCATGGAAGTCCGGGTCGGACAGCCCCGCCGCGCGCAGCGCGCCCACGGGGTCTTCGGTGCCCATGTCGAAGGGGAAGTCGGAGCCGAGCAGCACACGGTCCGCGCCTACCGCGCGGACCAGCTCCCGCAGCACGTGAGGGTCGTGGACGAGGGAGTCGAAGTAGATCCGCTTGAGGTAGCTGCTGGGCCGGTGGGCGCAGCCGGCGCCCGCGTCGGAGCGGGCCGACCAGGCGTGGTCGCTGCGGCCGATGTGGGTGGGCAGGTAGCCGCCGCCATGAGCCGCGACGATCTTCAGCTCGGGATGCCGGTCCAGCACTCCGGAGAAGATCAGATGGGACAGGGCGACGGCGTTCTCGGTGGGCTGTCCGACGGTGTTGGACAGGTACCACTGGTCCAGGCGCTCGTCGAGCGTGCAGCCGAAGGGGTGCAGAAAGAGGATCGCGCCCGTCTCCTCGGCCCGCTTCCAGAAGGGTTCGTACGCAGGGTCGGACAGCTCCCGGCCCGGCGCGTGCGAGGAGATCTCGACGCCCAACAGGCCCATGGCCATGGCGAGTTCGAGCGCACGCACCGCCGACTCCGGGTGCTGCAGGGGGACGAGACCCAGACCGTGCAGCCGGTCGGGCGCCTGTGCGCAGTGCGCGGCCGTCGCCTCGCCCGCGAGCCGGTAGAGCTTCTCGGCCGTCTCCTCGTCCGCCCAGTAGTGGTAGTGCGAGGGGGACGGGCTGACCAACTGGACGTCCACGCCCTGCGCGTCCATCGCAGCCAGTCGTACGGCAACGTCCGTCAGCCTCGGGATGCGCTCGGCGACCATGGGGCCGCTGACGGCCTGGGCCGCGGGCCCGTTGCGGCGGGCGTCGAGGGCCCTGGCCTCCGCCAGGCCCGGCAGGTCGGCCACCAGGGCCTCGACCTCGGGCAGGAGGAGGTGCGCGTGCACGTCCACCGTCCGAACCGGGTGCGCGTCAACGCTCGACGAGGGGCGGGGATCGGGCTGGGGACCTCTCCCCGCGTCAGCCGGGGCAGGGTGGGCCGTCACGGCAGCTCCCTGAGCACCGGCATGGTGGCGTCCAGCAGCCCGGGCACGTCACCGGGCACGCCGTCGAGCTGCCACTGCCCGATCTGCACGGACGCTTCGACGACCATCCGGACCCGGTCGATCCGCCGCTCGTAGTAGCGCGTGAGCAGTTCCTCGTCCCACGCGGATCCGCTGGTCAGCAGCTGGGACAGCACCCAGGCGTCCTCCATGGCCATCGCCGCGCCCTGGGCCATCGTGGGCGGGCAGCAGTGCGCGGCGTCGCCGACGAGGACGACCCGGCCCCGGTGCCAGGACCCCTCGACCAGCATCCGGTCGAACCAGGTGTAGTTCACCTGCGCCGGGTCGGTGATCGAGTCATGGATCTCGTCCCAGGCACCGCCGTAGCCCTCGGCGAGACGGCGCATCTCCTGCGCGTAGGACTCGGGCGGGATCGTGGCGCGGTCGCGGCCGGCCTCCACCAGATAGGCGTAGATCGTGTCCTCGCTGGTGGGCGTGTAGCCGGCGATGTAGCAGGGTCCGCCGTGGGAGAGGACGCTGCACTCCACTCCGGCCGGGCGGGGCGCCGGGACACGCCAGATGGCCATGCCGGTCGGCTCGGGTTTGACGTCGATGCCGATGGCGGCGCGGGTCGCGGAGTGAAGGCCGTCGGCGGCCACGACGAGGTCGTAGCGGCCCTCGGTGCCGTCACTGAACCGGACGGTCACTGACGGGTCGTCCTCGGTGAGGATCTCGGCGGTGGTGCCGAGCCGGACGTTCGCGCCGGATGCCCGGACGGCGTCGACGAGGATGCGCTGGAGCACCGGGCGCTGCATGCCGAGGGTGGCGGGGAGGTCGTCTCCGCCGGTGCGCAGGACCTCGCCGACGTGCAGCACGGTGCCGTCGGGCGTCGTCAGCCCCAGTGCGTCGAAGCCGAAGCCGTGCTCGCGGACCTCGTCCCAGACACCGATCTCGCGCAGCACCCGCAGGGCGTTGCCCTGAAGGGTGATGCCGGAGCCGCGTACGTTCCAGTCCGGTCTGGCCTCGACGAGGTCGACGTCGATGCCGGCCCGCCGCAGCAGCACGGTCATGACGTTGCCGGAGGTGCCCCCTCCGATGACCAGGACTCTCTTTCCTTCCATCGCCAACTCCTTTGTTGGGCGGGTCACTTGACGGCGACCGGATTGACGGGGGAGCCGACGGCTCCGGTGATGGGCAGGGGCGCGGCGGTGAGCCAGAACTCGTACACGCCGTCGCGGGCGCAGTCGTCCGCCAGAGCGTCGGGGTCCCACATCTCGCCGATCAGCAGACCCATGTTGGGAATGACGACCTGGTGCAGCGGCTGGAAGGCGCCGTCGAACTCGTTCGGCCGGACCTCGAAGCCCCACGTGTCGGTGGCGATCGCGGCGATCTCGCTCGTGTGCAGCCAGCCGGCAGTGGTGAAGGACAGACCGGGAGAGTCGCCGCCCGCGTAGTCGCCCCAGCCCTCGCGGCGGGCGCGCGCCAGCTGCCCGGTCCGGACGACGACGATGTCACCTCGGCCGACGGCCACACCGTGCGCCTCGGCCGTCGCGGTCAGGTGTTCCTCGGTGATCGCGAAACCGTCCGGCAGTTCCCCGCGTTCGTCGCCGATCACCCGGCCGACGTCGAGGAGGACTCCGCGCCCGGCGACGTACGGGGCCATGTGCTCGATGCCGGTGACCAGATCGCCGTCCGAGGTGACGGTCTTCGCGGCGTCGCGTCCGTTCCACGCCTTGCCGTGGTCGAAGATGTGCCCGAGCCCGTCCCACTGGGTGGAGCACTGCAGCGGCATCGCGATCACGTCGTCCGCGCCGCCGATGCCGTGCGGGAAGCCCTGGTTGCCGAGGGCCGCGTCCGTGCCCGTGTCCAGCATGGTGTGGACGGGGTTGGTGCGGCGGCGCCAACCCTTCTGCGGCCCGTTCATGTCGAACCGCTGCGACAGCGAGAAACTCACGCCCCGCCGGACCAGTGCCGCACCCTCGCGGCGCTTGGCCTCGTCGAGGAAGTTCAACGTGCCGAGCACGTCGTCCTCGCCCCAACGCCCCCAGTTGGAACACCGCTTGGCGGCTTCGGTGATCGCGCACTCGGCATCCGCGGGGTCATGCGGGGCCGTCACGACGCGGTCCTCTCGGCGACGCAGCGGGTGCGCTGCACGCCCAGACCCGTGATGGAGCCCTCCATGACGTCGCCGTCGCGCAGCAGCCGCCCCCAGTGCATGCCGTTGCCGGCCGGGCTGCCGGTGAGCACCAGGTCGCCGGGCAGGAGCCGGGAGGTCTGGGAGATGTACGACACCAGCCGTGCGATGCCGAAGAGCATGTCCTTGGTGGACTCGTCCTGCATGGTCTCGCCGTTCAGCTTCAGCGTGACCCGCAGGTCACCCGGGTCGGCGATCGACTCGGCGGGCACGATCCAGGGGCCGAGCGGGGTGAAGCCGGGAGCGTTCTTGCAGCGCAGCCAGTCGGTGCCGATGGCCTTCATGTCCCGGCGGAAGACGGTGGCACGGTCGGTGAGGTCGTTGGCGATGGTGTAGCCCGCGACGTACTTCAGGGCCTCCTCGACCGTCACCCGGTGGGCGGGCTTGGCGATGACGGCCGCCAGCTCCAGCTCCCAGTCGGGCTGCTCGGCCCAGTCCGGAAGTACGACGTCGTCGAAGGGGCCGGTGATCGCGCTCGGCAGGCCCGTGAACACGTACGGCAGGTCCTCGGCCGCCCGCCGGTCCATGACCGCGGCGATCTCGGCGCGCGCCTCCTCCACGGTGCGGGGGTCGTCGGGGGCGCGGTGGGCGGCCTCCAGGTCGATGACGTGCTGCCGGTAGTTGGCGCCGGACTGGAAGACCTGGCGGGGCTCGACCGGCGCGTGCACCCGCAGGTGCTCAAACGGCCGCCAGTCGGCCGTCTCGTCGGCCGCGAGCTCGTGCAGGCGAGGGAGCATCTCGTCCCAGCGCTCGAGGATCCCCCGGGTCGTCAGGGCCGGCTCTCCGAGAGCCGTGGAAAGATCCAGCACGCGCCCCCCAGGGATCACGAGACCGGGGAAAGACGCCTGGTCAGGGGCGGAGAGAACGCCAAGGGCGAAGGGTCCGGAGAAGGACGCGGAAGCGGCTGCGGGTTTCACGGGAATGTCCTCCAGATTGCGGTGCGACCAATGTGACCCCCACCGCGTAATCTGGGAAATAGATTGTTTAGATGTTGATCATCTGTCGTGCAAATGTCACTGCCGCAAGCGGCCTCGCTCCGGAGGTGTTCGTGTCCCTCTCCAGCCTCGATCTCAATCTCGTCCTGTCCCTGCGGGCCCTGCTGGAGGAGCGCAACGTCACCCGTGCCGGGCAGCGCGTCGGGCTCAGTCAGCCGGCGATGAGCGCGGCCCTGGCCCGCCTGCGCCGCCACTTCGACGACGACCTGCTCGCGCGCGTCGGCAAACAGTACGAACTGACCGCCCTCGGCCGCGCTCTGCTGGACCGCACCTCGACCGCCTGCGACCTGCTGGAACGGGTCTTCAGCAGCAGGGCCGAGTTCGCCCCGGGCAGCGAGGAGCACGAGTTCACCCTGCTCACCTCCGACTACGCCCTCGCCGTGTTCGGCGCCGAGCTCGCCCGGACCGTGCACGCCGAGGCCCCGGGGGTGCGGCTGCGCTTCCAGCGGACGCCCATCGACGTCACGGAGGACACCGCACCGCTGCTCAGCACGGCCGACGGGCTTCTGATGCCGCGCGGCGTCATCGGCGGTTTCCCCGCCGTCGACCTGTTCACCGACCGCTGGGCCTTCCTGGTGGCCGAGACGAACGACGAGGTCGGCGACCAGCTGACCATGGACGACCTGGCACGGCTGCCCTGGGTCGTCTACCAGCGCGCCTACGACGCTCCGGCCGCCCGGCAGCTGAGCATGCTCGGCGTCGATCCCCGCGTGGAGATCTCCGTCGACAGCTTCCAGGCGCTGCCCTTCCTGGTCGCCGGCACCCGCCGGATCGCCCTGGTACAGCAGCGCCTGGCCGAGCTGCTGCGCGGCGTGGCAGCCGTACGCCTCATGGAACCGCCCTACGGGGCGGTCCCTCTCCAGGAGGCGCTGTGGTGGCACCCGGTGCACACCCACGACGCGGCCCACATCTGGCTGCGCGAGACCGCGGCCCGCGTGGGAGCGGAGCTGGCCGCTTCCGAGCCCGGCCGTATCGCCACGGCCGTACCGAAATAGCGGGCTCCCACAGATCCCGGCATCCATGCCGCGGATGATCCACATCTCCGATATCGATCGGATGAGGGCTAGGCAGGACCTGCCCGTTGGCCCATAGTCGTCTCAACCCGGCGCCGGAGCCGCTCCATCACCTGCCGGCCGAGACCGTGCAGGCGCCCGGCGCGCCTGCCCGCCGCGACGCCCCGCAGTCATCGGCACTCCGCTCCGAACCTGCCACGGGTACCGGGCGGCTCGACCACGACGGCCGCACCCCCCGTTCCCCTCCCGACCCGCCACGTGGAGTTCCCGCATGCCTGCACCCGTGCCCCCGCTCCCGTCCCCGACGCCCACAGCCGTCGAGGACACCCCGACCGAGCAGGCCGTGTCCGGCCCCGGCCACCGGCTTCGCCTCACGCTGCTGATGGCCGGCAGCTGCCTGCCCATCCTGGGCGCCGTCCTCATCGCCCCCGTCCTGCCGCAGATGCAGGCCCACTTCGCCGACGTACCGGGCGTCGACGCGCTCGTCCCCATGGCCCTGACCATCCCCGCCCTCTCCCTGGCGCTGCTGGCCCCCTTCGCCGGCGTCATCGTCGACCGGCTCGGACGCAAACGCCTGCTCGTCGTCTCGACCGTGCTGTACGCGATCCTCGGCACCGCCCCCCTGTGGCTGGACTCCCTCGGCGCCATCGTCGCCAGCCGCACCCTCGTCGGTGTCGCCGAAGCCGCCATCATGACCTGCAGCACCACGCTGATCGGCGACTACTACTCCGGCCGGCAACGCGACCGCTACCTCGCGATGCAGACGATGTGCGCCTCGATCTCCGCGACGGCCTTCTTCGTGCTGGGCGGCGCGGCCGGATCGGCCGGCTGGCGTGCACCGTTCTGGGCCTATGCCGTGAGCCTGCTGCTTGCCCCCGCCATGGCCGCCTTCCTGCCCCAGCCCCGACCGGCCGACCGCGCGAACGAGCCCTCCCCCACCGCTGCGGAACCGATGGCCAAGCGGCCCTTCCCGTGGCGTCCGCTGGCCGGCACGTGCGCGCTGACCGTCTTCGGCGCCATCCTCTTCTACACCGTCCAGGTGGAGATGGCGTTCCTCCTGGACGACGTGGGCGTGAGCAACTCCGGCGTGATCGGACTGGCCACGGCCAGCGCCAGTGCCGCGGTCGTGGCCGGCGCCGTCGTCTTCGCCAAGGCCGGCCGGAACCCGCAGGTCTGGCTGCCCACCGCCTTCGGCCTGTGCGCCCTGGGCTTCGCGGTGATCTGGCTCGCCCCCAACCCCGTCGTCCTGACCATCGGTGCCGTGATCAACTGCCTCGGCAGCGGCATCATGCTGCCGAGCCTGCTCACCCTCGCCATGTCCAAGCTCGACTACGCCGACCGCGGCCGCGGCACCGGCCTGTGGACAGGCTCCTTCTTCCTCGGCCAGTTCATCTGCCCGCTCGTGGTACTCGCACTCACCTCCGCCGTCGGCACCCTGGCGAACGCCCTGGGCGTCCTCGCCCTCGCCGGAACCGTCGCCACCGCCGCACTCGGCCTCGCCGCCCGGCGCCGCCGGACGGGAGCCACCCCGGAACCGATCCGGCAGATGGCGGGCTGACCTGACGCGGCGCCGATCCACCACGAACACCCGTCGAGATCGGCATCGCGGACATCCCCGCGTGTTCAACCTGGTCTTCGGCACCGGCCCCGTCGTGGGGGACGCGATGAGCCGTCATCCCGACGTGGACATGGTCTCCTTCACGGGGTCGACCCGTGCGGGCGCCCTGGTCGGCCAGGCCGCCGCCACGACCGTCAAACGGGTCGCGCTCGAACTCGGAGGCAAGTCGGCCAGCCTGGTCACGCCCGACGCGGACCTGGAGCAGGCGGTCACCGCGACCGTGCAGTACTGCATGACCAACTCCGGGCAGTGCTGCAATGCCTGGACCCGCCTCATCGTCCCGCGGTCCGCGAGGGACGACGTCGCCCAGGTCGCCGCCCGTGTCGCCGCCGAGATCCAGCCCGAGCTGGGCCCGCTGGTGTCGCGGGACCAGTACGACCGTGTGCAGTCCCACATCGCGGCCGGGCTCGACGCCGGAGCGACACTGATCACCGGTGGACTCGGGCATCCCGACGACCGGCCGGACGGCAACTACGCCAAGGTGACCGTCTTCGGCGACGTGACCCCGGAGATGACCATCG
Organism: Streptomyces sp. NPDC030814; assembly: GCF_055572155.1. Lineage (NCBI taxonomy): Bacteria > Bacillati > Actinomycetota > Actinomycetes > Kitasatosporales > Streptomycetaceae > Streptomyces > Streptomyces sp. NPDC030814. The sequence goes on from NZ_JBVIDX010000005.1 coordinate 283,197, forward strand.
CCCGGGAAGAGATCTTCGGCCCGGTGCTGGTGATCCTCTCCTACGACACCCTCGACGAGGCGATCACGCTCGCCAACGACAGCCGCTACGGGCTGCACGGCGGCGTCTGGGCCGCGACCACGGAAAGCGGCCTGGCGATCGCGCGGCGACTTCGCACCGGACAGGTCGACGTCAACGGCGCCGAGTTCAACATCGCGGCGCCTTTCGGTGGCTACAAGCAGTCCGGGAACGGCCGTGAACTCGGTCGCTACGGCCTTGAGGAGTTCCTCGAGACCAAGGCCATCCAACTCGCTTGAAACCGCCCGGCATTTCCATCGGAGAGGCAGCGCATGAGCAGCACAGACGCCGACCGGCGTTCCGTATCCCCTCCCACCCTGTCATCTGTCGACGTCGGCAGCCTTCCCCCCTTGGGCCAGGTGCCGACGCACATGCACGCGCAGGTCGTACGACCCGACCGCTACGGTGACCCGGCCCGGGCGTTCCGGCCCGAACTCGTGCCCACCCCGGCCATCGGACCGGACGAGGTACTCGTCGCCGTCATGGCCGCCGGCGTCAACTACAACAACGTCTGGGCCGCCCGCGGTTACCCTGTCGACCAGATCGGCACCCGCCAGAGCGCGGCGAGACGGAGGACTTCCACGTCGGAGGTTCCGACGCCTCCGGCATCGTCTACGCCGTCGGCCACCATGTCTCCGGCATCGCCATCGGCGACCACGTGGTCATACACCCGGGATGGTGGGACGCGGACGACCCCTGGATCACCGAGGGCCGCGACCAGATGATTGCGCCCAGCGCCCGGATCTGGGGCTACGACACGAACTACGGGTCGTTCGGCCAGTTCGCCCGCGTCCAGGCCCACCAGGTGCTCCCGAAGGCCGACCATCTGACCTGGGAACAAGCCGCCGCACCCACACTCGTCGGCACCACCGCCTACCGCATGCTGCACGGCTGGGCCGGCAACACCGTCCAGGAGGGCGACGTCGTGCTCGTCTGCGGCTCGGGCGGTCTGGGAACCCAGGCATCGCAGCTCGCCCGCCCCCGCAGCTGCCACGATGCACCCCATGGATCTTGAGAACCCCGGCGAGCTGGTGGTGCGCCGCGCAGAAGCCTCGGACTGGACCGGATTGGCCAACATCGACGCCATCGCCGCAGCGGGGGACCACGCGCGATGCATGAGCATCCGACGCTGGTGCGAACAAGGCCTGGTCCTCCTTGCCCAGGACGCATCCGGGCCCTTGGGCTACAGCGTGCTGGAGTACACCTTCTTCGAGCAGGGCTTCGTCACCATGCTGATGGTCGCGCCCACCGCCCGCCGACAAGGCGTGGGCACACATCTCCTCAAGGCCACCGAAGCCGCGTGCACCACCCCGAAGCTGTTCACTTCGACCAATGTCTCCAACCAACCCATGCAACGTCTGCTGCAGTTCGTCGGCTGGAGCCCTGTTGGCCTGCTCCACGGCCTAGACGAAGGCGATCCCGAACTCTTCTACCTGCGCCCAAGCATCCGACTACGCGGCATAGCCGAGGCCGAAGGTTAAACGCCAAGCTGAGAACCTGTGTCTGAACCGGGTGCTTCGGTCGGACGTGTGAGTGCGCGATCTCGTCGCTGTGTGGTGACGCTACAGCGATGCCGTACATGCAGAGGCATGTCAAACACCGTCAGGCGGACAGCAGGTAGCGCACCGCTGTCTCCGCCAGATCTGCGGTGAACGCGTCGTCCTCGACAGGCACCGGCCTGGCGAATCCCGGACCGTAGGCGACACGGATGACCGAGGCGGCGAAGACGGTGCTGAAGCAGGAATGGACCGCGGTATCGACGTCGGGGAGCGTGATGGCGTCCGCCGTGCGAAGGACAATCTTGGCGAATCCGTTCCCGAGCTCCTGGCTGTAGCGGGAACCGCGGCGCCGGATCTCGGGATGTGACGCCGAGGTCAGGACGACGGCCCGCAGGAACCGTTCATGGCGCAGGAACATGCCGACCGTTTCGGCCACCGCACCGCGGACGAGTTCGGCCGCGGACAGGTCTGCCCATCGGCTGTCGTCGGCGAAGACCTGCTGCTCCGCGCGCAGGCGCTGCATGCCGTGCTCGTAGACGGCAAGGAAGAGGGCGTCCTTGCTGGTGGTGCGGGCATAGATCGCCGGCGGCGCGACCCCTGCCCGCTCGCACACGGCGGCGATGGTGAACGCCTCGTGCCCGCCGTCCTCCAGGATCGACACTCCGGCATCGAGCACCCGGTTCCACGCCTCGCGGCTGCGCCGCTGCTTGGGCGGCCGGATCTCCAGGTCGACCGCCCGTGCTGCTCGGGCCTCGCCCATGATCTCAGCCCTCTCGTTCCCCGGTGCGTGCACAGGTCTTGACTAAACCGTAGTCCACACTACAGTCTGCGGCTAACAGTAGCGTCCGCTACTGTTTTCCTCCCGATGACGCGAGGTGCTCCATGCCCGTGCCGAACAACTCCGGCGGCAGTGTCGCCGTCCTCGGCGCCGGTCCGGCCGGTATGGCCGCGGCCCTGTCCATAGCCCAGGCCGGTCACGAGGTCACCCTCTATGAGCGCTACCGCGAGGCGCGGCCGGCCGGCAACATCCTCAACCTGTGGCCGCCGCCGCTGAAGGCGCTGCGTGCGCTCGGAGTGGACACCGAAGACCTCGGCTCCCCCACGGACACCGAGTTCCGCAACCTCCGCGGCCATGTGCGCGTACACGTCAGGCAGGACCCCGAGACCAAGCGTGCCTACGGCGGCGGGTTCATCGGACTGCTGCGGCCCGAACTGTACGAGCGGATGCTCGCCGCCCTCCCGCCGGACACCCTCCGGTTCAACCAGCACGTGACGCACATCGAGCAGGATGACCACGCGGTCACTCTGCACTTCGCCGACGGCACCACAGCCGAGCACGACCTCCTGGTCGGCGCTGACGGCATCGACTCGCTGGTCCGGCGCACGTTGTGGGGCGACGCCCCCAAGCGCGAGCACCGGCTGCACATCTTCGGCGGATTCACCTTCGCGGACGTCCCTGGCACCGAACCGAACATGTGCGTTCTGACGCACAGCAGGACGGTGCAGGGAAGCTGGACATCGATCCGGCACAAGGGCCGCGACGGCTTCCAGTGGTGGGTACTCACCGCCACCGACCCGGACGCCCCGGCGCCGTCCGACCTGAAGGCCGCAGCCACCGTATTGGGCGCGGAGTTCCCCGCGCCCCTTCCCGGGCTGATCGCCCGGACAGAGCCGGATGACGTCCAACGCTGGGTGCTGCGCGACCGGCCCCGCCTGAAGCAGTGGTCCCAGAGACGGGCCACCCTCGTGGGCGACGCCGCACACCCGACCTCGCCCTACGCCGCCTACGGTGCGGGCATGTCCATCGAGGACGGCTACTTTCTCGGCCGGGCCCTGCGCGGCGTCGATCTCAACGACCTCGCCGCCGTACAGCGTGCGCTGCAAAACTACGAGGGCCCGCGCAAGCCCCACACCGCCCGGCAGGTCCAGCAGGCATGGATGCTCGGCAAGGTTTTCCACCACACCCCGGCACCACTGCGGCCCGTCCGGGACTTCATCTTCGACCACACCCCGCTGCTGCAGAAGGTCGCAGGCGACACCAACCCCCGCGAAATCCGGAAGCAACTGGCCCTCATCCAGGACTGACGTACGCCGGAAAGTACATGCTGACCGTCAGCTCCTCGACCGCCAGGGCGACCCCGTCGCGGCGGCCGGGAGATGGGCCGATGGCCCCAGAAGTGTTCACTGCTGTCCCGCCGGATCAAGCGGCTTCTGGCATGACGTAGCCGTGGGCGACGTCGCGGCGTTCGGCGGGACGGGTCGTGCGGCGGGTCAGCCTCCGGGGCATCAGCGTGATCGCCGCCCACGTGATCAGCGATTCGCTCATCTCGGGCAGCCGTTCGTGGTCGCGGCAGTGACGGCGGGCCCTCATGATCAATGACCAGCCTCGCTCGACGGCCCACCTGCGTGGGAGCACGACGAAGCCCTTGGCATCCGGCGGGCGCCAGACCTTCTTGATGGTGACGTCGAGGTACTTCTTCGCCCAGGCGACCAGGTCGTCCTTGGCGTAGGCGGAGTCGGCCCAGACGATGGCGATCTCCGGATGCAGCAGGGCCAGGCGAAACAGCAACTCCCGTGCCACCAGGGAGTCCTGGGCATCGGCGGGAGTCACCATGACCAGCAGGACGAGACTGCGATGATCACAGATCATGTGCCGCTTCCTCCCATTGATCAGCTTCCCGCCGTCCCACCCGCGAGTGGCCCTGCTGACCGTCTCGGACGCCTTGACGGACTGGGAGTCCACGATCACCGAGGCGGTCTGGGGCGTCTTTCCCGCAGCACGGCGGATGCGGCGTCGGAGCTGGTCACGGATGACACCGAGGACCCCAGCGGCGGCCCATCGGCGGGCGAATCCGTAGATCGTGCGCCGTGGGACCGCATCTACGCATTCTTCCGCCGCTGGCGCGACAACGCCCTGGTCAAGGAGTTCCATGATCGGCTGCGCGCCCGGGCCCGCGAGCGGCTGGGCCGGGACGCGGAGCCGACGGCCGGTGTGATCGACTCGCAGTCCGTCAAGGCGGACGCCGTCGTCGGCGCGGACAGCCGCGGCTTCGACGGCGGCAAACAGATCAACGGGCGCAAGCGGCACGTCGTGGTGGACACCCTCGGCCTGCTGCTGGGCGTGATGGTGACGAGCGCGGATGTCGGAGACCGCGCCGTCACCCGGGTCCTGCTGAACCAAGTCGCCGACGTCCACCCCCAGTTGGAGCTGGTCTGGGCTGATGACGGCTACACCGGCAGCCTCGTCGAGTACTGCCTGGTCACGTTCGCCCTGGTCCTGGCGATCGTCAAGCGCAGCGACGACATGCGCGGCTTCGTGGTGCTGTCCAAGCGGTGGATCGTCGAGCGTCTCTTCGCCCACCTGATGCGCACCCGCCGCCTGGCACGTGACTTCGAACGCCGCACTGCCAGCGCCGAGGCGATGATCTACTGGTCGATGACCCTGCTCATGACCCGCCGCCTGGCCCGCTCACCCCGCGGGCGGGCGTGAACCGGCCCGGCGCCGGCTCGGCCAGCCCCGCGCGACCAGGCGTTTCGCCTTCGCCAGAGCGCCCACTGCCGCTGGTGTACGCCCACGGGTAATCTCGGACGCGGCGCCGGCGGAGAACTCACGGCCCGGAAGGCGGCAACCACTCGCTCCTGAAGCGGGCCGACCTCGCGGCGGGGTCCGAGTAAACGGCAATCTTCAGTTCTCGTGGCAAGGTGCCAGCTGTCATGTCACAACTTCGTCGCCATCGCGATCCCATTGGTTCTCGGTGCCAACCATCCTCGGTATGTGACAACTAGCGTCGGTGGTCACAATGCGTCAGCGCCGGACTCGGGGCATGCCGAGGCCGATCCAGGCGATGATCTCCCGCTGGATCTCGTTGTTGCCGCCGCCGAAGGTGAAGATGACGGCCGAGCGGTAGCCGCGTTCGAGTTCGCCGTGGAGGACGGCGCCCGCCGAGCCCTCCTTGAGTGCGCCGCCGGCGGCGACGATCTCCATGAGCCAGGCGTAGGCGTCGCGGCGGGCCTCGGAGCCGTAGACCTTGACGGCGGACGCCTCCTGCGGGGTGAGGGTGCCGTCCTGGACGGCGCTGACCATGCGCCAGTTGAGGAGCTTGAGCGCGTCGAGTCTGGTGTGGGTCTGGGCGAGGCGGCGGCGCACCCAGGGCAGGTCGATGACGCGGCGGCCGTCGGCGAGCTTGGTCTCCATGGCCCACCGCTGGACGTTGTGCAGGGAGCGGATGGCCATGGTGCCGTGGGCGGCGAGGGTGACGCGTTCGTGGTTGAGCTGGTTGGTGATCAGACGCCAGCCCTTGTTCTCCTCGCCGACTCGCCGGGAGACGGGGACGCGGATGTTCTCGTAGTAGCTGGCGGTGGTGTCGTGCGAGGCGAGGGTGTTGATCAGGGTGCAGGAGTAGCCGGGGTCGGTGGTCGGGACGAGGAGCATGGTGATGCCCTTGTGCGGCGGTGCCTCGGGGTCGGTACGGGTCGCGAGCCACACCCAGTCGGCCGTGTCGCCGTTGGTCGTCCAGATCTTCTGGCCGTTGACGACGTACTCGTCGCCGTCCCGCACCGCGCGGGTCTTCAGCGAGGCGAGGTCCGTGCCGGCATCGGGTTCGCTGTAGCCGATGGCGAAGTCGATCTCGCCGGACAGGACGCGCGGCAGGAAGTACGACTTCTGCTCGTCGGTGCCGTACTGCATGATCGTCGGGCCGACGGTGTTGAGGGCCATCAGCGGCAGCGGGACGCCGGCCTGGGCGGCCTCGTCGAAGAAGACGAACTGCTCGATGGCGGTCAGGCCGCGTCCGCCGTACTCCTTGGGCCAGCCGACGCCCAGCCAGCCGTCGGCGCCGAGGCGGCGGATGGTGTCGCGGTAGAAGCGCTTCTGCGCCGCCGGGTCACCGTGGCGGGTGTAGGCGCCCGCCGGGACCAACTCGGCGAAGTAGGCGCGCAGTTCGGTGCGCAACCGCTGCTGCTCGGGCGTGTATTCGAGGTGCACGGCGCCTCCAGGTTCCCCAAGGCCGACCTGACGGCGCACACGCTAGAACGTGTTCCAGTAATTGGGAACACGCGGGAGCGTGGCGGTCCGGTCGATTCCCGCCTCGCGGGGCGCCGAGGGGGCCGCGCGGCTCAGCCGAGGGTGACGAGGAAGTCCGTGCAGGCCCGGGCGCAGTCCCGGCAGGCCCGGGCGCTCTCCTCGGCTCCGGGGTGCTCGTCGAAGACGCGGGCGCACTCCAGGCTGACGGTTCGGCACCACTCCACCTGGACGCGAACGGCCGCTTCGTCGAGGTTGGTCTGCTCGGACAGCGCCCGGCAGGTGGCGTCGCACACCTCCGCGCACATGATGCCCTTGCGGCGCATGTGCTCCTGGCTCTCGGGGCCGTCCGGATCGGCGAGGCTCGCCCGCAGGGCACAGGCACGTGCACATTCGGTGCACGCCTGGGCGCACGCGAAGCGGTCCTCGAGGAATCGGATGAGTTGCTGCTGGGATGTCGTCGTCGAGGTCACCCGGGGCGGGTAGCCGGAGCGGTGTCCGTCAAACGCGGGCACCGCCCGCCCCGGTTCGCAGAGTCCCGTTTCCCCCTGCGCCGGACCGGGCACCCGTGCACACCCCGGCACGGGGGCGAAGAAACGGTCACCCCGACCGCCCTCCCATGTGAGCCGACCAGGTTCACCCGACCCTTTGGGGGTATTCATCCGATATGAAGACGGAATGGGCTAATTTCGCAGCAGAGCGCAGCGTGCTGAGCGGCGCCGCGCCGTTCATCGCGGGTGTGGTGGTCGTGTCGGTGCTGATCGGGGCCCTCTGGCTGGGCGCGCGTGTCCGCGCGCGTGAGCCGCGCCGTCCCCTCCCAGAGGAGCAGCCGAGGCTCCCTGAGGGCGGTCCCGTGCGCGAGGAGCGGGCGAACCGCGAGCCGGACGAGATCCCGAAGAGCGACTACCGGCTGACGCCGTACGAGGTGCACGGGAACCAGGGCACCCGGCCGAGCCCCGACAAGAAGCGGCCCCGCTGGAGCAAGAACAGCAGCGGCTCCTTCGGCAGCGGCGGGCTCGGCGCCCACTGAGGCCGCATCGCGGCGGGCCCCGGCTGCGGCAGGGGCCCGCCGGCCGGAGGGGATACGATCCGCCGATCACGTAGCGTCATCGAAGCTGTACGCAGGCATTCCGCCACGAGGGAGTGAGAGCCATGGCAGACCACAGGACGCTGCCACTGCCCGACTACGACCATCTGCCGATCGGCGGTCTGGAGAGCCGAGTGCGGTCGCTCAGCGCCGGGGAGGTGGAGGAGCTGCTGACGTATGAGCGCGAGCACGCCGACCGGCTGCCGGTGACCCAGCTGCTGACGGCGCGCCTGGACCAGCTGCGCTCGGGCGCCGAACCCACGTCGGGCGACCCCGGCGCGCTGCGCCCCGAGCAGCACGGCCGCCGCTCCGGCTCCCCCGTGTCGCCGGCGACCTCGCCTCAGCCGATGAGCCCGCCGCCGCACGGCACACCGGACCAGCGGGGCAAGCCGAAGGGCGACCGCACGTAGCGCCGGAGCGGGACCGTACACGGAAGCGGCGCGTGAACGGCAGGCAGAACCGGCGCGAAGAAGGGGCGTCCCGTGACAGTTCCACGGGGCGCCCTTGTGGTGGACGGTCAGCCGTCCAGCGCCAGCCCGGTGTAGTTCTCCGCCAGTTCGGCCGCGGCGTGGCGGGAGGTGGCGACGCGGTGCAGCTGGGAGAGCTGGAGCTTGGTCTCGAACGGGGACTGTTCCGGGTCGGCGTGCAGGGTCGTGGTCATGAAGTACGAGAAGTGCTCGGCCCGCCACACCCGGCGCAGACAGGTGTCGGAGTACGCGTCGAGCAACTCGGTCGAGCCGGTCTCCTTGAGCCGCTCGAATGCACGGGCGAGCACGATGACGTCGGTGGCGGCGAGGTTGAGGCCCTTGGCGCCGGTGGGCGGCACGATGTGGGCGGCGTCGCCGGCCAGGAGGAGGCGGCCGTACCGCATCGGCTCGGTGACGTGGCTGCGCATCGGCAGTACGGCCTTGGCGGTGACGGTCCCCCGCTTGAGCCGCCAGCCGGGGTTCGCGGTCAGGGCGAACCGGGCGTCCAGCTCGTCCCAGATCCGCTCGTCGGACCAGTCGGCGGGGTCGGTGCCGTTGGGGACCTGGAGGTAGAGGCGGCTCACGGAGGGCGACCGCATGCTCGCCAGCGCGAAGCCGCGCTCGGAGTGGGCGTAGATCAGCTCGTCGTAGACGGGCGGGGCGTCGGCGAGGATGCCCAGCCAGGAGTAGGGGTAGGTGCGCTCGTACGTCGTCCGGACCCCCTCCGGGACCGCGTCGCGGGCCACGCCGTGGAAGCCGTCGCAGCCGACCACGTAGTCGCAGGTCAGGGTCTGCTCACGGCCCTCATGGGTGTATCGGATCACCGGGCGGTCGCCGTCGACGCCCTCCACCGCGTGCACCTCGGCCTCGAACAGCAGCGGGCCGCCGTCGGCGAGCTGGAGGGCGATCAGGTCCTTGACGACCTCGGTCTGGGCGTAGACCCACACCCGGCGCCCGCCGGTGAGCTCGGGGAAGTCGACGCGGTGGGCGCGGCCGGCGAAGCGCAGCTCGATGCCGTCGTGCGGCATACCCTCGGCGTCCAGGCGCGCGCCCGCGCCACAGGCCCGCAGCACGTCGACGGTGGCCTGCTCCAGGATTCCGGCACGCTGCCGCTGCTCGACGTACGCCCGGTCCTTGCGTTCCAGTACCACACTGTCGATTCCCGCGTTGTGCAGCAGACGAGCCAGCAGCAGCCCGGCCGGGCCGCCGCCGATGATGCCGACGGTGGTGTGCATGAGTACTCCTCGCCGTTGAGGACGAGCCGCGTCCCGCCTCCGGGAGCCGACATGTTCGTCAGGTGAAATTCAGTTCACTAAGTTGCGGGGATGAGTCTGCGCCCGGTCCGCCCGCCTGTCAACGGTCCCACTCACGTAGCCGTCACACTCACGTAGAGGGGTCGAAGAGGGCGGGCGGTTCGGGCGCGGAGGAACATCGGCCGCAGAGGCGGAGAGAGCTCAGCCGGCGAAGTGGAAACCGGGCGGCGGATGCATCAGGAAGTCGTGCTGGAGATGTTCCAGGCGTAGGCGCCCGCCAGGGAGAACGCCACCCTGTCCCCCGCACGGAGCCCCGGTGTGTGGACGTTCCGGGCGAGGAGGTCCTTGGGGGTGCACAACTGGCCGGTGAGGGTGACCCGGTCCCCTTCAGCTGTGGGGCGCGGCCACGGATACGGCCACTCCCCCACGGCCAGCACCGGGGCTGGTCGTGTCCCTTGGTGGCCTCCAGGTCGCGGAAGAGGACCCGGGCCGGCATGCCGTCGTGTCGACGCAGATCAGGACGTTCTGGAGGTGGGGCTCCAGCACGACGCCGTGGTCGAAGAAGGCGGACAGGACGGGTGGGACGAGGAGGCGGAGGTAGGCCCGCCACCAGTCGAGCACCCCTTCGGGGCCGTGTCCGGACAGGAGGCGGAAGATGCGGGCCGGGCCGGTCGGGTACTCGTCGGCGACGGCAGCCGCGAGCAGCGGGGTCGTGCCGGGCAGGAGCCGGCGGGACAGGGCCTCGCGGACGATCACGCCGAAGCCTTCGAGGAGGGCGCGCTCGGGGGCGCCCTCGGGGCCGGGCAGCGCGAGGCTGCGGTAGGCGGGTTCGCGGAGCAGCGCGCTGCCGGGGAAGCGGGCCTCCAGGTCGGCCAGGGCCGGAGCGAGGGCACAGGTGAGGGCGACGGCACCGGAGAGTTCTCGTAACGGGCGTTCCTGCGGACGCAGTTGGTGATGCGGACGTTGAGGCTGGACTTCAGGAACGCGTCGCCGTCGAAGAGGGTGCGGACGGAGGCGGTGGCCGCGTACTCGGGGCCGCCTGGGCCCACATCGAGGATGTCGCCGCGGCCGAGGGCCTCCCGCAGCAGGCGGTGCTCGCGGAGCATCTCGTACTGCCAGGGGTGGCGGGCGGCAGCCGGTAGCCCTCGGGGACGTCTCCGCGTTCCGGTCGCGGACGGCGGTGGCGCCGGGCTCGGCGCTCTCCTCGGCGATCAGGTCCCCGCGGACGGCGAGGTGGCGCGGCGGGGACGCGGCGCGGGCCTTCGGGGCACAGGACCGCCAGGCGTCGGCGTCACCGGTGCGGCCCTTGGGGGTGGGGTGGAAGCGGTGCCCGGACAGCAGGGACTGCTCGGAGAGCAGGGGAGGATCTCGACGCCGGGATGCTCCGGGTACGGGCCGCGATGGGCGTCCGGCTGGTCGGTGAGGATCGTGACGTCCGCACCGAGCCGGGCGGCGGCGGGCAGGAAGCCCTCGGTGACGGAGTCCGTCGGGGTCGGGGCGAGGAGGTACAGACGCAGGGGACGGTGCACGGCTTCCGCTGGCGGGCGACAGGTCGGGCGGGGCGGGCCGGCGACGAAGGGGGCCGCTGAGACGGTCCGGTCAGCCCGAGACCCACGCTCCGCATCCCGCTTGGTCATCAGCACTTGATCTTGCAGCTAAGGTAAGGCTTACCTCCTCGCCTTACCGAACTTCCTCACGCTCTGGAGTTGCCGATGACCATGGCCTCCCTGGCGCTCCCCCGGGCCGCCGCCCCCACGCACGTCCCCGCTCTCCTCGCCGCCGCCTACCGCCGTCTGGACACGATGTGCGAGGTGTTGTCCGTACGTGTCGTGGAACCGGGCCAGGCGCTGACGCCGTCCCCGCGAATGAGCGACCGCATTGTGGGGTTGACGGATGGTCAGGAGGGTCTGGAGGCCTTCGTCGAGGCCGAGGCGGTGCGGATCCGGGACCGCTACGACCACACCGCGCCCCGCCATGTCGCGGCCTCCCGTGCCCTCCATGACTACGTGTGGTCGGTCGCGCTGCTGATGAGCGGCGTCTGGTACCTGGAGCGGCGGGTGCCACGCGTCGCTCCCGGAGCCGTTCGGGTGGACCTCGCGACGGGCGCGTACGAGATCCGTCCCGGCACCGACCTCGTCTGCCTGCCGGACGACCCGGCGGCGGCGCTCGCCGGTGCGCGGACGGTCGCCCACCAGGAGGCGCTGCCAGCCGAGTTGCGGGCGGCCGTCGCGGATCACATGGGGCCGGTGCTGGAGGCGTTCGGGCCGTATGTGCGCCGGGGCTCACGGGCGCTGTGGGGCATGGTCTCCGACGACCTGGTCTCGGGGCTCTGGTATCTCGGCCGCACGCGCGGCGACGAGGCCGCCGGGGTCCGGGCCGCCTCGGAGGTGCTGCCCGCCGCCCGCGCACCCTTCCCGGGCGGCGCCGACTTCCGCACCCTGCGCACGACTGACGGCCGCGAGCACCCGACCCGCACCCGCAGGGGCTGCTGCCTCTACTACACGATCCGCCCGGCCGAGGCCTGCTCCACCTGCCCGCGCACCTGCGACGAGGAGCGGCTGCGCCGGCTGGACAACTGACCCCGGCGGTCAACGGCTCCTTGCCTCCGAGGCGTTCGCAGGGCGAGCGCAGGTGTTTCACCACGGGAAGCGCCATGGTGGCCGCTTCGGAGACGATGTCGGCGACCGGCAGGGTTCAGGCCTGCTGGTCACGGACGTGACGGCCCCGGACCGGCTCCCCGATCAATCAGCTCCGCGATCACCCCCGACCGGCCCCCCGCCGTTCGCCCCACCGGCCGACCGCTGATCGAACGCCGGGAACTGCGGCCCCTGCGGCAACAGCTGGGTGAGCACGAAGGAGATGACCACGGCGAGCACCACCAGGGCCACCGTGTCCACGTTGCCCAGCAGGAGCACGACCAGGACGACACTGCTCACGGGCAGCCGCAGGGCGGCGGTCACCGTGGCCGCCATCCCGGCCGCCATCGCCGGCACCAGTCCCAGACCGGGCAGCGGCGCCAGCAGTACCCCGGCCGCGCCGCCCAGGAAAAGGGCGGGGAAGACGGGGCCGCCTCGCAGACTGCCCAGACACAGCGTGTACGCCAGGCCCTTGAAGGCCAGCACCGCGATCAGGGCGCCCACGGACCAGGCGTGCGGGTCCCGCGCCAGGGTGGACAGGGTGGCCTCCCCGGACAGGGCCGCCTCGGCGGGCGATCGGCCCGTGGTGAGCGCGTAACCCGTGACGCAGACGGCCGCGCCCACCGCGCAGAGGGTGGTGTTCCGCATCGTCCGGGTCGCCACGAAACGGGCCGTGAACCGGCCGCACACGAAGACCCAGTGGACGACGAACGCGAGGGCGGGCGCCAGCACCAGCACCCACAGCACGTCCGCCCAGTCGAGCGGCGGCGGCTTGGGCAGGCCGATGCCGAGGCTCCCCGTCTCGAAGCCCGTCCAGTGGACGAATCCGGTGAAGATCAGGTCGCCCACACCGCTGGCCAGCAGGGCCGGCAGCATCACCGCGAACAGCTGTGGGCCCCCCACCCCGGCCACCTCCATCAGCAGCACCGCGCCCACGATCGGGTTCCCGAAGAGCGCGGAGATGGCGGCCGCCGCCCCTGCCGCACCGAGCAGCGCCGTGCTCGCCCCGGTCTCCGGCGCCCGGGCCACACGCGCGAGGAGCAGCGCCAGTCCGCCGCCCATCGCGATCAGCGGCGCCTCGGGCCCCAGGACGACGCCGAGCGGCAGCCCCACCAGGGCGGCGATCACGACCCCCGGCAGCGCCTGTCGGGTGACGCCGCCCGAGTGCAGGCCCGCCGCCGGAACATGTCCGCCCCGGCCCGGAAACCGCGAGGCGACCAGGCCGACGACGAGACCGGCCGCCGTCAGCAGGGGGAGCGCCCACCACCAGGGCGCCTGCTTCCAGCCCAGCTCCCGGGGCCAGGTCTCCCAGAGCAGCTCTTCCAGCTGTTGGAGAGCGACGAGGAACCAGAACGCGATCAGGGCCACCGGAATCCCGATCAGTCCGCAGAACACCAGGCCCCTGCGGTACTCCGGTCGGCCCAGCATGCTCCTCAGCAGGTCGGCTTCCGGAGGCTGGCTCCGCGACGCGGTGCCGGAGCCGCTCTCCGACGTCGTTCCGGTGATGGGTCCTCCCGGGTCCGGCACCACGCCGGGTGGTCGCGTCGGTATGGACGTCGATGACCAGTCGGCGCATATCGGGACGAAAATACACGGATCGGGGAATCCTTGCTCGTCCCGACGGATGCGGCGCCCGGGTGGGCGCTCCGGGTTCGGCGTCCGTGCATCTTCAGCGGAATCCGATGGCGCGACGCAGCCCGGACGTCAAGAATCGCCGGATGCGCGAAGCGAAGGTGTCCGACGGGATCATCACTCTGTCCCCGCTGCGTCCTGACGATGTGGAGGCGCACCTGGAGGGGGAGGATGAGCAGCTGGTTCGCTGGCTCAGCGGAGGTGCCAGTACACGCGAGGGCGTCGACGCCTACCTACGGCACTGCCAGGACCAGTGGAACACCTCCGGGCCACTGCGCGCTTTCGGTATACGGGTGGGCGCCGATGAGGTGCTCGCCGGGACGATCGACCTGCGGTTCTCCTTGGAGGGCTTGTCTCCCGGCCAGGTGAATGTCGCTTACGGCCTCTACCCGTCCTGGAGAGGGAGCGGCCTTGCCACCCGCGCGGTCCTCCTCGTCTGCCGGTACGCCGCAGGTGCGGGAGGAAAGGAGGCCGTGATCCGGGTGGAGCCGGAGAACGTCGCTTCCGCCGCAGTGGCCCGCCGGGCCGGCTTCACCCCCGGCGGGCGCACGCACGGCGAGGACGGGGCACGGCTGGACTGGTACGTCCGGGACCTGTGTGTCGACCCTCAGAGCGATCCCGGCCCTGGGGCGCCCCGGCCGACATGAGGGCGTTCGGCGCCGACGACGCCGTCCTCGGCGTCGCCACGCCGACAACGGTCGAAACTTTCGATGCCGCCGGGGAGCAGCTCGGCCATTGACGCGTGTCGGCGCAGATGGCAACACTCTTCGACGGTTTTCCAACAGGAAGTGTCAAAAGCTCGCAGCTCTGGAGGTCGGCTTGCAGGAGTACGCCGGTTACGTCTTCGTCTACTTCACCGGCGAGGGCAGCCCGGACGGCGAGCAGATCCGGTGCGCGCTCAGCCGGGGCAACGACCCCCTCCGCTGGCGTGAACTCAACGGGGGCGCCCCGGTACTGACGTCGGACCTCGGCACGAGGGGCCTGCGCGACCCGTTCCTCATCCGCTCCCCGCAGGGCGACGGGTTCCATCTGATCGCCACCGACCTCCGTATGCACGGCGAGCAGGACGGCGACTGGGACCGCGTCCAGCGCACCGGCAGCAAGGCGCTCATGGTCTGGGACAGCGCCGACCTGGTGAGCTGGACCGACCGGCGCCTGGTCCGTCTCGCCCCCGACACGGCCGGCAACCTCTGGGCACCGGAGGCGTGCCACGACCCCGACCGGGACGAGTACGTCGTCTTCTGGGCCTCCAGGCTGTACGCCGAGGACGACCCGGACCACACCGCCGACACCCACAACGCGATGCTGTACGCGACCACCCGCGACTTCCGCGTCTTCAGCGAACCCCGGCTGTGGAACGACCCCGGTCACTCCGTCATCGACTCCACGGTCGTCCGGCACGACGGCACCTGCTACCGCTTCACCAAGGACGAGCGCGTCAACTCGCCGGAGGTGCCCGGCGGGAAGTTCATCACCGTGGAGAAGTCGGCCGACCTGCTGGCGCCGTCGTACGAGTTCGTGGCGGACCGTGTGGGGCAGGGGGCGATCGAGCAGGGCGAGGGCCCGATCGTGTTCCGGTCGAACACCGAAGCCAAGTGGTACCTCTTCATCGACGAGTTCAGCGGACGCGGTTACGTCCCCTTCGAGACCACCGACCTCGACTCCGGCAAGTGGACCCCGTGCGAGGACTTCGCCCTGCCGCCCGGCGCCCGGCACGGCTCCGTACTGCCGGTGACACAGGCCGAGTACGAGCGGCTCCTGGCCGCCTACGCACCGCCGACGTCCGTCGTCGACGCCCGTGTCCGCGAAGGGCTCAAGGCGTACGCCCTCGTCGACGAGGACACCTCGAAGGTCGTACTGCCGTTGCATCCGGGCACCGAACTCGACGCCCTGGCCCCCGAGTTCGACCTGGCCGCGGGTGCGAGCATCGACCCGCCATCCGGCACCCCGCGCGACTTCCGCGCTCCGCGTCCGTACACCGTCACGGCGGCGGACGGCACCCGGCGCGCCTGGACGGTGGAGGCCGTCCACATGCGCAGCCCACTGCTTCCCGGGTTGACCGCCGACCCCAACATCCAGGAATTCGGAGGCCGTTACTACATCTACCCGACGACCGACGGCTTCGAGGGCTGGGGCGGCACCCGGTTCACGGTCCACTCCTCCGACGACCTGGTCACCTGGGAGGACCACGGGGTCGTCCTGGACCTGGAGTCCGACGTGAGCTGGGCGGACCGGTACGCCTGGGCGCCGGCCGCCGGGGAGCGCGACGGGTCGTACTACTTCTATTTCTGCGCGAACCAGCAGATCGGCGTGGCCGTCGCGGACAGCCCCACGGGGCCCTTCCGGGACGCGCTCGGCCGGCCCCTCATCGGACGGGACGACTTCGCCGGCCAGATGATCGACCCGGCCGTGTTCAGGGACGACGACGGCACCACATACCTGTACTGGGGCAACACCGAGGCGTACGGAGTGCCCCTTCACGAGGACATGGTGTCGTTCGACCCGGCGCGGGTACGGCGGTTCACCCCCGAGGGCTTCCGCGAAGGCGCGTTCGTCATCAAACGGCGGGGCGTCTACTACTTCATGTGGTCGGAGGACGACACCCGCAGCGAGGACTACCGTGTCGCGTACGCCACGGGGCCCTCACCGCTCGGGCCGTGGACCAAGCAGGGGGTGATCCTGCGCAAGCGCCCTGAGTACGGGATCCTCGCCACCGGTCATCACACCGTCGTGAACGTCCCCGGCACCGACGACTGGTTCATCTGCTACCACCGGTTCGCGGTTCCCGGTCCCGGAACGCCGCGCGGCGACGGCACGCACCGGGAATCGACCCTGGACCGGATGGTGTTCGCGGCGGACGGTTCGATCGAGGAGGTCGTACCCACCCTCGGGTCCATCGACCCCGTCTGAGAGCACCCCGAGCGAACGCGCGGGGTCAGTCGTGCGGTGCCTGGCCGCTGACGCGGTGGTCGGCGTGGCTGAGTGCCTCGACGACCAGGCGTCGCAGATGTCCGTCGCTGAGGCTGTAGTGGATGTGGCGCCCTTCCCGACGGGTCTGCACGAGCCCGGCCAGCCGCAGCTTCGCGAGGTGCTGGCTGACCGCGGTCCGGGACGCCTCGCAGCGTTCGGCCAGGGATCCGACGTCGGACTCGCCCTGCGCGAGGAGCCACAGCAGATGCAGCCGAGTGACGTCGGAGAGCATCGCGAACACCCCGGTCGCCTCGGTGAGCCGCGCGCTGTCGAGGGCGCGCAGATGTGCACCAGGTGCAGGTGACACGGCGTGGCGTTCAGGCATGAGGCCAGCCTAAGGGCTGTGCGTGATCCGCGGTGGATCAGCCGAGCGCCCGCCGGGGATCACAGGACAGCCCTCGGAGCCATGGGCGGGGCCGTGGGTCGGCCCCGGCGACCGTACGGCTGTGCCCGGCGCCGCCCGCGACCCACGTGTGCCCGAAGAAGTTTCAACGCGTGGTCAGAAACTCCAGCTGTAGAGGCCACCGCCCGTTCTCACCGCAGACGCCGCGAGTCGGGCAACTCCGCGGAGGACCGCCGGTAGATCATCGTCAGTCATGTCGTCCCCGTCAGCAGCTCTGAGTCGTGTGGTCCAGCGATGTGCGAGCTCGTCCAGCTCGGTGGGACCGGCGTCGGCCAACGCCTGGATCAGGCGCTGTGGCAGGGCGAAAACCTCAACTCCGTCGTTCAAGGGGGCAGTGACCCACTCGGGCCAGGACCACGCGAGGAGACGCTCAAGCGGCGGGACCTCGGCCGAGGGCTCCTCGAAATACATGTCCCACTCCGCGATGGCGCTGTCCGGCTCAATGAAGCGGCAGGTCACAGACTCAAAGGCCGGGCCGGGTCCGTGCAGGCGAGTCGCGGCGGCGGTCTCGTCGTCGGGAGCGAGGAAGAACACTATGTCGTGAGCCATCTCAGCATCATGCAGCTTGCTGAACAGACCCGGGACAGATTTCGTGACCGGGTGACACCCCTGTCGACCAGGACGGGCGCGCTCGGGCGCCGAGCGCGGCAAGAGCGGGAAGCTACTGCAGACAGTCGCTCTCGACCGCGGGTGCTTCTCGTGTGCGCTGGAGGGACCGACGGCCGGAGCCTGTTCATGACAGCGGCACAGGGGCGCGGGCCGGAAAGCGCGGCCGACGGGACATGAACCGGCCACGTGCCGGCCATGGACGCACCGAGCCCGGGCGCCCTTCGTCCGTAGGACCCAGACCTGCCCCCGCCAGCGACATCACGAGCCACGCTGAAGTACCGGACCGTGGACCGGGCCACCCGCGCAGAGGCCGCCCAGCAAGGGGGTGTCGGCCGACGAGGCACCCGGTCCACGCACCCCGGACGAGCCGGCCGCGCCGACGGGGGCCGCACCCCCGGTACCGGCCGACGGCTGACCCGGGCCGCGCCGGGCCGGAGCCGCGCCGCCTCGGTTCAGATCCGCAGGCCGTAGGTGCGCACGGCGCAGCCCGCGAAGACGTCGCGGTGGAGGGGGGCGAGTTCGGGACCGGTGAACCAGTCCTGGTCGCGGGCGGAGAGGTCCCGGACGCGATGGTGGGCCTCGACAATTCCGACGCCCGAGTCCCTGCCCACGACTTCGACGCCCGAGTCCGTGCCGCTCACAGCTCCCACACCACGGGCAGCGAGGCGTCGGAACCCTCCGCGGAGTAGTCGTGGACGACGTCCAGCAATGCGGCCATGCGGGCCTGCCAGGCGATGTTGACCGGCAGTCTCTCCAGCTCCGCGATCATCGCCGCGTAGTCCTCGACCTCCAGGACGTGGAAGAGGTCGGTGCCTGCGCCAGATGGTCCACGCGCTGACCCCGGCGGCACGGATCGCGGCGGTCAGTTCCTCGGGCACCTCGCGGTGCGCCGCCTCGTACTCGGCGACACGGTCGGCGCGGACCTTGGTGTGCAGGGCGACCCTCACGACGGCTCCTTCGGGGAAGGGGTTCCTTCAAGGGGCGTGTCCAGGGGTGCGGTCAGGGGCGTGGGTACGGGGACTACCGGGGCGAGCAGACCTTCCGCGCGCAGCGCCTCCCAGAGGGCGGCCGGCACGGGGGCGCGCAGCTGCTCCACGCTGTCGCGCACCTCGTCGGCCGAGCGGGCACCGGTGAGCACGCCGGCGACCGCCGGGTGGCCGAACGGGAAGTGGAGGGCGGCGGCGCGCAGGGGCACACCGTGGCGTTCGGTGACCGCCTTGAGCCGACGGGCACGGTCGAGGACGGGCTCTGGAGCGGGGGCGTAGTCGTAGGTGGCGCCCGGAGCGGGGTCGGTGAGGAGACCGGAGTTGAAGACGCCGCCGATGAGGACGCTGCTGCCGCGGGCGGCGGCCTCGGGGAGCAGGTCGGTGAGGCCCTCCTGTTCGAGGAGGGTGTAGCGGCCGGCCAGGAGGACGACGTCGATGTCGGTCTCCCGCAGGAAGCGGGCGGGGAGCGCGGACTGGTTCATGCCGACGCCGATCGCGCCGACGACGCCTTCGCCGCGCAGTCGTTCCAGTGCCGGGTAGGCCTCGTCGAGGGCCTGCTCGGCATGGTCGTCGGGATCGTGGAGGAGGACGACGTCCACCCGGTCCAGGCCCAGGCGGGCCAGGCTGGCTTCGAGGGAGCGGCGGACGCCGTCGGCGCTGAAGTCCCAGGCGCGGCGCAGGTTCGCGGGGACGGCGAAGCCATTGGCCAAGTCGTCGCCGTCGCCGTCGGCGGGCACGAGCAGACGGCCGACCTTGGTGGAGAGGGTGAAGGCGTCCCGGGGGCGGTTGCGCAGGGCCTCGCCGAGGCGGCGTTCGGACAGGCCGAGGCCGTAGTGGGGTGCCGTGTCGAAGGTGCGGATCCCGGCGTCCCAGGCGGCGTCGACCGCGGCGGCGGCCTCCTCGTCGGTCACCGGGCGGTAGAGGTTGCCGATGCCCGCGGCGCCGTAGGCCAGTTCGGTGACCTCGACGTCGGTGCGGCCGAGGGTCCTGGTTCTCATGAGGCCGCCGGGCGGAGCCGGAGTCCCTGCATGCCGCCGTCGACGGCGAGGGCGGTGCCGGTGACGGAGGCCGCGGCGGGGCTCGCCAGATAGGCGATGGCGGCGGCGACCTCGTCGGCGGTGACGAGGCGTCCCATGGGCTGGCGGGCGTTGAGGGCGGCGCGCTCGGCCTCGGGGTCGTCGGCCGCGTCGAGGAGCCGGCCGACCCAGGGGGTGTCGGCGGTGCCGGGGTTGACGCAGTTGACACGGACGCCCTCGCGGACGTGGTCGGCGGCCATGGCGAGGGTCAGCGAGAGGACCGCGCCCTTGCTGGCGCAGTACAGGGCGCGCTGCGGCAGTCCGGCGGTGGCGCCGATCGAGCAGGTGTTCACGATGGCCGCGTGGTCCGAGTTCCGCAGATGCGGCAGGGCGGCGCGGCTGGTGCGCACGATGCCGAGGACGTTGACGTCGAGGACCTGGTGCCACTGCTCGTCGGAGTTGTCCTCGACGGTGCCGATGGCGCCGATGCCGGCGTTGTTGACAAGGATGTCGAGGCCACCGAGCCGTTCCACGGCGTCGCCGACGGCGGCCCGCACGGAGGCGTCGTCCGTGACATCCGCGGTGAAGGCCAGCAGCGGCGCCGTGGCACCCGCGGGGTTGAGGTCGAACACGGCGACCTCGGCGCCCCGCGCGGCCAGCAGCCGGGCCGTGGCCAGTCCGATACCGGACGCACCACCGGTGACGATCGCCCGCAGCCCTGTCAGATCCGTCATGCGACTTCCTCCCGTCCAGCGAGGTCGGCGGCCCAGAACGTGCCGTCCGGGTAACGGTATTCGGAGAGCGAGCCGGGGTGCATGGTGGCGGAGAAACCGGGGGTGAGCGGTGCGACGTAGTGGCCCCCGCGCATCACGACCGGGGCGGTGAAGTGCTCGTGGAGGTGGTCGACGTACTCGATGACCCGGTCGTCGGTCGTGCCGGAGAGGGCCAGGTAGTCGAACATCGACAGATGCTGGACCAGTTCGCACAGGCCGACCCCGCCGGCGTGCGGGCAGACCGGTACGCCGAACTTCGCGGCGAGCAGCAGGATCGCGAGGTTCTCGTTGACGCCGCCGACGCGTGCGGCGTCGATCTGGAGTACGTCGATGGCGCTCGCCTGGAGGAGCTGCTTGAACACGATGCGGTTCGGGACGTGTTCGCCGGTGGCGACCTTCACGGGGGCGACGCCCTCGCGGACGGCGGCGTGGCCCAGGATGTCGTCGGGGCTGGTTGGTTCCTCGATCCAGTACGGGTCGAACTCGGCGAGGGAGTGGGTCCATTCGACGGCCTCGCCGATGTTCCAGCGCTGGTTGGCGTCGATGGCGATGCGCACCTTGACGCCTACGGCGGCGCGCGCGGCGCGCATCCGGCGGACGTCGTCGGCGAGGTCGGCGCCGACCTTGAGCTTGATCTGGGTGAAGCCGTCGGCGACGGCCTGCTCGGCGAGCCGGGTGAGCTTCTCGTCGGAGTAGCCGAGCCAGCCCGGTGAGGTGGTGTAGCCGGGGTAGCCGCGCTCCAGCAGCGTCGCCTCGCGCACGGCGAGCCCGGTCCTGCCCTTGCGGAGCATACGGAGGGCGTCCTCGGGGGTGAGGGCGTCGGCGATGTGGCGGAAGTCGATCTGGGAGACGAGCCACTCGGGGTCGGCGTGGGCGAGCAGTCGCCACAGCGGCTTGCCCTCCCGCTTGGCAGCCAGGTCCCACACGGCGTTGACCACGGCGCCGATGGCCATGTGCATCACGCCCTTCTCGGGGCCGAGCCAGCGCAGCCGGCTGTCGCCGACCAGGTCGCCGCTGAGGGAGCCGGGGTCGGCGCACAGCTCGTCGACCGCGCGTCCCAGCAGGTGGGGGCGGAGGGCGCCGATGGCGGCGACCTGGACGTCGTTGCCGCGGCCGATGGTGAAGGTGAAGCCGTGGCCTTCGAGCCCGTCGCCGGCGTCGGTGCGCAGCACGACGTAGGCGGCGGAGTAGTCGGGATCCGGGTTCATGGCGTCGGACCCGTCCAGCTCCCGTGAGGTGGGGAACCGGATGTCATGGGCGTCGACCGCGACGATCCGGGCGGGGGTTGCAGTCAAGGAGGTGCCTTTCACGCTTGGCCGAAGGTCTGGCGCTGGCCTCCGAGCCCGTCGATCCCGAGTTCGACGGTGTCGCCGGCGCGGAGATAGGGAGTGCCGCCACCGGAGCCGAGGAAGGGGCCGTCGATGTCGGCGGTCACGACCGACAGGTCCAGCAGCCGACCGTCATCGGTACGGACCGCGGGCCGCTCCTCACCGGGGGCGCCGACACGTAGCAGTTTCACTGGGGGAGTTCCCTTGCCCTAGGAGACCAGGAGTCAACGGAGGAATGGCCCACCGTGACTGTAGAGGCCGAACGGCGAGCTGACAACGCATTCCTCGGATGTATGTGCTCTTCGGGACGACTTCACCCTGGTAAAACCCCCCTATCGGCGAAATTGCCGGTCAGGACATCGCAGGCGACCATCCGAAGGTCATCGAAATCGCCGCGGACCACCTCTTGCCGGTCCCGGCGATGCCGTCGTAACGCCTCGACGCCCGAGATACATCGGAGGAATTTCCTCCACTGAATCCCTCAGTGTGATGGCCTCTCACACTCCGCCGCCATCCCCCCGTCCGCGGGCCCGGCACAGGAAGGCAAGGCACGGGATCCCTCATGGCACTGACGGATGAGGCCATGGACAGGATCAAGGCGATGATCGTCCCGGTGAGCTCGCACCGGGCTCTTGTCTCCCCAAGGAGGAGGTCCTCGCCGGCCGGCTCGGTCTTTCCCGCAGTTCGCTGCGGGAGGCGGTACGGGCGCCGCTGACCGCGATGCGGTCACGGGCCGCGGCGACGGTCGAGGAGTTCGTCGGCCACGACATCGTGTTCCATCTGCGGATCGACGAGGTGGTCGGCAATCCGGTGCTCTCCATGCTGCTGCGTGTGCTGTCCACTCGCTGCGCAGCCGCGACGCCCACCTGGCGGTCTCCGCCGCCACGGTTCATGTCGCCGCGGTCGAGCAGTGGCTGGCCGCCGGGCTCGTCGACGACCCGCTCTGCGCGGCGGAGGACTGACCGCTCCCCCACCGCGACGGACCCTCGCGCCCCCGGCAGCCCCGACCGCGCGCCGCCTCGCGTGCCGGGCGGTCACAGGTCTACGGCGTCCACCACGTCACCGAGGTCCACGAACTTGAAGCCGGTGGCGGTGCGGGTGCCGCCCTCACCGTCGGGCACCCCGGGAGTCTCCTCGCCGTCCTGGACGACGAGGAGACCACGCGGATAGCGACTGCCCAGCGGGGCGTTGAGAACGGCCGCGCCGTCGCACTCCTGCACACCGTCGAGGGTCCGCGTCGCGGCCCCGACGCGGAAGCCGCCCTCGTACTCGTTGTCCTCACTCACTTCGCGGTCGTACAGGGCGAAGGTGTCATCACCCTGGCTGGAGGCGAGCAAGTAGCCGTCACCGTCCCGCTCCTGAAGGAGGGTCAGGCCCTCGACGTCGGCCGACAGCCGCTTCCCGCCGTAACCGGGGTCGGTGCCCGGCGCACACTCCTCGGTCTCCTCGTCGTAGGTGCCGGGGACGCCGTACTCCCTGACCTTGTCGACGAGGACGGGCCGCCCGGTGAGGTCGGCGCGCAGGCGCCAGATGCCGATGTCCTCCTGACCGGCGTAGAGCGTGCCGGTGGCCGGGTCGACGACCATGCCCTCGACCTGAGGGAGTTCACCGGGCTCGGCGCAGGGCGTCCAGATGGTGCCGTCGGGCAGCCGGAAGGAGGACGGCAGGTCGAGGGTGCGCACCTTGCGGTAGCCGACTCCGCCGTCCGCGGAGGGTACGAGTTCCAGCAGGGCGAGACGCGTGCGCTCGCGTTGGCTGACCAGGGCGTAGGTGCGGCCGTCGGCCCGGTCGGTCCAGGTGGCGAGGCCGTACGCGGTGCGCTGCTCGTTGATCTCGGCCTGGTCGGCGGAGAACACGGGGGCGGCGGCCGGGGCCGTGACGTCGGTGAGGGGGCCGCCGGGGCGGGAGGGGTCGATGCGGTAGACGCGCAGCCGGTCGTTGCCCCGGTCACTCACCACCGCGACATCTGCGCGACCGGTGGAGGTGCGCAGACCGGTGACCAGGTCGACGTTGTTGTACCGGCCGGGTGCGTCGCCCTCGGCCGGAGGCTTCGGGGCGGGCAGGGACTGCACCAGGCGGGCGTCGAGGTCATAGACGCGCAGACCGCCCTCCTTGGCGGTGGCGACGACGAGGCTGCGGCCGGGGTCGGCGGGGTTCCGCCAGATCGCCGGGTCGTCCGCGTCGGAGTTGCCGCCGGGCTCGTCGTCGTGGAGGGCGGCGGTCTCACCGGTGGCCGTCACCACGGGCAGGTCGGAGGTGCCCGCACCGGCGGGGGCTGCCGCGAGCAGGGCGGTGAGCGCGATACCGGTGGCGAGGGCCACAACTCGCCGAGCAGTGCGGGGCGTTCTCACAGGCGCTTCCTTGGCGTCGATCGGATGTCGGCAGAGCGTGTTCGCCCCCTACTGATTGTCGGGGACATGCCGATAGTGCGGAGGGAAGCTTGCGCGCAGGCAGACGCGATCTGGCCATGCCATGACCAAAGCCCGGGAGTGTCACGCCGTTCCGCGCGGGGCGCGGGCTCGGCAGTCCTGTTGGCGGCGGGTGCTTGCGGGCAGCCCTCGGCACGGGGCGCGCCGCGGACCTATCGTGTAAGAAGCACAGTTTCGCCCCGTGCTGCTCCTGCCATCCGCGGGGGACCCCATGAAGGTCGAACTGGTTCAGCAGGCCGCCGACGCGCTGTTCGACGTCCCGGACACCGTCCACGAGGAGATCGTCGCCCTCATCGAAGCGGTGGCCGAGGAACCGAGGATCCAGGTCAGGGAACTGGCCGCGGTCTTCGGTGACTGGTGCTGGCTCGTCTACACGGTCCACGGCGATGTGATCGAGGTGCTGGACGTCGGCTGCGCCCGATGACGCGGCACGGGCGACGAGGAGTACGGGGCGGCTCGGGACGTACGAGGGCTTCGCCCGCACGCGCCGACCGCGCAGGCCGGCGCCCTCCCGTCCGGCGGCGCACCGGTCGGGAGGGCGCTCGTCATCACCGGCCGGCCGGTGGTCTCAGCTGGTCACGCGGAAGGTGGCGTCGGCGCGTCCCGTCGCGTTGGTGAGGGGGTCGAGGCGGAGTTCGTAGGCGTAGTGGCGGATGTAGCGGTCGGGGTGGTTGTACGACTGGAAGGAGGCCCAGCCGGAGTCGGCGAGGCCGGCGACCTGGCGGAAGGTGGCGTCAGCGGCGAACTGGCTGGTGCCGTCGTTGCGGACGAGCTGGAAGTCGTAGTTGGAGTGGCGCAGGAAGTATCCGGGGAAGTTCACGGACTCGAAGGAGACGGTGCCTGAGCCCGCCAGGCCGGGCCTGAGCCGGAAGCGGGAGTCGTCGACGGGGCTGACGTTCGGGTCGATCCGCACGTTGAAGTCGGCGTGCCGGACGTACCGGTCCTGGAAGTTGAACGACTGCAGGCGGTTGACCGGCGTGTTCGCATAGCGGGCGAGGACCCGGCTCTCCTCGGCGGCCGTCAGGTTCATGATGGAACCGTGGCGCTTCTTCGTACCGCCCAGGTTGTAGCTTCCCGATGCCGGCAGCCGGTAGGTGGAGGAGCTGGTCGGGTCGGTCGTCAGGACGGGCATGTAGCCGCGGCCGGAGGCGTACTGGTCGAGGTAGAGCGTCCACTCGTTGCGGTCCCTGAACTTCATCCACATCGGGCCCTCGACCTGGGCGCCGGTCAGACCGATGCCGGAGAGGTTGCCGATCGTGGTCCATGTCCCGAGGATCGAGTTGCTGCCTTCGAGGGTGATCTGGCCGTCGCCGGAGGCCCGCACGTAGCGGTAGGCGCCGACACCGGCCGGCAGCTCGACGATCTGGGTGTCGATGATCTCCTGGGTGCCGGGGCGCTCGATGTAGGTCTGCGGGGTGGTGATGGAGCGGAAGTCGCTGGTGCGGGCGTAGTAGATGCGGTGCTTCGTCGCGCCGTTGAGGGGCTTGTTCGTCGCCCAGTACAGGACGTAGTCATTGGTGGCCGGGTTCCAGATCGCCTCCGGCGCCCAGGCGTTGCGTCCGTCGGGGATCGCGCCGGCGACGTTGAGCAGCCACGGCTGCGACCAGGTGACCAGATCCGTGGACTCCCACACCACGAGGCTGCGGCTGCCGTCGTTGATGGCCTGGCTCCATGACTGCCCGCAGTCGATGCACAGGTCGGTGGCGATGATCCAGTACTTGCTGCCGTCGGGAGAGCGCACCAGTGCGGGGTCGCGTACCCCGCGTGTGCCCACCGTCGAACGCAGGGTCATCCCGCCGTCGTTGAGGTCGTTCCAGTGCAGGCCGTCCGCGCTGTGCGAGAAGTAGATCTGTTGCCCGGTCGCCCCTTCCCCGATGAAGTGCGTCATCAGGTAGCCCGGATCGGCCGCCGTCGCCCGGTCCGGTGCTGTCAGGACCTGTCCGGTGAAGAGGAGGGCGACAGCGACCAGCATCGCCGCCAGCCGGGAGAGAACCGCAGACATGTACGTCTCCTGTCTTTCTGCGGGCACCACCATGGAGACCCGACGAACGCCGCCGATTGTTCGATTTTTCGGACAGCGTTCGTAGAACCGGCCAGACGTTAGGGGTGGGGTCACGAGGCGTCAAGAGTTCTCACACCACGAAGGCCCTGCTCCCTCATCCGGGTCACCGCGTCCGGCAGGGGAACGGTGTCCGGCAGTAGGACGGGGCGGCGCACCGGGGTGCCCGCGGTGGTGGCGGTGAGGTGCGCGCACTCTCGGGGTCACCGCTCCGGCCGCCCCGCCGAGACGGTCGACCGCGTCTCGGCGGGGTGGCCGGGGCCTGTGCAGGCGCCTACCGTGTCCCACCCGACGGCGCCGGTCCGACCAGTTCGGACAGGACGTCCTCCATGGTCACGAAGCCGAGGACCGTGCCGGTCCCGCCGGTGACGGCGGCAAGGTGGCTGCCGTCGGCGCGCAGGGCGGTGAGGGTGTCGTCCAGCGGGGTGTCGATGCGGACCCGGGTGACCGGGTGAAGGGCGTCCGGCGGGAACGGCTGGTTCCGCTCGGCGAGGCCGAGGGTGTCCTTGATGTGGAGGTAGCCCAGGGGGCCGCCGTCCGGCCCGATGGTCGGCCTTCACCGACGACCAGCTCGCCCGTATGGTCCTCGACTCCAGCGAGGCCGGGCTCCTCTCACGTTGGCGAAGGCGTTGATTCCGAAGATCACCGGCCGGAGGGCACGGGTGAGGTCGGCGGGCCACCCCGGCCGAACTGGAACGCACCGCCGCCGCGGCCGGCTACTCCCGCTTCCCGGTCGCCCTGCTGAAGCTGCTGCGCGTGGAACCGAAGGACGAGGTGGAGAGGCGACCAGGGGCGGGCCGAGGAGCAACGCGGTGGGCACCGGTGCGGCCAGGGCGATGTTCTTCGGGACCATCTCGCCGATCAGCATGTGCAGATAGGTGGCCAGGGTGAGGGCGACGACGAACGCGATGGGGTGCACCAGACCGTGCGGGATGCCGGTCGCCTCGAACGCGGGTTCCATCAGGTGCGCGATGGCCGGTTCGGCGACCGCGCCCAGTGCCAGGGAGGACGCGGTGATGCCGAGCTGGGCCGTGGCCATGACGGCGGAGATGTGCCGCAGACCCCACAGGGTCATCCGGGCCCGCTTGTCGCCCTGCTCGGCGCGCGGTTCGATCTGGCTGCGGCGCACCGAGAGCGGGGCGAACTCGCCGCCGACGAAGAAGGCGTTGGTGAGCAGGGTCAGCGCGCCGATGGTGAGCTGCAACGCAGTCATCGGGCGGCCTCCGACCGTTCCTCGGCCGACCGGGACGCCGGTGCGGTGATGCGGACGCGGTCGGCGCGGTGATGGTCGACGTCGAGGACGGCCAACTGCCAGCCGCCGTCCAGGTCCAGCGCGTCCCCCTTGGCGGGGATACGGGCGAGGCGGGTGGCGACCAGACCGGCCACGGTCTCGTACGGGCCCTCGGGCGCGGCCAGCCCTATCTCGCCGAGCCGGTCGACGCGGACCGAGCCGTCCGCCTCCCACACCGCCCGGCCGTCCCGGGACGCCCGGGCGGGGAGCAGGTCGGGGACCTCGACGGGGTCGTGCTCGTCGCGGACCTCGCCGACGACCTCCTCCACGATGTCCTCCACCGTCGCGACACCGGCCGTGCCGCCGTACTCGTCGATGACGACGGCCATGGTGCGCGTCTCACGCAGCCGCTCCAGCAGCCGGTCGGCGGTGAGACTGTCGGGCACGAGCAGGGGTTCGGTGGTCAGTTCGGTGACCGGTGTGACGACGCGCCGGACCGTCCGCCTCGCGCAGCGCCGACAGCACCAGCGCCTCCAGCTCCCCCTGGCCCCGCCGCGGGCCGCGCTGCCGCCGGTCCGTCACTCCTGGCCTCCTGTACGTCACCTCTGCGTTCACGGGCGGTCCATCGTATAGACGCCCGGCGCCGCCACAGCGACCGAACCGCTGGGCCGGGCGGGGAGCGACGGTGCCGGGTGGGAGCCCGTGGAGCGGGAGCCGCGCAGCAGGGCGACGCGCGGCTGCGCCCGGTCGGCGCCCGGTTGCCTCACGGTACGGAGACCTCCGGCGTGACATTCGTCAGTCGCAGCCGGAGGCGGTCTGGATCACGACGCCGGTCACGGTGAAGTATGAGGGGTACGCGCGGCCCTCGTTCGGCTCGATGCACTCGTAGCCCGTCGCGCCGTTGCGGAGGTATTGACGAGTTCGTCCTGGCTGAACCTGGTGGAGCGGTGGTTCGAGCGAACACCCCAGGCCGTTCGTCCGGACGAAGACCGCCGACGAGATCCCCGACAAAATGGCCGCCCACTGCCGACGAATCTCCGACTCAGGTCACCGGCGGAGGCTGCGCAGTGTCTCGATGACCTCCTCCGCACGGGTGTCCGGGTTCACGAAGGCCAGCCGCAGAACCGTCGCGCCGTTCCATTGGGTGGGCACGCTCAGCATGGCGCCCGTTTCGGCGGTGCGGGCGGACCAGGACGCGTAGTCCTGCGGGCCCCAGCCCGGACGGTCGAAGAGAAGCACGGACAGCTCGGGTTCGATCAGCAGGCGGAGCCGGTCGTCGGCCCGGATGGCGTCGGCCACCAGCCGGCTCGTGGTCAGGGTCTGTTCCACGGCCCGCACGTACCGCTCGGTCCCGTGGACGGCGAGGCTGAACCAGAACGGCAGTCCGCGGGCCCGTCGGCTGAGGTGCAGGGCCAGGTCGGCCGGATTGTGGACGTCGCGGTCGATGGCGTCGAGATAGCTCGCGGTCTGGCTGTGCGCGCCGCGTGCCGCCGCGGGGTCCCGGTAGAGGAGTGCGCAGCAGTCGTAGGGGGCGAAGAGCCATTTGTGCGGATCGACGATGAAGCTGTCGGCGCGCTCGATGCCTCGATAGCGGTCCCGCACGCTGGGCGCCACCAGGCCCGCTCCGCCGTAGGCGCCGTCGACGTGCAGCCACACCTGGTGGCGTTCGCACGCGTCGGCGATGTCGTCGAGGTCGTCGATCAGACCGGCGTTGGTGGTCCCGGCGGTCGCCACCACGGCGAACACCCCCTCCGTGGAGGTCAGGACCGCGTTCACGGCGTCTCCGTTGAGGTGCCCCCGCCGATCCGCGGGGGCGGTGACGACGGTGACGTCCATCGCCTGGGCCGCGGACCTGATCGAGGAGTGGGCGCTTTCGGCGCACACGATCTTCCAGCCGTCCGTCGGCCGGGGCCGGGACGCGGCGGCTGCGGCGCGGGCCGTGATGAGCGCCGAGAGGTTGCCCATGGTGCCGCCGCTGACGAAGCATCCCGCCGCGGTGCTCGGCCATCCGAGCAGCCCGCCGAGCCAGGCCAGCGCCTCGTTCTCGGCGTGGATGGCACCGGCTCCCGACTCCCAGGTGCCCGCGAAGATGTTCGCCGCGCCGGTCACCGCGTCGAAGGCGAGTGCGGCGCGGGTGGGGGCCGCGGGGATGTAGGCGAGGTTCGTCGGCGCGTTCTGGGCGCGGGTGGCGGGCGCCAGGACCCGGTCGAACAGTTTGAGGGCCGCGGCGGCGCCGATACCCCAGGGAGTGATGGCCGGGCCGGCCGCGAGGGCGAGGTCGGCGGCGGGACGGGCGCCCGAGGCGGGGTCCGGGGCTCCCGTGATGCGCCGCCAGGCGTAGTCGATGGCGGCGTCCACGATCTCGTCCTCGTCGCCCCACACTCGGCGGTCGGGACGGGACGCCCTCTTCGCTGACATGCTGTCGCACTGCGCTTTTTGCATGGGGTGAACCTAGGAACACCTCTCGGAATGCGCAATATGCGGAATGAAGAGTGAGCAGGTTGCTCAATATTGCCTGCTCGCCTGCTGTCATACTGAGCACCATGCGAAACATCGACGACCTCGACGCCCGGATCCTCCTGGCGCTCGACGCGGATCCACGGGCCACGACGGTCGCCCTGGCGGACCGGCTGGGCCTCGCCCGCAACACCGTGCAGGCGCGCCTGAAGCGGCTCGAGGAAAGCGGTCACCTGAGAGAGCACAGCCGGCGCGTGGCACCGGCGGCTCTCGGCTATCCGCTGACGGCCCTCATCACGATGTCGATCAGCCAGCGCGTGGGGCAGCCCACCCAGGAGGCGATCCTGCGGATCCCCGAGGTGGTCGAGTTGCTCGTGACCACCGGCGACGGCGACCTGCTCGCCCGCGTCGTCGCCCGCGACACCACCGACCTGCACCGGATCACGAACCTGCTGCTGGAAGCACCCGGGGTGGTCCGGTCCAACACCACGATCGTGCTGCAGGAGGTGCAGCCGACCAGTGTGCGGTCACTGCTGGAGCGGCACGCCGGCGACTGACGCGGAGGCGGCACGCCCGGCGGAACGGTCCGCCCGCCGCGGTGGCGGTCAGGCGGTGTCCCGGTCCTGCAACCGGAGCGGGTCCTCGACGGGCTCCGCCGGGAGTTCCCGGCCGTCGGGGGCGGCGACGACACGGTCGGCCGGCGGGCGGCAAGGAGGCCGTACGGGAGCGGGTGCGCGAGCTGCTGACCAGCGTCCATCTGCGTGACCAGACGACGTCGCACGCCGCCATCCGCACGAGCTCTCCGGCGGCATGCTCCAACGCGTCGTCATCGCGATACCGCTGGCCGGGTCACCGAAGGTGCTGATCGCCGGCGAACCCACCACGGCGCTGGACGTGACGGTTCAGGCGGGCATCCTGGACCTGCTGTGGTCGCTGCGCGACGAGCACGGCAGCGCCGGGTTCAGCGACCCGACGGGTTCTGGAGATCGCCTGGAGATCGGACGACAGCAGTCGACGGGCCCGGCCGGCGAGGTGGGTGATGTCCCGTCCGTCGGGCAGGACCCGTCCGCCGCACGGGCGCATCGTGGAGGAGGGGCCGAGCGCCGATGTGTGCGACCGGCCGCAGCACGCGTACACCCGGCGGCTGGTGGCGGCCCCGCCCGTGCCCGATCCCGTCGCCAACGGGACCGTCGCCTGAAGCGGTCGGCGGTGGAAGCGGTCTCCTGACCGCTCCCACCGGGGTACCGTCAGTCGTCGAGCGGCTCGTAGTCGAACCAGTCGAAGTGGGCGGAGTCCGCCGAGGCGAACATCCCGAGGACCCGGCCGGTGAAGCCGCCGGCGACCTCCGTGGACAGATAACGGCCGTCCAGCGAGGCGAGTTCGGTGAAGGTGCCGTCGGGTTCCTCGAAACCGAGGGTGACGACGTCGGGGCCGACGCGCGGATCATGCGGGGTCCGCGCGGCCGCCGTCTCGACGCGGAGCACCACGGGCCCCGCCGGCGCCGGGCGGGAGGCCACGACCGTGCTCAACGGGCCGATGCGGGCCCGGACCCGCACCTGACCGGAGGAGACCTCGACGCTGTAGTGGTGCTGCTCGTCGAGGCGGACGGCGAGGCCGCCGTGCCCGTCCGTTGCGTCGATCGAGGTGCGCGCCCGGCACGCCACGTGCTGCTGCCGTCGGCCCAGGAAGGTCACGTCGGGCTCGTCGAGCGATCCGCCGCGGGCGCGGAGGGTCAGCCATCCGGGCCGTTCCTTCGTGGTGCAGTCCTCGGCGGGGCGGTGGCGCAGGGAGACCCAGTGGGGGGCGAGTTCGTTCGTGTCGAAGTCCTCCCGTACCTCGGGCGCGGCGGCCGGAGGCAGGAGCGGCCAGGGTGGCGCGGGCGGGGTGAGGGAGACCTCGCCGGCGACGGGCCAGTCGTCGACCCACTCGACCGGCGCCAGGTAGGTCTCGCGGCCGAGAACGTGCCAGCCCGGTGTGCCGCCGCCGGGCCGGACACCGAGCAGCACCATCCACCAGGAACCGTCGGGGCCTTGGACGAGGTCGGCGTGGCCGGTGTTCTGGATGGGATGGTCCGTGCCGCGGTGGGTGAGGATCGGGTTGGCCTGACAGGCCTCGAAGGGGCCGTCGGGGGTGCGGCCGCGGGCTACGGAGACGCCGTGGCAGCGTTCGGTGCCGCCCTCGGCGATGAGCAGGTACCAGTAGTCGCCGATCCGGTAGAGGTGCGGCGCTTCAGGTGCCTTGGCGCCGGGTGTGCCGGACCACAGACGGCGCCAGGGGCCGAGGGTCCGCCCGGTGCGCGGGTCGATGCGGACCTGCCCGACGCCGGCAGTGGTGCACCAGCAGGTGCCGTCGTCGTCCCAGGCGATGTCGGGGTCGATGCCGTGCACCTCGGGCAGCCGGAGGGGTTCGGACCAGGGGCCGGCCGGGTCGGTGGCCGTGAACAGCAGATTGCCGTCGCCGCTGACGTTCGTGACGATCAGCCAGAAGCGGCCGTCATGGTGGCGCAGGGTGGGGGCGTAGATCCCGCCCGAGGCGGGGGTCTCCCTCGGCAGGCGCAACTGACTCGGGCGGTCGAGGGCGTTGCCGATCTGGGTCCAGTGCACCAGGTCCCGGCTGTGGAGGATGGGGACGCCCGGGAAGTACTCGAAGCTGGAGCAGGCGAGGTAATAGTCGTCGCCCGCCCGGCAGATGGACGGGTCGGGGTGGAAGCCGGGGATCACCGGGTTGCTGAAGGTGTTGCCGGTCTCAGGCAGGTTGGACACCCTGGTCGAGTCCTTTCACCGACGGCCGTACCGCGCACGGTGCCGTACCCGGCGGCGGCTTCGAAAGTTTTCGCTATGCCCTGTGGATACTTTCTGAAGGAGGCTAGCCAGGGGCTGTCAGCGGGGTCAATGGGCGCTCGTATACCACCACCGCTACCGCCGCACCTGTGGCCACGGACACATCTTCATGTTAATTTCTCCGCCGCTCACGCGAAAGTTGCTCTGTCGAATTCGTTCTTGTGTCGGCCTCCGGCCGACGCCACGTGTCGCACACCCCCACAACCAGAAGGTGCACGTGATGACGAGGAGACTTGCACGACTTCTTCCGCGACGGCGCCGGTCGTCGCGCACCCCGCGGAGACTGGCGGCACTCGTCCTGGCGCTCGTCCTGCTCCCGCTGCTGCCCGCCACCGCGCTGGCCGCCGATCCCCCCGTACCGCCGCCCAGCGCACCGGCGGCCCGCAGCGCGGTGGCGGCCATGCAGCCCGGCTGGAATCTGGGCAACACCTACGACGCCATCCCCGACGAGACGTCCTGGGGCAACCCCCCGGTGACCAGGGCGCTCTTCCAGAAGCTCAGGTCACAGGGTTTCAGGAGCATTCGACTGCCCGTCACCTGGGGCAGCCACCAGGGCTCGGCGGCCGGCTACCGGGTCGACCCGGCCTGGATGACGAAGGTGCGCCAGGTCGTCGACATGGCGCTGGAGGAAGACCTGTACGTGCTGCTCAACATGCATCACGACTCCTGGATGTGGGTGAACACCCTCGCCACGGACCACGACGCGGTCCTCGCCCGCTACACCGCGACCTGGACCCAGATAGCGGCCGAGTTCCGTGACAGGTCGCCGAGACTGGCGCTGGAGAGCATCAACGAGCCCACGTTCAGCGGCACTTCCGGTGACGACGAGAACTACCGGCTGCTGGCCGAGCTGAACGAGGTCTTCCACCGGATCGTCCGCGGGTCCGGCGGCGGCAACGCGGACCGTCTGCTCGTGCTGCCGACGCTGTACACCAACGCCGACCAGGGCCGGCTCGACGCGCTGGCCACCGAACTGGCTGACCTGCGCGACCCGATGGTGGCGACGACCATCCACTTCTACGGCTGGTGGCCGTTCAGCGTGAACATCGCCGGTTACACCCGGTTCGACGCCACCTCCGAGCGGGATCTCACCGCCGCCTTCGACCGGGCGCACAACACGTTCACCGCGCGCGGCATCCCGGTCGTCATCGGCGAGTACGCCCTGCTCGCGTACGACCACAACCGGCCCGGCATCATCCAGCGGGGCGAGCAGCGCAAGTACTTCGAGTTCCTGGGCGACTACGCCCGCAGGCGGAACCTCACCACCATGCTGTGGGACGCCGGCCAGTTCCTGAACCGCACCACCCTGCAGTGGCGCGACGCGGAGCTGTTCGGGCAGATCAAGTCGAGCTGGACCACACGGTCGGGAACCGCCTCCAGCGACCTGGTGTTCCTGCCGAAGTCCGGGGCCATCACGAGCCAGGAGCTGACGCTCAACCCGAACGGGACCGACTTCCAGTCCCTGCGGCACGGCTCCCGCAACCTCCGCAGGGGCAAGGACTACACCGTCTCCGGCAACCGCCTCACCCTGACGGCCACCGCGCTCACCGAGCTGGCCGGCGACCGGGCGTACGGGGTCAACGCGACGCTGGAGGCCAGGTTCTCGCGTGGTGTCCCCTGGCGGGTCGACGTGATCAGCCACGACACGCCGGTGCTGTCGCGCGCCTCGGGCAGCACCAGTGGCCTGAGCATTCCGACCCGGTTCCGGGGCGACATGCTCGCGACCATGGAGGCGAAGTACGACGACGGCGGCAACGCGGGACCTGCCAACTGGACGTCGTACCAGCAATGGGACACCGCCTTCTCGGCGTACACCGACGACTCCATCAAGCTGACCGCCGAGTTCTTCGCCTCGCTGAAGGACAACTCGCGCGTGACGCTCACCTTCCACTTCTGGAGCGGCGCGAAGCTCACGTACCACGTCACCACATCGGGCAGCACGGTGACGGGTTCGCCCGCCTGACCTCGCTCCGGCGTACCACCGCCGCGCGGCCCGGTCCCAGCCGTGCGGCGGTGGTCAGGGGAAGAGGACGGGTCACGTGCCAGGTGCAGCCGGCGGCACCCGGCGGACGGGACGACCGGACGCGCCGTCGGACGCCCGTACGACGACGGCGGACCCGGCGGCGGGTCCGGCGCGGGTCCGGCGGCGGGTCCGGTGGCAGCCGTGAGAGTCCGCTCGCGCGGCCATCGGCGTCACATTCCCGGACGGTCGGCGGTGCGGCCGCGCGTGAGCAGCGCGCCCAGGGCGATCATTCCGATGCCGAGCGCGAAGTGCAGCCAGTCGTCGGCCGTGTTCAGCGGGACGAAGTTGGCGTCGCTCTGGTGGTCGACGATCAGGCCGTACACCCACAGCACCAGATAGACGGCGCCTCCGACGAGCAGGAAGCTGCGGGCGCCGGCCGCCGAGCGGGCCAGCAGCAGGCCCGCGATTCCGAACGCCAGATGGACGAGGTTGTGCAGGACGGAGATCTGGAAGATCCCCAGCAGTTCGGCGCCGGATTCATGTGAGGCGAACTCGATGGCGTCGTAGTCCGTGGTGATGCCCGGGATGAACCCCAGGATCCCGACCAGCAGGAACACCGCTCCAACCAGCAGCGCCGCCTGCTGGACAGGGGTACGGGCTCGGTGCGCCGGGCGTGTGTGCGTGGTCATGGCGGTGGCCTTCTCTCGGGGCGCGTCACGTTGAGCGCCTGCGGGCGCCGAGTACCCCCGGGATTCCGGGATGACGCAGGATGAAACAGGATGTTCCGGCGGCGCCGCCTCTGGTGGCCGTCGGCACGGTCAGGGCGGTCCCGGGCACAGCGCCGTGTGGGCGGGGCAGGGGATGCCGACCGGGTCGCAGTGGGCGCATCCCTCGCAGTGCTGCCGGAACTCCCGCATCGCGTGCCGGCGGCGGGCCTCCGCCGCCAGGTCGCCGACGCCGACACGCTGCCTGTGGCCGAACGCCCCGCCGCTGTCGTTCCAGGTCCACCGAGGCGGCGTCGCCGGTGGGGCGGGTGCCTGGTGCGCGAGGCTCGCGGGGCGGGCCGCCGAGGCGCATAAGGACGCGGTGGGGCGGGTGCGGGTCTCGGGCAGGAGTGAGGAGGAGCGGGCGGGCGGGATGCGGGGGTCCGCGGAGGGCGGAGCGGTGAGGGCGGCGACGCGGTCGGCGAAGTCGGGGTCCGGCAGCGGCAGGTCCAGGTCGTCGTCGACGTACGACAGGGCCGCGGGTACGTAGGCGA
Source organism: Streptomyces sp. NPDC030814 (assembly GCF_055572155.1). Classification (NCBI taxonomy): domain Bacteria; kingdom Bacillati; phylum Actinomycetota; class Actinomycetes; order Kitasatosporales; family Streptomycetaceae; genus Streptomyces; species Streptomyces sp. NPDC030814. The sequence goes on from NZ_JBVIDX010000005.1 coordinate 319,170, forward strand.
GGAACGCGCTCACCTGTGCGGCCCTGGAGGCCAGGTCGGGGACCGGCTCGCCGGCGGCTGTCAGGGCGCGCAGGACGCGCAGGGTGGCCGTGAGGTCCTGGTCCCCGGAGTCGGACGGCCGGTGGCCGCATCCGGTGGCCACGGCTGCCTGGGTGTGCCACCACTCCGCCTCGGGTTCCTCGCCGTGGGCCCGGTGGTGCAGGTACAGGCAGTAGGTGGCCGGTCCGTCCCCGGCGCCGGCGGCGTACTGCCACCAGAACCGGGCGGAGTCCTCCCGGTCGGTGAGGTGCAGGATGCAGCCCAGGACCCGTGCACCGGGCGGTTCCGGCAGCGAGCGCGTCAGCATGCGCCTGAGGCTCGCGAAGGCTCCGCCGCTCATGACGGCCGTCTCGCACAGCGTCCGCAGATCTCGCGCCGCGCCCCCTTGCGCCCCCTCGGGGTCCGCCCGGGCCGGCTCCCCGGTGTGCGGCTCGGCACGGCGGGCGGCCACCCGGGCGGCGACACGATGGGCCGCGGCGTCGATCTCCGCCGGGGGGTAGGGCTCGATGACCAGCCGGGTCCGGGCCAGGAGCTGGTCAATGGGCGACGTCATCGGCCTGTCCTTCCTTGGCCAGCCCCAGGACGGTCTGGAGGCGGTGCCGTGCGTAGCGTGCGGTGGAGCGCACCGCCGCCGGGGTGATGCCGAGGTGGTCGGCGGCCTCCCGTACGGAGTGGCCGTGGCTGTAGAGCAGCACCACCACGTCCCGCTGCCGCTCGGGCAGCGCCTCGATCGCCTGGAAGAGGTTGATGCTCTCCTCCAGTTGCCCGATGGGGTCGACCGCCTCACGCAGCGCGGCGGTCTGGAACGCGACCGTGTCGACCAGCGCCTCTCGGCGGCCCCGGGCCCGGGCGGCGTCGATGGTGCGGTTCTTCATCACCTGCCAGGCGTAGGCGGCCGGGCTCTCCTTCGTCAGCACCTCCGGCCAGGCCATGAGCAGTTGCTCGAAGGCGGTGTCCACGGCGTCCTCGGCATCGGCCTTGTGGTTCAGGTACGTCCTCACCCACCGCACGTACGCCGGGCGGTGCATGCGGTGGAACGCCTCGAAGTCCAACGGCAGTTCGGTCATCGGCACGGCGCCGGCCGGGTGTCCCGGTATGCCCCGCCTCACGCCTGTCCGTCCTCGCGGTTCCCGCGGCGTGGTTCACTGGCCCCCGCCCGTGCGCCGGCCGTCGCGGCACGGCTCGGCACCCACGCCGTGGGCGCCAGGAGGAACACCTCGTCGGATAGCTGCACGGACACTGCGCTTCGCCCCTTCCCCCCGGACCGGCGGTCTCTGTCCGACGGGTCCGGTGCGGCACCGGTCCCGCCCTCTGCCTGTGATGGCGTGCCGCGGGGGCAGAGCGTGCATCCGCCGCAGGGGAATTCTCCGCGGCGCCGCCACCGTGTCCGATCCACCGGCTTTGTCCCCGAACTGGCGCTCGAGATGCGGATGTCAGCCCGGTCGGCGGGACGGCGCGGTTCGCCTGGGGCACCTCTTCCAGGAGGGTCACCCGCGGGGTGGCCGAAGGGCTCTCCGGGCGTACCCGGTGGTCCCGGCCATGGGGCCGGGTGACCCATGCGCGGCGGCGGGGTCCGGGACGACGCTGGAGGTGACAGGGTCCCAAGTCCGTACGCCCGTTCCGGAGGTACGTCATGAACGCTCCCCCCACGCCCGGCATGCTGCGGGCGTTGCCCGCCGAGCACCGGCAGCGGCTGATGCGGTTCGCGCGCGAGGTGTCGTTCCCCCAGGGCGCCCGGATCTTCGAGGAGGGGGTCACCGCCGACCGGTTCTGGATCATCCGGACGGGTACGGTCACCCTCGACATGCGTGTGCCCGGCCGCCGCCCGGCTGTCATCGAGAACCTGCGGCACAACGAACTCATCGGCTGGTCCTGGCTGTTCCCCCCGCATGTCTGGCATCTGGGGGCCGAGGCGACCAGCCCGGTGCGCGCCCACGAGTTCGACGCCACGGCGATCCGTCTGCTGTGCCAGGAGGACCCCGCGCTGGGCTTCGCCGTCGCCCAGTGGGTCGGGGGCATCCTCGCCCACCGTCTGCACTCGGCCCGTACGCGGCTGCTGGACCTGTACGCCCCCTACGGAAGCGGCAGTCTCCTGTGACGGCTGACGGCTGCCGTCCGACGGACCCGCCCCGTGACGTGACGACCGAGGAGACATGATGCACGGCACCCCGCACATCGTGAGCGACGTGATGACCCACACCGTCGCCGCCGTAGGCAGTGGCGCCGCTTTCAAGGAGATCGTGCGCATGATGCACGACTGGAAGGTCAGCGCCCTGCCCGTCGTGGAGGGCGAGGGGCGCGTCGTCGGGGTGGTGTCCGAGGCCGATCTGCTGCCCAAGGAGGAGTTCCGCGACAGCGACCCCGACCGGTACACCCAGCGCCGGCGCCTGGCCGACCTCGCCAAGGCGGGCGCCGTGACCGCCGGGGAGCTGATGACCTCTCCGGCCGTCACCGTCCGCGCCGACGCGACCCTCGCCGAGGCCGCGCGGACCATGGCCCGCGCCCGGGTCAAGCGGCTTCCGGTGGTCGACGAGCTGGGCATGCTGGAGGGGATCGTGAGCCGTGCCGACCTGCTGAAGGTGTTCCTGCGCGGCGACGACGACATCGCCGAGGAGGTGCGCCGGGAGGTGGTGGCGTATCTCTTCCCCGCGCCGGCCTCGGCCGTGCGCCTGACCGTGCGGGAGGGGGTCGTGCGGGTCGGCGGGCGTGTCCGGGACACGTCCCTCGTCCCGGTGGCCGCGCGGCTGATCCGGGCGGTGGAGGGCGTCGTCGACGTCGAGTTCGACCTGTCGGGGCACTTGGCCCACTCGTCCGGCGGCTCGTCGGGAAACGCGGAGGGCGTCCCGTCGTCGTGATCCGCCACGGCTACGGGCGACGGGCACCGGTCGGCGGCTTCCCGGTCCCGGCCGGTGCCCGTTCTCAGGTCGTCGCCGGTGCTCAGCTCGTCGAGGGACTGACGAGGGTGTTGTCGCCGGTACGGCCGGCGAAGTAGTCCTCGATGTTGGCGACCGTCGTGGCGGCGATCTGCTCGACGGCTTCCCGGGTGAAGTACGCCTGGTGCGAGGTGACCAGGACGTTGTTGAAGGTCATCAGCCGGGCGAGGCGCTCGTCGGTCATCACCTCCAGCGACTTGTCGAGGAAGAAGAGTCCGGCTTCCTCCTCGTACACGTCGAGGCCGACCCCCCTCAGCCGCCCCGCGCGCAGGGTGTCCAGCAGGGCATCGGTGTCGATCAGACCGCCGCGGCTGGAGTTGACCAGGAGCGCGTCGTCCTTCATCAGGGCCAGGGCGGTCGCGTCGACCAGGTGGTGCGTGCTCTCCAGGAGCGGCACGTGCAGGCTCACCAGGTCCGCCTCGGCGAACAGCTGCTCCGAGGAGACGTACCGCATGCCGAGGGCCAGGCAGTCGGGGTTCTCGGAGGCGTCCCAGCCCAGCAGCCGCATACCGAAGCCGTGGGCGATCCGGGCGAACGCGGTGCCGATCTTGCCGGTGCCCACGACGCCCGCGGTCCGGCCGTGCAGATCGCGGCCCATCAGTCCGTCGAGCCGGAAGTCGAACTCCCGGGTGCGATGAGCGGCGCGGACGATGCGGCGGTCGACGGCCAGGGCCAGCGTCCAGGCGAACTCGGCCACCGCGTACGGGGAGTAGTACGAGACGCGGGCCACCGTCAGGCCCAGTTCCGCGGCGGCCGTCAGGTCGATGTTGTTGTATCCGGTGGCCCGCTGGGCGATCATCCGGGTGCCGCCGGCGGCCAGAGCACGCAGCACTCCCGCGTCCAGGGTGTCGTTGACGCCGCAGAGGACGACTTCGTGGCTGTCGGCGGTCGGAGCGGTGTCCTCGTCGAGGAACAGCGACAGACAGCGCAGCCGGTGCCGGTCGGCGAACACCCGGTCGAAGGCCGCCCGCAGCAGGGGTTCCTCGTCCGACTGGACGCCGTACGCGACGATCTCCACGTGTTTTCCTCCCTTGAGGCGAGTGATCACTCCTCCCACCGTAGGTCGAACCGTCGTCGGGACGGGCCCGGCGCCTCCCGGGCGTCCGGACGGCCGCCGCCCCTGTGCGCCGGTGAGGGCGGCGGCCGTGGCGCGAGTCCTCCTGTCTCCCCTGTCAGGAGGACTCGCTCGGCACCCTCGCGGCTTTGGGGCACACGGGTGCGCGCCCACCGGCGAGCAGCCGCGAGGAGTGGCCGGTCGGTCTTCCGCCCGCCCGCTCGGGCCGGCGGGACCGGTGCTCGTCACGGGGCGGCGCGGCTGCCGCCCGGGGTGACACCCGCGAGTTCCGCCGCCAGGCCGGCGGCCCACTCCCTGATGGCGGTGAAGTCACGGAAGTCGCCGCCCTTCCCGGACCGCAGGATCATCCCGGCGACCCATCCCTTCGCCCCTTCCTCCAGACAGCCGCCGAAGGTGACGTGTCCCCTGGCGTCGAGCCGGACCATGGCCTTCCGCACGCCGGGTACGGGCGGGATGTCCCGCTCCGAGGCGGAGGGGTCGAGGGGGCCGCTGCTGAACAGCCACAGGGGGCGTTCGGCGAGTGCGGTACGGTGCCGGCGCAGGAAGCGCCGGGCGTCCTTGTGCCAGCGCCCCGCGTAGAGCGCGCCGCCGACGATCACGGCGTCGTACGGTGCCAGGCTCGCCACGGACCTGGCCGGAAGTGCCTCGGCGGTGAGTCCCGCCTCGTTCAGGGTCCCGGCGACGGTCTCGGCGATCCGCGCGGTCGATCCGTTGGTCGTCCCATAGGCGACCAGCACGCTGGTGGACATGTGGTCCGCCTCCTTTCGGAAGCCGTGGTGTGTTGCCCGGTGTCAGGTCTCGTGCGCGCGGTGCGGTACGACGGCGACCGGGCAGGCGGAGTGGTGCAGCGCGGTGTGGGCGACGCGGCCGAGCTGGAGCCCGAAGCGGTGCTCCTTGTGGCGCCGGGCACCGACGACCAGCAGGTCGGCCTCGGCGGAGGCGTCGAGCAGCACCTTGCGGGCGGGGCCCTCGGCGGTGCGCCGGTGCACCCGCACGGCCGGGTGCTGGTCGGCCACGTCGTTGAGCACGGCCTCCAGGGTCTCGGCGGCGTCCTGTTCGTGCAAGCGGGCGGGTTCACCCGCGAGCAGGGGGTGGTCGGTGGTCTCGTGCGCGGGGCACCGCCAGGCCCGTACGGCCTCCAGTACGGCGCCCCGCCGCTCAGCCTCCTCGAAGGCGAAACGGACGGCCTCGGAGCCGTGGGCCACCTCACCGACGCCCAGCAGGATCCGCCCGTGCGTCACCGGCAGCGACTGCCCGTCGTGGCCGCCGCGCAGCACGACCACGGGGCAGGTGGCGTACGCGGCCACGCCCAGGCTGACGGAACCGAGCAGGAACTCGGCGATGCCGCCGCGCCCCCGGGCACCGACCACCAGTGCCGTGGCCTCTCGTCCCTCACGGACCAGCGCGTACTCCGGCTCCTCGGGAACGATCTCGGTGGACACCTTGAGCTCCGGACGGCGCTCGTGCGCCCGTCGCGCGGCGGCGTCGACGATGCCCTCGGCGAGCGTCTGCTCGGACGTCCTGCCGAGGTCCTCGGCGAGCGCGGCGCCTTCGTAGCGCTGCCACAGCGACGCGTGCACCAGCCGCAGCGGCACGCCGTGCAGGGCGGCCTCGTCCGCCGCCCAGTCGACGGCCCGAAGGCTCGGTTCGGAGCCGTCGACGCCGACGACCAGGGGAAGTTCCATGGGTGGTCCTCCTCGGGATGTGCGGAGCGCGGGTGCCCCGTCAGGGGTGGGCGATCACGGCCACGGGGGCGGTGGCGTGGTGCAGGACGGCGTGGGTGACCGGGCCGATGTGCGCACCGACGGCGCTGCGGCGGATCCGGCGGCCGACCACCACCAGGGAGGCCTCGCGGGAGGCGTCGACGATGTGGTGGGCGGGGCTGCCCCAGCGGCAGACCTCGGTGACGTCCACGTCGGGGAACTTCCCCTGCCAGGGCCTGAGGGTCTCGGTCAGGGCGGTGACCTGGTTCTTCCGCAGCTCGGGACCGAGTTCCGGGTCGGCGGGGACGGCGTAGGCGTAGTACGGGGGCGGGTTCCAGCCGTTGACGACCCGCAGGGCGGTGCCCCGCCGGGCCGCCGCGTCGAAGGCGAACTCGATCACGGCGTCGTGGGGGTTCTCGGTGTCGAGGCCGAGGACGACGGGCCGGAAGGAAGTGGCGGCCGACGGGATGCCGACGGGATCGGCCTGGTGCTCGTCGGCGGCCTGCTCCCCGGCGCGGACGAGGACGACCGGCCGCTCGGCGTGCGCGACGACCATCTGGCCGACGGAGCCCACCAGGAAGCCGCCGATGCCGCTCAGCCCACGGGAACCGAGCACCAGCAGCGCGGCGTCCTTCGCCGCGCGTGTCAGGACCTCGCCGGGCCGGCCGCTGATCTGTTCCACGGTGACGTCCACCCCGGGATGCCGCAGCCGCAGCCCCTCGGCCGCCTCGCGCGGTATCCGCTCGCTCCAGTGCTGGAGCGTCTCGGCGGCGAGCAGCGGCGCCTGGGCGATGGGGTCGGGCACCGGCTCCCAGACGTGGACGAGTGCCAGCGGCAGACCGCGCAGCTTCGCCTCGCGGGCCGCCCACTCGGCGGCGGCCCGGCTCTCGGCCGAGCCGTCGAGCCCTGCGACAACGGTGTTCACCATGGTTCTGCCTCCTGAACGGGGGTGTGCTCCCAGCGTCGTGCCACGAGGGCCGGTGGTGCAGGGGCCGCAAGTCCCCGGCAGGGGCCGAACGTCCCTGAAGCGTGCGGTTCGGCGGGAAGCCCGGCCGAGTGACTCGCGCGGGCGTGTCCCCGCGGTGGATGCTGATCTCCACGCGATGAGGGGAGGCCCATGGTCCAGGGCTCGGGCAGACGGCACGTTCCCGGGTGGCGCCGGCTGACGCCCGGGCTCGGCACGCTCCTCGGCTACCGGCGCTCGTGGCTGAAGGGCGATGTCCTGGCCGGGGTGACGGTCGCCGCCTACCTCGTGCCCCAGGTGATGGCGTACGCGGGCGTGGCGGGGCTGCCGCCGGTCGCCGGGCTGTGGGCGATCCTGCCGGCCCTGGCCGCGTACGCCCTGTTCGGCTCGTCCCGGCTGCTGTCGGTGGGCCCTGAGTCGACGACGGCGCTGATGACGGCGACGGTGGTCGCGCCCCTCGCCGCCGGGGACCCGGACCGGTACGCGACGCTGGCGGCGACGCTCGCGATCACGGTGGGGGCGTTGTGCGTGGTGGCGCGTGTGGCCCGGCTCGGTTTCGTCGCGGACCTGCTGTCCCGGCCGGTGCTGATCGGTTATCTGGCGGGCGTGGCGCTGATCATGACGGTGGACCAGCTGCCCAAGCTCACCGGGGTCGACACCACGGGGTCCGCGTTCTTCTCGCAGCTGTGGTCCTTCGTCCGGAACCTGCCGGACGCGCACACGGCCACCGTCGTGTTCTCCGCCGTCGCGCTGGCCTTCCTCTTCACCGCCACCCGGTACGTCCGGGCCGTTCCAGGCCCCCTGCTGGTGCTGGTCCTGGGCACGGCGGCCGTCACCGCCTTCGGGCTGGACGACCGGTACGGCATCGAGGTGATCGGTGACGTACCGATCGGCCTGCCCGGGCTGTCCACTCCGGACCTGAGCGAGTTGCCCCGTCTGGTGCTGCCCGCGCTGGGCGTGCTCCTCGTCGGCTACACCGACTTCATCCTCACCGCACGGGCCTTCGCCGACCGCAGCGGCGAGGAGGCCCTCGACGCCGACCAGGAGTTCCTCGCCCTCGGTGCCGCCAACCTCGGGGCGGGTGTGCTGAGCGGCTTCCCGGTGAGCAGCAGCGCCAGCCGTACCGCGCTCGCGTCGTCCGCGGGCGCCCGCAGTCAGGCGTACTCGCTGGTCGCCGGGGCGGCCGTCCTGGCGGTGCTGCTCTTCCTCGGTCCGCTGCTGTCCCGCACGCCGAGGGCCGTCCTGGGGGTGCTGGTCGTGTACGCGGCCGTCCGCATGATCGACCTGGCGGGTTTCCGCAGGCTGGCGTCGTTCCGCCGACGGGAGCTGCTGCTGGCCCTCGGCTGCCTCGCCGGGGTCCTCGTCCTCGACATCCTGTACGGGGTGCTGGTCGCCGTCGGCCTGTCGATCGCGGAGCTGCTGAGCCGGGTGGCGCGTCCGCACGACGCCGTCGAGGGGCTGGTGCCCGGCGTGGCGGGCATGCACGACGTCGACGACTATCCCGAGGCGCGGACGATTCCCGGCCTGCTGGTGTACCGCTACGACTCCCCGCTCTTCTTCGCCAACGCGGAGGACTTCCGCCGCCGTGCCCTGGCCGCGGTGGACGAGCAGGAGGACCCGGTGCGCTGGTTCGTCCTCAACACCGAGGCGAACGTCGAGGTCGACATCACCGCCCTGGACGCCGTGGACGAGCTCCGCCGTGAACTGACGGGGCGGGGCGTCGTCTTCGCGCTCGCCCGAGTCAAGCAGGACCTGATGGACGACCTCAGGGCGTACGGCCTCGCGGAGTCCGTCGGCGCCGAGCGGATCTTCCCCACGCTGCCGACGGCCGTGGCCGCTTACCGGGAGTGGGGCGAGCACCGCTGAGGGAGTGTCGTCCGGACGCCCTGTCAGGCGGGCCGGTCGGGGAGGTCGGGGCGTCCGCTCCCCCCCGGCTGGAGACGCACGTCCCGGCCGGGCAGCCGGATGTCGATCGGAGCGTTCGGATGACAGCACCGTGATCTCCAGCCGCCCGCGCTCCGGCCGCAGCCGTCCGCCCGCAGTGGTCCTGGTGGCTGGCGGAGGGCGCACCCGTACGACGACGGCTCCGGCAGCGGCACTTGCTTCCAGTGCTGTGACCGGAAAGGTTTGCCGGACACCGCGAGCTGTCCGGCAAACCTTTCCGGTCACAGCGCCCGCCACAGCGCGCCCTCGCGGGTCTTCAGGCCGTCAGTCGGCGCTGGGCCAGAACCCAAGATCTTCATGAGCCTTCTAGGTCAAGGGTGCCGGCCATGGCGCCGGGGTGGATGCCCTCGTCGGCGGGCCGCCCCGCGGATCGGCGATGTCGGGGCCCCGCAGGGCCTCCTGGCAGAACGGACGGAGGCGGGGCGGCTGCCGCCCCGGCCGGTCACCGGCCGGTCACCGGCCGGTCAGAGGAGCAGCGCCTGCCAGTAGGTCCAGAACCGCGTCGCGATGAGCATGCCGATCAGGGCGTACCAGGTGACGGGCACCACCCAGTGGAACTCCCATGCCGCGGCGACCAGTTGGCGCGGTGCCCGGATGATGCCGTGACGGAGGTTGTGCACGGTCGTGTACCAGAACATGGCGATGGTGGCGACCCACACGAGCATGCACCACAGGCAGAGCGCGCCGATCTCGTACAACGCCTGCGTCATCAGCCACATGCTGAAGACCACGCCGCCGAGGGTGCCGAAATTGAGGCCGAGCCAGTACCAGCGCCGGTAGCGGGCTCCCGCCAGCAGACCGAACCCGATACCGGTCACGACGCCGAACGCGATCAGGCCGATCACCGGGTTGGGGAAGCCGAACAGGGCCGCCTGCTCGCTGCGCATCACACTGGTGCAGGACACCACGGGGCTCAGACTGCACGGGGGCACATACGCGGCGTTCTCCAGCAGCCGGAACTTGTCGACGGTGATGGCGAAGGAGCCGAGGAGCCCGAGCGCCCCTGTGATCACCAGGAGCCAGGCGAAGGCCGGCCGGGCACCTGTCCGCGCACCGTCGCCGTCTCGCCGGGCGCCCTGGCCGGGGGTGATGCTCGTGGTGCTCACCTCGGACCGCCCTTCGCCGCGCGGGCGCCCTCACGGGGCACCACCGCCGTACGGGTCCGGGTCCCGCGGAGCGATACGGCGTGAGCGTCCATGCCTCTGGTCTCCCGAGCGGCGCCGGCCGGCCAGACGACCTCGACCGGGATGCCGCGGGACCGGGCGTATGCCACCAGGTGGGCGGTGGCGTCCGTGCCGTCGGACGGTGAGCCGTCCCAGACCGCGTAGATCCTTCGGCCGGCCGCGACGACGCGTTCGTCGGCGCCCACACAGGCGTCCCGGTCCGCGGGGTCGAAGCCCAGCAGCCGGACCTCCTCGGCCAGCATCAGCAGTTCCGCGGCTCCCGACCGGTCGGGCTCGGGCAGCACGGCGGGCACCGCACGCTGGGTTGGCAGCGTGACGACCAGCCGCCTTCCCACCGCGCGCACCGCCCGCCCGAACACCAGGGGAACTCCCGCCCCGGCGCGCACCAGACAGGCGGCGCCCTCGGTCAGGCGATCCAGGCGGTCCTGTAGTTCCGCCTGCACCAACTCCAGCGCGGGCGCGGTCAGATCCGCGTGCCCCACCGCGACGATCACCGCTCGACCTCCCGAGCCGTCCTCTTGCCGGACATGTGCGTCCCTCCGCCTCAGCAACCGATGGGATGCAGTGAAGCCCGGTCCGATCGCCCGGGGGTAGGGCCGAACGGACCTCCGCACAGGGCGATTACGCCCTGGTCACGATGTGTGCGGGGACCGCGCGGGCCGGCGGGCCCGTCCGCGGGGGTGGTCCTCGGGAGTCGTCCTCGGGGGTTCACGCGCGTCGGCGCCGGCCACCGGGCGGTGGCCGGCGCCGACGAGGACGCGTCCGAGGGGCGGGGGCGGGTTCACTCGCCGGGCCTGATGCGGCCCCGCCAGGCTCCGGACTCGCTGCCGCGCTGCTCCATGTACTCCTTGAAGCGGCGCATGTCGCCCTTCACACGTCGGTCGATCATGCCCAGCATGTCGCCGGTCTTCTCGGCGGCGCCGCTGGGCTCGATGTCCATGACGAGCTCCACCCGGGTGTGCGTGTCGTCCACGCGCTCGAAGTGGACTGTGCCCCGCTGCCTCGTGTCACCCGAGGTGGTGCGCCAGGTGATCCGCTCGTCCGGGAGCTGGTCGACGATCTCGGTGTCGAACTCGCGCTTCACCCCACCGATCTTGGTCGTCCAGTGGTTGTGGCGGTCGTCGAGCTGCCTGACCTCCTCGACCCCCTCCATGAACCGCGGGAACTCCTCGAACTGGGTCCACTGGTTGTAAGCGGTGTGGACGGGGACCTCGACTTCGACCGCTTCCTTGACCGTGCTCATCTGAGCCTCCTTGCATACGTCCTCGCCACGGCCGGCCACGTTTCCCGGCCGACCGCGACCTCTGCACGGCGGTCGAGTACCCGTGGATCACTCGCTTACGACCGATGCCGCGGTCGGATCTCGAACCGGCCGGTCGTGTGTCGCGGGCCGGGTGCCGCCGCTCCGGGTGGCCTCGATGAGGGCACCGCTCGCGGGCGCGTCCGGCCCGTCCGCCCAAAAGGTCACGTCGTCACGGTTGCGTGTGCCGCGTTTGGCGTGAAAATGGGGCCGCGCGGTGTGTCTGCTTCGTGACGAGGTCGGGCTCCCCCGGTGGGAAAGCGCACTCGGCTGGCAGGCATCCAGCGGGCGCCGGGGAATCGGCGGCGGTGATGATCGCCGTCAGCGGGGCCGATCCGCTGGTCGTCGGCGCGGACGGGAAGGCGGCAGCCATGGACTGGTGGCGAGAAGCGGCATGCGCCCATGAGGATCCCGATCTCTTCTTCCCCGTGGCCGTCACCGGAGCCGCCCTGCGGGATCAGCAGGCCAGGGCGAAGGCGGTCTGCCGGCGCTGCCCGGTGATCCGCCCATGTCTGTCGTGGGCGCTTCAGGCCACCGGGGCGCAGGGGGTGTGGGGCGGTACGTGCGAGGAGGAACGGCGCGGTCTGCGCCGGGGCATGGCCAAGGGGACATCGGCGCTCGACGTCGCCGGGTCGGCCTGAAACCGGTGTGCTTCCCCGGAGGGCGCGGAGCCGGAATCTGACGCATGGGGCCGGGCGGGCAAGTCTCCCGGGCCCGGGGCTCCGCCCTCCGCCCCCGGGCCGGCCGCTGCCGTAGGCTGGCCGTAACAGCCATCTGGGCTTCTCGTCTTCGTCAGCCGTAGCCGTTCCTGACCATTTCTTCGAACGAGGTCGACGGGCGGACCGGGCAGTCCCCTTTCGATGGGGCTTGGTGTGACGGCGTACGAGGACCCTGCGCGGATGCTGGTCGCGCTCACCCGCGCCAGTCATCTGGCGACTTTCGAGGAGATGTCCCGTCTGGTCGCCAGCCACGCGGAGCGCGCGGGTCTGGGACGGACCAGCATCTTCCTGGCGGACCTGCAGCAGGACGTGCTGCGGGAACTGACCGGCCTGGGCGCCGACGCCGGGGACGGCGGCGAGGAGCTGCGCGTCGACGCCACTCTGGCGGGCCGGGCCTTCCAGAAGGGGCTGGGCGGTGCGGTGACCGACGGCCGGGGACGGCACTGGATCCCGGTGGTGGACGGCACCGAACGCCTCGGGGTCCTGCGCGTGGACGTCACCGTCGCCGACCCGGACCGGGAGGCGATGCAGGATCTCGCGTCCCTCCTGGGCCTGATGCTGGTGTCCAAGCGCAGCTACAGCGACTCCTACGCCCGCCTCACCCGCACCCGGCGCATGAGTCCCTCGGCCGAGATGCAGTGGACCCTGATGCCGCCGCAGACGTTCTCCGACGGCAGGGTGACCATCGCGGCCGCGATGGAGCCGGCGTACGACACGGCCGGTGACGCCTTCGACTACGCGCTGGCCGCGGACGTCGCCCACCTGGCCATCTTCGACGCCATGGGCCACGACACCGCCGCGGGGCTGACCGCGAACCTGGCGATCGCCACCTGCCGCAGCAACCGCCGCCGGGGTGCCGGACTCGTAGAAGCGGGCACCTCCGTCGAGGCGGCTCTTCTCGAACAGTTCCATCACAGCCGCTACGCCACCGGCATCCTCGCCGACCTCGACCTGACGACCGGATACCTGAGCTGGGTGAACTACGGGCATCCCCTCCCGGTGCTGATCCGGGGCGGCCGCTGGGTCACCACGCTGGCCTGTCCGCCCACGCACCCTCTGGGGACCGAACTCGGCCTCGGCACCACCATCTGCCGGGAACAGCTGGAACCGGGCGACCGGCTGCTGTTCTACACCGACGGCATCACCGAGGCGCGCGACGCCACCGGGCAGGAGTTCGGCCGCGACCGCTTCGTCGACTTCGTCGTCCGCCACCATGCCGACGGCGTCCCGCTGCCCGAGACGCTGCGGCGGCTCGTCCACGCGGTCCTCGACTACCACGACGGTTTCCTGGCCGACGACGCCACGGTCCTGTGCTGTGAATGGCAGGGCGGCGCACACACCGGTGACGACCGGTCGCGCGGTGAGAAGCGGCAGATCAGCAGTTCACCCGTGAGGTGAGCAGGCCCGCGGCGGACTGGTGCTCAGCCGCCGTGCCCACTGGACCGACGGCCCGTGGCCCAGGCACCGCTGTGCCGCCGGTCCGCCGCCCGGCCGTTCGCTCCCGGCTCCGCACCGTCCTGCTGACGCAGCCGTATCTCGACATGGCCGTCGATGATCCGGGTGTCGAAGGCGGGCTGGGGCGCGGTGGCGGGGCCGCGTACGTTCCAGCCGTCCGAGAGTCGGAAGACGCTGCCGTGCCAGGGGCACTGGACGCAGCCGTCGGCGACGGTGCCCTCGGACAGCGGTCCCGCGAGATGGCTGCACCGCTCGGCCAGCGCGTGGAGCGTCCCGCCGCTCTCGCGGACGACCAGGACCGGCACATCGTCCACGGCGCGCCGTACGGCCCGGCCGACGGGGAACTCGTCCACGGTGCCGATCCTGCGCCAGCCCTGCGACACGACGTGCGGGACCGCTTCGGCGTGGTTGGCGCCGGATGCCTGCCGGTACGCGAGGTGACCGCCGAGCATCCCGCCGGTGCCGGCCGCCGTCAGCCCCAGGAAGCCGTAGGCCCGGCCGGCGAGCGTGCGGCCCTTGATCCGGCACGCGAGCGAGACCGCGTACAAGCCGACCGCCGCTGTGTTGGCCAGGGCGTGCACGAGTCCGACGCGCTGCTGCTGACGGTGCAGTTCCGCCCAGTCGACGGCGCCGGCCAGGGCCGCCGGAGCGGCCGTGGCCAGGCCGACGCCGACGAGGAGGCCCGCCTCGCGGGAGCGGCCGGGGCGCAGATCGAGGACGGCGGCGGAGAGCCAGCTGCCGATCGGCACCTGGACCATCAGCGGATGGACCGGATGCCCCAGCCATCGGCCGTGCAGCAGGTCCCGGCCGCGCCCCAGCGGCAGGTTTCGCACCCGCCTGCGGAGCACATCGATCACGGCGTCGGCCCGCGGCTCCCGCTCCAGGCGGTCCAGCAGCCACAGGACCCGGTTCGGCGCCGTCCGGCGGCGTGGTGTCGGGCTCATGGCCTGCGGGTCCCCGCCCACGCCGACGGCAAACGGCAGAGGCGGTCCTCGCCGCGCACCCCGGCGGGCGCCACGGGCGTGGTGTGCGCGGGCCGAGTCCGCCGTCACCGGTGTGGGCCCGGCAAGGCTCCTCCCTCCTGTCAGGCGTTCAGGGCCGCGAGCACCACGGACCTGGCCTCCTCCTGGATCCGGCGCAGATGGTCCGGGCCGAGGAAGGACTCGGCGTAGATCTTGTAGACGTCCTCGGTGCCGGACGGGCGGGCCGCGAACCAGGCGTTGGCGGTGGCGACCTTGATCCCGCCGAGGGCGGCGCCGTTGCCGGGGGCCTCGGTGAGCACCGTGGTGACCGGTTCGCCGGCGAGGGTGTCGGCGGTGACCTGGCGCGGGGACAGCTTGGCGAGCAGCGCCTTCTCCTCGCGGGAGGCCGGGGCGTCGACGCGCGCGTAGGCGGGGGCGCCGAAGCGTTCGGTGAGCCCGGCGTAGTGCTGCGACGGGCTCCTGCCCGTGACGGCCGTGATCTCGGAGGCGAGGAGGGCCAGGATGATGCCGTCCTTGTCGGTGGTCCACACCGAGCCGTCGCGGCGCAGGAACGACGCGCCGGCCGACTCCTCGCCGCCGAAGCCGAGCGTGCCGTCGGACAGGCCGTCCACGAACCACTTGAAACCGACCGGGACTTCGACCAGTTCCCGGCCGGCGTCCGCGGCGACCCGGTCGATCATGCCGGACGACACGAGGGTCTTGCCGATTCCGGCTCCGGCGGGCCACTGCTGCCGGTGCGAGAAGAGGTACGAGATCGCCACGGCCAGATAGTGGTTGGGGTTCATCAGGCCCCCGTCCGGCGTGACGATGCCGTGCCGGTCGGCGTCGGCGTCGTTGCCGGTGGCGATGTCGAACCGGTCGCGCCGCTCGATGAGCGAGGCCATGGCGTACGGCGAGGAGCAGTCCATGCGGATCTTGCCGTCCCAGTCCAGCGTCATGAAGCGCCAGGTGGGGTCGGTGAGGGGGTTCACCACCGTCAGGTCGAGCCCGTGCTGTTCGGCGATGCGGCCCCAGTAGGCGACGGAGGCACCGCCCAGCGGATCGGCGCCGATGCGTACCCCGGCGGAGCGGATCGCCTCCAGGTCCAGCACGTTCGGCAGGTCGGCCACATAGGTGCCGAGGAAGTCGTGGCGGCCGGTGCCGGGGGCGGCCAGGGCGCGGGTGTACGGGATGCGCCGTACGTCCTTCAGGCCGCCGGTGATGATCTCGTTGGCGCGGTCCTGGATCCAGGCGGTCGCCTCGGAACCGGCGGGGCCGCCGCTCGGCGGGTTGTACTTGAAGCCGCCGTCGGCGGGCGGGTTGTGCGAGGGGGTGACCACCACGCCGTCGGCGAGGGCGGAGGTCCGGCCGCGGTTGTGGGTGAGGATGGCGTGCGAGACCGCCGGGGTGGGCGTGTAGCCGTCGGCCTGGTCGATGAGGACGGTCACGTCGTTGGCGGCGAACACCTCGAGTGCGGTGATCCGCGCGGGCTCGGACAGGGCGTGGGTGTCGGCGCCGAGGAAGAGGGGCCCGTCGGTCCCCTGGGCGGCGCGGTACTCGCAGATGGCCTGGCTGGTGGCCGCGATGTGGTCCTCGTTGAACGCCGCCAGGAGGGACGAGCCGCGGTGTCCCGAGGTGCCGAACGCCACCCGCTGCGCGGGCTCCGCCGGGTCGGGGTGCAGCGCGTAGTACGCCGTGACCAGGCGGGCCACATCGACGAGGTCCTCGGGCCCGGCGACCTGCCCCGCTCGCGCGTCCTGCATTTCCCGCTCCTCCGCAAGATCGACCGTTGGGTACGGCCCTCATTCTCCCCCGCCGGACGCGTCGGGACGCGCACCGGGCGGCCGTTGTGGCGCACGTCCCGCCAGTGCGACGATGCGGGTCGGCGAACGAAGGGACACCGCTGTGACGCAGGATCACCAACAGCAGCCCGCCGCCGTGCTGTTCGACGCTCTGGGCGCCGACTACGAGCGGGCGTTCGCCCATGCCCCCGCGCATCTGGCAGCGCTGGACTGGCTGATCGAGCGGCTGCCTGAGGGCGCGCGGACGCTGGACGTGGGCAGTGGCACGGGGCGGCCCACCGCGGCCGCGCTCGTCGAGGCGGGCCACTCGGTGCTGGGCGTCGACATCTCGCCCGTCATGGTCGAACTCGCCGAACGTCGGGTCCCCGAGGCGGATTTCCGCCGCGCCGACATCCGGGAGCTCCCGCTGGAGGCGGCCTCCTTCGACGGTGTGTGCGTGTTCTTCTCGCTGCTGCAGATGCCCCGGACCGAGCAGTCGGCCGTGCTGCGGCGGCTGGCGCTCGCCCTGCGACCCGGGGGGCATCTGGTGCTGGCCACGGTGCCGGCGGACGTGGAGGACGTCGAGGTGGTCTTCATGGGCCGGCCGGTCCGTGCGACCAGCTTCGCCGAGGAGGACGTCGTCGCCGCGGTGGAGGCGGCGGGCCTGACGGTGCTGTCCCGCCACACCGCCGTCTTCACCCCGGACCATTCCGACGCCGGCCCCGAGCCCCACCTCTTCCTGCACTGCCGGCGCGACGGGACCGACCGCTGACGCGGCGGCGCGGCGCGCGGGCGGCTGCCCCCGGATACCCGGCGTAGAACCCCGTCGATCACCTGCCGGGTGATCCGGCCATCTGCCACAACGTCTGTTGCTGATCGCCGAACTGCTCGGCGCCGGAGGTACGGGCCGTGTCGGGGCGCGTGGGCCTGCGGGTGCGGTTACGGTCGGCGGTATGGGCGGTGATCTTCGAGGCTGGGGGCGGTGTCTGCGCGGCGGGGCGGTGTTCGCCGTATGCATGGCCGGCACGACGCTGCCCACTCCCCTCTACGGCCTCTACCAGGAGAAGTTCGGCTTCTCCGAGCTGACGGTCACCGTCGTCTACGCCGTCTACGCCGTCGGTGTCATCGGGGTGCTGCTCCTGGCGGGGAACGCCTCGGACGCCGTGGGCAGGCGTCCGGTGCTGCTGTGGGGGCTGGGGTTCGCGGCCGCGAGCGCCATGTGCTTCCTGTACGCCGTCGCGATGGGCTGGCTGTACGCGGGGCGGCTGCTGTCGGGGGTGTCGGCCGGCCTGTTCACCGGGGCCGCCACGGCGTACGTCATGGAGCTGGCACCGCCCGGCGGCGCCTCTCGGGCCACGTTCGTGGCGACCGCCGCGAACAT
The DNA here is from genome assembly GCF_055572155.1 of Streptomyces sp. NPDC030814. Classification (NCBI taxonomy): domain Bacteria; kingdom Bacillati; phylum Actinomycetota; class Actinomycetes; order Kitasatosporales; family Streptomycetaceae; genus Streptomyces; species Streptomyces sp. NPDC030814. Next base: position 336,610 of record NZ_JBVIDX010000005.1, read on the forward strand.
GGGCGGCCTCGGCTGCGGTCCGCTGCTCGCCGGTGTGCTCGCCGAGTGCGCCGACTGGCCGCTGTATCTGCCGTTCGCCGTTCACCTCTCGCTGGTGGCCTGCTCGACGGTCGTCCTGCTGCGCCTTCCGGAAACCGTGCGGGAGCGGCGGCCGCTGAGCACGGTACGGCCGCAACGGCCCGGCCTGACCCGGGCGTGCGGGCGGCGTTCGGACCGGCGGCGACCGCCTCCTTCGTGGGGTTCGCGCTGTTCGGGGTGTTCACGTCGGTCAGCCCGGCCTTTCTCGCCCAGTCCCTGGACGTGCACGACCACGCGGTGAGCGGTCTGGTCGTCGCGCTGGCCTTCTTCGCGTCCACCGCCGGGCAGTCGGTCGTCGGCCGGGTCGGTGTGGGCCGGTCGCTGCCGCTGGGCTGTGCGGCGCTCCTCGCCGGGCTGGCACTGCTGGCGGGCGCCCTGTGGTGGGAGTCGCTGCCGCTGGTGGTCCTGAGCGCACTCGTCGGCGGCGCCGGGCAGGGGCTGGCGTTTCGCGGGGCGTTGTCCGCCGTGGCCCGCGCCGCCGAGGCGGAGCGTCGCGCGGCCGTGATCTCCGCGCTCTTCGTGGTGGCCTACACGGGCATCTCCCTTCCGGTCATCGGGATGGGGCTGCTGACGCAACCGATCGGCCTGGAGAGCGCCGGCCTGGTCTTCATCGCCTGCGTGGCCCTGCTGGTGTCGGCGGCGGGCCTCCACCTCCTGCGCCGCCCGGTGCCGGCGGCGGAGGCGGAGGCCGGCGGGGTGCGCTGAGCGGTCCGGTCGCCCACGGCGGGGCGCGTCCTCAGTCCGGTTTCCGCGGGGTGCGGTAGCGCTCGGCGAGCCGGGCCAGGGCCACGGCACCGAGCAGCAGACCGAAGTCCCGCAGGGCGATGTCGTAGTGGCCGGGAATGCTCAGCAGGTTGACGATGATGCCGGCGAGCCAGCCGGCGACCAGCCAGCCGCCGAGGCGTGGGGCCAGGACGACGGTGAGACCGGCGACGACCTCGATGACACCGACGGCGTACATGGCGGCCTGGGCACTGCCGGGGACCAGGTCGTCGATCCACGGGGCAAGGTAGGCCGGCCAGTCCGTGAGCAGGTTGGCGAACTTGTCCAGGCCGAACAGGATCGGCGCCACGGCGAACCCTGTCCGCAGGATCCAGAACGCCTGGCGGGCGGGGTCGGCGGCCAGGCCGCGCCGCGACGTGAGCGGCGTGGTGCTGAGGGTGTGGGTGGACGGCATGACGCCCTCCTTCTATCGACAACGTTCACTATCAATAGAAGCCCCGCTCAGGTCTTTAGTCAATGACTGTTGGTTTTACACTGGTGTGCGTGGACCACGCGAAGGAAGTACCCGGCGGTGACGTCTCCGCCGTCGCGGCCCTGGACGAGCCGACACGCCGACGGCTGTACGACCACGTGGCGCGGCAGTCGGCCCCGGTCGGCCGGGACGACGCGGCCCAGGCCCTCGGGCTGGCACGGCAGACGGCGGCCTTCCACCTCGACCGACTGGCCGACGAGGGGCTGCTCGAGGTGGTGTACGAGCGGCGCAGTGGACGGACCGGCCCGGGCGCCGGCCGGCCCGCGAAGCTGTACCGGCGCTCCGGGAGACAGGTCAGCGTCACCCTGCCCGAGCGGCGCTACGAGCTGGCCGGGCGGCTGCTCGCGCAGGCGGTGGAGGAGTCCGACGCCAGCGGTGAACCGGTCCGCGCGGCGCTGCACCGCAAGGCCACGGAGCTCGGCGAGCAGCTCGGTGAGCAGGAGGCCGCCGGCGTGACGGACCTGCTGGAACGCCTCGGCTTCGAGCCGCGTGTCGACGGGGAGGCGATCGTCCTCGGCAACTGCCCCTTCCACGTGCTGGCCCGCGAGCACACGGAGACGGTGTGCGGGATGAACCTGCACCTGCTGCGCGGAGTGCTGAGGAGGCTGGGCGAGGAGGGGCTGGAGGCACGCCTGTTGCCGTCCGCGGGCCACTGCTGTGTCCGCCTGCTGCCCGTCGCCTGACGGGCCCCGCCCGGCTGCGCCGCCCTCCCGGCCGAGGGTTCAGGACGGCCAGAGCACCGTGCCGTCCCGTACCGCCAACGGCTCGGGGCGGCACTCCTCGTGGAACCGGATCCCGCCCAGGCCGACGCGGCCGTCCGGGTGCCGACGGGTGTCGCGGGCCCTGGTCGCCAGCCATCCGAGGAGCCGGCCCGTGCGCTCGAAATCATCGGGGTGGATCTCCTGGCGGCTGGTCAGGGTCCACGTGCTCGACCCGGTGTCCTGTGTCCGCGACAGGGCCGAGGTGAGCGCGCCGCCCACCTTGAACGCCTCGCCGCGCTGGGCGAGAAGCGGCTCGGGGTGGTCCTCGATCACCGGCCGTCCGTGCTCGTCCTCCACCACGCAGGGGAACCCGGTCACGATGCGGAGGACCTCCGGCTCGGGGCCCAGCCCCAGGTGCCAGCGGAGCTCGGCGAGTTCCTCCTCCGACAGCTCACCGCTCAGGTCCACGCCGAGCGTCAGCTCAAAGATGTCAGCCATGGGCGCCGAGGCTATGCCACGCCCTCGACAGTCCGGCCCATCGTCCCTGCGGGGGCGACCGGCGGCCCCCGCGTCCCCGTCCTTCCCGCGCCGTCCGTCGAACGATGCAGCGCACGATCGTCCGGAGGGCTGACGAGCCCCCTCCGTCGCCGCTCCTACGATGAAGTCGATCCCCGGGTCGGACGCACGTGAGCGTGGTGTGCCGCTGAGAGAGAAGAGTCCAGCAGTGAGTCCTGCCTCCAAGAACCTTGCCGAAGGATCCGCCGCCCTACTCATCGGCCTGGCCCTGAAGCTGTTCACCGAGGGAGTCGAGATCCCCGTCGTCACCCCGGCCAAGGTCGGTGTCGTCCTGATGGTCATCGGCGGCGGTCTGCTCCTCGTAGGCCTCGTCCAGGCGGCGAGGGCGGCCCTGTGACCGAGCGACGTAGGTCTGCCCGGTGACCGCCTTGCGCCGCCGCTGTGCCGCCGCTGTGGCGGGCCCTCGGTTCAGCGGCGTCCGCCGAACTCCCAGTCGTGGACCTCGATGCCGGCGTACCTGTCCGCGGTCAGGACGGCGCGTGCGGTGTCCGGGTCCGGGGCCCTGAGCAGTACGGCCGTACCCAGCCAGGTCGCGCCGTCGTCGGACAGCAGCGGTCCGTACGCGATCAGTTCGTCGCGGTCGGGCGGCACGGTGAGGTCGGCGGGCCGGCCCGAGCCGAGGCCGAGCACCAGATACCGGTTGCCGCCGGTCCGGCCGCCGGGGAAGTCCCACATCGTGCGCCCCAGCAGGTTGCGCCACCGGCGCAGCAGGACGTCCCGGTAGGCGCCCGCCTGGTAGTTGGGTTCGTCGAAGGCGAACGCGCGGGCGGCGGCGGCATCGGGCAGGTCGACGATGTGGACGCTGCCGCTGGGCGTTTCACCGTCCTCGGCGAAGGTCGGGCCGCGGGCGATCAGCTCGTCCGTGTACTGGTCCATGTAGGCCCAGTGCGCCTCCACCAGCTCCTCACGCAAGGGGAGGGAGCCGGGCCGGTCGCGGTGGTAGCAGAGGAACTCCATGGGCACAGACCCTCGCCGACATCCGGCGCCGCCTCAACCGACTTTCGTGATCAAGGGCGCGGAGCGCGGGGCCCCGTCGCGATCCGCGCCGCGCGTGGCCCTGACGACCGACCGGTAGTACGTACTCCCCCTCCGTGCTTTCGTCCGCGGCCCAAGTCGCAGGCTCGCGGGCGAGGTCGCCGACGGTCTCCTCCTGGCCGATCCCGCCGCACCCGGCTACATCACCGCATCACGACGCCACCTGGGCCCCGCCGCCTCCGCGAATGCTCCGGAGATCGTCGTCTGCGACGCCGCGGCCGTGGACGACGACGAGGAAGCCGCCCCCACCTCGTTTTCCCGGCAGCGAGGCCCCCCGCACCGAGGCGTGGGGCCTGGTGGGCGGCACGGTGCCCCAGGACGACGGGCCGACCCTGATCCTCCAGGGGCACGTCGACGTCGTCCCTTCCGGAGACCTGGCGCGTTGGGAGGGTGACCCCTTCCGCCCTCGGGTTACCGGGGACGTGGTGCACGCACGAGGAGCGTGCGACATGAGGGCGGGTGTGGTGGCGATACTCGCCGCCCTGGCCGCGATACGGGAGGCGGGCGCAAGGTTGCGCGGCCGGGTGTCCGCGCATTTCGTAGTCAGCGAAGAGGACGGGGGACTCGGGGCGTTCGGCACCCTCCAACGCGGCCACACCGGCGACGCCTGCATCATCACCGAACCGACCAGCGGCGCGGTCATGACTGCGAACGCCGGCGCCCTGACCTTTCGCATCCAAGTACCCGGCCGGGCCACCCACGGCAGCACCAGATACGTGGGAGTGAGCGCCATTGACGCATACCTGCCCATCCACCGCGCGCTCGCCCATCTGGAAGCCCGCCGCAACGTCGGCGCCGACCCGCTCATGTCCGAATACCCCATCCCCTACCCGCTGTCCGTCGGTACCGTTCATTCCGGCGACTGGGCCAGCAGCGTGCCCGACCTCCTGGTGGCCGAGGGAAGACTGGGCGTCCGGCTGGGCGAGGATCCGGCCCAGGCACGCACCGAACTGGAGGCGTGCGTGGCCGAAGTCTGCGCGGCCGACCCCTGGCTGCGCTCCCACCCCGCCACGGTGACGTGGCCCGGCGGGCAGTTCGCCAGCGGACGGCTGCCGGCCGGGCATCCGCTCGCGGCCCAGGTCGCCGACGCGCACGCCGACGTCACCGGCGGCCCGCGACCTTCCGAGCGAGGCGCCCCCTACGGCAGCGACCTGCGACTGTACTCCGGGGCGGGCATCCCCACGCTGCAGTACGGCCCCGGCGACGTACGCCTCGCACACGGTCCGCAGGAACAGGTCCGCGTGAGCGACATCGTCACCGTCACCCGGGCACTGGTGCTCGCCACACTGCGCACGGTCGGCACCAAGTAGTAGCCCCCAGCCTCACCCCCTACCGACTGCTTGTGACCCGGTGGAAGTGACTGTTGCGGCGAGCCGGAGGTGGTCGGAGGGGCGGCCAGCGGCGGTTCCGACAGTACGGCAGTCCTCGGCCACCGGCCCGAGAGCGATCACCGCAGTCCTCTCACCACGGCCGAACCGCTCACCTGCCTCGTACCGGATCCGCTCACGAAGCCGTCGCCTCTCGGCGGTCAGCCCGCCACCCTGCGCCCACCACCTCCTCCGTCGCCTCGCGCGCGTACAGCAGGGCAGCCTGGACCGGGACGACTGCCTGGATTCGCGCGCTGCCCTCGACCTGGAAGGGGCCGCGGGCCAGCTCAGGCGATCCGCGGCCTGAGCATCACTCGTAGCTATACCTTGGCCCCCGGGGACAGAGCTGGGAGTCCAGGGCCTACGACGCCGGCCGGCACACCGCGTCCGCGTACTGGACCGACGTACTGCGCGCGCCGCCCCGCCGGCGCCGACACGCTCGAGGAGCTGCGGCTCACCGACATCGACAGCTGGTCCCGCGTCGACGACCGCATGGTCACCCACGTACCTGCACGACCTCGACCCCGTGGCGTTCTCCGGGAAGATCGGTGCGGCCAGGCCCGACCCTGCGGTCCGCACCCGCCCACTTCCTCTTCGTCGACGACCGTGAGGAGAAGGTCCGCGCGGCGCGGGCCATCGGCATGGACGGGCACGTCTTCGACGGCCAGGACGACCTCGCGGCCGCCGTCGACGCGTGGCTGTGCACACTTCACCCTGCTCGATGTCGACGCTGATGGTGGCCGGCCGGCTGCTCCTGTCGACGGGGTCACGGGCGCTGCACTCGGCTGGCTAGCTCCGTCGCGGGGGCAGCCGGTCGGCGACGTACTCGGTGAGGTCGAGGAGGCGGTTGGTGTAGCCCCATTCGTTGTCGTACCAGCCGAAGACCTTGACCAGGTCGCCGTGCGCCTGCGTCAGCGGGGCGTCCAGGACGCACGAGGCCGGGTCGCCCACGATGTCGCGGGACACGATCGGTGCCTCGGACACCCGCAGAACGCCCTTCAGCGGTCCGTCGGCGGCTTCCCGGAAGGCGGCGTTGACCTCCTCCGCGGTCACCGGCCGGTCGAGGACCAGGCTCAGGTCGGTGAGGGAACCGTCCTCGACGGGGACGCGTACGGCGATGCCGTCGAGGGTGCCGGACAGCTCCGGCAGTACGAGGCCGACCGCGCGGGCCGCGCCGGTCGAGGTGGGGATGATGTTGACTGCGGCGCTGCGGCCACGGCGGAGGTCCTTGTGCGGGCCGTCGAGGACGACCTGGTCGTTGGTGTAGCCGTGGATGGTGGTCATCAGGCCCTTGACGATCCCGAAGTGCTCGTCCAGGACCTTCACCATGGGGGCGACGCAGTTGGTGGTGCAGGACGCGTTGGAGACGACGTCGTGCCGCTCCGGGTCGTAGGTCCCCTCGTTGACGCCCACCACCACCGTGGCGTCGACGTCCTTGCCCGGCACCGACAGCAGCACCTTGCGCGCCCCGGCCGTCAGATGCCGGCCGGCCTGCTCCCTGGTGCGGAAGCGGCCGGTCGACTCGATGACCACGTCCACTGCGAGGTCGCCCCAGCCCAGCGCCGCCGGGTCGCGCTCGGCGGTGACGGCGACACGGTGCCCGGCCACGGTGATCGAGTCCTCGTCGTGCTCGACGGGCCGGCCGAGGCGGCCGTACGTCGAGTCGTACGCCAGGAGATGGGCCAGCGCGGCGGGGGAGGTGATGTCGTTGACCGCGACGACCTCGACGGCCGTGCCGGTGCCGTTCGCCGCGCGCTCCAGCGCGCAGCGCAGGTAGTTGCGTCCGATGCGGCCGAAGCCGTTGATGCCCACGCGCACACTCATGTCCGTCGTCCTCCCGAAAGGCGCCCTCGTTGGTCAGCCGCCAGCCTGGCGGCCGGTACGCGACGGGGCTTGGGCCGGACGGGGGTGAGCCGGGGGACGTTCGGCCCCGGCCAGCCGGACGTCAGTTGCCGTCCTGCCTCAGCCTGTCCTGGGCCTGGGTCGCGATCACAGCGGCCTGGACCCGCCGCTCCACCCCGAGCTTCGCGAGCAGCCGGGAGATGTGGTTCTTGACCGTCTTCTCGGCGAGGTAGAGCCGCTGGCCGATCTGGCGGTTGGTCAGCCCCTCACCGATCAGGGCCAGGATCTCCCGCTCCCGTTCGGTCAGGTTCGGCAGGGTGTCGGGCTCCGGCTCCGGTTCCTGGCCCTGCCGCAGCCGCGCCATCAGCCGCGCGGTGGCGCTGGGGTCGAGCAGGGACTGGCCGGCGGCCACCGTGCGTACGGCCGACACCAGGTCGGAGCCCTGGATCTGCTTCAGCACGTACCCGGACGCGCCCGCCATGATCGAGTCCAGCAGGGCCTCCTCGTCGTCGAACGAGGTCAGCATCAGACAGGCCAGCTCCGGCATGTTCGAGCGCAGCTCCCGGCACACGGTCACTCCGTCACCGTCCGGCAGGCGTACGTCCAGCACCGCCACGTCGGGGCGCAGGGCGGGGACACGGACGAGGGCCTGCTCGACATTGGCGGCCTCACCGACCACGGTGATGTCCGGCTCGTCGTTCAGCAGGTCGTGCACTCCGCGCCGTACCACCTCGTGGTCGTCCAGCAGGAAGACCCGGATCGGGTTGTCGGGTCCGGGTCGCGCGCCGTCCGCCATCGAATGCTCCTCGTTCGCTCTCAGTCGATTCCGCGCCGGGCTCCCCCATGGGTCGACCGGTCACCGTCTACCGCTGATCCTCCGTGATCCGGGGCCGAAGGGCCAGGGTCTGTAGGCCCTACCCGGTCCACCGGGGCCGGTCGGCCCCACCCACGAGGACGTCCAGTACCTGCCACGGTGATCCGGCGTGTCCGAGCCTGGAACGGCAAGGCGTCGTCAGAGCTCGGGGAGCATTCCATGAAGGCAGCAGTGGTCACGTCGTTCGGCCGGCCCTTGGTGATCGAGGAGCGGCCCGATCCGGAGCCCGGCCCCGGTCAGGTCCGTATCCGTGTCGAGGCGTCCGGTCTGTGCCACACCGACATCCACGCCGCGCACGGCGACTGGCCGGTCAAGCCGGCCCTTCCGTTCGTCCCCGGCCACGAGGGCGTCGGCGTCGTCGAGGCGCTCGGCGACGGGGTGACCCATCTGGAGGTCGGGCAGCGGGTGGCCGTGCCCTGGCTGGGCTGGGCCTGCGGGCGGTGCGAGCACTGCCTGTCCGGCTGGGAGACGCTGTGCGAGCAGCAGCGGAACACCGGTTACGCCGTGGACGGCGGCTACGCCGAGAAGATGCTCGCCTCGGCGGACTTCGCCGCACCCGTGCCCGACGGCATCGACCCACGCGACGCGGCCCCGCTGACCTGCGCCGGCGTCACCACGTACAAGGCCCTGAAGGTCGCCGAGGTACGTCCCACCCAGCTGGTGGCGGTCTCCGGGATCGGCGGTCTCGGCCACCTCGCCGTGCAGTACGCGAAGATCGCCGGAGCGACCGTCGCCGCGATCGACGTCACCGACGACAAGCTGGACCTCGCCCGTGAGCTGGGCGCCGACATCCTGATCGACGCCCGGAAGGAGGACCCGGCCGAGGTGCTCAAGGAGCACGGGGGCGCCCACGCGGCGATCGCGCTGGCCGTCGACGAGCAGGCGTTCGCGTCGGTGTACGGCGGTCTCAGGCGCGGTGGCAAGCTCGTCATGGTCGCCCTGCCCGCCGGCGGCACCATCAGGGTGCCGATCTTCGACACCGTGCTCAACGGCACGTCCGTGATCGGTTCGATCGTGGGTACCCGCCAGGACCTGGACGAGGTGTTCCGGCTCCACGCCGCCGGACGCACGAAGGTGATCTACGAGACCCGCCCGCTGGAGACGGTCAACGACTCGATCGCCGAGGTACTCGACGGTCGGGTCAAGGCGCGCATCGTCTTCGAGATGTGACCCAGCCGAATCGATGCACACCTTCCCCGGAAGCCGGACAAAGGAGCGCTGCGCCATGGTCCGTTACGTGTACGAGTTCGCCGAGGGCGGCCGGGACCTGGCCGGCCTCCTCGGCGGCAAGGGTGCCAACCTGGCCGAGATGACCCGGATGGGCCTGCCGGTGCCGCCCGGCTTCACCGTCACCACCGAGGCCTGCCGGGCCTTCCTGGCCACCGGCTCCGAGCCGGACGGCCTGGCCCGCGAGATCTCCGAGCACCTGTCCGCCCTGGAACGGGCGGCGGGACGCCGACTGGGCGAGCCCGCCGACCCGCTGCTGCTGTCCGTGCGCTCCGGGGCCCGCTTCTCCATGCCCGGCATGATGGAGACGATCCTCGACGTCGGTCTGAACGACGAGTCCGTGCTGGGGCTGGCCAAGGTGTCCGGGAACGAGCGCTTCGCCTGGGACTCCTACCGCCGTCTCCTGCAGATGTTCGGCAGCACGGTCATGGGGGTCGACGGCGCGCTGTTCCAGGACGTCCTGGCCCGGCTGAAGGAGAGCCGCGGCGTCGCCGACGATCTGGGGCTGGACGCGGCCGACCTTGCCGGGCTGGTCGAGGCGTACAAGGAGCTGATCCGCGAGCGGACCGGCGAGTACTTCCCGCAGTCGCCCGCCGAGCAGCTGCGCCGGGCGGTCCTCGCGGTCTTCGAGTCCTGGAACGGCGAGCGCGCCCGGATCTACCGCCGCCGCGAGCACATCCCCGACGATCTGGGCACGGCCGTCAACGTGCAGACCATGGTGTTCGGCAACCTCGGGTCCGACTCCGGCAGCGGTGTCGCCTTCACCCGCGACCCGGCCACCGGCCGCCCCGGTCTGTACGGCGACTACCTGCCCAACGCGCAGGGCGAGGACGTCGTCGCAGGCATCCGCAACACCGTCCCGCTCGACGAACTCGGCCGCATCGACCCCGAGGCGTTCGCCCGGCTGCGCGACCTCATGCGCACCCTGGAGACCCATTACCGGGACCTGTGCGACATCGAGTTCACCATCGAGCGCGGCACGCTGTGGATGCTCCAGACCCGGGTCGGCAAACGGACGGCGGAGGCGGCGTTCGCCATCGCCGGCCAGCTGGTCGAGGAAGGGCTGATCAGCGAGGACGAGGCTCTGGCGCGGGTCAGCGGGAACGGGCTGGCACGGCTGATGTTCCCCCACTTCGACACCGCGGCCGTCGGTGAGGCTCTCGCCCACGGCATCCCCGCCTCGCCCGGCGCCGCCGTGGGCGCGGCCGTCTTCGACTCCGCCGAGGCGGTACGGCGTGCCGCCGCCGGGGAGAAGGTCGTCCTCGTACGGCAGGAGACGACCCCCGACGACCTGCCGGGCATGGTCGCCGCCCAGGCCGTACTGACCAGCCGCGGCGGCAAGACCAGCCACGCGGCCGTGGTCGCGCGCGGCATGGGCAAGGTCTGTGTCTGCGGCGCCGAGGAGATCACGGTGGACCCGCGGGAGCGCCGCTTCACCGTGGACGGCACCGTCGTCGAGGAGGGCACGGTCATCTCCGTCGACGGCTCCGAGGGCGCGGTGTACCCGGGTGCGGCTCCGCTGGTCGACTCCGCGGTGATGCGGTACTTCGAGACCGGCGGGCAGGACGGGGAGCCGACGGGGCTGGTGGCCGCCGTGTCCCGGGCGATGCGGCAGGCCGACGGCGTACGGCGGCTGGGTGTGCGGGCGAACGCCGACACACCCGAGGACGCCGCACGGGCCCGGCGTTTCGGTGCCGAGGGCATCGGGCTGTGCCGTACCGAGCACATGTTCCTCGGCGACCGCAGGCAGCTGGTCGAGGCGATGATCCTCGCCGCCACGGACGCCGAACGCGAACGGGCCTTGGACGCGCTGCTGCCGCTGCAGCGGCAGGACTTCGTCGGCATCCTGGAGGCAATGGACGGGCTGCCCGTGACCATCCGGCTGCTCGACCCGCCGCTCCACGAGTTCCTGCCCGACCGCACGGAGCTCGCGGTGCGTCTGGCGGCCGCCGAGGCGGCGGGCACCCCGCCCAGCGCGCACGACACGGAGCTGCTGGACGCGGTGAACCGCATGCACGAGGAGAACCCGATGCTCGGCCTGCGCGGCGTCCGCCTGGGTCTGGTCGCGCCGGGGCTGGTCGCGATGCAGGTGCGGGCGATCGCCGAGGCGGTCGTGGAGCGGAAGCGGACGGGTGGCGACCCGCGCGCGGAGATCATGGTGCCGCTCGTGGACACCGTCGAGGAACTGCGGATCGTGCGCGAGGAGGTGGAGCAGGTTCTGGCGGAGGTCGCCGACCGGTCGGGCGTGGCCCTCTCGTGCCCGGTCGGCACGATGATCGAGCTGCCGAGGGCCGCACTCACGGCGGGCAGGATCGCCGAGGAGGCGCGTTTCTTCTCCTTCGGCACGAACGATCTGACCCAGACCACCTGGGGCTTCTCCCGTGACGACGTCGAGGCGGCGTTCTTCTCCGCCTATCTCGACAAGGGCATCTTCAAGGTGTCCCCGTTCGAGACGATCGACCGTGAGGGTGTGGGCCGGCTGGTCGAGATCGCCGTGGCGGAGGGCCGCGCGGTGCGGCCCGATCTGAAGATCGGCGTCTGCGGTGAGCACGGCGGCGACCCGGATTCCGTGCACTTCTTCCATGCCGCCGGCCTGGACTACGTCTCCTGCTCTCCCTTCCGCGTCCCGGTCGCCCGCCTCGAAGCCGGGCGGGCCGCGCTGACGGGGACGGACAGCGGCGACACCCGGTGAGAAAGGAGCTGGCGTCATGACGCGCATCGTCGGTGAGGTGATGACGCGTGACGTCGTCCAAGCGCGCCGGGACACCTCGTTCAAGGAGGTGGCCCGGCTGCTGGACCAGTACCGCATCAGTGGTCTGCCCGTGGTGGACAGCGACGACAAGGTCGTGGGAGTGATCTCCGAGACCGATCTGATCCGTCGGCAGGCATCGGGGGGCGCTCAGGGACACGCCCGGCTGTTCCGCGGGGCCGCGCTGCGCCACTCCGCCCGGCGGGCGCCCACGTCCTCGGCCGTGACCGCCGGGGAGCTGATGTCGTCGCCCGCCGTCACGGTGCACCCCGAGCAGCGCGTCGCGGACGCCGCCCGCGTCATGGAACGGCACCGCGTCGACCGGCTGCCCGTGGTCGACGAGGAGGACCGGCTGATCGGCATCGCCACGCGCAGGGACCTGCTGCGGGTGTTTCTGCGCACGGACGAGGAGATCGGCCGCGACGTGACCGACGAGGTCCTGAGCCGTGCCATGTCCCTGCCGCCCGGGACGGTCACCGCGTCGGTGCGGGACGGCGTGGTCAAGCTGGAGGGCCGGCTGGAACGGCGCAGTGACATCCCCCTCGCGATCCGGCTGACGTGGCGGGTGGACGGGGTGGTCGGCGTCGTGAGCGAGCTGACGTTCCGTGTCGACGACGCCGGTCCCCTCGAGGCGGCGCTTCCCCCACGGGGGCGTCGGGGGCGGTGATCCTGACCGGGCGCACGGTCCCGCTCCCCGTGCCAGGGCATTGTGCCGCCGCACGCGCTGTCGATCTTGCGCAGGTCACCTGCATAGTCTTACCGACGTCCTCACGGGCCGGCCCCTGGCAGCCAGGCGTCACAGCAGCCGCCCTCACGCCAGCCCTCACGGCATGCGGGCGGGGGGCGGACCCGGAAGCCTGCGGCAAGGGAGCGTCGGCCGGGGGCCACGGGCGGGTCGCGGGACAGGGCTCGAAGGACTGCCCCGACCAGCACACGGCGACGGTCGACGACACCGGGCTCGGCGGTAAGGGGTCCTTTCACTATGAGCGTCCGATCAGGTCGCGTGCTCTGGTGCCATGCCGTGCATCGCAAGGCGCCGGAAGGTTCTCGTAGCGAGGCTGCCAGGACCTTTGGGCAACGCGGCGAGATGCGGTGCCGGACCACGCGACCCTGGGCGGGCATGGCGGAAGGACCCCCTAAGGCGGAGATCGACCTGTGTGCGCTTCCCAGGACCCCATAAGGCGACCGTCGGTGTCCCGTGGGCGAAGGTCGGCGACAAGCCCGCCGAGTATGCCCACCCCACGAACGTCTGGCCGGTGCAGTGCAAGGGCGACTCCGACGACAGCTGCACGTTGATCACGAAAAAGGTCAGCACGCGGGACGCCGGGACCTGCGGTGGCAGCGAGGTCAAGCCTGATCGCCCCCGTTATGTTTTCCGCGGTTCCGCAACGGGGCCGCTGGCCTCCGGGCCCGGCATGACTGTGTCCCCCTGTCGAACAGATGACCTGGGGGGTGGTGTCGCCGGGCCCGCGAGGTGCCGTCGGAGACGCTGATGGGAGGTCCGGCCACCGCCCGGTCCGGCGCAATGCCGGACAGCTCGCGAGCGGCAGGTCTGCATAACGTGGATGCGCGCGTACGACACCGAAGCCGAGGGTGTCCGTGGTGTGCCTGACCGGGTTCGACTGCGGAAGGACGGGAGAACCCCTAGGGTCTTCGTCTGCCCGTTGGTGCGGCGTGCTGCTCGACAGGCGGCTGCCGGACACCGGAACGGACGGCCGCGAAACCGGCCGCGTCGAGGTGTTCACCGACGAGGGCGGCAAGCCTGTCGGCTTCATCGCCGCGAAGGAACCGAACAAGGTGTCGGTCGGCCTGCCCGCCTGCGACGGCGCCGTGCTGCACGGCTCTGATCGCCGTGACCTGGCCCAGCTGGAAGGGCTGCCCGTCGACGGGGGCTGACGTGTGCGCTGCGTGACCCGTGGGGCGGAGGAACTTCGCTTCGCCCCACGGTACCGGCGCGTTGGTCACAGGGCCCGCAGGCCGTGCTCCCGGAACTGTTCGCGCACCCGCTCCGTCAGTCCCGCGTCCGGGGTGGGTGTGTCGCGCAGCGGGAACGGGATGCCGAGCGCCTCGTACTTGTGGGCGCCGAGCTTGTGGAAGGGCAGGACGTCCACCCGGTCGACGTTGCCCAGCCCGGCCAGGAACGCGCCGAGCCCGTCGACGGCCGCCGGGTCGTCGGTCCAGCCGGGCACGAGGACATAGCGGATCCACACGGGGACGCCGAGCCGGTCGAGGCGGGTGGCGAAGTTCAGGGTCGGGGAGAGTTCCCCGCCCGTCAGCGTCCGGTAGGTGGGGACGTCGAAGGACTTGACGTCCAGCAGGACGAGGTCGGTGTCGGCGAGCAGTTCGTCGGTGGCGCGGGCGCCGAGGAAGCCGGAGGTGTCGAGGGCGGTGTGCAGACCGAGTTCCTTGCAGCGGCGGAAGACGCCGGCCGTGAAAGCGGGTTGCAGGAGGGCCTCGCCGCCGGTGAGTGTCAATCCCCCGCCGGCGGTGGTGATGAAGGGCCGGTACTTCTCGATGTCGGCCATCACCTCGTCGACGGTGGTCGGTCTGCCGTCGCGCATGTGCCAGGTGTCCGGGTTGGCGCAGTAGAGGCAGCGCAGCGGGCAGCCGCTGAGGAAGAGGACGAACCGGGTCCCGGGCCCGTCCACCCCCGTGGACAGGTCCCAGGAGTGGACGCGGCCCGTCACCGGCCGGGCGGTGGGGTTCACAGCGATCCGTGGAAGGTGCGGCTGATCACGTCGAGCTGCTGCTCGCGGGTCAGGCGGACGAAGTTGACGGCGTATCCGGAGACACGCACGGTGAGCTCCGGGTACTTCTCCGGATGTTCCATGGCGTCCTCCAGCGTCGCGCGGTCCAGCACGTTGACGTTCATGTGGAAGCCGTCGGCGGCCGTGTAGGCGTCGAGGATGCCGACCAGGTTCCCCGGACGTTCGGCCGGGTCATGGCCCAGGCCCTCGGGCGTGATCGTCGTCGTCAACGAGATGCCGTCCCGGGCCTGTTCGTACGGGAGCTTGGCGACCGAGAGGGCCGAGGCGGCCACCCCGTGCAGGTCCCGTCCGTTCATCGGGTTGGCGCCCGGTGCGAAGGGGGCTCCGGCACGGCGGCCGTCGGGGGTGTTGCCGGTGTGCTTGCCGTACACCACGTTCGAGGTGATGGTCAGCACCGACTGGGTGTGCTCGGCGTCCCGGTAGGTCGGGTGGCGCCGTACTTTCGCCATGAACGACTCCACCAGGTCGACGGCGATGCGGTCGGCGCGGTCGTCGTTGTTGCCGTACGCGGGGAACTCGCCCTCGGTACGGAAGTCGACGGCGAGGCCCGTCGCGTCCCGGAAGACCTTGACCCGGGCGTGCTTGACGGCGGAGAGGCTGTCCACGGCGACGGACAGGCCCGCGATGCCGCATGCCATGAACCGGTGCACAGGGTGGTCGTGCAGGGCCATCTCGATGCGCTCGTAGGCGTACTTGTCGTGCATGTAGTGGATGACGTTGAGTGCGTTGACGTAGGTGGCGGCCAGCCAGTCCAGCATGCGGTCGTACGCCGCCGACAGCTCCTCGTAGTCCAGGTACTCGCCGGTCAGCGCGGGCACCGCGGGGGCGATCTGCTCGCCGGTCATCTCGTCCCGGCCGCCGTTGACCGCGTACAGCAGCGCCTTGGCCAGGTTGACCCGCGCTCCGAAGAACTGCATCTGCCGGCCCACCGCCATCGCGGAGACGCAGCAGGCGATCGCCGTGTCGTCGCCGGTGCGGGGGCGCAGCAGGTCGTCGGACTCGTACTGGATGGCACTGGTGTCGATGGAGACCTGCGCGCAGAACCGCTTGAACCCCTCGGGCAGCCGTGGTGACCACAGGACGGTCAGGTTGGGCTCGGGGGCCGGGCCGAGGTTGTAGAGGGTCTGCAGGAAGCGGAACGACGTGCGGGTGACCAGCGGGCGCCCGTCGGCGCCGATGCCGCCGATGGACTCCGTCACCCAGGTCGGGTCGCCGGAGAACAGGGCGTCGTACTCGGGGGTGCGCAGGAACCGTACGATCCGCAGCTTGATCACGAAGTCGTCGATCAGCTCCTGGGCGCGGGTCTCGTCGATCGTGCCCGCCTCCAGGTCCCGTTGGAGGTAGACGTCGAGGAAGGTGGAGGTGCGGCCCAGCGACATCGCGGCGCCGTTCTGCTCCTTCACCGCCGCCAGGAAGCCGAGGTACAGCCATTGCACCGCCTCGTGCGCGGTGGCGGCGGGACGGGCGACGTCGCAGCCGTACGAGGCCGCCATCTGCGCGAGTTCGCCCAACGCCCTGATCTGCTCGGCCAGTTCCTCGCGGTCGCGGATGACGTCCGGGGTGGAGGGCCGCGCGTCCAGCAGGGCCCGCTCGGCCCGCTTGGCCTCGATCAGCCGGTCGGTGCCGTACAGCGCGACGCGCCGGTAGTCACCGATGATCCGGCCGCGCCCGTAGGCGTCCGGCAGGCCGGTGATGATGCCCGCCTTGCGGGCTGCCCGCATCTCGGGGGTGTAGGCGTCGAAGACGCCGTCGTTGTGGGTCTTGCGGTACGTGCCGAAGACGCGCTTCACGAAGGGATCGGCCTGGTAGCCGTACGCCTTGAGGCCGTTCTCCACCATCCGCAGGCCGCCGTTGGGCATGATGGCCCGCCTCAGCGGGGCGTCGGTCTGGAGGCCGACGATCAGTTCCCGGTCGCGGTCGATGAAGCCGGGCCGGTGCGAGGTGATGGTGGAGGGAAGGCCGGGGTCGACGTCGAGGATGCCCAGGCGCCGTTCCTCAGGGAACAGCCGGGCGACCTTGTGCCAGACGGCGAGCGTGCGCTCGGTCGGCCCGGTGAGGAACGCCGCGTCGCCGTCGTAGGGCGTGTAGTTGGCCTGGATGAAGTCCCGTACGTCGACCTGGTTGCGCCAGTGGTCACCGGCGAAGCCGCGCCATGCCTCGGTCGTCGCACCGGGTCCAGCTGTCACCGTTGCCGTCATCGCCGGTCTCTCCCTCGCTCCGTGCGCAGAATCTCTGCACTTTGATGCTCGTCTCCCGTGATTCCCGCGGGGAGGGTCTGTCGGCGTAAGCGGGCCGCGCCATCGGTCCCTCGCGCGTGGGGGCCGATGGGCCCTGTCGCTGTGCGGGGGCCGCGCCCGTCGGCGGTGACACGAACGACCGGGGGCACCCCCGCGTCTCGGCGGGATACCCCCGGTCTGACGAGCCCTCAGCCCTCAGCCCTCAGATGAGCCAGCGGTTGCGGCTGACGAAGGGCAGCCGTGCCCAGACCCTGCCCAGGCCCCAGGTGGCGCCCGCTCCCGCCGCCGCCAGGGCGACCAGGACGACGGCGTAGAGGAGGTGGTAGTCGGCGAAGGGGTTGGTCGACATGCTCGCCGATCCGTCGGACAGGTGCTTCGCCGGTGGCCACTCGGCGACCCACATCAGGGCCATCATCACGGTGCCGGCGACCGCGGCGAGCCGCAATCCGATGCCCGCGATCAGGGCGAGCCCGATGCCGAGGAGACCGAGCATGAACAGCCAGTCCGCCCAGCCGGCTCCTGCCCAGTCGTGGAAGGTGGACTCCATCGGCCCGGCGGCGACGTGGCTGAGGAAGCCCTTGGTGGGTGAGCCGCCGTCGATCCAGCCGGCGCCGGACGGGGTGGCGTAGCCGAAGCCGAACGTCTTGTCGAGGAACGCCCACAGGAAGACGAACCCGGTCAGGAGGCGGAGCCCGGCGAACACATACGCGCGGGTCGTCGCGGCCGCGGCGGTCGTCTCGTCGACGGAGACGGGAGCCGTCCCGGTGCGGTGCAGGGACGGGAAGCGGAACACCGGGTGACGGTGGGGGTGGTTGTGCACTGCCATGATGCTCATCCCTTTCGAGGGGTGCGACGCGCGGAGGGTGGACGCCTCTCGTTGCGTCTTCAATGTCCCGCGTCGTCGACGCCCGCCGGAGAGGCTGCAAGGACCCGAGCTCAGGCCGAACGTCCCTGCCTCCCCGCGCTGTTGAAGGTCGGACGTCCCGGGTACGGCCCAGGGGCGAGCCCACGGCCGGCACACGGGTCCGGCGGGGATTCGTGGTTCAGCCGACGGTCAGATCAGGGCGTACCAGCGTCCCGGACCTGCCGTGGACGATCTCGTACGCCGCGTCGAGGGCCCCGATGGCGGCCAGCCCCCCGGTGCGTTCGACGAACCTCGCGGCGGCCTCCGCCTTGGGCCCCATGGAGCCGGCGGAGAAGCCTCCGCGGCGCAGTTCCCCGGGGGTGGCGTCGAGGAGGGGACGCGGGTCGCGGGTGCCGTAGCCGGTGAAGACGCAGGGGACGTCGGTGAGGATGAGCAGGAAGTCGGCTCGGAGGTCCTCGGCGAGCCGAGCCGCCGTCAGGTCCTTGTCCACGATGGCCTCGACGCCGGTCAGCGCACCGGTGTCCTTGTCGGCGGTGACGGGGACTCCGCCGCCGCCTGCGCACACGACCAGCGTCCCACTGCTCAGCAGCTCGTGAAGGGTGTCGGCCTCCAGGACCCGCTCGGGCGACGGCGACGGGACCACGCGCCGCCAGCCCCTGCCGTCGTCCGCGAAGTGCCAGCCGTGCTCGCGTGCCAGGAACCCGGCGGTGGCACGTGAGTACGGCCGTCCCACGAACTTCGTGGGACGGCTGAAGGCGGGGTCGTCGGCGCGCACCAGGGTGTGGGTGACCACCGCGGCGATCGGGTGCCCCGGCAGCGCGTCGTGCAGGGCGCGAACCAGCAGCGAGCCGATCATTCCCTGGGTCTGGGCGCCGAGCAGATCCAGGGGGTAGGGAGCGCTCAGCGCGGGGTCGGCCGTGCTCTCACCGGTGAGCAGAGCGATCTGCGGCCCGTTGCCGTGGGTGACGACGATCTCGTGTTCCAGGGCGAGCCCGGCGATCGCGGTGGTCACCCGGTCGATGTTCGCCGTCTGGACGTCCGCGTCGGGGGGTTCGTCCCGGTGCAGCAGTGCGTTGCCGCCGAGAGCGATGACGATGCGCATGTGTGTGGCCCTCCGCCCGGCCTGGGGTGCGGTCAGTCGTGCGCGACGACGGCGACGGGCGCGGCGGCGTGGTGCAGCACGGCGTGGGTGACGGGGCCGATGTGGGCGCCGATCGGGCTGCGGCGCCTGCGGCGGCCGACGACGACCAGCGATGCCTCGCGGGAGGCGTCGATGACGTGGTGTGCGGGGCTGCCTGGTCGGGACACCTCGGCGACTTCGACGTCGGGGTGCTTGTGCCGCCAGGGGCGGAGCACCTCGGAGAGCGCCGCGGCCTCCTGCCGGCCGAGTTCCGCGTTGAGTTCGAGGTCGGCGGGGAGTCCGTAGGCGAAGTACGGGGGCAGGCTCCAGCCGTGCACGACGGTCAGCGCGGTACGGCGGCGGGCGGCTGCCTCGAATGCAAACGCGATCACCGCCTCGTCGGGGCGTCCGATGTCGAGGCCGAGGACCACGGGCCGGTAGGCGGTGGCGGCGGAGGGGATGCCCACCGGATCGGGCTCGTGCTCGTCGGACGCCTGTTCACCGGCCCTTACCAGGACCACCGGGGTGTCGGTGTGCGCTATCACGGCCATGCCCACGGAGCCGACGAGGAATCCCCCGATGCCGCTCAGCCCGCGCGACCCGAGAACCAGCAGCTCGGCGTCCTCGGCGACGCGCGGCAGCACGTCCATCGGTCCGCCGGGGATCTGCTCCATGTCCACGCGTACGCCGGGGTGACGCAGGCGAAGTCCCTGCGCCGTCTCTCGCGGAATGCGCTCGCTCCAGTGCTGCTGCGTCTCGGCACCGAGCAGCGGGGCCTGTGCCATGGGCTCGGGGACGGGCTCCCAGACGTGCACCAGCCGCAGCGGCAGCCCGCGCAGCTTCGCCTCCCGGGCCGCCCACTCGGCGGCCGCACGGCTCTCGGGCGAGCCGTCGAGGCCCACGGTGACGTTGCGGGACATGCTGTCCACCTCCTGTGTCGGGTTCCGGTTCCAGGGTGGTGGCCGGTGCGTGGCCCGGTGCAGAGACCGCTGGTCCCCCCGCACGGGGCCGATGGTCCTGCGCGCCGTCGGGGCGCCCGACGAGTGACCAATGGCCCCATGACGGCGTCGTCGGCGCCGGAGAGGCTGGGGGTGCTCCGTTCCCGACGGGCGGGCGAGCACGAGGAGTTGTGTGATGGCGAAGGCATATCTGGTGGGCAGTGGGATCGCGGCGCTCGCCGCCGCCGCGTTCCTGATCCGCGACGGCGGTTTCGACGGATCGGACATCCATCTGTTCGAGGAGCACCGGCGGATCGGTGGCGGTCCGGACGCCGACGGCACGGCGGACACCGGCTACTCCCTGCGCGGGGGGCTGATGTTCGAGGCCGAGTACCGGTGCGCCTACGACCTGCTTTCCGGCATCCCCTCGCTCGACGACCCCTCGGTGTCGGTGACGCAGGAGATCCTCGCCGAGCACGAGCGGTTCGCCTGGGACGACCTCGCGCGTCTCGTCGACGCGGACGGGAGGGTCGTGGACACCCGCTCGACGGGCTTCTCCGAGCGCGACCGCCTGGACCTGGCCCGCTGCCTGGCGACGCCCGAGGCGCACCTGGACGGCAGGCGGATCAGCGACTGCTTCGGCGAGCACTTCTTCACCACGAACTTCTGGTTCCTGTGGTGCACCACGTTCGCCTTGCAGCCCTGGCACAGCGCCATCGAGTTCCGCCGCCACCTGAAGCGCTTCGTCCACCTGCTCCCGCAGTTCGCGACCCTGTCGGGCGTCCACCGCCCCCGCTACAACGCGTACGACTCCGTCGTACGGCCCTTGACGGACTGGCTGCTCGAACACGGGGTGACCGTCCACACCGGGTGCCGGGTCACCGACCTCGCCTTCGCGCCGGGGCACCGGGACATCACGGTCGCGACCCTCTCCCTCTCCCGGCAGGGACGGGACGAGAAGATCGCCGTGGCCCCCGACGACCTGGTCCTGGTGACCAACGGCTCCATGGCCGACTCCTCCAGCGTCGGCTCGCACACCGCCCCTCCTCCTCCGCCGCGCCCCCGTTCCGACGCCTGGCTGCTCTGGCACCGGCTGGCCCGGGGGCGCGACGACTTCGGCAACCCTGACGCGTTCGACAAGCGTGTCAAGGAGTCCCGCGTGGAGTCGTTCACCGTCACCACCGAGGACCCCGGGGTCTTCCTGGACGCACTGGCGAAGATCGGCGGCCACGGGGCCGGCCACGGCGGGCCCATGACGTTCACCGGCTCGGGCTGGCTGCTCACGATCGTGGCGGACCGTCAGCCGGTCCACCCCGGCCAGCCCGAGGGCGTCGGCGTGTGGTGGGGTTACGCCCTGCATCCCGGCCGGGCCGGCGACCGGACTCCGAAGCCGATGACGATGTGCTCCGGCCGGGAGATCCTCGAGGAGGTCCTGCACCATCTGCGCCTCGACGAGGCCGTGGCGGCCCGCGTGCTGGAGACCTCGACGGTGGTGCCGTGCCTGATGCCGTACGCCACCAGCCAGTTCCTGGCCCGCCGACGCGACGACCGGCCGGAGGTCGTGCCCAAGGGGTCGGTCAACCTCGCGTTCATCGGGCAGTTCGCCGAGGTGGCGGCCGACGCGACCTTCACCGTCGAGTACTCCGTACGGACCGCGTGGACCGCCGTGGCGCGGCTCCTCGGCCTCGACAGGCAGCCGCCCGCGGTCCACAAGGGTTACCTCGACCCGCATGTGCTGATCGCCGCGCTGGAGACCGTGCACCGACGGTGACCGGGAGCGCCGTCACGGCCGCGGACGGCTCCCCGCGGACCGGCGGGCCACACGGGCCCGGCCGACCGCCGCGGTGAGGAACAGCGACGTCAGCAGGACGGGCACCGCGACGACCGCCCCGTCCCCGCGGTGTCCGGCGCCCGCGGCCACCAGCAGGACCGCGGAGGCCGCCGCCGCGGCCAGGCCGACACCGAGGACGGTGACGAACCGGTTCCGGGCGCGGTACGTCCGCACCCGGGGCGGCGGCCCCGGGCGCGCGTCAGCCCAGTCGAAGGCGGTCTCCGTGGCCTCGTGGCGGCGTCGTACGGCGGCGCGGACGCGAAGCCCGGCCGTGAGGACGGCACCCGCCGCCGCCAGGGCACCGGGCGGCCACCACGGGTCGGCCACGAGGAGGAGTACGGCGACGCCCGCGGCCGTCGCCCAGCCGCTCAGGCAGGCCGCCGCCGCCCCTCGCACGGAGTCCGGGCGGTCGGCCCCCGCAGGCACCGTCGCGAGGGCCGGCAGCCACCAGACGCAGCCGGAGGCGGTCACCAGCGCGACGCCCAGGGCCGGGACGGGGTGCGTCACGGTTCAGGCCGCCCTCTCGATCGCGGCGATCTCCGGGTGGTGCAGGTCGAACGCCGGCGACTCGGAGCGGATCCGCGGCAGCGAGGTGAAGTTGTGGCGCGGCGGCGGGCAGGACGTGGCCCATTCCAGGGAACGGCCGTAGCCCCAGGGGTCGTCGACGTCGACCTTCTTGCCGTACTTGGCGGTCTTCCAGACGTTGTAGAAGAACGGCAGGATCGACAGGCCCAGCAGGAACGAACCGATCGTGGACAGGGAGTTGAGGGCGGTGAACCCGTCCGCGGCGAGGTAGTCGGCGTACCGGCGGGGCATGCCCTCGGCGCCCAGCCAGTGCTGGACCAGGAAGGTGAGATGGAAGCCCACGGTGAGCGTCCAGAAGGTGATTTTGCCGAGGCGTTCGTCGAGCATCCTGCCGGTGAACTTGGGCCACCAGAAGTGGAATCCGGCGAACATCGCGTACACGACCGTACCGAAGACGGTGTAGTGGAAGTGGGCCACCACGAAGTACGAGTCGGAGAGGTGGAAGTCCATCGGCGGTGACGCGAGGATCACCCCCGTCAGGCCGCCGAAGACGAAGGTGATGAGGAAGCCGGTGGTCCACAGCATCGGCGTCTCGAAGGACAGCGAGCCCTTCCACATCGTGCCGATCCAGTTGAAGAACTTGACCCCGGTCGGCACCGCGATCAGGAACGTCATGAAGGAGAAGAACGGCAGCAGCACCCCGCCCGTCACGTACATGTGGTGCGCCCACACCGTCACGCTCAGGCCGGCGATGGCGATGGTGGCGCCGATCAGGCCCATGTAGCCGAACATCGGCTTGCGGGAGAAGACCGGGATGACCTCGGAGACGATGCCGAAGAAGGGCAGCGCGAGGATGTACACCTCGGGGTGGCCGAAGAACCAGAAGAGGTGCTGCCAGAGCAGCGCGCCGCCGTTGGCCGCGTCGAAGACATGGCTGCCGAACTTGCGGTCGCACTCCAGCGCGAACAGCGCCGCCGCCAGCACCGGGAACACCAGCAGGATCAGCAGCGCGGTCAGCAGCACGTTCCAGGTGAAGATCGGCATGCGGAACATGGTCATGCCCGGTGCGCGCATACAGATGATCGTGGTGATGAAGTTGACCGCACCGAGGATCGAGCCGAAACCGGAGAGGGCCACGCCCATGATCCACATGTCGGCGCCGAGGCCCGGTGAGTGGACGGCGTCGGAGAGCGGGGCGTACAGGAACCAGCCGAAGTCGGCGGCTCCGCCGGGGGTCAGGAAGCCGAACGCGGCGATCGACGAACCGAACAGGAACAGCCAGTAGGCGAGCATGTTCAGCCGCGGGAAGGCAACGTCCGGGGCGCCTATCTGCAGCGGCATGATCCAGTTGGCGAAGCCGGTGAACAGCGGCATGGCGAACATCAGCAGCATGATCGAGCCGTGCATGGTGAACGCCTGGTTGAACTGCTCGCTGGACATGATCTGCAGGCCGGGGCGGGCCAGTTCGGCCCGCATCATCAGGGCCATCACACCGCCGACGACGAAGAACGCGAACGCCGTGACCAGGTACATCGTCCCGATCTTCTTGTGATCGGTGGTCGTCAGCCAGTCGACCCACGTCGACCGGCCCGCCGCCGGGACGGCCACCGCCCCGGCCTCCTCAGGGACCGCGGGGCGCGACCGCGCCCCTCCCGTGTGCTGCTCCTGGTCCAGCTGCGCCTCGTCCATCGGACGGCGTCCTCCCCATCTGCTCATGTGCTCAAGGGCCGGGAAGCGCGGCGCGTGCGGTGGGCGGCGCGGCGCTTCCCGGCGCCGCCACATGATCGTCGGACCGGCCCCCCGGTCCGATAGGGTCGAACGGTCCCCACGTCGTCCCGCGATGGGGCCGAACGGTCCCTGTCGGCCGTCGTCCGGACCGGCGGGTCCGCGGGGTGCGGGCGCGCCGGAGAGCGCCGGTCGGACCAGGGAAAGGGGCCGTTCGGCCTTTTGCGGGCGGGCTCGTACCGGCGCAGGGTGAGTGATATGAGGACGCCTGCGCGGATCGCCGTCATCGGAGTGGGGAACGAGTTCCGGCACGACGACGGCGTGGGCTGGGCGCTGGTCGCCCGCCTGCGGGAGCGTGCCGACGAGCGGCCGCTGCCACCCGGCACCGTGCTCAGCACCTGTGACGGCGACCCGGCGCGGCTGATGGGCCTCTGGGAGGGCGCGGCGCTCGCGGTGGTCGTCGACGCGGCCCATGCGCACCCGGCGCGCCCCGGCCGGGTGCACCGCCTGGAACTCGACGCCGGGCTCGGCGCACGTTCGACGGCAACCAGCTCGCACGGGCTGGGCCTTGGCGAAGCCGTGGAACTCGCCCGCACCCTGGACCGGCTGCCCGGGCGTCTCGTCGTCTACGCGGTGGAGGGCGTCGACGGCTCTCTCGGCACCGGCCTCTCCCCCGCCGTCGAGTCCGCGGTGGCACCCCTCGCCGAGGCGGTCCGGGACGAGATCGCGAGGTACGGCGCGACGACGACAGGGCGGTTGCCATGACCGTGCGCCGTTTCCAGGTGGACGGAACCGTCCAGGGGGTCGGTTTCCGGCCCTTCGTGTACCGCACCGCGACCGCCCTCGGCCTGGGCGGCTGGGTGGCCAACGTGAACGGGCACGTGGAGGGCGAGGTCGCGGGTGAACCGGCCCTAATCGAGGAGTTCGCGGACCGACTGCGGTCCGAGGCTCCGGTGCTCGCCCGGGTGCGCCGCGTCCGGCTGACCCACGGCACGGGACGACCGTTGCCCGGGGACGGCTTCCGTGTCTGGCACAGCGCGCCGGGGGGCGCGGGAGGCACCCCGCGCGAGATCCCGCCGGACGCGGCCGTCTGCGACGCCTGTCTGCGCGAACTGCGCGACCCCCGCGACCGCCGCCACCGTTACCCGTTCATCAACTGCACCGACTGCGGGCCGCGCGCCACCATCATCGAGGACCTGCCGTACGACCGGATCCGTACGACGATGCGGCGCTTCCCGATGTGCGCGCGGTGCGCGGCCGAGTACGCCGACCCCGGCGACCGGCGCTTCCACGCCGAGCCCGTGGCCTGCCCGGTCTGCGGCCCCCGCCTCGCGTGGGAGGAGCTGCGCGGCGAGGCGGCGCTGCGGGCGGCGGTCGAGACCGTCGCCGGGGGCGGGATCGTCGCACTGAAGGGGCTCGGCGGCTACCAGCTGGTGTGCGACGCGGGAAACGCGCGGGCCGTGGCGGATCTGCGGAGCCGCAAGCACCGCCCCGCGAAGCCGTTCGCCGTGATGGTGCGCGACGTCGCGGCGGCGGCCCGGCTGGCCCAGGTCTGCGCCACCGAGTACGAGGCGCTGACGTCCCCGGCCCGTCCCGTGGTACTGCTCGACCGATCCCGACGCCACGGGGAGCTCCCGCTCGCCGCCGAGGTCCACCCCGGGCTGACCCGCGTCGGCCTGTTCCTGCCCACCACGGGTCTGCACCAGTTGCTCCTGGACGATCTCGACCGTCCGCTCGTGGTCACCAGCGGCAACGTCAGCGACGAGCCCATCGCCGTCGAGGACGCCGAGGCCCGGCGGGCTCTCGCGGGCGTCGCCGACGGGTTCCTCACCCATGACCGGCCCATCCGGGCCCGTTACGACGACTCCGTGGTCGAGTTCGCCGGCCGGGTCCGCGTCACCGTCCGCCGGGCGCGTGGTCTCGCCCCTGCCCCACTGCCCCTCGACGTGCGAACACCGGTCGTGGGTGCGGGCGCCCACCTCAAGCACACCTTCGTGCTCGCCGCGGACGGCAGGGCCCACCTGGGCCCGCACACGGGCGACCTGGCCGACGTGGCGACGTACGACGCCTTCCGCACGTCGTACGTCGATCTCAAGCGGCTCACCGGCATCGAGCCGACGGTGGTCGCGCACGACCTGCACCCGGGGTACCTGTCCACACGGTGGGCGCTGGAGCAGCCGCTGCGGCGGATCCCCGTGCAGCACCATCACGCGCACGTGGCCGCCTGCGCGGCCGAGCACGGTGTGCGCGGTCGTTTCCTCGGTGTGGCCTACGACGGTCTGGGGCTGGGCGACGACGGCACGCTGTGGGGCGGCGAGATCCTCCTCGCCGATCTGCGCGGCTACCGCCGCGTGGGCAGGTTCGCGACCGCGCCCCTGCCCGGCGGCGACGCGGCGGTACGCCATCCCTCCCGTACCGCCCTCGGCCATCTGCTGGGCGCCGAGCGGCTGGGCACCCCGCGCCCCTACCCGTGGCTGACCGAACCCTTCACCGACCGGCTCGACCCCGCCGAGGTCACCGGCGTGCGTGCCATGGTGGCCCGGGGCGTGAACTGCCCGCCGGCCTCCAGCGCCGGGCGGCTCTTCGACGCGGTCGCCTCCCTGCTGGGCCTCGCCGACGAGGCACGCTACGAGGGCGAGGCGGCCGTGCTGCTGGAGGCGGCGGCGGGAGCCGAGCACGCGGCGCCGCTCGCCCACCGGGTCGTGCGCGCCCAGGGCCTGTGGGTGTACGACTCCACGACCACCCTCATCGACCTGCTCCGGCGCAGACTGGAGGGGGAAGCCGTGTCCCGGCTGGCCGCGGCCTTCCATCTGACGCTCGGGATCGTCACCGCCGACCTGGTCGCGCGGGCGGTGGCGGACGGCGCGCCGCACACGGTGTGTCTGGGCGGCGGTTGCTTCGTCAACCAGCGGCTGCTCAGCGAGACACGGCGGCGACTGCGGGCGCAGGGCCTGAAGGTCCTGGTCGGCGGCGAGGTACCGGTCGGGGACGGCGGCATCGCCTACGGCCAGGCGGCGGTCGCGGCCGCGAGGATCGCGGAGGAGAGGTGAGCGCGGATGTGCCTGGGCATTCCGGGGCGGATCCTTGAGGTGTACGACGACGCCGGGCTGCGCATGGCCACGGTCGACTTCGGCGGCGTACGGCGCGAGGTCTGCCTCAGCTGTACTCCCGACGCGGGGGTCGGCACGTACGTCATCGTGCACGTCGGCTTCGCGATCACCGAGGTCGACGAGGCGGAGGCGCACCGGACGCTGGAGGTGCTGCGGGCGATGGCGGGTGCGGTGGAGGCGGAGCTGGGTGAGCCGCTGCGGGCTCCGCCGCAGGAGACCCGGCGCGCCTGAACACCCCGCCCGTCGGTCTCCGGACAACAGCACATCCGTCCCGGCCCGACCGGAACCGTCCATTGGGCCGTACGGCCCCTGCCGTACGGGCGTCTCCTCCCGGACGCTGGAAGGGTAGGGCACCGGACCACCTTGAAGAGGAGGACCGTGATGACCGGCACGCAGGCCCCGGCAGTCCTGGATCAGGACGGGCTGGACGCCCTGGTCGCGGCCCTGGTCGACGACGGGCGCACCGTCATCGGGCCGACGGTCCGCGACGGCGCGATCGTGCTGGCCGAGCTGGCCTCCGCGGCCGAGCTGCCGTACGGCTGGGGCGTCGAGCTCGACGCCGGCCGCTACCGGCTCGTCCCGCGCGAGGACGGTGCCGCCTTCGCGCACAGCGCGGGCCCGCAGTCCTGGAAGAACTATCTGCACCCGCCGCGGGAGAAGCTGTGGAGCGCGGACCGCACGACGGACGGCGATCTGGAGTTCACCGCCCACCGACCCGAGGCGCCGGCGTACGCCTTCCTCGGGGTCCGGCCCTGTGACCTCCGGGCGATCGCGATCCAGGACCGCGTCCTCACCGGCGGCCGGTACGCGAACGGCGGCTACGGGGAGCGCCGCGGGCGGGCGCTGCTGATCGCCGCCGAGTGCACGGAACCGGGGGCGACCTGCTTCTGTGTGTCGACGGGTGGCGGGCCCGCCGCCGATCCCGGGTACGACCTGGCGCTGACCGAGGTGGTGGACGGGGACGGGCACCGGTTCCTCGTCCGGGTCGGCAGCGAGGAGGGCGCCCGGCTGCTGGAGCGGGTGCCGCACCGTGCGGCCGACCCGGTCACGGAGGACAGCGCCCGGGCGTCGGTGGATGCGGCGCGTGAGCGCATGGGCCGGTCGCTGCCCCCGGTCGACCTGCGGACGCTGCTGGGCGCGAGCCTGGAGGCCGACCGCTGGGACGATGTCGCCGCCCGCTGTCTGACCTGCGGAAACTGCACGATGGTGTGCCCGACCTGCTTCTGCGTCACCACCGAGGAGGTCACCGATCTGACCGGTGACCACACCGAGCGGTGGCAGCGCTGGGATTCCTGCTTCGACCTGGACTTCTCCCATCTGCACGAGGGCCCGGTGCGGTCGTCGGGGCGTGCCCGCTACCGGCAGTGGCTCACCCACAAGCTGTCCACCTGGTACGACCAGTTCGGGACCTCCGGATGCGTGGGATGCGGGCGGTGCATCACCTGGTGCCCGGTCGGCATCGACATCACGGAGGAGGTCGCCGCGCTCGACGCCGAGTTCACCGCGCGGAGCGGCGCACCGACTACGGAGGCGTGAGTGATGAGCCCGTCGATCACCCCGCGCCTCACCCACGCGTTGCCGCCCGAGCACCGCGACCGGCTGCTGCGGTTCGCCCGCGAGGTCGACCTGCGGCCCGGGACCCGGCTGTTCGAGGAGGGCGGACACGCCGACCGTTTCTGGGTCGTCCGCGACGGCAGGGTCGCCCTCGACCTGCATGTGCCCGGCCGCCGCCCCCCGGTGATCGAGACCCTGGGCGTCGGCGACCTGGTGGGCTGGTCCTGGCTGT
Organism: Streptomyces sp. NPDC030814; assembly: GCF_055572155.1. Lineage (NCBI taxonomy): Bacteria > Bacillati > Actinomycetota > Actinomycetes > Kitasatosporales > Streptomycetaceae > Streptomyces > Streptomyces sp. NPDC030814. Next base: position 365,219 of record NZ_JBVIDX010000005.1, read on the forward strand.
ACGAGCCGTATGTCTGGCAGCTGGGTGCCGAGGCCGTCACACAGGTGCGGGCCCATGAGTTCGACGCCGTCGCCGTGCGGCTGATGTGCGCGCAGGACGCCGAGTTCGGCCGGGCCGTCGGCCACTGGGTCGGCCGGGTGCTGTCCCACCGGCTGGGCGCGGCGCGCGCCCGCCTCGTGGACCTGTACGGCACCTCGCCCGGCGGGGGTGCGCGATGACCTCCGTACCCGTCCCCCACCTCGTGGTGGACCGCCGCCGGGAGACCGCCGACACGGTCACGCTGCGGCTGGAACCGGTCGGCGAGGCGCTGGCGGACTTCGCGCCGGGGCAGTTCGCGATGGTGCACTGCTTCGGTCGCGGTGAGATCCCCCTGTCGGTGAGTTCCGTCCAGGCCACGGGCGGCCTCGCGCACACCGTCCGGGGCGTGGGTGCCGTCTCCGACGGGCTGTGCGCGGCCCGGGTGGGTGACCTGCTGGGGCTGCGCGGGCCGTACGGCACCGGCTGGGAACTCGCGCCGGCCCGCGGCGGGGACGTCCTGGTGGTGGCGGGCGGCATCGGCCTCGCCCCACTGCGTCCGCTCGTCCTGAGCGTGCTCGGCGAGCCCGAGGCGTACGGCCGGCTCAGTGTGCTCGTCGGGGCCCGCACCCCGGGCGACCTGATCGGCCGGAAGGAGATCGACGGCTGGCCCACGGCGTTCACCGGGGTGACGGTCGACCGGCCCGACCCCGACTGGCGTGGCGACGTCGGTGTGGTCACCCAGTTGCTGGGCCGGGCACCGTTCGAGCCGGACGCCACCCGGGCGTTCGTCTGCGGTCCCGAGCCGATGATCCGCGCCACCGCCCGGGAGCTGGCCCACCGGGGGGTGCCCGCGGAGCGGATCCGGGTGTCGCTGGAGCGGAACATGCGGTGTGCGACGGGGCACTGCGGGCACTGCCAGCTCGGTCCGCTGCTGCTGTGCCGGGACGGGCCGGTCGTCGGCTGGGACCGGGCCGAACCTCTGCTGGCCGTGAGGGAGTTGTGAGATGACCACGCCAAGGCTCGCCGTGTTCAAACTGGCCTCCTGCGACGGCTGCCAGCTGACCCTGCTCGACTGCGAGGACGAACTCCTCGCTTTGGCGGGGCAGGTGGACATCGCGCATTTCCTGGAGGCCTCCAGTTCGGTGGGGGACGGGCCGTACGACCTGGCCCTCGTCGAGGGCTCGGTCACCACCGCCGAGGACGCCGAGCGTGTCCGCGAGATCAGGGCCGCCTCACGCCATCTGGTGACGATCGGCGCGTGCGCCACCGCCGGCGGCATCCAGGCGCTGCGTAACTACGCGGACGTCGACGAGTACCGGCGTGTCGTCTATGCGCACCCCGAGTACGTCGCCACCCTGGCCACGTCCACGCCCGTCTCCGCACACGTGGACGTCGACTTCGAACTGCGGGGCTGCCCGATCGACAAGCGGCAGCTCATCGAGGTGATCACCGCGTTCCTCGCCGGCCGCCGACCGGATGTGCCGGACCACAGCGTGTGCTTCGAGTGCAAGCGGCGAGGCACGGTCTGCGTCACCGTCGCCCACGGCACTCCCTGCCTCGGGCCCGTGACCCACGCCGGCTGTGGGGCCCTGTGTCCCGCGTACGGGCGGGGCTGCTTCGGCTGCTTCGGCCCGTCCGGCTCGGTGAACCTGCCCGCGCTGATCCCCGTGCTGCGCCGGGACGGTCTGGACGAGGACGGTGTCGACCGCTTCCTGCACACCTTCAACGCCGCCGCTTTCGACGAGGAGTTGACGAAGTGACCCATCGCGGTTCCCGTGTGCTGCACGTCGGCTCGCTGGCCCGGGTCGAGGGCGAGGGAGCGTTGCGCCTGCACGTCCACGACGGCACGGTGGGCGAGGCCCGGCTCGACATCTACGAACCGCCCCGCTTCTTCGAGGCGTTCCTGCGCGGCCGGGCGTACACCGAGCCGCCCGACATCACCGCCCGGGTGTGCGGGATCTGCCCGGTGGCGTACCAGATGAGCGCGTGCGCGGCCATCGAGGACGCGTGCGGGGTGAGCGTCGACCCGGCGATCCTCGAGCTGCGCAGACTGCTGTACTGCGGTGAGTGGATCGAGAGCCACACCCTGCACATCTACCTGCTGCACGCCCCGGACTTCCTGGGCCGGGCGAGCGCGATCGAACTGGCGCGCACGCACCGGGCGGAGGTCGAGCGGGGGCTGCGGCTGAAGAAGGCGGGCAACTCCCTGATGGAGCTGCTGGGCGGTAGGGCCGTGCACCCGGTGAACGTACGGCTCGGCGGTTTTCACCGCGCCCCGACCCGGGCGGAACTGAAGCCGCTGACCGCGCAGTTGAGGCAGGCGCTCGACGACGCCCTGGAGACCGTGCGCTGGGTGGCCGGGTTCGAGTACCCCGAGGCGCGCGTCGACGCCGACCTGTTCGCGCTGGCCGCACCGGACGTCTACGCCATCGAGGGCGGTGTCCCCACGGTGCTGCGCTCCGACGGCACGGTCCGCTCCTTCCCGGTGCGGGACTTCACCGAGCATGTCACCGAGAGCCATCTGCCGCACTCCACCGCGTTGCACGCCCGGCTCGACGGGCGCCGCCATCTCACCGGCGCCCTCGCCCGGTTCGCGGTGAGCGGGCGGGCACTGTCACCGACGGCACGGGAGGCCGCCCGTGCGGGAGGGCTCGGCGATCCACGCGAGGGCGCGGTGTGCCGCAACCCCTTCCGGTCCATCCTGGTACGGGCCGTGGAGGTGGTGTACGCCGTCGACGAAGCGCTGCGGATCATCGACGCGTACGAGCCGCCGCACCGCCCGTACACCGAGGTCCCGCCGGCCGCCGGGGTCGGCCACGGGGCGACCGAGGCGCCCCGCGGCCTGCTGTACCACCGCTACGCGCTCGACGCCGACGGCATCGTCACCGACGCCCGGCTGGTGCCGCCCACCGCGCAGAACCAGGGCGCGATCGAGGACGACCTGCGCCGCACGGCCCAGGAAGCGATCACCGACGGCGATCCTGACGACGCGGAGCTGACCGCACTGTGCGAGCGGACGATCCGCAACCACGACCCCTGCATCTCGTGCTCCACCCATTTCCTCGACCTGACCGTCGTCCGCACCTGAAGGAGTGTGTGATGCCTGACTCCCCGTCCACCGTGAGCGACGTGATGACGCACACCGTCATCGCCGTCGGGCGCGACGCGCCCTTCAAGGAGATCGTCCAGCTGTTCGACCAATGGAAGGTCAGCGCGCTCCCGGTGCTGGAGGGCGAGGGCCGGGTCGTCGGGGTGGTCTCGGAGGCCGACCTGTTGCACAAGGAGGAGTTCCGGGACAGGGACGACACCTCCGGCGACCTCGCCGACCGAATCAAGGCGGGCGCGGTGACCGCCGGCGAACTGATGAGCGCCCCTGCCGTGACGGTGCACGCGGACGCCCCGCTGACCGAGGCCGCCCGCATCATGGCGCGGCGGAAGGTCAAGCGGCTCCCGGTCATCGACGGGGTCGGCATGCTCCAGGGCGTGGTCAGCCGGGGCGACCTGTTGAAGGTGTTCCTCCGTCCGGACGAGGAGATCGCCGAGGAGGTACGGAGTGCCGTCCTCCCCTCCCTCCCGGGCACCGAGGCCGTCACGGTCGCCGTCAGCGAGGGAGTGGCGACGCTGCACGGCTCCCTGCCCGACCGCGGACTCGTGCCGGTCCTGGCCCGTGCGGTGCGGGCCGTGGAAGGGATCGTCGACGTCCGAACCGACCTCTCGCACCGCTGACCCCCACGAGCCGACCAACCGCCTGGGAAACCCGATGAAGTACCTGGACGAGTACCGCGATCCCGTGCTCGCCCGGCACCTGCTGGACGAGCTACGGGCCACCGTCACGCACCCGTGGCGGATCATGGAGGTGTGCGGCGGCCAGACGCACACCCTGGTCCGCCAGGGCATCGACGAACTGCTGCCCGCCGGTCTGCGGATGATCCACGGCCCCGGCTGCCCGGTCTGCGTGACACCCCTGGAGACCCTGGACCGGGCCATGGCCGTCGCGGCCCGCCCGGAGGTGATCTTCACCAGTTTCGGGGACATGCTCCGCGTGCCGGGCACACACACGGACCTGCTGTCGCTGCGGGCGCGGGGCGCGGACGTACGGGTCGTGTACGCGCCCATGGACGCGGTGCGCCTGGCCGCCGAGCATCCCGACCGCCAGGTCGTCTTCCTCGCGGTCGGGTTCGAGACGACCGCGCCCGCCAACGCCACCGCCGTCCTGCACGCGGCCCGGCTCGGCCTCACCAACTTCTCGGTGTTGGTCAGCCATGTCCTCGTACCCCCGGCGATCACCGCGCTGCTCGACGACCCGGAGTGCGAGGTACAGGCGTTCCTCGCCGCCGGGCATGTGTGCGCGGTGATGGGCTGGCACGAGTACGAGCCGATCGCCGAGGCGTACCGGGTGCCCATCGTCGTCACCGGATTCGAGCCGCTCGATCTGCTGGAGGGGATCCTGATGGCGGTGCGACAGCTGGAGTCGGGCCGCCACGAGGTCGAGAACCAGTACGCGCGGGCCGTGCGCCGCTCCGGGAACACGCGGGCCCAGGAGGCGGTGCGGACCGTCTTCCGCGTCACCGACCGGGCCTGGCGGGGCATCGGGGCTCTGCCCGCCAGCGGACTCGAACTCGCCGCGGAGTACCGGCGGTTCGACGCCGCCCGCCGCTTCCACGTGGCCACGCTGCGCCCGGTCGAGGACCCGGAGTGCATCGCCGGCGCGATCCTCACGGGGGCGAAGTTGCCCACCGACTGCGCCGCCTACGGCAACCGCTGCACCCCTCGCCATCCCCTGGGCGCCCCCATGGTGTCGTCCGAGGGCACCTGCGCCGCCTTCCACGCCGCCGGGCGCCGGAGGACGACGGCCGCGGCACCTGGGGCGACGGGCACGGCGGATACGGCGAGCACGACGAGCACGACGGGGCACACGGAGACGAGGAGGAGCACAGGATGAGCGTCGACTGCCCCCTCCCGAACCACGAGGACGAGGTCGTGCTGCTGGGCCACGGTGCCGGCGGCCGGCTCACCTCGGAACTGCTCGACCGTCTGGTCCTGCCCGCGCTGGACACCGCCCCCGGCCCGCTGGAGGACGCGGCACTGCTGCCCGGCCACCGGGAGCTGGTGATGAGCACCGACAGCTTCGTGGTCAGCCCGCTGTTCTTCCCCGGCGGGGACATCGGCTCCCTGGCCGTGCACGGCACGATCAACGACCTCGCCATGCGGGGCGCCTGGCCAGTCGCGCTGTCCGTCTCCCTCATCGTCGAGGAGGGGCTGCCGCTGGAGGAGCTGAGGGCCGTGGTCGCCTCCCTGGGGAAGGCGGCACAGTCCGCCGGGGTACCCGTGATCACGGGTGACACCAAGGTCGTGGGGCGGGGCGCGGCCGACCGGCTCTTCGTCAACACCACCGGCATCGGGCAGCGCCCCGGCTCACTGCGCCCGTCGGCGGCCCTCGCCCGTCCCGGTGACGCGGTGCTGCTCTCCGGGCCGATCGGGCTGCACGGCACGACCGTCCTGAGCACCCGTGAGGGCCTGGGCTTCGAGAGCGACATCGCCTCGGACAGCCGCCCCCTGCACCGCCTCGTCAAGACGTTGACGCCTCTCGCCGAGCACGTCCACGTGCTGCGCGACCCGACCCGCGGCGGCCTCGCCGCAGCCCTCAACGAGATCGCCCGTGACTCGTCGGTTGCCGTCGAGATCGACGAGAGCGCGATCCCGGTCCCCGAGGCGGTCGCCGCCGCCTGCGATCTGCTGGGCCTCGACCCGCTGATCGTCGCCAACGAGGGCTGCCTGGTCGCCTTCGTCTCCGCGGTGGCGGCGGACGACGCCCTGTCCGCGATGCGGTCCCTCCCCGAGGGCGCGCGTGCGGTACGGATCGGCGAGGTGTCCGCCCCGGATCCGGATGGCCGGGTGACCCTGCGGACCCTGGTGGGCGCGCGACGGATCGTGGACATGCCGCTCGGCGAACAATTGCCGAGGATCTGCTGAGGAGTCGTGCGACCGCCGCCCCCGGCCGGACGCGTGGCACGCCCGCCGCTGAGCGCCCGCCGGCTCGCGCGACCGCCGACGATCGGCCTGCGGCTCGTAAAGGCCGCCGGAAACCGCCGGGCGCCGCGTGCCCCGTGTCGGCCGGTCGTGCGGCCCACCGTCAGGTCAGCCGGCCGTTCGGCCAAGGGGCCGGGACGGGCCCGCGACACGGGGCCCCTGTGCCCCGGCGGCGACCGCTGCCGACGGTGCGCGCACCCGCTCACCGAACAGTACGGGCTGGTCGGGCCGCCGTCGGGGCCGAACGGCCCTTGGGGCGGTCCCTTCGGCGGCGGAGAGTGAGGAGACCAAGGCAAGCGTCCTGAGGAGGCGGGAGCCATGCGGCACCGGATGGTGAGTGACCTCATGACCACAGGCGTGGTGCGGGTCCGGCGGGACACCGGCTTCAAGGAGATCGCCAAACTGCTCGCCGAGTACGGCGTCACGGCCGTGCCCGTCGTGGACGACGACGACCGTCCCCTCGGTGTCGTCTCCGAGGCGGACCTCCTGCGCAAGGAGGCCGCGCACCTGGACCCGGCCGGTCTGCTGCCGGCGCTGCGACCGCAGGACGCCGCCCGTGCGAAGGCCGAGGCGTCCACCGCCGAGGGCCTGATGAACAGTCCGGCCGTGACCGCGCGGCCGCAGTGGACGGTGGTGGAGGCCGCCCAGGTCATGGAGCGCCACCGCGTCAAGCGGCTGCCGGTCGTCGACGAGGCGGGACGGCTGGTCGGGCTGATCAGCCGGTCGGACCTGCTGCGCGTGTTCCTGCGCGGAGACGGCGCCATCCGTGAGGAGATCACCGGGGACGTCCTCGTACGGACCCTGGACCTCGCACCCGACACGATCACCGTGCGGGTGGTCGACGGACGGGTCACGCTGCGGGGCACGGTCGAGCACAAGTCCATGGTGCCCGTGGTGGTGCGGCTGTGCCGAGGTGTGGACGGCGTCGTCGATGTCTCCACCGAGTTGGACCACCGGATCGACGACACCTCCTCGGCGCGGTCGGACCAGGGGATGTCGCGCCGTTCTCAGCCAGCGACCTGATCCGGGGGCGGGGCCTGGAGGGCCGGCCCTGACGACACCATGATTTTCGAGGCGTTCGAGGACGCCCATCCGGCCATCGGGCTGATCCCGGCCCCTCCCTCGCCGCTCCTCTCGTGTGCCACCTGCCTATGCCGCTCCTCCCGGTGCCGCTTCCTGCCCGGCGGGAACGATCAGAACAGGGCAGTGGGACCGGTGCAGCAGCTCGCGGGCCACGGGCCCGAGGTGGCGGCCGGGTCCATGCGGTGCGGGCCCGGCGGCGACCACGACGAGGTCGGCGGTGCGGGTGGCGTCCACCAGAGCCCGTACCGGGGCTGAGCCCGGCTCGGGGGCCGCCGCGCGTACTGTCGGGTGCCGCTCACCGAGGTCCGCCAGCGTGGAGACCAGCGCGGGCCGCGCCGTCGAACGCCCGTTCCCTCGGTGGGATGCCACGGAGAGGACGGGGTGGTGCGTGGTGAACGGGGGGATCCGCAGGCGGGCGCGGCGCAGTTCGGCCTCCTGGAAGGCGTGGGCGGCCGTGCCCGCGTCGGTGGCGTCGTCGAGGCCGAGGAGGACCTCGCCGTGGCTGTTCATCGGCGAGTCGCCGCGTATGACGAGCAACGGCCCCGGCGGGTGCGCGGCCAGCCGCGCGCTCACCGAACCGACCACCGCCCCGAGGATCCCGCCGAGGTCCCGGCAGCCTACGACGGTGAGTACCGCGTGGCGTCCCCGTTCCGTGAGGACATCGGCCGCATGTCCCTGGACCGGGACGGTGGTGACAGCTGTGCCGGGACGACGGGCCCGGACCCGTGCGGCGGCGGACGCGAGCACGGGTCCGGCCTCGTCGAGATCCGGCACCACGTGGACGATCTCCAGGCCGGCGCCGCGCAGGGCGGCCTCGTCCGCGGCGCGGTCGAGGGCGCGTACGGCGGTGATCGTGCCGTCCACTCCGACGGTCACATGGCGGGTACTCATGGTGGTTCCTCCTGTCGGGCTACGGGACGGCTCCAGGCCGTGTCCGCACGGTCCCGTCGTCCGCCCGCCCGGACGACGGGCCGCGGTGGCCGGGGGGTGCTCCCGGTGCGGCGAGAGGGCGTCACGGGCGCAGGCGGGGCGAGGGCTGTGCGGACAGGAGCTGAGGCAGTGACTCAGGTGTGCGGGACGACGGCGACCGGGCAGCCGACGTGGTGCAGCACCGCGTGCGTGACGGGCCCGGTGTGCGGGCCGGGCCGGCCCTCCCGGATCAGACGTCCGACGACGACCAGCGAAGCTTCGGCCGACGCGTCGACGAGCGCGCCGGCGGCCCGCCCTTCGACGACGGTCCCGGCCACCGTGACCTCGGGGAACTTGGCGCACCACGGGCGCAGCGCCGCGAGCACGGCGCGCTCTCGTTCCGCGAGCAGTTGGGGACCCGGGATCGGGTCGCGGGTGTCGTCGACGGCGTACGCCGTCGGGACGCGGTAGGCGTGGATCACGCGGAGTCCGGCGCCGCGACGCCGGGCGGCGGTGAAGGCGAACTCGAGCAGTTCGTCGCAGGGGTGGGAGAGGTCGAGTCCGAGGACGACGTCCCGGTACGGAAGTTCCGGTATCTCGTCCGGCGAGACGCCGTCCGGGGCGGGGAGGTGTTCGCCGGCGGCGCCCTCCCCGGACCGGACGAGCACCACAGGACGCGTCGACCGGGCCACGACGCGCTGGGAGACCGAGCCGACGACGAAGCCGGCGAGACCGCTCAGTCCGCGGGACCCGAGCACCAGGAGTTCCGTCTCTTTGGTGGCGTCGAGCAGCGCGTCGACCGGGGAGTCCTGCACGAGCCGGTCATCGATCCGCAGACCGGGGTACGCGGCCCTGACACTGCGGGCCACCCCGTCCAGGGTCTGTTCGGCCCACGCGTGCTGACCGGTGCCCAGGGGCACGGAGGCCGGTGGGCGCGGATGCCACTGCCACGCGTGCAGGAGCCGCAGCTCCGAACCCCTGCGCAGAGCCTCCCTGGCCGCCCAGTGGGCGGCGGCGAGACTCTCGGGTGAACCGTCGACTCCCGCGATCACGTGTCGAAGCATGGTGCGCACCTCCTGTGTCCTGGCCCTGGCCGGATGGGGACTGAGCCGAGCATCGGGGAGGGACCCGCTGGTGCGCAGGGGGCCGCACAGTCCTTCCCGAGGGCCCTTCGGCCCCACCTCCTCCGTATCGCGCGCCGGAGGGCTCAGCGGGACACCAGGGCCGGGTCCGGACGGCGGGCGGGCCCGCCCGCCGTCCGGGTCGTCGGCGGGGTCGTCCGCGGGGGCGCCGGCTCGGTCATCGGCGGGGGCACGGTGACCGGCGCGTGTACCGCGGGTGTCACCGGCGTCACCGGCGTCACCGGCGTCCGACGGTCCGTGCGGCGGCGCAGCGCGCGCAGTTCCAGCGCGTCGTGCGCGGCACGCAGGACGAAGGCCACCACGGCGGACCCGGCCAGCAGGACGGCGTACCGCCTCCGAACGAGCGACGTGGGCGTCGTACCCATGGTGCGCACCCCTTTCGGGCCTCGGTACCCCCTATCTCCAGTGGACCGCCGGGCAGGCCACGGCACAGGGTGCCGAAGGGCACCTGTCGGGTGCCGTGCGGCCCGCCCGAGGAGCCGGACGGCCCCTACTGCGGCCGACGCGGCGGGACCACCCTGGGCGCAGTCCACCACCCAGGCCACCGGCTCCGCGGCGCGGGGCGGGAAGGAGTTCCCGATGTGGTCCGCAGCTCCCGCTCTGCCGACGCTGGAGACGATGATCTCGGCGGCCGCGGCCGCGCCCTCCATCCACAACACCCAGCCCTGGCGCTTCCGGTTCGACCCTGACACGGTGACGCTGGAGGTCCGGGCCGTGGCCGACCGGGGGCTGCGGCACCTCGACCCCACGGGCCGTGCCCTGCACCTCTCCGTCGGCTGCGCGGTCCTCAACCTCCGGCTGGCGGTAGCCCACTTCGGCCGGGAGCCGGTGACCCGGCTGCTGCCCCGGCCCGACGAACCGGATCTGCTGGCCACCGTACGGCTGGGCGGCCCGGTGCGGAACGCGGCCGTTCCCGGGCTGTACGAGGCGCTGTGGCGCCGGCACAGCAGCCGGTTCCCGTTCTCCGAAGCGCCCGTGCCCGACGCGGTCGCGGCGGAACTCGCCGAGGCCGCCCACAGTGAGGGCGCCCTGCTGAGCCGCCCCGGCCCGGGCGAGACGGAACGGCTGCTGCGGGTGATCCGTGACGCCGAGCGCCGCAACACCGCCGACCCCGACAGGGCGGCGGAGAGCCGCCGCTGGGTGCACGAGCCGAACGCGGCGGCCCTCGGCATGCCGCCGGAGACGATCGGGCCGCAGGACTTCTGGGAGCGGATGCCCCTGCGGGACTTCGGCGCGCACCGGCGTCCCTCCGTGCTGGCCGCCCGTCCCTTCGAGAAGCGGCCCTCGATCGCCGTCCTGTCGACCGCGCACGACCGCAGGTCCGACTGGCTGCGCGCCGGACAGGCACTGGAACGCGTCCTGCTGGTGGCAACCGCCCACGGGCTGCGGGCGTCCCTCCTGCACCAGGCACTGGAGTGGCCCGATCTGCGGGGGCGGGTCGTCCCCTCGGGGGACGCCCTCCGCGCCCACCCGCAGATGGTGATCCGGCTGGGCTACGGCCCGGAAGGCGCGCCGTCACCGCGCCGCCCCGCACGGCAGGCCCTGGATGCGGGACTCCTGTCCGCTTCCTGACGGACCCGCGGTCGCGTCCCGCGCCGGTCGGCTCGGGACGCCCCGGCCGACGGGCGGAGCCCCGCACGGGGGCCGGACGGCCCCGGGGCACATACCGTCCGGCCCCCACTCCGAGGCTCCCGTCGCGGGGAGACTGGACGGTGCGTGAGCGAGGGGCGGACGCGTGACGACGCGACGCCGGCACGCCGACACCGGAGGTGGGCCATGACCGGCACCGTCACCGTGGGGTTCAACGGTTCGCCGGCCGGTATGGCGGCTGTCCGCGTGCGGGCCGGTGCTCCGTCCGTCGACGATGGTGGGGAGGGCGGCGCGTCCCCGGCCGGCCCGGCGTACTGGTCCTGCCCGTGTCGGCCGCCCTGGCGGCCCAGTCGGACACAAGGCACCTCACCGAACCGGTCGGCCGGTTCCGGGCGGAGGAACGCGCCCGTCCGGCCGCCGCGCTCACGCCATGCCGGGAGAAGTCGTGCGGGACGACCGCCACCGGGCACGGCACGTGGTGCGGTGCCCGGTGGGCGACCGGGCCGAGTTCCCAGGGGCCGGACGGGTTGCCGTCCGCGCCGCACGACGAGGAGCAGCAGCGCTGACGAACAACACGACGGGCGTGATCCCTTCCCGCCCCCGAGCAGCGACCCCTTTCGAGGTGATGTGATGAACGCCGTGCTCGACTGCGCCCATCTGGTCCGCCGGTTCGGGGACCGCACCGCCGTCGACGACGTCGGGCTGGGCATCGCGCCCGGCGAGACATACGGCCTGCTGGGACCGAACGGCGCGGGCAAGACCACCACGATCCGGATGGTCTGCGGGCTGCTGCGGCCCGACTCCGGAACCGTGCGCGTGGCGGGGCGGACGATGAGCACGTCCGCCGCTCCGGCCAAGCGGCTGATCGGTTTCGTGCCGCAGGACGTGGCGCTGTATCCGGACCTCACCGTCCGGGAGAACCTCCGCTTCTTCGGGCGGCTCCACCGCCTGCCGCGCCGCCTCCTGGAACGCCGGGTGGACGAGGTGCTCGACCTCGTCGACCTGGGCACCCGCGCCGGCGACCGCGTCGAGTCGCTGTCCGGCGGCATGCGCCGCCGCCTCAACATCGGGGCCGGGCTCGTGCACGCCCCCACCCTGCTGGTACTGGACGAGCCGACGGTCGGGGTGGATCCGCAGAGCCGGCACGCGATCCTGGAGAGCGTCACCCGGTTCGGCGAGGAGGGCATGGCCATCCTCTACACCACGCACTACATGGAGGAGGCCGAGCGGCTCTGCGACCGCGTCGGCATCATCGACCGGGGCCGGCTCGTCGCCGAGGGCACCCCGCGTGAGCTGGTGGCGCTCGTGGCAGAGCGGGACCGGGTGAGACTGACCGCCGTCGGCGACCTCGCGGCGTACACCGAGGCGTGCCGCCGTCTCGCCCGGGTCGAGGGCGGGGCCCGGAGCGGCGACGGCGGCGATGTCGTCGAGCTGGTCGTCAAGGACGCCCGGAGCCTGCTGCCCGACCTGCTCGATCTCGCCCACGAGCACGGTGTCGGCATCCGCAGTGTGGAGATCGACGAACCCGACCTGGAGTCGGTCTTCCTGCACCTGACCGGCACCGCGCTGAGGGAGTGAGCCGTCATGCGTGTCGTCCTCGCGATCGCGGCCAAGGACCTCAGGCAGCGGCTGCGCGACCGTTCGGCCTGGGTGCTCGTGTTCCTGGCGCCGGTGCTGATCTCCGCCCTCATGGCCCTGGCGTTCGACAACAACAGCGAGTTCCGCGCGAACATCGGCGTGGTGGATCTGGACCGGGGCCCGGCCGCCGCGGGGCTGACCCGGGTGCTGACGAGTGACGAACTCGACGAGACCGTGCGCGTGCGCCGCTACGACGACGAGAGCGCCGCCCGGCGGGCGGTGGACGACGGCGACGTGCACGCCGCGATCGTGGTGCCCGCGGGGTTCACCGCGTCGTTGCACGGCGGCGGGACCTCACCCGTCCGGGTCCTGGACAGCGTCGACTACGGCCTCCAGGCACAGCTCGCCCGGGCGGTCACCGAGTCGTACGTCGCCCAGGTCGACGCCGACCGGCTGTCGGTCGCCACGGCCGTCGCCGCGGGCGTCCCGGAGAGGGACGTACCGCAACTGGCCGCCGAGGCCGCCCAGTTGCGGCTGCCGGAGCAGGTCAGGGCGCAGGGCCTGCCCGACGACCCGCTGAAGGTCATCAGCTACTTCGGGCCGAGCATGGGCATGTTCTTCGTGCTGTTCACGGTCGGGTACGGGGCGCGCGGCTACTTCGTCGAACAGCAGCAGGGCACCCTCGACCGCATCGCGGCGGCGCCCGTCGGGCGGGGCGCGCTGCTGCTCGGCAAGTCGTTGTCGACCTTCGTCTACAGCCTGGCCGGACTCGCGACCGTGACCGTGGTGTCGTGGCTCGCCTTCGGCGCCCGCTGGGCGGACCCGGTCGGCGTCGCGGCGCTCAGCGCGGCGATGGCGGTGTGCGTGGTGTGCCTGACCGCGCTGGTCATCTCGTTGACGCGGACCGAGCAGCAGGCCCAGGGGCTCGCGTCGATCCTCGTGTTCGCGCTGGTGCTGCTGGGCGGGAACTTCGTCTTCGCGTCCGGCACCACACCCGCCATCCGCACCCTCGCCCTGTTCACGCCCAACGGCTGGGCGCTGCGGGGCTTCACCGACCTGGGCACCGGGGAGCGCGGTTGGGACGCGGTCGGTGCCCCGCTGCTCGGGATCGCCGCGTTCTCGGCCGTCGTGGCCGGGGTGACGGGTCTGCTCATGCGGCTGAGGAGGACTCCATGATCGCTCTCGCCGTGGCCCGGGCGACCCTCGCGCGCTCGCTGCGGGACCGCACCGCGCTGTTCTTCATGGTGTTGCTGCCGGTCGCCATCATCGTCGTCATCGGTGTCACCGTCAGCGGTTTCGATCAGTTCCGGATCGGCCTCGTCCGGGCCCCCGAGACGGGTCCGGTGGCCGGCGAGCTGACCTCGCAGCTCCAGGACGAACCCGGGTTGCGGGCCCGTACGTACGCCACCGAGGCCGACGCGCGCACCGCGCTGCGCCGCACGGAACTGGACGCGGTGGTGCTGGTGCCCGCCGATCTCGACGAGGATGTGCGGGCGGGGCGCCCGGTGACCGTACGGGTCCTGGTGGAGCCCTCGGGCGGGGCCGGGCACTCGGCGGTGTCCTCGGTGTCGGCCGTCGTGGCCGAGCACGCGGGGCGTCTTCAGGCCGCTCGCTTCGCCGGCGAGCAGGCGGGGGGCACATTCGACGAGAACCTCGTCCTGGCCCGCGAGGCCGAGCGGTCCTCCTCCCCCGTCGTCGTACGCGCCGAGACGGTGAACGGTCAGAGCGACTTCCTGCCGCTGGGCTACAGCTACAGCACCCCCACGATGCTGGTGCTGTTCGTCTTCATCAACGCTCTGGCGGGCGGCGCGACCATCGTGCAGACGCGTCGGACGGGGGTGTACTCCCGTGCGATGGCCGCGCCGGTCCCGGCCCGCACCCTGGTGCTGGGCGAGACGGTCGCCCATCTGCTGCTGGCCTTGCTGCAGTCCGTGCTGATCGTGGGGATCGGTGCGCTCGCCTTCGACGTCGCCTGGGGCGATCCGCTCGCCGCCTCCGTCCTCGTGGCCGTCTGGGCCCTGGTCGGAACCGGTGCCGGCATGCTGGCCGGTGCTCTGTTCCGCACGCCGGAGCAGGTGCACGCGGTCGGGCCGGCGCTCGGCATCGGACTGGGCATGCTGGGCGGCTGCATGTGGCCCCTGGCCGTGGTCCCCGACTGGCTGCGCACGGCCGGGCACGCGGTACCGCAGGCGTGGGCGGTCGACGCGTGGACCACCCTGCTGTCACGGGACGGAGACCTGGCGGCGATCCTGCGGGACATCGCCGTGCTCGCGGCCTTCGCGGCGGTTCTCCTGGCTCTCGCGTCCCTGGTTCTGCGGCACCGTCTGACCCACGAGACGAGGGCCTGAGCGGCCCGGTCGGCGCCGTCTGTCGCGAGCGGCACCGGAGCGCGGTGCAATGGGAGGAGAGGGAAACGCCCCCACTGTCGGCACCGGTGCGGTGGACACCACGGGGAGGTGGCGTATGGCTTTCGACGACCGTACGGAGGCTGGGCGCCTCCTGGCCCGGCGCCTCGACCACCTGCGCGGCGAGGACGTCGTCGTCCTGGGGCTGCCGAGGGGCGGTGTGCCGGTGGCCTACGAGGTGGCCCGGGTGCTCGACGCTCCGCTGGACGTGCTCGTGGTGCGCAAGCTGGGGGTGCCGCGCCAGCCGGAGCTGGGCTTCGGCGCCGTCGGCGAGAACGGGGTCCGCGTCCTCAACGAGGACGTGATCGAGAGTGTCGGGGTGGGGCCCGAGGCGCAGGCTGCCGTGGAGCGGGCCGAGCGGGCGGAGTTGGACCGACGGATCGCCCGCTACCGCGCCGGCCGCGCACACGCCGCTCTCGCGGGGCGCACGGTGGTGGTCGTGGACGACGGCCTCGCCACCGGCGCCACCGCCGAGGCCGCCTGCCGGGTGGTGCGGGGCCAGGGCGCGGCCCGGGTCGTCCTCGCCGTGCCCGTGGGATCCGCGGAGACGGTGGAACGGCTCCGCGGGGCGGCCGACCGCGTCGTCTGTCTGGAGTCGCCGAGCCGACTGGGCTCGGTCGGCGCCTGGTACCGGGATTTCACGCAGATCTCCGACACCGAGGTGACCGCGCTGCTCTCCCGGGCCGCGTCCCCGGCCGTCGGCGGCCCGACGTCGGAGTCCCGGACTTCGGAGTCCCGGACTTCGGGCGCCCCCGATGCTCCGCCCGGCGACCGGGAGGTGGAGGTGTCCGCAGGGCCGGTACGGCTGCCGGCGCTGCTGGTGGTGCCCGACGCCGCGACGGTTGTGGTCGCGTTCGCCCATGGCAGCGGCAGCGGTCGGCTCAGCCCCCGCAACCGCTACGTCGCCGCCACGCTCAACCGGGCGGGTCTCGGCACACTGCTGCTCGACCTGCTCACCGAGGACGAGGAAGCCGACCGCGCCAACGTCTTCGACATCGGCCTGCTCGCGCGACGCCTGCACGCCGCCTGCGCCTGGCTGCGCCGCGAGACCGGCCTGCCGGTGAGCAGTTTCGGCGCGAGCACGGGAGCCGCGGCGGCTCTGGAGGCCGCAGCCTCGCCCGGCGGGGACGTCCGCGCCGTCGTGTGCCGGGGCGGCCGTCCAGATCTGGCGTCACCGGCGGCCCTGGCCCGCGTACGCGCCCCGACGCTGCTCATCGTGGGCGGCCTCGACACGGGGGTGCTCAGCATCAACCGGCTGGCGGCCGACCGGCTGCGCTGCGAGCACCGGCTCGCCGTCGTCCCCGGTGCCACCCACCTGTTCACGGAGCCCGGAACTCTTGCCGCGGTCGCCGAGCTGGCCCGCGACTGGTTCACCGCGCATCTCGCCGCCCCGGACACGGGCTTCGGCCTCCGCCCGGTCTGAAGGCGGCCCGCACGACGCACAAAGGTGGCGGGAGCAGGCGTTCCCCGGGGAACAAGACGGGCCCGTACGGCGCTGTCCCTGACACCCCGCCGTCTCGACGGTGACGGTGATATCCGGTCAAAAGGTCCCGGCACGGCTCGCAGAAAGGTGTGAGACGCATGACGGCTCCAGGGCAGGAAGGGCACTCACCGGGTGACCGGCCCCCGTTGGTGACATCCTGCGGACGCCGGATCACGGTGAAGTGCCTGAGGCTGGCAGCGGCCCGGCCGATCACCCGGGTGGCCTTGCGCGTGGGCCCGGACCAGGGTGACGAACCAGGTGTCTGGGCCTCACTGACGGCCGAGGAGGCACGCGAACTGGCCCACCGGCTGCTGGCACAGGCCGACCAGGCCGAATCTGCCGCGGGAACGCCCGCCGCTCGGTGGTGAGCGGCCGCCGGCCGGCCCGTGTCCGGGCGGCGACCGAGCGGTGAGGCCACGCGCCCGCGCGTGAGCAGACCGATCAGGCCGAGCCCCGGGGCGACCGGTCTGCGGCTCCCGCACCGCGCCCCGCCTCAGTCCCTCGGGAAAGGATCCGGCTTCCGCCGAGGACCGTCCGGGCCCGTGCCTGGGGCCCCTGGCCGTACGGCGGTGGGAACAGGGGCGGAACCATGCGGGAGCGGGGGCCGGGTCCGCGAAGCCGTCGGGGCAGGCCCCCGCGGGGTGCCCGATCGCCGTCCTTCCCAGGTGACGGCCCTCCCCCGCCCGGGCCGCCGACCCGCTGTCAGCTCCGGTCGTCCCCGGGCAAGGGGCCGTTCGGCCGACGGACCGAACCCCTCGGCCCATGCTCCGGCGCCCCGGTCCGCCGCATGGTGGGAACAGAGGCCGTTCAGGGAGGCCGTCATGCCGTTGATCACCGCCGAGGACGCCATCGTGGTGGGCGTCGACGGATCCGATGCGTCCGTGTCCGCGCTGCGTTGGGCGGTTTGGGCTGCTCACGCGGTGCACGCGGAGGTCGTCGCCGTCCACGCCTGGGAGCCGACCGGACCATTGCTCGCCCCCTACGCTCCTCCGTCGGCGCGCCCGACGGCCGCCGAACAACAGGTGCGAGCGGCGAGGTTGCTCGCCGAGTCGCTGCGCGAGGCCTTCGGCGCGCGGATCGACGGTGCGGTCCGCGCCGTCGTCGCACAGGGGCCGCCCGTAAAGGTGCTCCTCCACCATGCCCGCGGCGCGCAGTTGCTCGTCCTGGGGCGCCGGGCCCATGGCGCGTTCGGGCTGCCCCCGCTCGGCCCGGTCGGCCGCGAGTGCCTGCTCCATGCGACGGTGCCCGTGGTCGCGGTGCCCGCTCCGGAGCCGTCCGCCGAACCGCCCCGGTCCGTGGGGCCGGTCGCTAGGGGTGACGACGAGATGAGGCGCTCGGGGCCGTTCGGCCCTGGCGCTCTCGCCGCAGGCGTGGTGTCCTGAAAGCGACGGGAAGGGCTCCGTGGGAGAGACGCGGAGAAGTGGCCGTGAGGTCGCGCACCGCGCAATCAGGATCCGCGAGAAGCGGGTGGGGTCCTTCCCGTCCTGTGTCCGGGGCGCCCCGTCCGGGCGCCCCGTCCGGGCGCCGCGACCCGGCGCCGTTCGGTCGCCCTTGCCGAGCCGTTGCCCGACGGCGCCGCACTCCCGTCCCGTGGTCGCCCTGACCGGGGCGGTGCGGGCCGGCCGTCGCCCGGGCGGGTGATCAGGCGGCTTCCGCCGGCGCGGGCAGGGCGAGCCAGGCTCCGTAGCCGCCGAGCAGGTCGGAGACGTCGGTGCGGCCCAGGTGGCGGAGCAGGGCGGCGGCGACGGAGGAGCGGTGGCCGCCGGCACAGTGGACCACCAGGGGCCGATCGGCCGGGATCTCGTCGGCGCGGCGCGCCAGTTCGGCCAGCGGGACGTGGAGTGAGCCTTCGATGAGGCCGCCTTCGCGCTCGGCGGCATTGCGCACGTCCAGCACCAGCGGCGGATTCTCGCCGCCCAGCGAACGGCGCAGTTCGTTCGCGGTCACGCGGGAGGCCTGACGCATGTCGGCGGCCATCGCGGTGAAGGCGGCCTCGGGTTCCCGCAGATAGCCTCCGACCCTGTCGAAGCCGACACGGGCGAGCCGGGTGACGATCTCCTCCTCCCGGTCCTGCGGGGCGACCACGACCACTTCTTTCTCCGGCGCGACGACCATGCCGGCCTGCTCGGCGAAGCGTCCGTCGGCGGGGACGTTGACCGAGCCGCGCAGATGCCCGGCGGCGAAGTCATGCGGCGAACGGGCGTCGATCACGATGGCCCCGGCGGCCCGCCGCCGGGTGAACTCCTGTGCCGAGAGCGGGCGGGGCGTTGCGGCCGGGTCGAACAGGCCGTGGTCCTTGCGGTTGAGGATGGCGTCGTAGACGAAGTACGCGGGCGCCGAGGGCTGCCCCGTGGTCACCAGTTCCAGGAACGTCTCCTCGCTCATCGGGCGGCATGCGTAGTTGGTCGCGCGCTGCTCGCCGATGGTGGACTGCCGCCGGGTGGACAGGTTCCTGCCACAGGCGGAGCCTGCGCCGTGCGCGGGGAAGACACGGACGGCGTCGGGCAGGGCCATGAGCTTGTGCTGGACGCTGTCGTAGAGCATCCGGCCCAGTTCGTCGGCGGTGGCGCCGAGCGAGGCGAGCAGGTCGGGCCGGCCGACGTCGCCGATGAACAGCGCGTCTCCGGTGAGGACGCCGTACGGGACGGTGTCCTCGGCGTGCTCGAACACCAGAATGCTGATCGACTCCGGGGTGTGGCCGGGGGTTTCGAGGATCTGGAGCTGGACGTCGCCGAGGCTGATCCGGTCGCCGTCGGCCAGTTCACGGAGGGGGTACTCGGCCTCGGCGCTCCGGCCGTAGCCGATCCAGGCGCCGGTCCGGTCGGCGAGTTCCAGATGACCGGCGAGGAAATCGGCGTGGAAGTGGGTGTTGATGACGGCCTCGACGGTGAGACCGTGGGCGGCGGCGTCGGTGAGGTACTCGGAGACGTCGCGGCGAGGGTCGACGACGACGGCCCTGCCCGTGGTCTCGTCGGCGATCATGTACGACGCCTGGGAGAGGCAGTCGAGGTAGTACTGGGCGAAATACATCGTGGTGTCCTCCATGCCTGGACGAGAAAGCGAAGCCACACCCCCGCCGGTGTGCGGGAGGACCCGGTCCGGCCTGATGCGAGGGGCGGAGTGGGGCCGGCCCGGGTCGGGGGTCTCCCGGGCCGGCGGTTCACAGGCGGCCGGGCAGCATGCCGCGCCAGTACGCGGGCGGCAGCACGTACCGCTTGAGCACCCACAGGGCGCGCCGCTCCTTGAAGGGGTCGAGCAGCGGGAAGGTGGGCGTGGGGTTCAGGTCGTAGTCGAACTCGGCGAGCAGCATCCGGTCGCGGGCGGTCACCAGCGGACAGGAGGTGTAGCCGTCGTATCTGCGCGACGGGATACGGCCGTTCATGACGTCGATCAGGTTGGCGGCCACGACCGGCACCTGCTTGCGCACGGCGGCACCGGTCTTGGAGGTGGGCAGGTGCGCGACGTCACCGAGTGCGAACACGTTGCCGTACGTCGAATGCCGGAGCGTGTGCTTGTCGACGGCGACGAAGCCCTGGGGGCTCGTGGGATCGGCGAGCGGGCCCGCCTTGACCCAGTCGGGCGCGCTCTGCGGCGGCACGGCGTGCAGGAGGTCGAAGCCGAGGGTCTCCTCGGTGCCGCTCGCGTGGTCGGTGAGGGTCACCGTGCGGCCGTCGCCGTCCACGGCGGTCATCTCCGAGCGCAGCCGCACCTCGATGCCGTAGCGGGCGGCCACCTTCTCCAGGACCTGCGACCAGGCGGGGACCTTGAACAGGACCGGATCGGGGACGACGAGGACGATCCGGATGCCGTCGAGGACCTTGCGTCTGCGCCAGTGGTCGGCCGCCAGGTAGGCGATCTTCTGCGGGGCGCCGCCGCACTTCACCGGGGTGGCCGGGTGGGTGAAGACGGCGGTGCCCGAACGCATCCGGTTGATCAGTTCCCAGGTGCGAGGGGCGTACTCGGGTGCGTAGTTGCTGCTCACCCGGTCATGGCCCACCGCTTCCGCGAGCCCGGGCACACCGTCCCAGTCCAACTGCAGGCCGGGCGCCAGCACCAGGTGCTCGTAGCGCAGCGCGTCACCGCCCGACAGGGTCAGTGTGCGGGTCTCGGGGTCGACGGCCAGTGCGCGCCGGCGGATCCAGCGCACCCCGTGCGGGATCACGGACCGTTCGTGCCGGCGGGAGGCTCGCAGGGGTGCCTGTCCACCGCCGACCAGAGTCCACAGGGGCTGGTACCAGTGGGTGTCGGACGGTTCGACGAGGGTGATGTCGGTGACGCCGGCGCGGCGCAGTCGGGCGGCGACGCCGATGCCGGCGCTGCCGCCCCCGACGACGGCGACGCGGTGGCGGCCGGAGAGCGGCTCACCGATGGGTGACGGGTCGACGGCCAAGGCGGGGCTCCTTCCCATCCGGCCCGGAGGCCGGCTTCGTGCGCGGCGTCAGGCGGCGTGCTCACGGGATCCGGCCACGACGGGGTGTCCGGCGCGGGTCCAGGCGTCGGTGTCCCGGGCCACGGGGCAGGCATCCGCGCCTCCGGCGTTCATCCAGTCGGTGGCCGTCCTGCTGCGGGTGCCGTCGGCGCAGATCACGTACACCGGGTGCCCGGCGGGCAGTTCGCCGCTTCGGGCGCGCACGGTGCGCCCCGGCATCGGCCGCGCTCCCGGGACGTGTCCGGCCGCGTACTCGTCGGGCTCCGGCGCGTCGACCACCGGAGCGCCGCCGGCCCATGCCCGCGCGAACGCCTCCTGGGTCACTTCACGAGCCATTCGGTTGCCTCCTCAAATACCCCGGGGGGTTTTCTTGAGGCGAGCGTAGGGCGGCTCCACGAGACCCGTCAAATACCCCGGGGGGTATTTGCCCGACAGGCAAATCCGGCTCCTCCCCGCCGGAGGCATGCCCCGGCTCGACGACCGCCGGCCAGGGCTGAACGGCCCGGGCCCAGGCTCGATCGGGTCCCGGTCGGCCCTGCGACGGCACCTCAACGGCCCAAGCGGCAGTGCTCCCGCGACTGGCACCTTCCGAATGGAGGACGACGAGGAGGTGCGGACCGATGGCCGGCAGCAGGCACGGGAAGAGGCTTCTGTGGAGGTGGCGGAGCAATCCGCTGCGGCGACACGAGGACGTACTGGAGGCGTGGCTCGTGCTGTCCGTCTGGGCCGTCATGGCGATCGGAGGCACGCTGGCCGGCTTCATGACGGGGCAGGTGGCGCAGGAGGCCTTCGCGGACCAGCGCGCCGAGCGGCGTCCGGTCCCGGCGGTACTCCTCTCCGACGTCCCCGTCTCGGGTTCGGGTCTGCGCAGCGCGAGCGACCGGTCCTCGGCGGAGGTCGGCTGGACGGCCCCGGACGGCACCAGCCGCACGGGAAGGACGCTGGTG
This sequence comes from Streptomyces sp. NPDC030814, assembly GCF_055572155.1. NCBI lineage: Bacteria > Bacillati > Actinomycetota > Actinomycetes > Kitasatosporales > Streptomycetaceae > Streptomyces > Streptomyces sp. NPDC030814. The sequence continues at coordinate 386,833 of NZ_JBVIDX010000005.1, forward strand.
GAGGACGGCCGGAAGGCCGGCAGCCGGGTCACGGTCTGGACCGACGGGAAGGGCGCCCTGAGCAATGAGCCGCCCACCTCGAACGAGGCGGCCATCGAGGCCGGCGTCCTCGGCACCGGTGCGGCACTCGCCCTGAGCGGTCTGGTGTACAGCGTCGGCCGCACCGGACGGTGGTGGCTCGACCGGCGACGCGTCGAGCGGTGGGACAGGGAGTGGACCCTGGTCGGCCCGCAGTGGGGCCACAAGACGAGCTGACATCCCGCCGACTCCTGCCCGGGCAGTCCCGGGCGAGCAAACCGGGACCTCCCGAGCCCACCTCCTGCCCGGCGAGGAAACCGATCCTCCCGACCCCGCACATCTCCCAACCCCGACCACCTGCCGAATTGCAAAATTTAGCAATTCACTAGATGCTGCGTATCCAAGCCCGTGGTCCGCCGGGCACAGCTGGTGGGTCCGCTCCGAGAGAGTGCGCCGCAGGAAGCCGAGGGGTCGTGTCCGTTCCGCTGCACCAGGCCGAGACCGTGTCCCCGCGGGAGCTCGGGCATGCCGTGAAGTCGTCGGGCCCGTCCGGGCGGCCGGTCGGGGGCGCCGCGTGACGGCCCCCGTGACCGGTCGGGCGGCGGCCCGGCTCATCGCGCTCCTGCCCACGCGCGCCGACCTGGCGGCCATGGGGCGCTCCCCCCGGCGGGATCTGCTCGCCGGTCTCACCGTGGCGATCGTGGCCCTGCCGCTCGCACTGGGCTTCGGTGTCTCCTCGGGTCTGGGAGCCGAGGCGGGCCTGGCGACCGCCGTGGTCGCCGGTGCGCTCGCCGCCCTGTTCGGCGGGTCCGACCTCCAGGTGTCCGGGCCGACCGGGGCGATGACCGTGGTGCTGGTACCGATCGCCGGCGCCCACGGCACGACCGGCGTCCTCACCGTCGGGCTGATGGCCGGTGTCATGCTCGTGGCGCTGGCCGCGCTGCGGGCCGGTACCTACATGCGGTACGTACCGGCGCCCGTGGTGGAGGGCTTCACCCTCGGCATCGCCTGCGTCATCGGGCTCCAGCAGGTTCCGCACGCGCTCGGCGTGCCCGTGCCCGACGGTGACCGGGTGCTGGTGGTCGCCTGGCGGGCCGTGCGGGAGTTCGTGGGGAGCCCGGACTGGACGGCGGTCGGCCTCGCGGTGTCGGTCGCCGTGATCATGCTGATGGGTGCCCGCCACCGCCCGACCGTCCCGTTCTCCCTCCTCGCCGTCGTCGCGGCCACGGTCGTCGTCCAGGTCGCCGACCTGGACGCGGCGCCCATCGGCGACCTCCCGTCCGGGCTGCCCGCGCCCTCGCTCGGCTTCCTGGACCCGGGCTCGTTCGGCTCCCTGCTCGCCCCGGCCGTGGCCGTGGCGGCGCTCGCGGCCCTGGAGTCCCTGCTGTCCGCCTCGGTGGCGGACGGCATGACGGTGGGGCGGCGGCACGACCCCGATCGGGAGCTGTTCGGCCAGGGGCTGGCCAATCTGGCGGCCCCGCTGTTCGGCGGGGTGCCCGCGACCGGCGCGATCGCCCGGACCGCCGTCAACGTCCGCACAGGCGCCGGTTCCCGGCTGGCGGCCCTGACCCATGCCGCCATCCTCGCGGTGATCGTCTTCTCTGCGGCGCCCCTGGTGGCGAAGATCCCGCTCGCGGCCCTCGCGGGTGTGCTGCTGGCCACCGCGGTCCGCATGGTCGAGGTGGGTTCGCTCCGGGCGATGGCCCGCGCGACCCGCTCCGACGCACTGATCCTCGTCCTCACCGCGCTCGCGACGCTCGCCCTGGACCTCGTGTACGCGGTGATCATCGGCCTGGCGGTGGCGGGAGCCCTCGCCCTGCGCGCCGTGGCCAAGCAGGCCAGTCTGGACCGGGTACCACTCGACCGGGGCGACCACAGCGCCGAGGAGCACGCCCTGCTCGCCGAGCACATCGTCGCGTACCGCATCGACGGGCCGCTCTTCTTCGCCGCCGCGCACCGCTTCCTGCTGGAGCTGACCGAGGTGGCCGACGTCCGGGTCGTCATCCTGCGCATGTCCCGCGTGTCCACGATGGACGCCACCGGTGCCCTCGTGCTGAAGGACGCGGTGGACAGGCTCACGCGGCGCGGCATCCTCGTCCTGGCCTCCGGGATACGGCCCGGTCAGCGCCGGGTCCTGGAGTCCGTGGGCGCGCTGGAGCCGCTGCGGCCGGGCGGCCGGGAGTACGCCACCACCCCGGACGCGATCCGGGCCGCCCGCCACCACCTGGAGACGGCCGGGATCCTGCCCTCAGGGGCCGCCCGGCCACCGCGAAAGCCCGGTGCGGACCCCGACGCATCCGCTGCCCTCCGTGAGGAGCCCACGCGATGAACCGTTCACCCGCCGGGGCACGCGGATGACCACCCGACTGGATGCCCTGCCCTACCGGCACGTGCTCACCCTGCCGACCATGCCGGCCGCCGTGCGCCTGGCCCGTGAGACGGCCGAGCATGCCCTGACCGAATGGGGCATCGGACTGCGGCACCCCACCGTGGACCCGGCCCTGCTGATCCTCGGCGAACTGGTGGCGAACAGCGTCCGGCACGCCGCCCGCCTCTCGCCGCAGCTGACCGTGATCTACGCGGCGGACCGGGACCGGCTGGCCCTCGCCGTCCACGACCGCCACCCGTACCAGCCCCCGCTGTACGGCGCCCTCACCGGGAAGGCCACCGGAGGGCTGGTCACCGTCATGGAGGTGACGCTCGGGCTGGGCGGCACGGCCGTCGTCGACCCGGACACCGACGGGAAGGGCAAGAGCATATGGATCACCCTGCCCCTGTGAACGCGGCGGAGAAGACCCGCGGTCTCGGCGGCTGCGGCCAGGACGCCCCCGTGCCGCGGCTCGGTTCCTCCCCCGCGGTTCGGCGTGGTCGGCGCGGCAGGCGAGGATGGACCGCATGTTCCTGACGAGTGAGTGGACGCGACGTGCCGGTGAGCCCGTGCCGGTGAGGCCGTGCCGGTGCGCCGAGGAGGCGACGGCACGATGAGTACGCCGCTGTACCAGTTGAAGGCCGAGTTCTTCAAGACACTGGGCCACCCGGCCCGCATCCGGGTCCTGGAACTGTTGAGCGAGCGCGAGCACGCGGTCGCGGAGATGCTGCCCGAGGTGGGCATCGAGCCCGCCCATCTGTCCCAGCAACTCGCGGTGCTGCGCCGGGCCAACCTGGTGAAGAACCGCAAGGAGGGGTCGACGGTGTACTACTCGCTGACGAGCCCGTACGTCGCCGAACTGCTGCGGGTGGCACGGACCATCCTGTCCGGGGTGCTCGCCGGCCAGGCCGAGCTCCTGGCCGACCTCCAGGCCGCGCAGGGCGAGGGAACTCCCCCCTCGTGACACCGGTCGCGGGGTGCCCGCCCATCGGGCCACAGTGCCCCCGGCACCCCGCCCCGGCTGCCTCGCGGCGCGCCGCGAGGCAGCCGGACCGTCGGCGGTCGCGCCTCACGGCTCCGACGGGGTGATGCGGCGGCCAGTGACGCGCGTCGGACGGATCGCCACCCACATTTCGCGGCCGCGCCCGGCCCACGGCGTGGAGTGGGCGCCCTCCACCAGCCTGCGCACCTCGTCGGGGTCGGTGACCACCCGCGCGGTGCCGACGACAAGGACGCTCCAGCCCTGGCTCATCGCCTCGTCCACATGGTCGACCTCGAAGGCGACCTCCGATCCCACGGCCGATGCGGGAACCGACTCCGGCGCGGTCCGGAACGCGATCGCGTCGTCGACGACCTCGTAGTTCACCGGAACCACCGCCGGGCCCGTCGGTGACGAGACCGCCACCCGGCCCACACCGTGGGTGGACAGCAGGGCACGGCACTCGTCGGGATCGAGATCCACCAGCCGGGGGTGCAGCAGCGCCTGGCCCCTGCCCGGCGGCAGATCGACGCCGGCGCCCCGCAGGGCGGTGACGGTCGTGTCCAGCGCGTCGGCCAGGCCGATGAGACTGGCCTTGGTCGGGTCGGCCGGCTGTTCCTCGAGGTACGCCAGGTACTCCGGTGCCATTCCGGCACGGCGGGCCGCCTCTTCCCTGGTCAGCCCCCGGCGGAGGCGTTCGGCTGCGACACGGCGGCCGATGTCACCGGGGTTGGGCGGCTGGCCCGTCGGGGTTCGGGGGGCCTCCGCGCGTCCGCGCTCCCCCGTGGGAGGCGCGGACGGCCGGGACGGTTCCCCCACGCCGGGGGTCCGGTGTTCGATGTGCCGGATGTGCGCGTCCGGGCCGGGGAAGACGAGGGTCACCTCGTCCGTGTCCGACCAGCGCACGTCGTAGGGGGGCGTCCCGTCCTCGTGGTGGAGTCCGACGATCTCGCCGTCGCGCCTGGTGGCGCCGGTGGCGGGGCTCTCGACCACGAGTTGGTCACCGAGTTGAGCTCGCATGATGGCCGCCGTTTCCTCGAATGCCACTGTGACCCGATGTCCCGTGCCCGACCGCGCCGCGGCCCGGGACGTGAACCAGTTCAAGGCCGATGTGCCCGGCCTGCCCTCCCCCCGTCCGGTCGGGGAGCGCCCACCGCCGCGGCGGGCCGGGTCGTCGTCAGCCTCCTTGCAGCTGATCCGGCAGCGGCCAGCCCGTCTCCGGACGGTCGCCGCGCCCCGACCCGGCCGCGCCCACACCCTCGATGTCCTGTGCGGCGACCCGCACCAGCTGCCGGCCGAGATCGTGCAGTGCCCTGCCCGCAGCGAGCTCGTCACCGATCTCCGGCACGTCGGTGTCCTCGGGGCTCCGGCGTGCCACACCGTGCCCGACGAGTTCCGTGGTCCCGGTGTCCAGCACCACGCGCGCCTTGGTTGTCCCCTCCTCCTCGAAGAGATGGAGCCGGACGTTCCATTCCACGGTATGGGCCATCACTGTCCTCCTCATCTCGGCGCGGAGCGCCCGGACGCGGACGCCCCGCTCGATGCGTCACCCGGATCCGCGATACCCGGGACGTGCGTGGCGATACGGCGCCGGACCTCCTCGGCGAGGGCGGTCAGCCGTGGTGAGGGCGTCGCCCGCGGTGGGAGCGGCGCCCTGACGCGGCGTGCGGCGGGCGGCAGCCCGGCCAGGTCGTCGGTGAACCGCACCGCGGTCCTGTCGGGCGTGGGCCGCTCCACGGTCCGTCGTCCGTCTGCCATCACCGTCTCCAGCATCGGGGCGCCGTCCGGCGGCGGCCACTCGTCGTGGAGTGCGATGACATCCGCGTACCCGGGACGGCGGAACACCTGCTTGCGTCCGGGGGCGGTGATCTTGGCGGAGGAGAGCTTCATGACCGGGCGGCCGTCGTACTCGACCATCTTGTAGGCGGAGTCGAGGAAAGGGGCGTCGGCCGAGACGCCGACCCGGGTCCCGACGGCATAGACGTCGATCGGCGCCCGGGAGCGGACCAGGTCGTCCACGGCGTACTCGTCGAGACCGCCGCTGGCGACGATCCGTACGTCGGGCAGTCCCGCCGCGTCGAGGAGGGCGCGCGCCCTGCGCGCCAGGGCCTCCAGGTCACCGCTGTCGAGCCGGACGGCCGAGCCGGTCCCGCGGCCCTCCGGGCCGAGGTCACGCAGCACGCGGGCCGCGACGCGGACGCCCTCCTCGGTGTCGTAGGTGTCGACGAGGAAGGTCACGGGGCCGGGGTGTGCTCGGGCGAAGGCACGGAAGGCGGCCTCCTCCGTGCCGAAGGCCTCGATGTACGAGTGGGCCATCGTGCCGACGGCGGGCAGTCCTTCGGCTGTGGCCGCGGCGACGTTGCTGGTGCCGGTGAAGCCGACCAGGGCGCTCAGCCGGGCGGCCTGGTACCCCGCATGGGGGCCGTGGGTGCGGCGCAGGGAGAAGTCGACGACCGGGTGTCCGGCGGCGGCGAGGACGCAGCGCGCGGCCTTCGACGCGATCGTCGTCTGGTGGCTGACCTGGTTCAGCAGATACGTCTCGACCAGCTGGGCCTCGGGAAGCGGGGCGGTCACCTCCAGCAGCGGTTCGCCCGCCAGGACGATCCGCCCCTCCGGCACCGCCCGCACCCGGCCGGTGAACTCCAGGTCCAGCAGCGGTGCCAGATCGGCCGTCGGCCGGTGCAGGGCCGAGGCGAACGCATCGACGTCCTCGGCATCCACCCGGCAGCCGGACAGGAAGTCGAGCGAGGACTCCAGTCCCGCTGCCACCAGGAATCCTCGCTCGGGCGGCAGGTCACGCACGAACAGGCTGAACGTCGCCGGTGCGGTCATTCCCTCACGCAGGTACGACATCGCCATCGTGACCTCGTACAGGTCGGTGGTCCTCGCGTCGGACATCCACCTCACCTCCGGACGGCGGTCCGAGGACCAGTCCAGTCGCTGCGTCCCCCGACGTGTCGGTCTCCCCCACCACCCTGCGGCGGCGACCCGAACCGGTCATAGGGCCGAAGGTCCTCCCCAACCGCCACTCGTCCCCCGCCGGCGGGCACCGGCACCACCCGCCGAACGGATGCGGGGCCCGCATGCGCCCTGCGGTGATCTGAGGTAGTCATCGATGGGGAGCGCCGTGCTGCGCCGGACGACCGCGGCGTCGGCCCGAGCGCGCCGACCGCACCCGGCGGGCCCGCGCCGCACCGACGCGCGGGGGCGATGGCGGCCCGGACGGTGCCGCGCCCACCGTCCTCCCCGCTTCGTACGAGACGGAGGCAGCGTCCATGGAACAAGCCCTCACCGCCGGCCTCGACGGCTCACCCGAGAGCGTCGCCGCCGCCCACTGGGCCGCCGACGAGGCCGAACGGCGCAATCTCACCCTGCGCCTGCTGCACGCGTGGCCCCTGCTCGTTCCGGAACCCACGAGTCTGCCCTCGGAGGTGGACCAGAACTACTGGGCGAGGCGGCTGCTGGACAACGCCACAGCGGAAATCCAGGCCCGCAAGCCGGGCCTGACCGTCGTCGGCGACCTGGTCGCGGACGATGCCCAGCACGCGCTGATCCAGGCGGCCGCCGAGTCGCAGTTGCTGGTCCTCGGCTCACGGGGGGTGAGTCCGGCGGAGAGCTATTTCCTCGGCGACGTCAGCCTGTCCGTCGTGACACACGCCGACCGGCCCGTGGTCCTGGTGCGTGCCGAGCAGAGGGAGCCGGGGCACCCGCGCGGATCCGGGGCGGAGGGCGCCGTGGTGGTGGCGCTGAAGCTGCACGGCCCGTCCGACGACCTCCTGGAGTTCGCCTTCACCACCGCCGCGGCGCGCGGTGTGCCCCTGCGCGTCGTGCACGGCCGCGGCGTGCCGCTGCATGCGTTCACGCCGTGGGGCGTGGATCACACGGTGACCCGTGAGGCCAGGCAGGAGGCGGACAAGGCCCTGATCCGAGCGCTCCACCCCTGGCGGGAGAAGTTCCCGGGCGTGAACGTGTCGGACACCGTCCGCCTGGACAGTCCCTCCCGAGCGGTCCTGTCGGCCGTCGAGGGCGCCGGGCTCCTCGTCGTCGGGCGTCGCAGACACCGCCACGCCCCGCTGCCTCGTCTCGGCGCCGTCGCCCAGGCGGCCGTCCACCACGCACGCTGTCCCGTCGCGGTCGTTCCCCACGACTGACCGGACGGACGCTGAGCGTGAACGGCTCACGCCCCGGCTCGTGTCGCCTGCGTGATCCGAGGTGTCGCTCCGCTGCGGGGGACCAACGACCCGGTGCGTCTGCCTCTTCGGCCCATGCCGGGAGGGCGGCCGGGGGCGGACCTTGGGAGTGAGCGCCGCAGGCGCGGGGAAGGCCCGCGTCCGGTGATCGCAGGGAAGCGGGTGACCGTGATGCTGTGGTACGGCCACGATCCCGGCGTGTGGGGTTCGTCATGTCGGCAGGCATGATCCTCTTCTGGGCCGCCCTCATCGCCGTCGGTGTGCTGGTGTTCCGCTCGCTGTCCGGGGCCGTCCGGGACGGGAAAGCCTCCGCGTATTCCACCGCCGGTCTCCTCCCCCGAGCAGCTCCTCGCCGAGCGCTTCGCGCGTGGCGAGATCGACGAGGACGAGTACCGGCGTCGTCTGACCGTCCTGCGCTCGGACGGCGCCGCCCGGTCCGGCAGGAGTTGACCCGATCGGCCGACCGACGCCGGACCGGCTTGGGCTGCGTGGGCCGCGCGGCGCGTGGAACAGTGGTGACAGGCACGTCATCCATCCGCACCTCGGCCGTCCGGCACTGGAGGTAAGCAGCTGTGGTGCCCGTACACGCACTCGACGCGAAGACCGTGACAGCCCTGGTGGAGGACGCCGCGGCGGCTCCGTCCATGCACAACGCCCAGCCGTGGAGATTCCGGTTCCTCCGCGGGGACGGCGCCTTCCACCTCCACGCGGACCTCGAGCGGGCCATGCCGCGCACGGACCCCACCACCCGGGCCCTGCACCTGGGCTGCGCCGCCGCGCTGTTCAATCTGCGTGTCGCCGCCGCCCACGCGGGCTGGACCCCGGTCACCGAACTGCTGCCCGATCCCTCCGATCCGCAGCTGCTCGCGGTCGTACGGCTCACCGACCAGGCCCCCCAGGAGGACGACCTGGCCTCCCTGTACCCGGCGATCCGCCGTCGCCGCACCAGCAGGCAGCCCTTCTCCGACGAGGCGGTACCCGAGGCCATCAGGGACGGCCTCAGCGCCGCCGCCCTGCTGGAGGGGGCGCGCCTCGCGTTCCCCGACAGCTGGCACGTCCAGACCCTGCTGGACTCGGTGCGGGACGCCGAGGGGCGTGACGCGCAGGACCCGGCGGCGGCCGAGGAGCTGAGGCGCTGGGTCCGCACGGGCGCGGAAGCGGCGGCGGGCACGGCGAGCGACGGGGTACCGGAGTACGCCTTCGGCCCGCTCAGGCAACACGGCGGGGCGCCCGTCCGGGACTTCGCGGGCCGGCATCCGCTGCCGGGCCGTGAGGCCGCCGTGTTCGAGAGCGCGCCCCAGCTGGCGCTCCTGGGCACCAGGGACGACCGGCCGAGGGACTGGCTGGTGGCGGGGCAGGCCATGGAACGTGTGTTGCTCCAGGCCACTCTGGACGGGCTGGCCACCTCGCTCACCTCCCAGGCCCTGGAGCGGCCGGAGGTCCGCTGGATCACGCGCGACCCGGAATCGGCGATGGGCTTCGTACAGATGGTCATCCGGCTGGGCTACGGGCCCTCGGGACCGGCGACACCGCGCCGCCCGGTGGACGAGGTGCTCACCGTCGACTGAGCCGCGCCGTGACTCATCGGTCCGTCCCACCCGCGCCGGACTCGGCCGAGGAGGACGCCGGCGAGAAGTGGTTCTCCTCCTCTGCGCGAAGAGCAGGCGCAGCACGCTGTGCAGGCCGTAGGGGCAGGAGCGCAGGTCGTCGAGTTGCTCGGGAGCCGGGCCGCCGTCGGCTCGGCCCAGGTCGAGGTGGGTGGGGACACGCCGGGAGAGGCGGGTGATCTCCGTGCGCACGACTCATGGTGGCGGTGGCCTCGGGTCCGCCCAGGGCGGGGTTGAGGGTTGGACAGAGCTGGTGCTCCTCGGCGTACTCGTGCGGCAGTGACTGTTCGGTGAGCAGCCGGTGTGCCTCCTCGACGGCCGCGAGGTCCCGGGGGCCGGTGCTGTCGGAGAGCCGGTCGGCCGCACTCCGTACGACTTCCAGGACCTCCTGGGGGTCGTCGTGTTCGGCCGCGAAGCGGTGGACGAGTGCCTCGGCCGCGGGGGTGAGGGCGGGTCGCAGGGCCCGGTCGACCCGCGGCGCGCGCAGGGCGTCGAGGATGACGGCCACGTCGATGCCCTGGAAGGGTCTCGGGTCAGCACCGACTCGTCGAGCTCGGCGGCGCCGCTCTCCAGCCGCCCGTCGACCGGGATCACCTCACCGGGGCCGACGACGAGCAGGTCCCCCACACCCACCTCGGCCGGTGACACCGTGCGCACCCCCGCGGCGGTGCGCAGTCGCGTGGTGCGGGGAGCCCGCGCCGGCAGGGCGCGCAGATCGTGGCGGGCTCGACGCCGCGGGGCGGACCGCAGGGCGCGGCCGGTGGCGAGGATCAGGGCGATCAGGGCACCGGCGAGTACTCCTCGACGTCCAGGGTGCCGCCGAGGGCGAGCACCGCGATCACGTCCACTCCCGCGTTGCGGTGCCGCAGTGCGCTCAGCGCCCACACCACCGCCGGTACGACGGCGGCGACGGTGCCGAGGGCCCAGCGTCCGCGGCGGAGTCCTCCCCGACGGCCCGGGCGACGGTCCCGGCCGCGAGGCGGCTCCCGTGACGACCAGGAGAACCGGCTCACCGTGCACGGAGCCGACCGTGGAACGCAGTCGGCGGAGCCGTGCGGTCGTGCTGTGAGGGTGGTCCATGGCACCCACCTCGGTCCTGACTGCGAGGCTGGGGAGCAGCGGCGTCGGGCGGATCCTCGTCGTGCCGCCGCCGGCCAGCCCTATGACAAGGATCCGCCGGGGGCGCAGCGCCCTACAGCACGGGTACGACGGCCACGGGGCAGTCGACGTGGTGGATCGCGGCGTGGGTGACGGGCCCGGTACGGGGGCCGAGCGTGTGTTCGCCGAGGCGGTGCCCGACGACGAGCAGGCTCGCTCCCGAGGCGGCCCGGACGAGCGCGGTCGTGGGTTTGTCCTCCGCCACCGTCTCCAGGACCTCCACGTCCGGGTACTTGTCGCGCCATGTCCGGAGCACGGCGTCGAGGAAGCCGCGCCACTCCTCGCCCTGCCGGGGCGGGTCCACCAGAGCGATGTCGCCGGGGCCGAGACCCATCGGGCCGGACGCGTGCCAGGCGTGCACGGCCCGCAGCCGCGCCTGCCGGAGCCGGGCCGCCTCGAACGCGAATTCGATGACCTCGTCGCAGGCGTCGTTCAGGTCGATGGCGGCCACGACGTCCCGGTAACCGGTGTCGGCCGAGGACTCTCCGGCGTCGGTCGGCAGACGCTCGTCCTCCGCCTGTTCCTCCGCCCGGACGAGGACGACGGGGCGCTTCGCCCTGGCGACGACTCCGAGCGCGACGGAGCCGACGAGGAAGCCGGTGAAGCCGCTCAGCCCGCGCGAGCCCAGGACCAGTGTGTCGGCCTGATCGGCGGCCTTCAGCAGCGCCGCGACAGCGGGGCCGTCCATCTGCTCGTCGGAGAGCAGGACGTCGGGGCACTCGGCGCGGGCGCGTTCCTCGGCCCGCTTGAGATGGCTGCGGCCCAGATGCCGCCGGGCGGCGTGCGCGATCTCGTCCTCCCGGCGGCGGGCGGGCCGGTCCAGGACGTGCACCAGATGCAGCGGCAGGTCCCGGCGTACGGCCTCGCGGGCCGCCCATGCCACGGCGGCCAGGCTCTCGGCGGATCCATCGACTCCGGCGACAACGGGTGGACGCATCTCGGCACCTCCGGCAGTAGGTCTGTCGTTCGGTACAAGCGTCACGCCGAGGGCACCGCGGGGGCAGGTGCCGGCGGGTCCTCGCGGAGGGCCGACCGGCCCCTGTCGACCCGTCAGGTCGGTCGGCGGGGCTGTGGGTCGACGTGCCGCGGGCGGCGATCGGCGGTGTCGGCGGCGGTCACGGCGCCTGGGGGCGATCGGGACCGGGCAGTCCGCGTGGTGGAGGATGGCGCGGCTCACCCGGCCGAGTTGGAGGCCGAGGTGACGGTGCCTGCGCCGGGCGCCGGGCGCCGACGACGAGGCCGGCCACGCCGAGCCGTTCATTCCCACCACCTACCGTTCGCCTGTCGTCCCGTTGCGCACGGCGGTCCGCCCTCTCACCGGTGCACCACGCGACGGACGGCAGGAGGGGCGTCGGGCCGCGCCGGAGGGACGTTCGGCCCATCGGCTCCAGCGGATGAGGGGACCGCGCCCCCGTCGGACGTGCCGTCCGGCCGGTGCCGGCTCCACGGCGCACTCCGGAGGGCCGCTCGGCCCTCACTCCTGCCCGCTCAGCCCATGCGTGCATGCACCCATCACCGGAAGCTGGAGTGGAGGCCCCGGACAGGGCGCCTGATCTCCTGCGGCAGGAAAGGGAGGCCCAGCCATGAAGACCACGAAGACAGGCGCTCTCATGGTCGACGAGGTCGTCACGGCACGGCGGGACACACCGTTCAAGGACGTGGTGCGCCTTCTGGAGGAGCACCGCATCAGCGGGCTGCCGGTGGTCGACGAGGACGACAAGGTCATCGGTGTGATCTCCCAGACCGACCTGGTGCTGCACCAGGCCCGGGAACCGCAGCCCTCGGACCGCCGGACGGGCTTTCGGCGGCTGTTCGGCCGGGGCGCCCGGCGTGCCGAGGCCGGGCGCCGGGCCACGACGGCGGGCGGGGTGATGTCCACTCCGGCGATCACGGTGCCCGCCGAGGCCACGGTCGTCGAGGCCGCCCGGCGGATGGCCGAGCATCGCGTCGAGCGGCTGCCGGTGGTGGACGAGGAGGACAGGCTCGTGGGCATCGTCACGCGCCGGGACCTGCTCCAGGTCTTCCTGCGCGACGACGACGAGATTCGGCGGGACGTCCAGCAGGAAGTCCTCGTCGACACGTTGTTGCTGGCCCCGCAGGCGGTCGACGTCCACGTGGAGAACGGAGTCGTCACCCTCACCGGTCAGCTGGAACGCCGCAGCGAGATACCGATCGCGGTCGGTATGACCCGCCGTCTCGACGGCGTCGTGGACGTCGTCGACCACCTGGGCCACCGCATCGACGACACTCGTCTGCGGCCCGCCGAGCAGGCGCTGCACGGCATCGCCGACGACTGGTTGCACAAGCTCTGACCGGGTGTCGCGGCACCCGGACACCTATCAGTCCGCAGCGGGGAGAAAGGACGGCCGTCATGATTCCCCTGCTTCTCGTCGTCGCCACCGTGGTGGGAGCCTGCCTGGTGTTCGGCTACAGCTCGTTCGTCGTGGGCTTCTCGCTGATCGTGGCCGGTGTGGTCGGACTCATCGCCTTCCTCTCGACACCGGGTGCGGTCCTGCGTCCCGGTGAGCGGGAGTTCGTCGAGGAACGGCACTACTTCGGCAAGCACGACGACCACCGGGAGTTCCGGAAGTGACCCTCGCCAACGACGAAGGGATCGGTCCTCATGAGCACGGAGTTCATCGCGTCACCTCACCCCGCCCGGCTGAGCGCAAGGCTCGACACACCGCTCTCGCGCTGGCTGTGGCTGGTGAAGTGGCTGTTGGCGCTGCCCCACTACGTCGTCCTGATGTTCCTCTGGGTGGCGTTCGTGGGGGCCGGCGTGGTCGCGTTCTTCGCGATCCTGTTCACCGGCCGCTACCCGCGGCCGGTGTTCGACTTCAACGTCGGTGTACTGCGGTGGAGTTGGCGGGTGGCGTACTACGCGTACGGCGGCCTTGGCACCGACCGCTACCCGCCCTTCACGCTCGCCGACGTCCCCGACTATCCGGCCCGCTGGGAGGTGGCGTACCCGCAGCAGTTGTCCCGCGGCCTGGTCCTGGTGAAGTGGTGGCTGCTGGCCGTCCCGCACTATCTGGTGTTGGGGTTCCTGCTCGGCGGCGGACGGGTGGGGTGGTTCTCAGGAGGGCTCATCGGGCTGCTGGTGCTGTTCGCCGGCGTCGCGCTGGCCGCGACGGGCCGGTACCCCCGGGGCATCTTCGACCTGGTGACGGGCCTGAACCGCTGGGTGCTGCGCGTGGCCGCCTATGCCGCGCTGCTCACCGACGTGTACCCGCCGTTCCGGCTGGACCAGGGCGGTGAGGAACCCGGTCCGCGTCCGTGACCCGAGGCGGTGGCACCGGTGTCCTCACCGGTGCCACCGCCTTTCGTGGAGCTTCCTCGGCCCGCCCCGCGGGCCGCCTTCAGCTGTGGACCGTCGTGTGCTGTCCCCTGCCGCGCAGCGGATGCGCCACCGGCGGTGTCCGGTGCGACGGGCGGTTCCGGCGGTGCAGCAGACGGACTGCGAGGGTGTCCAGGGCAGCGGTCAGGACGGCTGTCAGACCGACCGCCACGACGAGCAGTACCGCGAACCGTTCCCAGAACTCCGCTGTCAGAGTCGTCACCACTGTCCTCGCCCTCCCTGGTCAGGCTGTTTCGTCCCTGCCACCAGACAACCGCGGGCACGGTCGCGGGCCCATGAGCCGAGCGGTACCCGCACAGGGCTGGAAGGACCCTGGTCGCCGGCCCGACCAGCCCCTCACCTGGTGGCGTCGCGGGCAGGACGGGGTGAACGGCGCCGACGGGCCGGGTGCCGCCGCGAAGGCGCCGAACTCCCCGACGCCGTCAGGAGGTCCACTGACTCGGCGACGGCGTCACCTTCGCCTGACAGGCGTACGAGCCCCGGCCCGGCGCCCTTGAGGGGGCCAGACGGCGGCAAGGCGGTCACCCACGTCGGTCACCCGGGTGCCCAGGTCGGCACAGGTGCGGATGAGCCGGTCGGCGACGAAGTCGTACTCCGCCTCGTCGGCCAGGCGGGTGCGGGCGAAGTCGAGGGAGATGGGTACGGCCTCCGTACGCAGCACGTCATGGGTGTCGAGAGTGACTCGCCAAAGAAGCCCCAGGTCGTTGCGGAGGGCCGGATGGACGGCGTAGTCGTCGATGAAGTCCCCCAGGTCGAACAGGACGTGACGCGTGAAACCGTGGAAGACGTGGGCGGAGTGGCCGATCACCAGGTCTGCCCCGGCGGACGTGAGCGCGCGGGCGGCACGGTGCACATGCGAGACGGGGCGGGTGGTCATGTTGGGTCCCCAGTGCACGCTGACCAGGACCAGATCCGTGTCATCGGCCAACGTGCGCACAGTGTCCGCGAGCCAGTCGGGCACGTCCTCGTTCCACAGGTCGGCGTAGGCCACACCGGGCCTGTCGTCCCCGGCCGCGAATCCGGCGGGGTGATCCGTGACCGCCACCAGCCCGATACGCAGTCCGCCCGCTTCCAGGAGCAGCGGGGCGCGGGCCTCCCTCACCGTCGCCCCCGCTCCGACGGTCCGGATGCCCGCTCCGGCCAGGTGGTCCCGGGTGTCGAGGAGTGCTTCGGGGCCGTAGTCGAGGGCGTGGTTGTTGGCCAGTGAGACCACGTCCACGCCGATGTCGGCCAGGAGACCGGCGGCGTGGGGCGGGGCGCGGAAGAAGTAGATCTTGCCCGGCAGGTCGGTGGGAGCACCCCGGTCGGAGACGCAGCATTCGAGGTTGAGCAGAAACAGGTCCGCGTCCTCGACGATCCTGTGCACGGCGGGGGTGAACAGGGGCCGTGGCCTCGTGTGCGCCAGTACCTCGGCCACTCCCCGGCCCAGCATCGTGTCCCCGGCCAGCGCGATCCTCATCGTCATGGTCCTCACCCCTTCCCGGGGCCGGGTCCGGCACCGGCCTCCTGTCCGCGACCAGCCGACGTGTTCGCCGTGAACGCCTCACCATGGGCCCCGGCACAGGATCGCGGGCCCTCACCCGGCACCGACCGGCCGTACTGCCAGTTTCCACCCCCTCCGTGGGCACGGCCCCGAGCCGACGAGCCGTCCGGCCCGTCGGAGGTCCGGTCCCCGAACACGGCCCCGCCCTCGCCCGCTGGATCACGGCCGAGGCCGTCATGGCCGAGATGTACGGCGGGAGGCCGGGTGCGGCGGCGGCCGGGGCGGCCCCATGCCCCTCTTCGAGGGCGGCCCGCCCCTGGCCGCCGGTCGCGCCCTCGCCGACCGTATCCGCGGACAGGACCGCGTCACCTGTCGGTCCCGCCCCTTCGGCCGTCCGGGTGCCGTCAGTCGTGCGGTACGACCGCCACCGGCGAGACGGCGCGCTGGATGACGTGGTGTGTCACCGGGCCCAGACGTGGTCCGACGTTCCCCGCGCGCCCGCGCCGGCCCACGACGACCAGCGCGGCGTCGTACGAGGCGTCCACCAGGTGCGCCCCCGCGTTGCCGACCACCGTTTCCTCAGTGACGCGGACGCCGGGGTACTTCTCCTCCCACGGGCGCAGCACCTCGGCCGGCTCGGTGGGGGCGGCCTCCGCGGAACGAGGTGCCCGCTCGCTCCAGCCGTGGATCACGCGCAGCGCCGCGGCGCGCCGTGACGCGGCCTCGAAGGCGAAGCCGAGGACGAGGTCGTCGGGGGCGCTGAGGTCCAGTCCGACGACCACCTCCCGGTGCGGCAGGGCCTGGGCGGGGTCATCGACCGCGTCCGCGCCGCGCGCCCTGCCCGTGCCCTCGCCGGAAGGGACCAGGACCACCGGGCGCCCGGCCCTGGCCACCACGGCGAGGGCCACGGAACCCAGGAGGACTCCGTCCGCGCGGCCGAGGCCCCGTGACCCGAGCACGAGGAGTTCCGACTCCCCCGCGGCGGCGACCAGCGCGGGCACCGTCCGGCCGGGGAGTTGCTCGGCGGTCACCCGTACGCCGGGGTGGCGGTGAGCGAGCCGGACCCGCGCCTCGGAGATGAGGCTGACGGACCGGTCGGCTCCCGGCGGCGGCACCGGCTCGCCGGCGAACGGGACATAGGCGTGCGGCTCCTGCCGCCCCGCGTGTACGACACGGAGCGGGAGGCCGTACAGGCCTGCTTCGCGGGCGGCCCAGTCGGCCGCGGCAAGGCTCTCGTCCGACCCGTCCAGACCGACGGTGACGGCAGGGGACATCGGGGACCTCCTTGAGGGGTGTGTCTCCACTCTGGTGTCCCCCGAGCGCCTGGCACGAGGGACCTCGAGTCCCGTGTGCGGGTCCGTTCGGCCTGTCCGGGCCGGGTGGCGCTGAACAGGCCGGGAGGGGCCGAAGGTCTCCCGCTGCGTCGGATGGCCCTCATGCGCTCGGAGCGGTGCACCTCCGGCTCGCTCGCTCTGGAGGATGCTGATCCGTCCAACCGCCGATTCACCGTCCAGGGCCGGCCCCGTCCCCTCGACGGCCTCACCCACCAGGCCATCCACCGCTGTCCGGACTACCGAAACCGCAGGTGGCCGAGTACGACCAACCCGCATCTGCTGGTCACCCAGCAGACCGCCCATCACGACAGCCCGGTCAGCCGGTGGTGGCTCAGAACTGTCCTGCGCGGACAGGAGGCCGGCCTCGGCCTCCTGCGGCAGGACCGAATCCTCGACGAAGTCGAAGCCGTGGGCGTCCGCGATCCTCTGCACTTCGCGGCAGTCTTCGGACTGCGACCCGATACCGCCCAGCGCATGTCGACGCGGTCTACGGGGCGCCGCAACCCCGCGGAGCGCCCCTGAACTTGAGGGTGCACACTGAGCCGTTTCCCATGTGATCGCGATGTCGAGACGAGGAGGTTCCTGGTGAAGGGGTGGTCCACCAGGACAACCGGGTGAGCCAGGAACCGCTCAACGCTGCCTGTGCGGACCCAGATTGAGCAGCACCTTGCCGAGCTGGGCGGAAGTGAGGGCTGGCGCGGGCAGCGGGGGCGTGGCCGGGCGGGCGCGAAGGCCGTCGAGGAGCAGGGCGAGCGGGCGGAGCCAGGCATCGGGGGTGACCGTGGTGAGCGCGGGAACAGCCCGGCCCAGTGCTGCCAGGGTGAAGAGCAGGTCCTCGGTGGTGAGGTCTGGGCGAATGGTGCCCTGCTCCTGACCGCGCCGGAGCAGCCCGTGGATGGTTGTGCGGTTGTGGGCGTGGATCGCCTCCAGGGAAGCGACGCCTTCCAGGTTCGTGGTCATGAGGTCGTTGGTGCCGCGGTCTGCGGCCAGGCCGGCGAACACTGTTTGTAGGTACTCCGTCAGTCCCGTCCATGCGTCTTCGGCGGTTCGTGCCCGCTCCCCCGCCGCTGTGGTCTCGGTGAGTGCATCCCGGAAGACCTCGTCGACGAGCGCGGCACGGCTCGGGAAATGGCGATAGAGGGTGGCGTTGCCCACGCCCGCCCGCCGGGCGATTTCATCCAGCGGGGCATCCAGGCCCTGTTCGGCGAAGACCTCGCGGGCCTTGTCGGTCAGCAGCTTCCGGTTGCGCAGCGCATCGCGGCGCCCTACCGGCGGACGGTCGCCCATCATGTCTCCCTCTTCCCGCCCTTCGTACCGGGGAGTGCTCCCCGGTACGGATGTTATCGTCAAGCGAGCAACCGGGGACCATTCCCCGGTTCGTATCCTGCGGACGGGCCGTCCGCTGTCGTTCACGGGGAGGGGAAGCGTGTCCGAAACCGCACTCGTGCTCGGGGGCGGCGGACCGGTGGGGGGAGCCTGGTTGGCAGGGGTGCTCGCCGGGCTCACCGAGGCTGGGATCGATCTCCGCAGCGCCGACGTCGTGATCGGCACCTCCGCCGGTGCCGTCTTCGGATCCCGGCTCCTGGCCGGCGTCCCGGCTGCAGATTTGTACGAGCACCAGCTCTCCGGAGCGGACGCGGTCCGTCTGCCGGTGACAGCGCGCCAGACGGCGCGCTTCCTCTGGGCGGCGCTCGGTTCCCGCGATCCCCAGCGGTCCGTCCAACGCCTCGCCCGGGCAGCGCTACGCGCCCGGACCGGCCCGGAGTCGGACGTCTTCGATACGGTGGGCGCGCTTCTGGGCGACGTCCGCGACTGGCCCGAGCGGGAGCTGCGGATCACGGCAGTCGACGCGCAGACCGGCCAACTCGAGCTGTTCGACTCATACTCGGGAGTGACTCTCCTCGAAGCGGTCGCGGCGAGCTGCGCCGTGCCCGTCGTATGGCCGCCGGTCACCGTAGCGGGTCGGCGCTGGATGGATGGTGGCAGTCGTTCGACTGCCAACCTCCAGCTCGCACGCGGGTACCGCCGGGTGCTGGCGGTCGTGCCGATCCCCGAGGCGGTTGGGCCGCATCCGAGCGCCTCGCAGCAGGCCGCGGAACTGTCCGACGAGGGGGCGCGCGTCGTCCTGCTGTCCCCGGACCGCGCTGCGCGCCGCATCATGGGCCGCAACATGACGGACGACACGCGCCGACCGGCTGCCGCCCGCTCCGGCCACGCCCAGGCCAGTGCACTGGCCCCTTCGGTGGCCGACGCCTGGCAGGGGTGACGGGCGGTCAAATCCCTGGCCGACGCGCTGCGGCCGTGGCGGGAGCGGTATCCGGACGTTCGGGTACCGCAGGACGTCGCCCCTGCGGCGCCCGTCCAGGCACTGCTGCACCACGCCGCCGGGGCCGGGCTGGTGGTGGGCGTCCATCCGGGTACGCGTCCCGTGCGACCGTGTGTGGCCTGCTGGACGAGGCGGTGTGCCCGGTGGTCCTGGTCCCGGCCGGGTCGCCCGCGTCCCGCGCGTGAGCACGGTCACGGGCTCGGCCGGCGGGCGGCCGGCGTCAGCTGTCCGTCGCCCCCGGTCGGCTACGGCCCTGGCCGTGCTCTCTCATCGCAGTCGGCGCAGGTAGGGATCCCGGGGGCGGCGCGGAAGCAGCCGTATGCGGGCGTCGAGCACGGTGGCTTGGGCCGGGGCCGCGAGGACGGGATTGAAGTCGGCCTCGGCGAGCTGCGGCAGGTCGGCGGCCATCCGCGACAGCCTCAGCAGCAGTTGTTCCAGCCGCCCGAGGTCGACTGGGCTGCTTCCGTCCGCGCCGAACAGCAGGGGCGCGCACCGGGGTGACGTGATGAGCTCGTGGACGTCGTGGTCGGTGAGGGGGGCCAGGCGGGCCGCGTGGTCGGCCAGTACCTCGGTCGCCGTACCGCCGAGTCCGAACAGCACAAGCGGCCCGAAGACCTTGTCCTGGACGACGCCCGCGAACAGTTCGGTGCCCCGGTCGGCGAGCGGCTGGAGGACCACACCCGTCATGAGTCCCGAGAAGCGGGTCTCCAGGTCGTTGAACGCGGCCCGCACCTGGGAGTCGCCGCGCAGGTCGAGGTGGACCGCCTTGTGCCGGGTCTTGTGCAGGAGTCCCGGCCAGTGGGCCTTCATGACCACCCGGCCGTCGAAGCCGCGCAGCCGGCCCGCGGCGGTCACGGCGTCGTCGGCGGTCTCGGCCCAGGCCCACGGTATCTGCGGGATGCCGTAGCAGGAGAGCAGGTCGGCGCAGGTGCGTGGGCCGAGCCAACCGCCGTCGGGCTGCGCGGCGAGGTACCCCTCGACGACCGTGCGGGCCCGCTCGGTGTCGATGTCGTCGAGGTCGGGGACGGTCCCCGCGGGCCGGGCGAGCCAGGCCGCGCGGGCGGCGGCGTGGGCCAGCGCGCGGGCTGCCGCCTGGGGTTCGGCGTAGGAGGGGATGGTGCCGCCGCCGTCGGCGGGCAGCAGCCGTACCGGCGTCTGCTGTTCCAGCCGCACGGCGAGCACGGGCTTCGACCGCCGTCCGGAGGCCGTGGTGAGGGCCCGGACGAGGTCGTCGCCGGTGGCCGCGGCGACCGCGGTCGGCACGAGCGCCACCATGAGCGCGTCGACGCCGGGGCACCGCAGGAGTCGGTCCACGCACGCGGTGAGCTGTTCCTCCGAGACGGCGGCGGTCGCGTCGACGGGGTTGCCGACGCCGGCGCCGTCCGGGAGCAGGCCGAGCAGTTCGTCGACGGTCGCGGGGGTGAGCGGGGGCAGGGCCAGCCCCGCCTCGGCGCAGGCGTCGGCGGCGAGCACCCCCGCGCCGCCCGCGTTGGTGACGATCGCGACGCGAGCGCCCTCCGGCAGCGGCTGGGAGTGCAGCAGGGCGGCGGTCTCCAACAGTTCGCCGACGGATCGGGTCGCGGTGACGCCCGCCTGAATGAACAGGGCCTGCCGGGTCATCGTGCGGGTGGCGGCGGCAGCGGTGTGGGAGGCCGCCGCCTTGCGGCCCGCGTCGGTCCGGCCGGCGTCCACGGTCAGCACGGGGATACGGCGTGTCACGCGCCGGGCGGTACGGGAGAAGGCACGAGGGTTGCCGAACGACTCCAGGTGCAGCAGGGCCAGTTCGGTGCGGCCGTCGCTCTCCCACCACTGGAGCATGTCGTTGCCACTGACGTCGTACTTGTCGCCGAGCGACACGAACGACGAGACCCCGATGCCCAGCCGGGACAGTCCGTCCAGCAGCGCGATGCCCACCCCTCCGGACTGGACGGCGACACCCGCCGTCCCGGAGCGGGGATGATCGGCGGCGAAGGTCGCGTCGAGGCGCAGTTCCGGCTCGGTGTTGGAGATGCCGAGGCAGTTGGGGCCCACGAGCCGCATGCCGTAGGTGCGGCAGGCCTCCAGCAGTGCCCGCGCCTGGCCGTGGTCGAGCCCCGCGGTGACGACGACGAGCGCGCGTACGCCGGCCTTTCCGCATTCCACGGCCACGGAGGGGACCCCGGCGGCCGGTACGGCCACGACGACGAGGTCGGGTGTCCTGGGCAGGGCCGGGACGGAGGCGTAGGACGGCACTCCGAGCACCGATGTCACCCGGGGGTTGACGGCGAAGAGGCGGCGGGTGAAGCCCCCGGTGCGCAGGTGGTGGAGGATCGCCCGGCCCACCGATCCGGGACGGCGGCCGGCGCCGACGACCGCCACGGTGTCCGGACGCAGCAGGGGCCGCAGACTGGCCACGTCTGCGGACCGGCCGCGGGCTTCGACGGCGGTCAGATAGTCGTCGTCGACGTCGAGGTGGAAGATGTGGCGCACCTCCGGGCCCTCGAAGCGGCGGGAGGAACGCAGCCCGAGGTCGGCGAAGAGCCGCAGTACCTCGTGGTTCTCGCTGAGCGTGTCCGCGGTGAAGGTGGTGATGCCCTCCGCGCGCGCCGCCGAGACCAGGTGTTCGACGAGCAGGGTGCCCACACCCCGGTGATGGAGGCCGTCGGCCACGGCGATGGAGATCTCCGCCCCCTCCTCCTTGCCGCTGCCCGCGTCGTACTCGGCGAGGCCGATCACCCGGCCGTCCACCTCGGCCAGCAGTGCTCGGTAGCCGGGGTGGGCCGGGGCCGAGGCGCGGTCGGCGGCCAGGGCCGCGGAGCGACGGCTCGCCGCGAAGAACCTCAGCCGCAGGTTCTCGGGGGACATCTCCTCGTAGAGCCCTCGCAGTTGTTCGCGGTCGCCGCGCACCACAGGGCGGATGCACACGGTGGTGCCGTCCGCGAGCAGGGCGTGGACCGGGGGGCGCTCGCACACGTCGTTCGTCATCGCGGATCTCCTCCAGTGCTCACGGCACTTGAAGCATCCGGCGCGGCGGCGACGGGGCACATGGGCTGACCGGGGTCGTGGGTGGGGCCGGTCGGCCCCACCGGAACCCGCCCTCAGCGTTCGCAGCCGTCCTTCAGGTCGTTGACGTCCCCTGTGCAGGTGTCGGTGCCCGCGTCCCCGAAGGAGCGGTCGTTGCCGGCCGAGAAGTCACCGGCGTCCAGGCGGTCGTCGCCGTCCCTGCCGAACATGACGTCGTCACCGGCGCCACCGGTGATGTTGTCGACGCCGGCGCCGCCGAAGATGCTGTCGTGCCCGCCCTGACCGTTCAGGAAGGTCCTGGCGGTGGCGGTGTGGCCGATGGTGATGATGTCGTCGCCCGAGCCACCGCTGATGTCGGCGGGCAGGCTGCCGGTCACCAGGACGATGTCGCCGAGGTCCCCCATGTCGAGCGTGAGGGTGCGGTTGCCGTACGGGCAGGTGACGGTGTCGCGGTCGACCTGTGTGCAGCCGGATCCCGCGGTGACGGCGTCGCCGCCGTCGCTGATGGTCACGGTGTTGCCGGACCGGGTGACGGAGAGGTCGTTCGCCTTTCCGGCCACGGCGTTGACATGGATGCGAACCGAGTCCACCCGCACGCCGGTCGCGGCCTGCGCCTGTCCTGTCGACAGCACCGTGGCCGCGCCCAGTGCCAGGGCCGTCACACCGGCCTGTACCGCGCCGCGCATCGAGATCTTCAATGCTCCTCCTGTTCCCCCTGATGAACACCGGCTGGTCTTGCCGTGATCCATCCTCGGCGGGGGCGGGGGGTGTGGCATGGGGGCCGAGCCCCCAATTAGCGGCCCATCCAGCGGTCCATCGTCGCGACCGGCCTGGCGCCACGGTGCGCCGCGGCTCAATCAAACGGAGTTGTACGTTCTTTATATTCTGTACATAATCTGCTCGTGACCGAGCCTCTGCGCCGCAACCGCGACTTCGTCCTGCTCTGGAGCGCCACCCTGGCTTCGACGCTGGGCTCCCAGGTCGCCTCCGTCGCCTATCCCCTGCTGGCTCTCGAACTGACCGGCTCGGCCGTCCAGGCCGGTCTGATCGGCTCCGCCTCGATGGCCGCCGGCATCGCGCTGCGTCTGCCCGCGGGCGCCCTGGTCGACCGCTGGGACCGGCGACGCACGATGCTCATCTGCGATGCCGTACGCGCCGCTCTCGTCGCCGCCACCGTCACCGGTTCGCTGCGGGGGTGGCTGGACTGGCGGATGCTGCTGGGCGCGGCGGTGATCAGCGGCGCCTGCGGGGTGTTCTTCGAGCCGGCGGAGACCCCGCTGCTGCGGCACGTGGTCCCCGCCGAGCACCTGCCCCGGGCTCTCGCGCACAACGAGGCACGCCAGTACGGAGCCACGATCGCCGGACCTCCGCTGGGCGGCCTGCTGTTCAACCTGGGGCGAACGGTCCCCCTCGCCGGAGAGCTCCTGACCTACCTGCTGTCCTTCGCCGCGGTTCTCGCCGTCAGGTCCCCGGCCCACGTCGCCACGGCCGGGGACCGGTCGCACACGCTCGTGCGCGACATCGCCGACGGCCTGCGCTGGACCTGGCGGCAGCGGTTCCTGCGCGTCCTGCTGGTGACGGCTGCGGGGTTCGGTCTCGTGTTCTCGGCGCTGACCTTCACCTCGATCGTCGCCGCCCGGCAGAGCGGCGCCACACCGGCCGATGTCGGCCTGATGATGGCGATCACGGGCGCGGGGGGCCTGCTGGGCGCGCTGGCCGCTCCCCGGTTGCAACGTCGAGGTCCCACGCCCGTGGTGCTGGCGATGTTCTGGGTCGCCGCCGCGGCCGTTCCCGCGATGGCCGTCCATCCCGTCGCCTGGACCCTCGGACCGCTGCTGGCCGTGGCCTTCTTCCTGGCTCCGGCGGCGAACGCGATTCTGTACACCTACCAGATGACCATCACGCCCGACCGCTTGCAGGGCCGGGTGATCAGCAGCCTCGCCCTCATCGGCAGCGCGGTCACTCCTGTCGGGCCCCTGGCGTCGGGACTGATCCTGGACCGCTGGGGCGTGACGGCCGCCCTGCTGTCGATCGCGGCCGTCATGGCGGCCGTGGCCCTGGGGGCGACCTGGAGCCGCACCATCCGGCACCTGCCGCCGCTGGACGAGGCCAGGGCCGTACGCTGAGCCGAACCGCTCAGCCGGGGGCCGGGGCGAGTACCACGAAGTCCGCGTTCGACGGGTCGAGGCAGACGGCGAGCCTGCCGACGCCCTCGGCGTCCTCCGGCCCCATCTGCACACTGCCGCCGTTCTCGGTGACCTTGGCGACCGCCGCGTCGCAGTCGTCGACGGCGAAGACCGGGTGCCAGTACGGCCGCCCGTCCGCCAGGGCGAGATCCCCCGTGGCGACCTCCATCAGGCCGCCCTGCATGCGTTCGTCGGGAAGCCCGTCGGGCGTGATGAGGGTGTACGTGCCTGCACCGCCCGGCATCTCCATCTCACCGAACCGCCAGCCGAACACCTCGCCGTAGAACGCCTTGGCTGCCGCGGCGTCGCTGGTGTACAGCTCGGTCCACGACAGCGAGCCGGTCTCGTCCGCCAGTTCGAAGCCCGCGTTGTTCCCTGGTTGCCAGACGGCGAACTGGCCTCCCAGCGGGTCGCTGTACTGGGCCATCCGGCCCCAGTCGCCGAGGTCCCTCGGCGCCACCCGCACCGTGCCGCCCGCGCGCTCCACCGTCCGGGTCACGGCGTCCGCGTCGGTCACGGCGTAGTAGATCATCCAGGCGGAGCGGGCACCCTCCTCGGTGAGCTTGCCGAGTCCGGCGACGACCTTGCCGTCCTTCCGGAACATGCCGCCCTCCATGTCCTCCCCCTCCGCCTCCCCCATGGGCTCGTACTCCCAGCCGAGCACCGCCCCGTAGAAGGCCGCGGCGGCCCCGACGTCGGGGGCACCGAGGTCGAGCCAGCAGGGGGAGCCCGGCGTGAGGTCAGTGGTGATCACGGCACGTTCCTTTCTGACGTCCTTGGGACTCACCCTGACACCCGGCACCGGCGAGCGCGCGTCGGCGCCACCGTGGTCACTGCTTGTGGCGCCGCCACTTGTGCCCACCGTCGCCGGAGATCCACAGCCCTTCGCCCTTCACCAGGTCGTACGACGATGTCGCCGCGTCGGCGATGCCGTAGAGCGTCGTGCCCTCGACGGTGAAGGACGTGAACTTCGCAGGGGTCCTCAGCTTGCGGAAGGTGCCGTTCGTGCGGTCGGTGGCGAGCCAGTAGCGGCCGCCCGCCTCGCCGACGAGCACCCGCCCGTCCGCGAGGACCTCCAGAACCAGCCGCTCGGGGCCGACCGTCAGCTTCTTCCAGGGAATTCCGCCCTTGAGGACCTTCCGCCAGCGCTTGCCGTCGTCCGCGGTCACCAGCAGGCCGCGCACGCGCTCGTCCACGCCCTCGTTACCGGCCCGAGTGAGTGAGAGGACCGCGGTGCCGCCGCGCGCTGCGACGTCACCCGCCGCGTACGGCTTCGGCACGGCCTCGGAACCGACGGTGCGTCCTTCGCGCTGCCACACGACGCGGTGGGGCTCTTCCGTCAGGGGCTGGACGAGGTTCCAGGCGGTGCCCCGCTCGTCGAGAGCGACATGGACGGCACGGTCGGGAGCACCGGCCAGCGGCGCCACCGTGCGCGTGGCGGGCCGGTGGACGAGGTTCGCCTCCCGTTCGGTGAGCAGGACGTCGCCGGCGCGGCTGCCCAACGGTGTCCCGGTGGTGACGACCTTGTACCGCTTCCCCCGTACGTCGAGGCCGTACGCCTGCCCCGCCCCCTCCCCCGGTACCCGCACGAAGCCGACGCGCGCCCCCTTGAACCGGACCCTCGCCGCCTCCATGGTCGTGTGGTCCGCGTGCTCGGCCACCGTACGGCCGTCGCGGTCGACGATGCGCCAGGCGGTGGCGGCCGGCCCCTCGTCGTCCTCGACGTTGCGGAGGTCGTACACGAGGAGCATCGAGCCGTTGTCCGCGCGGGCCACGCCGCTCGGTGCGCCCGCCGCCCAGATGACGTCGGCGGGGGCCGGGTGGGGATCGCGCAGAATGCGCTTGTACTTCGCCTCTCGGTCCCCCGACGGCCGGACGCCGGAGGCTTCCGGAGCACCGGCGGTGAGCGTCAGCACCGTTCCCACGGTGACCGCGGTGGCCACGAGTCCGACCGTTCGCCCACCACGCTTCCAGAGCCATGTCATGTTCACATCCTCGCATCGACCTGCGGCCGTCCGGGCAAGGACAAGTTCCTTGCCGCGCAGGCCATTTGGCTGTCCCGGGCCGTCCCCGTGCGACGTCCTCCGATGAGCGGAAGCAGGGCCGGCCCCGGTGCCTGCGAAGATGTCGTACGCACGGGTGGTTCATGGGGAGGCTGGTGGCCGTTGAGGACTCTGGTGAAGGACGCCGTCGTGGAGACACTGCGTCGCGAGGGCGGCGACATCGTCCGTCCGTACGTGGCGGCTTGCGCCGAGCGGATGGCACCGCTGTTCGTGGGGTTGCAGGCCGCGGACGGCGCGGACCGGGGAGCCGACCTGGACCTCTACGTGGAGTCCGTGCGCCGTCTGTGGTGTGTGGAGCGCCCGTTGGCCGACGCCCCCGAGCGCGTCCGCGCCGTGGAGCGGTTCCCCGAGCTTCAACCGCGCGACGGGGAGATCTCCGGTGTCGCCGACACCTACGTGTTCTCCGCCGCGCTCGTCCTGCGCTACGCCTTGCTGGCCCACCGATCCGGCCGCGTGCGGGACGCGGTGTCCTGCGGCCACATGGCGCTGACCGCCATGGGACTGCTGGACCAGAACATGGAAGGCACCGCCTTCCGCGAGGAGGAGGAGCGGCTCCAACTCCTGTCGGTGTCCGGTGATGTCACGGGTCTGTGGGAGGCGAGCGTCGCAGCGGGGCGGGAACGGTTCCGTGCCGTACTGAGCCGCACCGCACACCGTTCCGCGTGAGGGCCCCGACGCGGTTCCGGCTGAGGGCCGGGGACCTCTTTCCGGCTGAGGGACGAGCACGCCTTCTTGCGGCGCGGCTGCAGTGAGTCGATGGTGGCGGTGTGTGTTCACCTCGGCAGACGCCCGCGGGGGAGGGAGGTGCCCCGCCACAGCCTCCTTCGACCGCGGACCGGTTCCGAGCCGGACGCGTCTCGGAACCGGCCATCGCGCTCGGCCACCCGGTCCCGCACCGAGCCACCCGCACGCCCGGGTGCGAGCGCCGCGCGCCATCGACGCCGCGGCTCGTCGGCAGAACCAACAAGGCCGGCAGGGCCCGTCACACGCATGCCGACCCGTCGGCCGACGCACGGCCGAAGGAGTGGGGCGAGAGCCCACGGGGCCGCCCAGCAACCGTCGAGGCACTCGGTCTCGGGCCCGGGCGAGGTGTGGCCGCCGCCTTCTGGGCTCCGCCCCTTCCGCGACCGCGTCCCCATGAACCGCGACTCGCCGCAGCACGCCGTGCGGTTCCACCCGTGTGCGATGCGCGCGTCAGTCCACGATGACCCTCGCCGGCTCCGCCGGGGCCCGTCCGGCGGGGCCGCCACCGAAGTTCTCCTCGACCTCCGCCTTCTCCACGGCGTTCGGATACGGGTTCGTGCAGGCGGTGCCCGCGCTGGATCCGGACATCAGGCTTGAGCACGGACCCGGCTTGCGATCGGGGAGGCCCAGGATGTGCCCGAGTTCATGGGCGGAGATGCGGATCGTGTTGTAGCCCTGTTCGACGGCTTGGCGGCCCATGTAGACGGTTCCGCTGCCCAGGGAGGTGGTCATGGCGCGCGGCCAGCCGTTGTCCGCCATGACCCGGATGTTCGCGCGTTGTCCGGCGGCGGCCGGACGCAGTTCGACGGCGTCGACGCTCTCGTTCCAGATCGCCGCGCCCCGGTCGACCGCGCTCCTGAACTCGGCGGAGCCGCTGGCGTCGTAGGTGAGAACGCGGGCGGCGAAGGGGGCGTCAGTCGCGGCGGAGGGAGCGGCCACGGCCTGGCCGCCCGCCAGGGACAAGGACACCACCATGGCCGCGGCGAGGCCGCCGGCCAGTGTACGGATGTGCATGTTCGACCTCCTTGTGGGGGAAGGTAGTCGTGCTCATGACATTCTGAGAGTCACTGCCCGGCGGCGGCGGGGGCGAATCCGTCAATCCGAGGTGGCCCCCGGTCGGATGCATCCGCGCCCTACCCCTCGGCTTGAACGGCTACCCCGATACACAGCCCTTCGGGGCCGCTTCCCAAGGACGCGGGCCGGTGCCGTCCGTCCAAGCCCGGAGAGCCTCCCGGTCCACGCACACGATCCCGCACTGGTCGGCGTACTCCACCGCCGGCGCGGTGAAGTCGCTGGTGGTGACCAGCACGGCGACGTCGGCCTCGTGGACCGTGAAGCACGTGCCGCCGAAGCGCTGGAGGTCCTGGGAGCCGACCCGGTGCGATTCACCGTACTGCTTGCACTGGATGACGAGGCGACGCCCGTCGGGCGTCACCGCCACGACATCGGCGCCCAGGTCCCCGGCCCCTCCGACGACGTCGACGTCGGAGCAACCGTCCCGCTCGCAGAGGGCGGCGATCGCCCCTTCGAACTCCTCCGGTGTCAGGGAGTCGTAGCCGGGGTCGACCTCGACGGCCGGGCGCTGAGGGGGAATCATGCCGGCCTCCAGTTCGTCGGCCGCCTCCTTCGCCGCCTCGTCGAGCGCCGCCGCGGCCCGGCGCGCCGCCCGCGCCACATGCAGCCGGCGTCGCAGGCCCACAAGGCCCGCGACGCCCAGGACGACCAGCACGAACACCCAGCCCGGACGCCGCTCGACAGCACCGGCCACCATGCGGGCCACCAGACCCAGCGCGCTCAGGAGCACGGCGAGGATGACGAAGAACAAGGCAGTTGAGCGAAGGTCGAACCGGTGTCGGCGGCGCGCAGCCGACGTACGACGCGCGGGTACTGTCACGCCATGCCCCCTTGGGAACCAATGGAAAGATCACTCCCCACCGTCTGCCCAAGATCGGGACCTTCACCGTCCGAGCCGCCCGCACCACCCGCGCCGAACCCTCAACGCCACCGCCAGGCAGCCGCAGAGTGATGGTCGTACCGCATGCCCGCTGCCGTGCACGATGCCGACAGATGCGGGAGGCCGGACGGGCGTGAGGTGGGCACGGCGACGGCGCCCGCGAGCAGGGCGGCCAGGACGACGGCGACGAAGGGACTGACGCCCCGGTCGACGAGGAGGAAGACACCGTACGCGCCGAGACCGATGAAGCCCTGCTGGCCGACCGAGACCAGACCGGCGTAGCCCGCCGGCGCGTTCCACATGGCCGCGACGACGACCAGGACGTACAGCGTGGTCAGCTCCGCGGTCACCTCGGGCGGGAAGACGAAAGGCGCGAACGCCAGGACGAGCAGCAGGGTGGCCAGGGATCCGGAAGCCGCACGGGAGACGGACGTCCACCGGTGGACGGTGGCGGGTGCGGGGGCCACCGGGGCGGCGGTGGTCACGTGCGGCTCCTTCTCACGCCGAGCAGTCCCTGCGGACGGAGTGCCAGGACCGCGAGGAACACCGCGTGTCCGGCCACGAGGGACAAGCGCGGATCGGCCTGCGCGCCGACCGTCTGGGCGACACCGAGCACCATGCCCCCGGCGACGCAGAGTTGGAGACTGCGGAGTCGCGAGGGTGTGGCGGTGACGCTGCTGGGGCGGCCGGAACGGGCGACCGAAGCCGGGGCCGGAGCCGGACCGCGGAAAACACTGGCGGGTTCCTTGGTGTCCCGGTAGGGCCGGGCAGCGGCGAACCGCCACCCGATATCAGGAACTTCGGGCGTCGCCGCCCGGTGACGCGGTGCAGGAGAAGAGCACGTGCCCGTTTCCGTGGCACGGCTGCCACTTCCGGAGGGTCCGGCTCCGGCCTGTCGGCGGGGGTCGTACCCCTGGTCGGCGGAGTGCGTGCCTGCGGGAGCCGGGATGGGATGGACCCGCAGGCCAGGCCCCCGAGGAGCACATCTTGACCGCGTGCCTCGGAGCTCCGGCCCCAAGTGACGCGTCGTCAACCTCCACCGAACGACCATATGCAGGAGTCCCAAGTGAGAAACCGGAAGACTCTGCCCTGGCTTGCCGCCGTGGCCTGTCTCGCGACCGCTTGCAGCAGCACGTCCGCCACCGGCTCGGCCGCCTCGTCGACGACGTCGTCCGCCGCCGGCTCGTCGTCGGCCTCCCAGGAGAAGCGGAACAAGGCGCTTGTGCTGCGGCTGTACTCGGAGGCGTTCAACAAGGACAAGACCGACGTACTGGAGGAGCTCGTCGCCCCCGGCTACGTGCAGCACGAGAAGTCGGTGTCCGGCGGAGCCGACGGGCAGGTCAAGCAGTTCAAGGATCTCAAGGCGAGGATTCCCGGCGCGGTGGCCACCGTCAAGCATGTGGCGGCCGACCGCGACGTGGTGGCGGTGCACTGGCACGCCTCGGCCACCCCGAAGAACGAGGCGACCGGCGAGGCCAGGGTGGACCTGTACCGGGTCAGCGACGGCAGACTGGCCGAGCACTGGGGTATCACGCAGACCGTCCCGGCGAAGACGGCCAGTGGGAACTCGCTGTTCAGCGACGAGTACCGGTACCCGCAGGGGGCACCGGAGCTGTCCGAGGAACAGGAGGAGAAGAACCGGAAGTTCGCGGTCTCCGCGTACCGCAAGCTCTCCGACGGCGACGCCAACGTGATCGACGAGAGTTGGGATCCGCGGTACTACCAGCACAACCCGGCGATCACCAATGGAACGGCCCCGCTGAAGCAGTTCCTGCAGCAGGGCGCACAGGACTCGTCCTCGTCCGGCGGTGCCTCCGACGAAGAGGCCCAGCCCGCCGAGGGCGGCGGGACCCGGTTCGGCAACACCCTCGCCGACGGGGACCTGGTGTGGGTCTTCAGTTCCGACTACGTCGTCGCGGACCTCTTCCGAGTGGTCGACGGAAAGATCATCGAACACTGGGACGTGGCCGCCGACGGGCAGTAGCGGGTACAGGGGCCGGGACCGGGCCGGGACCGCCTGGAAGCGGTGCGCCCGGCGCCGGTCGGCGGCGGTGGCTCACCAGGTGTGGGCCACGTCCACGACGAGACGCCCGTCCAACTGCAGCACCCGGAAGGCAGACGAGCACGCACCCCGAGGCCGAACTGCGTCTGGCCCTCGAAGGAGCCGGCGAACTTCGCGTCCCGGAAGGTGCGGTATCCGGTGAGGTTCACACCCGGCAGAGGCTTCCCCACCCGGCCGGGGTACGTGGGAGCGCCGGAGTCGTAGGCGGGCGCCCTCACGATCACTTCCAGGATGGCGCCGCCGCTGACCGGGATGATGTCGCCGGTCGGGTCCTGGACCAGTCGGTCGACGTAGCGCACGGTGTATCCGAGCTCGTCGGCCGACGCGCCCGGAACGTCGACGACGAACCGGTCGTAGCAGTCGTGGCGACCGGTCCTGGCGTTCGTGATGTACTCGCCCGACGTGCTGGACCAGTCCGTCTTGGCGAGGCTGCCCCAGCCGGTCGGGCACGCGGTGGCCGCCAGCGGAGCGGCGGCCGGGGCGGCCACGCTCGGCACTGCGGCCGCGCCCAGGGCGGCGGTCACCAGGACCGCTGTCACGCATACTGTCCTGCTTCTGATCATCTGGTCCCCCAAGGGCGCGAATGTCCGACATCAGGGGAGACAATCGGGCCGACCGGAAGGTTGCACTCCGCTGGGCGGAAAGCGGGGAGATTCGACCGCCGGTCGCAGGGGACGCGGCGCCTATCGGAAGGCGGCGACATGGCGCCGGGCCCAGTCGCCGAACGTGCGGGGCGGGCGGCCGAGGATCTGCTCGACAGCGGGGCTGATGCGCTGTTCGGCGGGGGTCGGATCACCCAGAATGGCCAGCGTGGTCTCCACCACGGGCTCGGGCATGAACCGGATCATCTCCGCGCGGGCCTCCTCGCGGGTCTGCTCCGTGAACCGGACGGGTTCGCCGAGCGCGTCGGCCACCGCCTCGGCCCGTTGGCGGGGCGTGGTCAGTGCCGGTCCGGTCAACTCGTGGAACCGTCCGGCGTGGTGGTCCTCCCGCAGGGCCGCGGCGGCGACCTCGGCGATGTCGTCGGGGTCGATGACCGGCAGGCCGATGTCGGCGAACGGCGCACTGACGGCCCTTCGGGCGCGGACGGACTCGGCCCAGGCGTAGGCGTTGGAGGCGAAGCCGCCGGGCCGCAGGATCGTCCAGGCCATGCCCGACTGCCGGACGGCGTCCTCGATGGCGCGTGCCGTGTCCCCGTGCGAGGCCGACCCGGGCCGGGTCACGACTCCCTGGGAGGACAGCAGGACGACCCGCTCGACGCCACCGGCCTTGGCGACGTCGAGGATGTCCTGGGGGCTCAGCAGATGTGCGCCGGGGCCGCCGTTCTGCAGGAACAGCGCGTCGGCGCCGGCGAACACGGGCCTCAGGCTCTCGGGGTCGGCCAGGTCGGCCCGCCTGTACGCGACGTTCTCCGGCACGTCGGCGTCCGAGATCCGGCGGGATGTCGCGGTCACCCGCGCACCGGACGCCGCGAGGACCTGCACGAGCGATCGGCCCACGTTGCCGGTTGCCCCCGTCACCACGAACATGAACAACTCCCCTGTCGGTGAAGGATGGTGGTCGCCACCCGAGCGGGCGGGACCGTCGCCCGAGAGCTGTCCCCGGACGACACGGGGACGCTAACACCGTCGGTAAAGTAGGTACCTAGAGGAAAGTGGCTATCCCGAAGGGGTGTTCATGGACGGCAACACCGATGGGGTGGCGGCCACTGCGACGGACCCGGAACTCGCCTGTCCGACCAGCGCGGTCATCGACATCGTGTTCAGCCGATGGACCACGCCCATCCTGTGGACCCTGCACACGGGTGGCCGGCAGCGATTCGTCGAACTGCAACGACAGATCGGCACGATCACTCCGAAGGTGCTGACCCAGCGGCTGCGCCAACTGGAACGCGACGGCATGGTCGTGCGCACGTACCACCCGGAGGTTCCGCCCCGGGTCGAGTACGAGATCACCGACCTGGGCCGCAGCCTGGCCCCCCTCTTCGCGCACCTCGCCGAATGGGCCGCCGGCAACCTGGACAAGGTCGAGCGGGCCCGCCAGGAGTTCGACGCCGATCCACCCCGGTGACTCACCGATGGCCAGTGCTGTGACCGCCGTTCCCGCGCCGGGCGAGGAGCAGTGCCACGTCGTCGTCCGGCTCGGGGGTGAGGGCGCCGACCAGCAGGTCGCAGGTCTCTTCCAGGGGGAGCCAGGTGTCGTCCAGGACGCGCAGCACCTTGTGCAGTCCCGCGTCGACGGACATCGCGTGGCTTTCGACCAGCCCGTCCGTGAACAGAGCGAGCAGCGCCCCATCGGCGAGTTCGTGCTCGCCGACGGTGAAGGGGACACCGCCCACTCCGAGGGGGACTCCGCCGGCGATGTCGAGGAGTTCGGCTTTCCCGTGCGGGCTCACCAGGACCGGCGGCAGATGACCCGCGCGGGAGAGTTCGCATCGGCCGTGGCGGGGGTCGCAGACGACGTAGAGGCAGGTGGCCAGCGTGTCGGAGTCCCCGAGGGAGGCGGTGAGGCCGTCCAGGTGGTGCAGCAGCTCGGCCGGAGGCAGGTCGAGCCGGGCGAGGGCACGGGTGGCCGTGCGGAGCTGGCCCATGATCGCCGCCGCGTGCACCCCCTTGCCCATCACGTCGCCGACGACGAGTCCGACCTTGCCGTCCTTGAGCGGCAGCACGTCGAACCAGTCCCCGCCCACCTCACTGATGGCGGGCAGATAGCGCGAGGCCACCTCCATGCCACCATGCCGCGGGGGTGCCTGGGACAACAGGCTGCGCTGGAGGGTGAGCGCGATGTCGCGTTCCCGTCCGTACAGGCGTGCGTTGTCGATGGAGATGGCGGCGCGCGCGGCCAGCTCGACGGCGAGGGTGAGGTCCTGGTCGTCGAAGGGCCGGGGGTTGACCGTGCGGGACAGGCTGAGGGTGCCCAGTACCTCGCCGCGGGCCATCAGGGGAACGGCCAGATAGGAGTGGACACCGGCGCGCCGCAGGGCCCCGGCCGCCGCGTCGTCCCGGGCGATACGCCGCAGCGCCGCGTCGTCCACCTGCTCCAGCAGGATCGGGCGTGCCTCGCGTACGCACTCGGTGACCATCCGGGACGGGCTGTACAGGGCGGGCTCGCCGACCGGGTCGGCGGCCCCGACCGCGTCGGTGGGGCGGCTCGCCTTGAGGGCGAGGGCCCAGAAGTCGAGGGAACCGTCCGTCCGTGGCGCGGCCGTGCCGCCGGGGTTGACCACGGAGTCGAGGGCGTCCACGGCCGCGAGGTCGGCGAGCTGGGGAACGGCCACAGCCGCCAGCTCCCGCGCCGTCCGGCGCAGGTCGAGGGTCGTCCCGATACGGACGCCGGCGTCGGCGATCACCGCCAGCCGCTCCCGTGCCTGTGCGACCTCGGCGGCCGCCCGCTGCCGCTCGGTGACATCCAGTACGGAGATCGCCAGGCCGAGCACGCGCCCGTTCGGATCCTCGATCCGGTGGTACGACTCCGAGTAGGCGTGGTCCTCCTCGTCGGCGGCCGTGCGGCCGACCGTCTGCTGATCCAGCAGCGGCTCGCCCGTCCGCAGGACGTACCGCATCCGTGACTCGATGGCCTCCACCTCGAGGGCGGGCAGCACCTCGCCGACGCGGCGGCCCAGCACGGCCTCCTCCGGGACGCCGTTGATGCGTTCCAGCGACGGGTTGACCCGCAGCCACCGCAGGTCGGTGTCGAAGACCGCGATCCCCACCGGCGACTGGCTGACCAGGATGTGGGAGAGCGCCAGGTCGCGCTCCAGGTTGCGCACGGTCTCGGCGTCGGTGCCGAGGCCCAGGGCGAAGATGTCACCGTCGGCATCGCGCAGCTGCATGGTGCGGAACTCGACCCGGCGGGTGGAGCCGTCCTTGTGCCGCACCGGGAAGACCCCCGCCCAGCGTGCCCCCGTACGTACGCTTCTGAACAGATCTCGCGCCCGCGTCCGGTTCTCCGGGGCGACGAGCAGTGCGCCCGCGTCCCGGCCCAGTGCTTCCGCGGCGGAGAATCCGAACAATGACTCGGCTTCGGGGCTCCACAGCGCGATCCGGCCGTCGCTGCCCAGGACCAGTGCCGCCACGCGCAGCACGTCGAGCAGCCCGCCGGGCGCAGCGGTGATGCTGTCCTGCCAGCCGCTCCCGGCCCCGGTCTCTCGCTCGGGCATACCGGACACTCCTTCCGGCGGCAGCACGGGAACCCGGTCCCCTGCTGCCGGGCCCCCTGTCAGTCTTACCTCTGACCTTGCGCCACCGCACGCCATCGCCGTCCACGTCGGGTGGGGCGGGCCGGCTCCCTGACTCGACACGTCGGACGAGGTACGGAAACCGGAGGCGCGCATGATGACTGTGTGTGACGACGCCCCGTGGTTCGCCCGCTCCAAGGCGGTCCCCGCTCTCACCGGCACACGCGGGCCCGACATGGACACGATCACACTGGCCGGCGTCGAGAGGGCTCTGCGGTCCGGTTGAGGCGTCGACCCTTGCGTCCCCGAGGACACGAGCAGCGGGCGCCCGGACCAGCCGGCACGCGGTCAGTGCGGGGTGACCGCCTTGGTCGTGAACGATCTCCTCGGCGGCGATCCGGCGTCGCCATCGACCTGACGAGGGAACAGTTCGACCCGAGCGAGGTGGTCGGCCCCGCATCGGTGGCGGTACGGTCCCCGGGGCCGCCCCAGCACTTCCGCCGCACAGCGGCACCCACCCGCCGGCGTCCGAGCACGTGACCCGGGACCCGCTCAGCCTCGATACTTCGCACGGAGACCATTGCCGCCCAACCGGATGCCGGCCGGAGCCGACGACCCGTCACAAAGTCAGCAGCAGGTCAGCGTCAGTACCGCCGGAGTCCGCCTACGATCGCCCAGAAGCGCCAGACCGACCACGAACCATCCCGGACCGACCTGCACGACCACGGTCGGCGGGGGCGGCTGTTCATCTCATCAGGAGGTATCCATGAAGATGCTCATCAACGTCGCGGAGACCGTCGTCGCGGACGCGCTGCGGGGTATGGCTGCCGCTCACCCTGAGCTGACGGTGGATGTGGAGAACCGGGTGGTCGTGCGGCGGGACGCGCCGGTGGCCGGGAAGGTGGCGTTGGTCTCCGGGGGCGGTTCGGGGCACGAGCCGCTGCACGGGGGTTTCGTGGGGCCGGGGATGTTGTCGGCGGCGTGCCCAGGTGAGGTGTTCACGTCGCCCGTGCCGGACCAGATGGTGCGAGCCGCGGCAGCCGTGGACAGCGGCGCCGGGGTGCTGTTCATCGTGAAGAACTACACCGGTGACGTGCTGAACTTCGACATGGCCGCCGAACTCGCGGAGGACGAGGGCATCCAGGTCGCCAAGGTGCTCGTCAACGACGACGTCGCGGTGACCGACAGCCTCTACACCGCCGGGCGGCGCGGCACCGGTGCCACCCTCTTCGTGGAGAAGATCGCCGGCGCCGCCGCCGAGGAGGGGCAGCCCCTGGAGCGAGTCGCGACACTGGCCCGGCAGGTCAATGAGAGCTCCCGCAGTTTCGGTGTGGCGCTCAGTGCCTGTACGACCCCGGCCAAGGGCAGCCCGACCTTCGATCTTCCCGCCGGAGAGCTGGAGTTGGGGGTCGGTATCCACGGGGAGCCGGGCCGGGAGCGGCGCGCCATGATGACCTCGGGCGAGATCGCCGACTTCGCGGTGAACGCCCTCCTCGACGACATGAGCCCGCGCAACCCCGTGCTGCTCCTCGTCAACGGCATGGGCGGCACACCTCTGCTGGAACTGTACGGTTTCAACGCCGAGGTGCAGCGGGCGCTCGGCGAGCGCGGGGTGGCCATCGCCCGCACACTGGTCGGCAACTACGTCACCTCCCTCGACATGGCAGGCGCCTCGGTGACACTGTGTCAGGTCGATGAGGAGACGCTCCGGCTGTACGACGCACCTGTGAAGACTCCGGGGCTGCGCTGGGGGATGTGACCCGTCGGACCCCGCACGGTACGTACGGTACGTGCGGGGGTACGGGCCCCTCCGGTCCAAGCCGCTGACTCTCGTACCAGGCAAGGAGATTCCGTGCTCGACGCCGACTTCTTCCGTCGCTGGATGACGGCCACAGCGGCCTCGGTGGAACGCGAGGCCGAGCGACTCACGGCGCTCGACTCGCCGATCGGGGACGCCGACCACGGCAGCAATCTGCACCGCGGGTTCGCCGCCGTGGTGTCCGTACTGGAGAAGGAGGCGCCGGACACGCCCGGTGCCGTACTCGTGCTGGCGGGGCGTCAGCTGATCTCGACGGTGGGCGGTGCGTCCGGCCCGCTGTACGGCACACTCCTGCGGCGGACCGGCAAGGCGCTCGGGGACGCGGCCGAGGTGAGCGACGCCGAACTCACGACCGCGCTGCGGGCGGGTGTGGACGCGGTGATGACGCTCGGCGGGGCCGCACCGGGCGACAAGACGATGATCGACACGCTGGTCCCGGCCGTCGACGCACTCGACCGGTCCTTCGCCGCGGCACGGGCCGCCGCCGAGGAGGGCGCGCTGGCGACGACGCCGTTGCAGGCCCGCAAGGGACGGGCCAGCTATCTCGGCGAACGGAGCATCGGGCACCAGGACCCCGGTGCCACGTCCGCCGCACTGCTCGTCGCCGCGCTCGCCGACACCGC
The DNA here is from genome assembly GCF_055572155.1 of Streptomyces sp. NPDC030814. Lineage (NCBI taxonomy): Bacteria > Bacillati > Actinomycetota > Actinomycetes > Kitasatosporales > Streptomycetaceae > Streptomyces > Streptomyces sp. NPDC030814. Next base: position 424,285 of record NZ_JBVIDX010000005.1, read on the forward strand.
GGAGGCGTCCCTTGGCTGACGAGAAGCTGGTCGGCATCGTGTTGGTCTCGCACAGCGCCGCCGTCGCCTCCTCGGTCGCCGATTTGGCGCGCGGCCTGGCCGGCGTGGGTGCTGCCGTGCCGGTCGCCCCCGCGGGCGGCACCGAGGACGGCGGGCTCGGCACCAGCGCCGAGTTGATCTCGGCGGCCGCCGCGACCGTGGACCGGGGGGCGGGCGTCGCCGTCCTCACGGACCTCGGCAGTGCCGTGCTCACCGTGAAGGCGCTGCTCGCCGAGGGCGACGAACTCCCCGAGGGCACCCGTCTGGTCGACGCGCCGTTCGTAGAGGGTGCCGTCGCCGCGGTCGTCACCGCCTCCACCGGAGCCGACCTCGCGGCGGTAGCCGCCGCCGCTTCGGAGGCGTACACGTATCGGAAGGAGTGACCGCGACGGGGCCGGTTCGTTCGCGTCGGGGCGGGCCGGCCCCCGAGCCGCACGCTCATCCCTCTCTTCCGTGTGCCAGTCCTCGCACGGCGGCCACACCCGCACGTCTGTGACCGCCGTACCCGGCCCCCCTGACGTAGCCGTCACCTCCTGCTGCCGCGGCCCGGCGCCGCCCTCACGAGCGTACGAACGCGCGGGCCAGTTCCTCGCCCTGTTCGACCGCCGCCTCGTGGTCCTCGATCGGGGAGACTCGGGTGTTCTCGAAGACGATGTACGTGACTCCGGAGGTGGTACCGCCGGTGCTCGGATCGGGGCGGATGCCCAGGCCCTTGGCCGTGGCGTACGAGGCCTCTCCGATGATGTTCCGCGGGCCGGTGTCGCCGACGACGGCGTACTGGACGCGGTCGCCGTAGACGACTGCGGCGATCGAGCCACCCCTGATGTCGTGGTCGCGGGGGTCCCAGATGCGACTCGGGGCGGGGAGAACGATGAACGGCAGGTCGGCGGAGCTGAGGTAGCGGCCGTCGCGCTGCTGGTAGGAGGTCGTGGGCTGGAACCACGGGTCCGCGTTCCGGTTGCAGCGTGTGCTCGGGCGGCCGTCACAGTCGATGTCCATGTCGGCCTTCCAGAACACCGCGCCGTCGGTACCGCAGACCGGGATGACGGCGGGGGCGCCGGCGTCACGGCGGTAGAACCCCTTCGACACCCGGGTGCAGCTCCGGACCTTCGCCAGCAGCTCGGCGGCCGTCACGGCACCCTGACGCTGTATGGACTGCTGCTGTTGGGCCAGGGCAGGCAGGGTGACGGGGGCCAAGAGGGCGGCGCCGGCGGCGGCCAGCGTCAACGACCGGACACGCACGATAAGGGACCCTTCCCTGGGGGACACTGACGGTCACTCATCACCCCAAGGTGAAGGGGCCAGGAGAGGAAGGCCACCGGTGGGGGGCCGGACGGTGCACATCGTCGTCCTCATGAGGCGCGGCCGAGGGCCCGGGCCGGTGCCGGCCCCGGCCGCTCGGCCGCCCTGGCCGGCGCGGGGTGGGCGACGACAGCGGCCCGCGCCGTACGACGCGAACTGACCAGCCATGCGGGCGAGTTCACGCCGCGTCAGAGCACCAGCATACGTAGCCGAGCGCCGCGCCGTGAACGGAGCGATCTCTCCTGCGATCCACCCGCGCCCTCTTGATGTGAGCGCATCAGCGTGGCATACATACAGAGGATAGGTACAGACCAATCCGCTCGGGCGAGGAGGCTGGATCGTGCGACGCGTTCCCGTACCGGTGTCGACGCCGGGGCCGCTGCCGGCGTGGGTGGCCTGCGGCTCGCTGCTCTTCGCCGTCTCCTGCGGCGTGCCGGAGGGCCCCGGTCGCCGTCCGCCGCCGGCCCCCTCGGGGGTCACCGCCGCCGCGGGCAGCGCGACCAGCGTGCACGTCATGTGGAACCGGGTGACCGGTGAGCCGGAGGTCGCGGCGTACGAGGTGTACCGCGGCGAGAAGAAGGTGAAGGACGTGGCCGGCGACGCGCACATGGTGGACGTCACCCGGCTGCGCCCCTCCACCACGTATGTGTTCACCGTCCGGGCCCGCAGTGGCACCGGAGACCTCGGGCCGCCCAGCGCGGGGGTTCGGGCCACCACGCCCGCCGGTGGCACCGCCGACCTGCGGGCCCCCACCCGTCCCGCCCACCTCGACGGCCGGGTGATGGGCAGCAAGGTGGTCCAGTTGTCCTGGCGGCGGTCCACCGACGACCGGGGCGTGGTGTCGTACGACATCATGCAGGGCGACTCGAAGATCCACAGCGTGGGCGGGGAGCAGACGGCGGCCGTGGTCACGGGGTTGCGGCCCGGCACCCGGTACTCCTTCACCGTGCGGGCACGGGACGCGGCGGACAATCTCTCGCCGGCGAGCGGAGCCGTGCGGCTCACCACCGGGCGGACCGAGCGAGGGACGGACCGGCCGGGGACGGGGGACCGGGCCGGCGACGGGTCGGGCACCGCGCCCACCGGCTTCCACGCGAGCACGCGCCTCTTGGACGGCACCTACTCCATCGAACTGTCCTGGATGCCGCCGCCTGCCGACGGGGTGATCACGGAGTACGAGATCCAGCTCGACGGGCGCCCCGCGACGACGCTCGTCTGGGGCGGGAACCCGCCGCGGGGGCGGGCCACCCACGGCTTCTACGCGGGACGGGAGGCCGGCGTGACGTACCGGGTGCGGATCCGGGCGAAGCTGCCGGACGGCACCTGGGGCGGGTTCTCGGCAGAACGGACGGTGACCACCGGAGACCGAGGCGTCCCCCGCACGGCGTAATCCGTCACCTGCCCGGGGGCGGTCCGCATGCGGACCGGGCGTGGGGCACGTTGGCTCGCCCTGAGGCAGCACGGGTCCTCCGATCCTCGGCGGCGCAAGGGATGTGCCGCCGACCGTGCCGCCGGAGGGCAGACCCATGCGTACGTCTCAGCTACTCCTCCGCTCCGGCCTGACCATGGCGGCCGCCGCGCTGCCGATCGCCCTGGCCACGCCGTCGGTCGCCGTCGCCACGGGGATCTCGGTGAGCACCACGGGGTCCTCGGTCACCGTCACCACGAGCGATTGCCCCAACAGCGCCAACGGCGCGTTCGGTACGGCCTCCCTGCTCTCGAGCGGGCAGGCGAATTTCTCCCAGGGCCGTCAGACGACCCTCGTCGGCACGAGCACCAGCCAGTCGGCGTCGTGGACCAACGTGACCCCGGGGACCTACACGGTGATCGTGGTGTGCCGGGACGGGACCACGGCGGGCACCCAGTCCGTCATCGTCACCGCCGCCACGCCCACGATCTCCGCGACCGCCTCGCCTTCCCGGGGCGTCATGGGCGGTATGGGCGGGACCACCGAGGAGTACGGCACCCTGACCCTGGTCGGCGGTGGCGTACTGGTGGCCGCCGGCACGGTGGGGGCGGTCTGGTACCTGCGCCGCCGGGCCAAGCCGCACCGGCTGTGACCACCGGGCGGGCGGTCGTCGTGTGACGCGGACGACCGCCCGCTCGTGCTCGGGCCCCCCGGGCTACCCCCGCTCCGCCGCCGCTCCGCCGCCGCCGTCCGGCATCCGGCCGTCCGACCCGCCGTCGTCGGCCACACGGCCTTCCGGCAGTCGCCCGAACTCCGTCAGGGCGTTCCGCAGCCATTGCGTCCAGAAGGTCTCCAGATCGATGCCGGCCCGCAGGATCAGATGCTGGAGACGGTCCTGGGCGGTGTCCCTGCCGGGCCCGAAGTCCCGCTTCTCGATCTCCTCGTACTCAGCCAACTGCCGCTCGTGCAGCGTGAGATGGCGCCGCAGATCGTCCTCGATGCCGGTGGTGCCGACGACCGCCGCGGCGCGCAGCCGTACAAACAGGGCGTCACGCCACACCTTGGGTTCCTGGGGAGCAGAGGTCCAGCGGGCCAGTTCCTCGCGGCCCGCCGGAAGGACCTCATAGCTCTTCTTCTGCCCTCGGGCGGGCCGTTCTGCGGGCAGGGCGCGGATGTAGCCCTCGCCCTCCAGCTTTCCCAGCTCGCGATAGATCTGCTGGTGCGTCGCCGACCAGAAGTAGCCGATCGACCTGTCGAACCGCCGGGTCAGCTCCAGGCCCGAGGAGGGCTTTTCGAGCAGGGCGGTGAGGATCGCGTGCGGGAGTGACATGGGCTCATCCTAGGAAGGGCCGGTGATCACCGGGCACCTCCCGTCGCCCTCCTACAGCTCCGCCGCCAGCTCCGTCCCCTGCTTGATCGCGCGCTTGGCGTCCAGTTCGGCCGCCACGTCGGCGCCGCCGATGAGGTGCGCGGTGCGTCCGGCGGCGACGAGGGTGTCGTAGAGGTCGCGGCGCGGTTCCTGGCCGGTGCAGAGCACGACCGTGTCGACGTCCAGGACCTGGCGGACGCCGTCGATCGTGACGTGCAGTCCGGCGTCGTCGATCAGGTCGTACTGGACGCCGGGGACCATGACGACGCCGCGTTGCTTGAGCTCGGTGCGATGGATCCAGCCGGTGGTCTTGCCGAGGCCGGCGCCGACCTTGGAGGTTTTGCGCTGGAGGAGGTGGACCGAGCGCGGAGGGACGGGGCGCTCGGGGGCGGCGAGACCGCCGGGGGCGCGGTAGTCCATGTCGACGCCCCACTGGCGGAAGTACGCCGCGGGGTCCTCGCTCGCCTTCTCCCCGCCGTCGGTCAGGTACTCGGCGACGTCGAAGCCGATGCCTCCGGCGCCCAGGACGGCGACCCGGTCGCCGACGGGGGCCCCGTCCCGCAGGACGTCGAGGTAGCCGAGGACCTTGGGGTGGTCGACGCCCGGGAGGTCGGGGGTGCGGGGGGTGACGCCGGTGGCGACCACGACCTCGTCGTACTCGGTGAGGTCGTCGGCCGTCACGGGGTTGTCGAGCCGTACGTCGACGCCGTGGGTGTCGAGCTGGTGGCGGAAGTAGCGCAGGGTCTCGTCGAACTCCTGCTTGCCGGGGACCTTGCGGGCCACGTTGAGCTGGCCGCCGATCTCGCTCGCGGCGTCGAAGAGCGTGACCTGGTGGCCGCGTTCGGCGGCACTCACCGCGCAGGCGAGGCCCGCCGGGCCCGCGCCGACGACCGCGATCCGCTTGAGCAGCCGGGTCGGCGAGAGCACCAGTTCGGTCTCGTGACAGGCACGCGGGTTCACCAGGCAGGAGGTGATCTTCCCGCTGAAGGTGTGGTCGAGGCAGGCCTGGTTGCAGCCGATGCAGGTGTTGATGGCCTCGGGCCGGCCGTCGCGGGCCTTGTTGACGAAGTCAGGGTCGGCGAGCATCGGACGGGCCATGGACACCATGTCGGCGTGGCCGTCGGCCAGCAACTCCTCGGCCAGTTCGGGGGTGTTGATGCGGTTGGTGGCGACGAGGGGGACGGAGACCTCACCCATGAGCTTCCTGGTGACCCAGGTGTACGCGCCCCGCGGCACCGAGGTGGCGATGGTGGGGATGCGGGCCTCGTGCCAGCCGATGCCGGTGTTGATGATGGTGGCCCCGGCGGCCTCGACGGCCTTCGCCAGGGTGACCACCTCGTCGAAGCTGGAGCCGCCGGGCACCAGGTCGAGCATCGACAGTCGGTAGATGACGATGAAGTCCTCGCCGACCGCCTCGCGCACCCTGCGCACGATCTCCACCGGGAAGCGCATGCGGTTGTCGTACGAGCCGCCCCAGCGGTCGTCGCGGTGGTTGGTCCCGGCGGCGATGAACTCGTTGATCAGATAGCCCTCGGAGCCCATGATCTCGACGCCGTCGTACCCGGCCTGCCGGGCGAGCCGGGCCGCCCGTGCGTAGTCGTCGATGGTCTGCTCGACCTCGGCGTCGGTGAGGGCGTGGGGGACGTAGGGGCTGATCGGGGCCTGGAGGGCGCTCGGGGCGACGAGGCCGGGGTGGTAGGCGTACCGACCGAAGTGCAGGATCTGCATCGCGATTCGGCCGTCCTCGCGGTGGACGGCGTCGGTGATCTCACGGTGCTGTGCGGCTTCGACGTCGGTGGTGAGCTTGGCGCCGCCCTCGTACGGGCGTCCGGCCTCGTTGGGCGCGATACCGCCGGTGACGATGAGGCCCACTCCCCCGCGTGCCCGCGCCGCGTAGAACTCCGCCATCCGCTCGAAGCCACGCTCCGCCTCCTCCAGGCCGACGTGCATGGAACCCATGAGCACACGGTTGGGGAGCGTGGTGAAGCCCAGGTCGAGGGGGCTCAGCAGGTGGGGGTAACGGCTCATCGGGGCCTCCATGCGTGGCGTCGTCCCCAAGGTTGTAGACGACGCCACGCCGTTTGTGCAACTAGTTGCACAATGGCTGAGGGCAAGGACACACCACAGGAGGGCACGGGTGGCCGAGGGTGAGCCGGGCGGGGTGTGCGGCGGTCAGGTCCCGAGCGGCGTGTGCGGCGGTCGGGTGCCCCAGGGCCTGGTGCCGGTCACCACGTGGGCGTGCCTCTCCTCCGACACGGCAGTCCCGGCGACGAGGCCGGCACCACGCAGGACCTCGACGGCGTGGGGTTCCTGGCGTTCGCTGGTCTCGACGAGCAGACAGCCGCCGGGGGCGAGCCACCGGGGCGCTTCGGCGGCGACCCGGCGCAGGACGTCGAGGCCGTCCGGGCCGCCGTCGAGGGCGACGAGGGGCTCGTGGTCACGGGCCTCGCTCGGCAGGAGCGGCACTTCGCCCGTGGGGACGTACGGCACGTTCGCCACGAGGATGTCGACGCGCTCCCGCAACCCGCCGGGGAGCGCCGCGAACAGGTCGCCCTCGTGGGCATGGCCGCCGTAGCGGGCGATGTTGCGGCGGGCGCAGCGCACCGCCGCCGGGTCGATGTCGGCGGCATGCAGTTCGGCGCCGTCGAGCGACGCCGCCAGGGCGGCGCCCAGCGCGCCCGAACCGCAGCACAGGTCGACGACGACCGTGGCGTGCGGGACGGCGGCGAGCGCCTGCTCGACGAGGAACTCGGTGCGGCGGCGGGGCACGAACACACCGGGATCCACGGTGATGCGCAGGCCCGCGAACTCGGCCCAGCCGAGGACGACTTCGAGTGGTACGCCCGCGACTCGGCGGTCGACCATGGTGGCGGCGTCGTCCGGGGTCGGTGCGGTGCTGAGGATCAACTCCGCCTCTTCTTCGGCGAAGACGCAACCAGCGGCCCGAAGTGCTGTGACGACGGAGGCGGTGGAGAGAGGTGGCATGACAGCCGAGGGCCTTTCGGTGGGCCGAAGGGCGCTCCCGCGGTGGCCTACCGGCCGCGCACCGCGCGGCGTTGAGGTGAGAGCACCCGACCTGACACTGCGGTAATGGGTCTCACCTCCTCGGTCCCGTGGCGACTGGCCCGGTCACCCTACCCCATGGTCACGAGGGGCCATCAAGAGCGCCGCGCCCCGCCCGCACCGGTCCTCGACCGCCCCCGCTGCACGCCCACGTGCTCCTCCCCCGTCGCCACGGCGGGTACACGGGCTCCCATGAAGCGGGTCGTGCGGCGCAGCCGGAAGCCCAGGGACTCGTAGAGGCGGATGGCGTGGGTGTTGGTCGCCGCGGTGTGCAGGAACGGGGTCTCGCCCCGCTCGCGGATGCCGTGGGCGACGGCGTGGATCAGCCGGGTGGCGAGTCCCTCGCCCCGGAACGCCGGGTCGGTGCAGACCGCGCTGATCTCGGTCCAGCCCGGCGGGTGCAGCCGCTCCCCGGCCATGGCGATCAGGGTGCCACCCCGGCGGATGCCGAGGTAGGTGCCGAGTTCGATGGTGCGCGGCAGGAAGGGGCCGGGTTGGGTGCGTGCCACGAGGTCGAGCATCTCGGGGACATCGGCCGGACCGAGGGGGACGGCCTCCCGGTCCGGGGCGGCGGCGATCCCGTCGTCGACGAACTGGGCGCCCGCGAGGTCGAAGGTGACCTCCCAGTCGGCCGGGAAAGTCCCGCTGTAGGCGGGTACCGCGACGTCCGTGCCGGGGCCGGCCAGATCGGCCAGGTCGGCCCAGTCGTCCGCGTCGGGGTGATGGGGCAGGGCCAGCCACGGCGCGACCTCGACGGGATAGCGCAGCACCCGGCCGGACCGCTCGGCGAAGTGGGCGTGCGGACCGGTGAGGGAGGCGAGGGCGGGGTTGTCGAGGACGTGCGGCTCGGTGTCCGCGCCCTTCAGGTCGCTCGCGTACTCGGTCATGCGCTCTTCCGTTCTCCTCCGCCGTCACCACGGCCCCCGACGTGCTCACGGATGAGGCCGGCCGACAACGGCAAGGAAGATCGCGGAGCCGCTATTCCCGGGGCGGTGAAAAGCTCCCGGGGCCGCGGTGATCGGAGCCCGCCCCGGGGATCGGGCACGGCGTCCGGACACGTACGGTGGTACGGCTCAGCAGTCACCGCCGTCGTCACGTTGGACTCGTATGAACGTCACCCGTGGTTTCACCGGGCGCCCCCGCGTCAGCAATCCGGGGCTGCCGCCCGGCCAGTACGACGCGGGCGACGACTGGCCGGTGCTGTCCGCCGAGGTCACGCCCGGCCTCGCACCCGCCGACTGGACGTTCCGGATCGACGGGCTGGTGGCCGAGCCCCGCACCTGGGACTGGGACACGGCGCACGCGCTGCCCGAGTCGGTGTACGAGGGCGACATCCACTGTGTGACGGGCTGGTCGAAGTTCGGGGTGCGCTTCGGCGGCGTCTCGCTCGACGTGTTCCTGGACGCGGTACGTCCCGACGCCTCCGCCACCCACGCGGTCGCGTACTCGCACAGCGGCTACACCACGAACCTCCCGCTCGCCGACCTCACCGGTGGGCGCGCCTGGATCGCCTGGGAGTACGGGGGCGAGGCGCTGCCGGCCGAGCACGGCGGCCCGGCCCGGCTCCTGGTGCCGCACCTGTACTTCTGGAAGAGCGCCAAGTGGATCGCGGGCATCCGGCTCCTCGACCACGACGAGCCCGGCTTCTGGGAGCGAAACGGCTATCACGCACGGGGCAACCCGTGGGAGGAGCAGCGGTACTCCGGTGACTGAGAGAGCGACGGCGACGGAGACGAGCGGGACCCTGGGGGAGACCGGGGCGGTCGCGGAGGCCGGGTGGGCGGCCGGCGGCACGGTCGGCGAGGCCGACGTGGCGCGGGCCGGGGAGGTCGGTGAGGCGGGCACGGCGTCCGGCGTGTTCCTTCCGCCCACGCGGTTCGCCGTGCCCGGGCGGATCGCCGTGAGTGACCGGACGGCGGCGCTCTGGCAGACCGCGACGTTGACGGAGATCCGGCGCGAGACGGCTCGGGTCTCCACGTTCCGGTTCTCGGTACCGGGCTGGGCGGGCCATCTGCCGGGGCAGCATCTGGTGCTGCGGCTGACCGCCGAGGACGGCTACCGGGCCCAGCGCCACTACTCGCTGGCGTCGCCGCCGGATGACGCCGGGCACATCGAGCTGACTCTGGACCATGTGGAGGGCGGCGAGGTCTCCGGGTGGTTCCACACCGAGGCCCGGCCCGGCGACGAGGTGGAGGTGCGCGGCCCGCTCAGCGGGTTCTTCGCCTGGCCCGGGGACCGGCCCGCGCTGTTGATCGGTGCCGGGTCGGGTGTCGTTCCGCTGATGTCGATGATCCGCCACCGGCGGGTGCGCGGGCTCGCTGTGCCCCTGCGACTGCTGGTGTCCGCGCGGAGGCCCGAGGAGCTGATCTACGCGGAGGAGTACGGCGCGGAGACCACGCCCGTGTTCACACGTGTGGCGCCCCAGGGCGTACCGGTGGGCAGGCTGTCGGCGGCCCATGTGGCGCCGCTGCTGGCCGAGCGGCCGGCGGGCGACTGGGAGGCGTACGTGTGCGGCTCGAACGCCTTCGCCGAACACGCGTCGCGGCTGCTGGTCGAGGCGGGTCAGCCGGTGGACCACATCCGCATCGAACGCTTCGGCTGACCCCGAGCTCCGTGGCGGCGCCCCCGGGGGCACGTCCCACGCCCCCGGCCCCCGCCCGGCAGCACCCGCCGCCCCGCCCGGCGGTTCTCCTCCGGCACCGCGGTCACCGGCCCGCACCCGATCCGCTCTCCATGATTTCTCACCCAAACCATGCCATCACGGCCGCTTTCGGGTACACCGGAAGTGCGGACCAGTCCTAACCGGGGTTCTCGTACATGAGGGCCGTACCGGTGAGGGAGGGTGAGATGCGAGGCCAGCTGTTCGGGTGGCGGTGGCGGCGCAATCCGCTGCGCCGACGCTCGGACGTCGTCGAGGCGTGGACGGTGTTGATCGTCCTGATCCTGCTGGTCGTCGGGGCTCCGGCGGCCGGTTTCGTGGTGGGCCGGTGGGCCCACGGTGACGCGGGGGCGCACGCCGCGGCGCAGCGGGCCGAGCGGGACCTGGTCAGTGCCGTGGTCGTGGAGAACGCCCCGGCCGCGGCGCCCTCCGTGCACGGCGACAAGCCGCCCATGCACTGGGTGAAGGCCCGATGGACAGAGCCCGACGGAGGTTCGCGGACGGGTGAGGCCCGCGTGCCGGCGGGCACGAAGAGCGGCGACCGCGCCGACGTGTGGCTGGACGCGGCGGGCCGCAGTGTGCAGGCCCCGCCGACCGACACCGCCGTGTGGCAGCACGCCCTGTCCATGGGGACATGCGCCACGGCGGGTGTCGTCGGCATCGTGCTGGCCGGGCACTTCGTCGTGCGCCACATCACCATCCGGCGACGGCTGGACGAATGGGAACAGGAGTGGGCGCGGACGGGCCCCGAGTGGGGACACCGCTGGGCCTGACCGCGGGTCGCGGCGCACACGACCGGCCGGAACGAGAACCGGAGTCACCGAAAAAGCTGTGCAGTGAATGTCAGCCAGCTGGAAACGTTTACACAATCCGCCCACGCAAGGCGGTTGATATTTCAAACGCCACACTGACATACTCCGCTCTCCCCCCACTTCTTCCGCACGCGACTTGACCCCCGCAGCGGTCGAATTCCTTCTGGGAATTCATCCCACGACTGGTCGGCACCACGTGCGAGACATAAGGCAGCAAAGAGGGTGCATTGTGTCCAACTACACGGCACGGTACGACAGTTCCGTCCCGTATCCACCCCCGTCCGAACCGGGGGGCGACCCGTTTTCCCCCGCTTACCGCCCGAGCCGCGCACCGGCGGGACGCCAGCCGATACACGCACATCCTGAATTCCGTTCCATGAGTGCCGCATATCGCAGGTTCGGTATGTGGGCGACGGCGCTCTCCGTCGGCGCATTTCTGGTGTACGTCGTCCTGTCGAGTTTCGCCCCCGGGGTGATGAACCAGCGATTGGCCGGGCATCTGACCCTGGGACTGGCCCTCGGGCTGACCCAGTTCGCGGTCATGGGTGTGACCTCGTGGCTGTACGTACGGCACATGCGCAGGAACGTCGACCCGGTGGTGCGTCGACTCCGTTCCCAGTTGGAGGACCACCAGGGCGAGCAGCGTCGCATCCGGGCCGGAAGGCGGTTTCGCGCGTGGTGACGGTGTCCGCGAGCGTCGCCGACGCGTTCGGGCTGCGGCTGACCTTCGTCCTGTTCCTGTCGGTCGTCGTGGTCACCCTGTTCACGGCGCTGCTGACAGCGCCGCAGCGTGACGAGATCAGCGAGTTCTACCTCGGCAACCGCGACATGTCGCCGCTGCGCAACGGTCTGGCGATGTGCGGCGACTATCTCTCGGCCGCGACATTGCTCGGCAGTACCGGCCTGGTCGCCCTGACCGGCTACGACGGGTTGCTCTACCTCTGTGGCACGGTCGTCGCCTGGATGATGGTGCTGTTGCTCATCGCCGAGCCGCTGCGCAACTCGGGCCGGTTCACCCTGGGCGACACGCTGGCCCGGCGGCTGCCGGCACAGCAGCGGTCGGTGCGGCTGGCGCTGGCCGTCTGCACCCTCACCGTGTGCGCCCTCTACCTGGTGGCACAACTGGTGGGCAGTATGGCCCTGCTGACGCAGTTCGTCGGCGAGCCGGGGCCGACCACACGGACGATGACGGTGATCATCATCGGCTCCATCGTGACGATCTACGCGGCGATCGGCGGTATGCCGGGCGCGACCTTCATCCAGATCGTCAAGGCCGTGATGCTCGTCGCCGGCGTCACCGTCGTCGCCGTCATGGTGCTGAACCGCTTCAGCTGGAACCTCGACGATCTGCTGTCGTCCGCGACCGCGGGCAGCGGCCTCGGGAACGCATACCTCCAACCGGGGCTGCGCTACGGGGCCGGCCCGATCAGCAAGCTGGACTTCCTGAGCCTGCAGCTGGCCATCGTGCTGGGCCTCGCCGCACTCCCCCATGTGATGATGCGGCTGCTCGCGCCCCGCAGGACCCGGGTGCTGCGCACCTCGGTCGTGTGGGCCGTGGGCCTGGTCGGGTTCGTGTGCCTGATGGCCGCCGTGCTGGGCCTCGGCGCCACCGCCGTCGTGGGCCGGGAGACCATCGCGGACATCGACCACAAGGGCGACGCGGCCGTGCTGCTTCTCGCAGGCCGACTCGGCGGCGAGGTCCTCACTGCGATCGTCTCCGCGCTGGCCTTCGTCACGCTGCTCGCCGTCGCGGCCGGCCTCACGCTCGCCGCGGCCTCGTCGCTCGCCCACGACCTCTACGGCGAGGTCCTCCGCAAGGGGAAGGCCAAGGAGACCGAGGAACTGGGCGTCGCCCGGATCGCCGCGCTGTTCATGGGCGTTCTCGGGATGCTGTTCGCGCTGCTCGCCTGGGGCACCAACACGGCCACCCTCGCCTTCCTGGCCTTCGCGATCGCCGCGTCAGCCATCCTGCCGACCATCGTCTACAGCCTGTTCTGGCGCGGCTTCACCGCACAGGGCGCCCTGCTCAGTCTGTACGGCGGTCTGCTCGTCTCCGTGCTGCTGGTGCTGTTCTCGCCGGTCGTCTCCTCGACCCCGAACTCCATGTACCCCGACGCCGACTTCGCGTGGTTCCCGTTGCAGAACCCGGGCATCGTCTCGATCCCGACGGGCTTCCTGCTCGGCTGGCTCGGCTCGCTGCTCGGCCCCCCGCAGGAGGAGACCGTGTACGAGGACTTCGAGGTCCGGGCGCTGATCGGCGCCGACCAGCGCTGACGGACCGCCGCAGGCGACGAGGCCGTGGCTGTCGCGGACTGCGGGGAGCCGAGAGGCTCTTGGCGGTCCGCGACCACCCACGTACGGTGTGATCATCCGCACCGAGACCTCAAAGGTGGTCCTTCATGGCCCTGTTCGACCTGCCGTTGGACGAGCTCCGTGGTTATCGAAGCGCTTCAACGGAGCCGGAGGACTTCGACGCCTTCTGGGCGAAGACGCTCCAGGAGTCCCGTGAGCACGACCTCGACGCCCGTTTCGAGCCGGTCGACACCCACCTGACCACCGTAGAGGTGCACGACGTCACCTTCGCCGGGTTCGGCGGCCACCCCGTCAAGGGCTGGCTGGTCCTGCCCGCCGGGGCAACCGAACCGCTGCCCACCGTCGTGGAGTTCATCGGATACGGCGGCGGCCGCGGCCTGCCGCACACCCATCTGCTGTGGGCCTCCGCCGGCTACGCGCACTTCGTCATGGACACCCGCGGCCAGGGCAGCGCCTGGGGCGGGGGCGGCGACACCCCGGACCCGGTCGGCGGCGCGCCCGCCTTCCCCGGTTTCATGACCCGGGGCATCGACGCCCCCGAGAACTACTACTACCGGCGCGTCTACACGGACGGCGTCCGCGCGGTGGAGGCCGCCCGCTCCCACCCGCTGGCCGACGCCGCGCGCACCGCCGTCCTCGGCTCCAGCCAGGGAGGCGGCATCTCCATAGCGGTCGGCGGGCTCGTCCCCGACCTGGTCGCGGTCGCGCCCGACGTGCCGTTCCTGTGCGACTTCCCCCGCTCCACGACGATCACCGACCGGGACCCGTACCGGGAGATCGGCAAGTACCTCAAGACGCACCGCGGTCGCGCGGCGGACGTCCGGCGGACCCTCGCCTACTTCGACGGCGTGCACTTCGCCGCGCGCGGCCGGGCACCGGCCCTGTTCTCGGCGGCGCTCGAGGACCAGACGTGCCCGCCGTCCACGGTGTTCGCCGCGTTCAACGCCTGGGCCGAGGCCGAAAAGCACATCGAGGTCTACGAGTTCAACGACCACGAGGGCGGCGGGCCCTACCAGGAGGCGGCCAAGCTGCGCTGGCTGGCCTCACACCTGTGAGGGACGGAGGGGACGGCACCGTATGGACACGACCGCGGCCGCCGAGCGGTTCGTCGGGGTGTGGTCGTGGGCCTGGCCGGCCCACGACGTCGACGCGATCCTGGAGCTGTACGCCGAGGACTGCGTGCACCGCTCCATGCCGTTCCGGGAGCCGCACCGGGGCAAGGACGCGCTCGCCGGGTATCTGCGCTGGTCGTTCACCGACGAGTGGGTGCACGACGTGCGCTTCTCCGCCCCCCTGACCGGCCGGGACGGCCTGGCCGTCGCCGAGTTCCGTGTGCTGCACGAGGAGCCGGAGGGGCCCGGCACCTCGCCGGCTGCGTCTTCATGCGGTTCGACGCGACGGGCCTGGCCGTCGAGACCCGTGACTACTGGCACGAGGCCCCCGGCCACCTGGAGCCCGCCGGGCCGATGTTCCTGCTCCAGGGCACCTTCTGATGGGTCTGCGCGGCGTCGCGACGCCCGGCACGCCCTGCGAGTGGGCTCACGGGTTCCCTGTGGTCCGACCAGTCGGTATGTTCAGGGGGTCCGGGTGACCCTCCCGGGTCCGGCCGGTGGAAGGGGTGGGTGGCTTCATGTCCCAGGTGCGAGGTCACTGTGACGCGCGGTTCGCTGCCGTGCGGACCGCGTTCGAGGAGAACTTCGGGGAGCGCGACGAGCTGGGGGCGGCGGTCACCGTGACGCTGCACGGGAAGACCGTGGTGGACCTGTGGGGCGGCTGGGCCGACGGGGCCCGCACCCGACCCTGGGAGCGGGACACCGTGGTCAACATGTGGTCGACGACCAAGGGGCCGACCGCCCTGTGCGCGCACATCCTCGCCGACCGCGGGTTGCTCGACCTGGACGCGCCGGTGGCCCGGTACTGGCCCGAGTTCGCTGCGGCTGGCAAGGAGGGCGTCCTCGTACGGCATCTGCTGTCGCACCGGTCGGGCCTGGCCGGGCCGCGGGAGCCGCTCTCGTTCGCCGAGCTGTGCGACTGGGAGGTGACCGTGGCGCGGCTGGCCGCGCAGGAGCCCTGGTGGGAGCCGGGCACGCAGACGGGGTACCACGCGATGACGTTCGGCTTCCTCGTCGGTGAGGTGGTCCGGCGGGTGTCGGGGCTGCTGCCGGGCGCGTTCCTGGAGCGGGAGGTCACCGGGCCGCTCGGGATCGACTTCACGATCGGGCTGCCGGAGAAAGAGGCGGGGCGGGCCGCCGAGCTGGTGCATCCGCCGGCCGCGACGACCAGCGAACAGGCGGCAGTCTTCGCGCAGTTGACACCCACCGCGCTGGCCGCCCTCGCCAACCCGCTGGTCGGCGCGGCGGAGGCCAACAGCGCCGGGTGGCGGGCCGCCGAGGTCCCCGCCGCGAACGGCCACGGCACCGCCCGCGCGGTCGCCGCGCTGTACGGCGTCCTGGCGCTGGGCGGCAGCTGGGGCGGGCACCGGGTGCTGTCGCCGGAGGCCGCCGAACGGGTCCGCGAGGGGCAGGGCAGCTGCCGCGACCTGGTGCTGGGCGCCGGCTTCGGCCGTGACACGGAGGTGGCGCTCGGAGTGTGGCTCAGCGGCCCGCACGGATCGTACGGCCCGAACCCCAGGGCCTTCGGCCACGACGGCTACGGGGGCTCCTGCGGCCTCGCCGACCCGGAGGCGGGCGTCTCCCTCGGGTACGTCATGAACCGCATGGGGCCGCACATCGCCGACGACCCGCGCAAGATGGCGCTCGTCGAAGCTCTGTACAGCGCCCTCTGACATACAGGACCGCGCCGACGACGTCCTCCGTCTGCCGACACGGCAGGCGGCCGCGCGTCGTCGGCGACGCTCCGCCCCGCCGCTACCCCTCGGCCTTCGGGTCCGGGGTGTCCGGGCGGGTGGCCACGACCATCCTGCACCGCGGGCTGCCGTCGGGGCGCCGCCCGAACTCGGGCAGGGCGAACAGTTCGACCTCGAACCCGGCCCGTCGCAGCTCGTGCCGGACGAGGCCGAGGCGGAACGGCCGGTAGTACATGACGAACGGCGGTCGCCAGACCGCGTTGCGGACCCGCATCGCCGCGTCGAAGCCGAGAGCCGCCCAGTACCAGGGGGACCGCGGCGGGGCAGGCGCCGGGAGCGGGAACGCGAAGCGTCCGCCCGGCCGCAGCACGGAGTGAACCTGGGCGAACAGGCCCGGCAGCTCCTCCGGCAGGAAATGCCCGAACGCGCCGAAGCTCACGGTGAGGTCGAAGACGGGCCCGAAGGGCAGCGCGAGGGCGTCGCCGCGCACCCAGGAGACGCGGGGAGCCTCGGCGGCCGTACCGCCCCGGGGGACCTCGGCTCCCGTCCCCTCCGGACGGCGACCGTCGCAGCCGAGCCGGTCCCTGCCCACCGCCAGCATGCCGGCGCTGATGTCGACGCCGGTGACGCTCTCCCGGCACAGCTCGCGGAGAACCTCCATCCCCGCGCCCGTGCCGCAGCACAGGTCCAGGCCGTGGTCGAAGGGGCCCAGCGTGGTCAGGGCCCGTTCCACCGCGTCGAGGATGCTGTCCGGCGTACGGAACGGGGTGTGATCGAATTTCGGTGCGAGCAGGTCGTAGCCGTGTTCGACGGAGGAGAGCGCCTGGACGGCGAGTTCGCGGAGACTGGGGCCTTGCGGGGTGAACATCGACTCAGCTTAGGCCTTGGCCTGGGCAGCGGAGGGCGGGTGCCCTCGCCTGGTGCCGTGACCGGAAAGGTTTGCCGGACGCCGCGAGCCGGTGAACCTTTCCGGTCACCGCATTAGGGTCACCGGCATGACCTCGTTCCGTCCCGCCCCGACCTGGCTGGCCGACGCCGTCTTCTACCAGATCTATCCGCAGTCCTTCGCCGACTCCGACGCAGACGGCATCGGGGACTTCGCCGGTATCACCGGGAAACTCGACCATATGTCCTGGCTGGGCGTCGACACCGTCTGGCTGAACCCCTGCTTCGTCTCGCCGTTCCGCGACGCCGGCTACGACGTCGCCGACTATCTGAACGTCGCCCCGCGCTACGGCTCGAACGACGACCTGGCGGAGCTCGTCGACGAGGCGGGCCGCCGGGGCATCCGCATCCTGCTGGACCTGGTCGCGGCCCACACGTCCGTCGATCACCCCTGGTTCCAGGCCTCCGCGAACGACCCGGACGACCACCGCTACATCTGGACGGCCACCGGCCGGCCCGACGGCTTCGTCGACTCCCCCGGCACCCGGCCGGGCGCCTACCTGCCCAACTTCTTCGACTCCCAGCCCGCCCTCAACTTCGGCTACGCCCGCGAGAACCCGGCCGAACCCTGGCGGCTGCCGGTCGACGCCGACGGCCCGCGCGCCAATCGCGCCGCGCTGCGCACGATCATGGACCACTGGCTGGGCCTCGGCGTGTCGGGCTTCCGCGTCGACATGGCAGCGTCCCTGGTGAAGGACGACCCCGGCAGCACCGAGACCGCCCGTGTCTGGACGGAGCTGCGGCACTGGCTGGACACCACCCATCCGAACGCCGTGCTCCTGGCGGAGTGGGGCGATCCGGAGGTGTCGATCCCGGCAGGCTTCCACGCCGACTTCTTCCTCCACTTCGGCGGCCCCACCGACGGCCTGGCCCTCCGCTCGCTGTGGAGCAACCGCGAGGGCACCGTCAACGAGACATGGGACCCCCTCGACTGCTTCTTCGACGCGGGCGGCAAGGGCTCGCCGCGCCCCTTCGTCGAGGCCTGGCAGCAGGCGACCACGGCCGTCGGCGGCACGGGCACGATCTCCCTGCCCACCTCCAACCACGACTTCTCCCGCCTCAACTGCGGCCCCCGCACCGCCGAGCAACTCCCCGCCGCCTTCGCCTTCCAGCTGACCTGGCCGACGCTCCCGGCGATCTACTACGGCGACGAGATCGGCATGCGCTATGTGCCCGGCCTCCCCGACAAGGAGGGCAGCGTCCTCGGCCCCCGCTACAACCGGGCCGGCTCCCGCACCCCCATGCAGTGGGACGACACCCCGAACGCCGGGTTCTCCACCGCCCCCGCCGACCGTCTCTACCTGCCGGTCGACCCCTCCCCCGACCGCCCCACCGTCGCCGCCCAACGCGCCGACGACACCTCCCTGCTCCACCTCGTGCGCCGCCTGATCGCCCTCCGTCGCCACACCCCCGAACTGGGTCCCACCGGATCGGTGGAGATCCTTCAGCTCGGGTATCCGTTCGTGTACGTACGCGGCGGGCGGTATCTCGTCGTGATCAACCCACGGCAGGCCGAGGTGAGTTGCCCGTACAAGCCGGGTGCCGGCGCCCACCGCCCGTTGGCGGCGCGGGGCGTGGAGGTCACGGACAGCGGGATCACGGCGCGGGGCTTCGGCTTCGGGGTCTTCGAGCTCGGCGAATGACCGCCGGGGGCCGGTTGCCGGGAGTCGCGCTCCCGGCAACCGTCCTCGCCACGAACGTACCTTCAGTTCGCCTGTGGACTGGTGGAGTTGGTCGCGCCCGGTTCGGTGCCATAGGCCTTGAGGAAGCGGTCGCGGAAGGAGTCCATGCGCCAGACCGGGGCGTCGTCCCCGGGCTTCAGGCCGTCGGACCAGCCCCAGTCGTCGATGCGGTCGAGGACCTTCGGATCGTGGGCGACGACGGTGACCGGTACGTCGTGGTCGGCACCGTTGCCGCTGACGCTGGCCATGGGCTGATGGTCACCGAGGAAGACGAGGACGGTGTTCTCGTCGCCGTACTTCTGGACGTATTCGAGAAGGCTCCGCAGGGAGTACTGGACGGACTTGCCGTACTCCTCCTTCACCTTGACGGGGTCGGTGAAGACATCCGCCGGGTCCTTGCCGGCCTTCTCCACGGCCCGGTAGACGGAGCCGTCGCCGACCTCGTCCCAGCCGACCATCTTCGGCAGGGGCGCCCAGGGCTGGTGGCTGGAGGTCAGGATGATCTCCGACATCAGTGGCCTGTCACCCTGCATGGCGGCCTCCAGGCGCTCGAACGCGGTCAGGGCGTACTGGTCGGGCATGGTCGACCAGCTGAACTTCGGACCGCGGTATCCGAGGTCCCGGGAGTCGTACACCTTGTCGAAGCCGTAGAAGTCGCCCTCAGGCCAGTTGTACTGGACACCGGGCACCACCCCGACCGTCCGCCAGGCTCCCGACTTGTGGAAGGCCCCCGGCAGGGTGAGGCGTTCTCCCGCGGTGACGGTGCGGTAGCGGTTCTGGTTGTCGATCCACAGGCCGGTCAGGAAGGTGGAGTGACCGAGCCAGCTGCTGCCGCCGTAGGTCGCCGAGGTGAGCCAGCCGCTCTTCGCCGCGAACCCGGCCTTGCGCAGTGCCTCGTCGCGCTCCTCGAGCGTCGCCGTCACGCCGGGGGCGATGGCCGGGTCCTCCAGGGCGGCCCGTCCGTAGCTCTCGATGAAGGTGATCATGACGTCCTTGCCGCGCAGCCCGGTCAGCAGTCGGTCGGCGGGCACGTCGGCGAAGGCGTCCTTCTTGGCCTCCTCGGCGAACGCCGCCTCGTCCGCGAGGGTCTCCTGGGCGCGGGCCCAGCGGTCCTGCACGAACCCGATCGTGTTCCGGGAGGCGACCGGCGTGTCCTGAAGGGGCGTCAGGCCGAGGGCCGCGCAGGTGATCCACACGGTGCCCGCGACGACCGTGCCCCGCATCGCCCGCTCCCGGTGGCCGACCAGGAGGTTCGCGAGCCGGACCACCGCCAGCGCCATGACGGCGAACAGCGCCGTGACGAGCGCCACCAGGCCGATGACGGCGGCCAGCGCGCCGGTGCGGCCGAGCGTGTCCTCCACGTATGACTCGGCGTCGTCGAGCAACCCCCAGTCAAGGACGATGTTGAAGCCGCGCCCGAGGAACTGGTTGAAGCCGATGTCCAGGGACTTCACCACGATCAGCGCGGCCAGGCCCACCCCGAAGAGGACCGCCGCCGCCAGCCGCGGGCGGCGCGGCAGCGCCATCAGCAGGGCGGCGCCGAGGATGGGCTCCACCGGGATCCGCAGGAACTGCCGCGCCGTGAAGTACTCGACGCTGCCCGGCATGAGCAGGGCGAAGAACACGAGGGCGGCCGCCAGCGCCGTGATCCCCCACGACACGCTCCGCGCGGCGACCGGATACCTGCGCCGGAACTCCCGCGGAGAGCGCCACAGCCCCCGCCACGGGCCGCCACGCCCACCGGGCGCGTTGGACGGTCCGCCGGGTCCGTCGGTGGGTCCGGTGGCTCCGCCGGTCGGTCCGGTGGCACCGCCGGTCGGTCCGGTGGCACCGCCGGTCGGTCCGGTGGCACCGCCGGTCGGTCCGGTGGCACCTTCGGTCGATCTGGTGGCTCCGCCGGTGGGTCCGGTGGCTCCGCCGGTCGATTCGGCGGCACCGCCGGTCGATTCGGCGGCACCGCCGGTCGATTCGGCGGCACCGCCGGTGGGTCCGGCGGCACCGCCCGTCGGTCCGGCGGCACCGCCCGTCGATTCGGCGGCACCGCCCGTCGGTCCGGCGGCACCGCCCGTCGATTCGGCGGCACCGCCCGTCGGTCCGGCGGCACCGCCGGTCGATCCGGTGGCACCGCCGGTCGGCTCGGCGGGTCCGTCACCGGGTGCGGATGGCGCGTCGGTGGCAGCGGGGTCGGTGTCGCCCTCCGTGCTCGTGGGCGTGTCCGTGTCGGTGTCCGGCAGTCGACCGGAGCGCGTGAAGAGCGACACCCGACGTTCCTTCCGTGCGAAGACCGCTGGTGGGACAGCGGCCCTGACTCGGGTGGGCGGGACCGCCCTCTCCTGTACGGGGGGCCGTACGGGTCGGTTCAAGGGCCGCGGGTAAGGAAATCGCTAACGTTTGGTGACGGGGAGTGGTACGCTGCGTTTGGCACGTGTGTATCGCCCGGTCCCGGGCGCCGGTGCCACTCTCTCAGTTCCTGAGATGTCTTCAGCTGAACCGACCGCCCGTCGCCGTCCGACCGGCCGTCAGCTTCTCCGCACCACCTCGCGCAGGGCTCAGCCGTATCCGCGGGTGTGTGCCTTCCCTCCCCCTCACCCCATGCGTTTTCCCATGAAATCCGCGAAAGGACACCCATGACCACCAGCACACTCGAACACACTTCCAATCATCGGCAGCTTCCGGCCAGGATCACCGGCGTCCTGGAGACCACGCAGGGCGGGCAGGGATTCCTGCGCGCAGAAATGGGGCTGTCCACCGCCTCCGACCCCCAGGTCCCCGCCGCGCTGATCCGCCGGTACGGGCTGCGCAGGGGCGACACCGTCGAAGGCGTCCGCGAGGGCCGGCGCCTCACCGAGGTCGAGCGCATCAACGGGCGCGAGCCCGAAGAACTGCGCGGCCGACACCACTTCCACGACCTCACGCCGCTGCACCCCCGTGAGCGACTGCGGCTCGAGCACCGGGCGAGCGGCCTGACGGGCCGTCTCGTCGACCTCGTCGCCCCCGTCGGCAAGGGACAGCGCGGGCTCGTCGTGGCGCCGCCCAAGACCGGCAAGACCGTGCTGCTCCAGCAGCTGGCCGCCGCGATCGCCGCCAATCACCCCGAGGCCCGTCTGATGGTGGTGCTGCTCGACGAGCGGCCCGAGGAGGTGACCGACATGCGGCGCTCCGTACGGGGCGAGGTGCACGCCTCGACGTTCGACCGCTCCCCCAAACAGCACATCGCGCTCGCCGAACTGGTCGTGGAGCGCGCCAAGCGGCTCGTCGAGCAGGGCGAGGACGTCGTGATCCTGCTGGACTCCCTGACGCGACTGTGCCGGGCGCACAACAACGCGGCCGCCGCCGGTGGCCGCACCCTCAGCGGCGGTGTCGACGCCTCCGCGCTGCACGGCCCCAAGCGGCTCTTCGGCGCCGCCCGGCTCACCGAGGAGGCCGGCTCCCTCACCATCCTGGCCACCGCCCTGGTGGAGACCGGCTCCCGCGCGGACGACTTCTTCTTCGAGGAGCTCAAGGGCACCGGCAACATGGAGCTCCGCCTCGACCGGGCGCTCGCCGACCGTCGGGTCTTCCCCGCCGTCGACGTCACCCCGTCCGGCACCCGCCGCGAGGAACTGCTGCTGACGCCGGGAGAGCTGACCGCCGTACGCGGACTGCGGCGGGCCCTGCGCCCTCGCGAGGGCCAGGCGAGCCTGGAAACCCTGCTGGAGCGGCTGCGCGCCACCCGGGACAACGCGACCTTCCTGCGTCAGGTGCAACCCACCCTGCCCGCCGCGTGACGCGACGGCGTGTGGGGCATCCGGGTGCTCGGTCCGCTCGCCCGGCCCTGGCACCCCGGTCCACGGCGCAACCGTTCCTACGTTTGGCGATATGACCACCGGATCTTCATCCCGCGCTGCTCGCTTCTCCCGTGCCGCCGTCTGCTGCTCCGTCGTCTGGGTGCTGGGCTCCCTCGCGATCGCGGCGTATCCCGAGGGCGCCGACCGCGCGGTCGAACCGCGCGCCCAGGACGGCAAATCCACGCAGGAGCCGACCTCCCTGTACCAGGCGGGTACCCAGGTGCGGCCGCGGGCCGGGGCGCCCCGGATTCCCCGTGATGTCTCGGCGGTGGCGTGGGTGGTGGCCGACGCCCGCAGCGGGGAGGTCCTCGCCGCGCACAACGCGCACCGCAGACTGCCGCCCGCCAGCACCCTCAAGACCCTGTTCGCGCTGACCGTGCTGCCGAGGCTCCCGGCAGGTCTCCAGCACACCGTCGAGCGGAAGGAACTGGCGGGCATCGGCGAGGGGAGCAGCCTGGTCGGCGTGGAGGAGAACCGCACCTACCGGGTGGCCGACCTGTGGCGCGGCGTCTTCCTCAGCTCGGGCAACGACGCCGTGCACGTCCTCGCCTCCCTCAACGGCGGCTGGCGGGCCACCGCCGAGCAGATGCAGGACAAGGCCCGCTCCCTCGGCGCCCATGACACCCGGGTCGTCTCACCCGACGGATACGACGCGCGCGGCCAGGTCTCATCGGCCTTCGACCTGGCGGTGTTCGGGCGGGCCGGGCTGCGCAACGCGGAGTTCGCCGCGTACTGCTCCACGGTCACGGCGAAGTTCCCGGCGAGCGGCAGCCGGGGGTTCGGCATCCAGAACACCAACCGGCTGCTGACCGGCGCCGGTGTGGACCGCTATCCCGGCCTGATCGGCATCAAGAACGGCTACACCACCAACGCGGGCAACACCCTGGTCGCCGCCGCCGAACGGGGCGGGCGCACCCTCGTCGTCACGGTGATGCGGCCTCAGTCGGGCGCCGGGTTCGCCGTCTACGAGGAGGCGCGTTCCCTGCTCGACTGGGGCTTCCGGGCCGCCGGCCGGGTCGAACCGGTGGGATCGCTCGTGCCTCGGCGGTCGGCGGCCGCACCTCAGCGCCGCCGTGAATCGCCGCCGCCCGCCCGTGCGAAGGAACAGACCGCGGGTCTCGGCTGGTCGGAGACGGGGGTGATCGCGGGCGCCGCCGGGCTGGGCGCGGCAGCCGTGTCACTGGTCCTGCGGTTCATGGGGCGACGGCTCCCGCGTGACTGACCGGTCGGCAGCCGCAGCAGCAGAGCGAGCGTGATCCACACATAGGCGTTGGACCCGAGGAATCCGTCGACGCCGGACGCGTCGTCGAACCACAGCCAGACGACGCTGCTGCACAGCACCACGTACAGGGCCGCTGTCAGGGGCAGCAGCCGGCGGTGCCTCAGCAGCACCGCGAACGAGGGCAGCAGCCAGACCAGATGGTGGACCCAGGTGATCGGGCTGACCAGGCACGCGGCCAGCCCGGTGAGGGCGAACGCGGACGTCCAGTCCTCCGCCCGCACCGCCGCACGAGCCCGCCACGCCCAGACGCCGAGGACCGCGAGCACGAGCAGCGCCCAGATCGCGCGACTCGGTTCATGGGGTGCGACGAGCCGGGCCAGGACGCCCTGCAGGGACTGGTTGGAGACGTAGTCGAGGCGGCCGACGCGGCTGGTGTCCCACAGCGCCTCGGTCCAGTAGAAGCGGGAAGCGGCCGGAGCGGTCCAGGCCGCCGCCGCGGTGGCCGCCGCGGCGACGGCCGCCGCGAGCCCGGCGGCACGCCACCGCCGGGCGACCAGGAGCAGCCCGATGAAGATCGCGGGGGTCAGCTTCACCGCCGCCGCCAGCCCGATCCCGGCACCCGCCCAGCGTCCCCGGCCGGTGGACAGCAGCCAGGCGTCGCACAGCACCAACGCCAGCAGCAGCAGGTTGACCTGGCCGAAACTGAATGTGTCCCGCAACGGTTCGAACAGCGCGAGGGCGCACAGGACGAGGGAGGTGCCGAACCAGCCGTGGCGGCGCAGTCGCGGCCCGGCGAGCACGTACAGCACCACCCCGAGCGCCAGCAGATCGAGCCCCAGGCACAGCACGATCGCGGTGCGCAGACCGACCAGCGCCATGGGGAGCATCGCGACGGCGGCGAACGGGGGATACGTGAAGCCGTACGTCGTGCCCGGCACCCGGTAGTCGTAGATGCGGCCGTCGTGGTGGACCCAGCTGTCGATGGTGCCGTGGTAGACGCGCAGGTCGAACCAGTCCCGCAGCAGCGGCACGGTCACGGTGAAGACGGTGACCGCCAGGACGAGGACGAGGAGCAGCAGGACACGGGCGCGGTCGGTGCGCGGCAGCGCAAGCCGCCGGTCGGGGGCGCTCACGCGGTCCGCTCCAGGGCCGGTGCCAGGGCCGGTGCCAGGGACGCCTGGTGGGCCTGCCAGAGCACGACCACCGCGAGGACTCCCCCGCACACCGCCAGGACGAGCTGTTCGGTGTCCGCCGGGTTCCCGCTCGGCAGGACGGCCAGCGCGAGCACCCCGCTGGCGGCCACGAGCCGGTGCTGCGCCGAGGTGTTCCGGGCCGCCGCGGCGATGAGGAACAGCCCCCACAACGCGTACCAGGGACGTATGGCCGGGCCGAGCACGGCGACCACGGCGAGGCTGAGGCCCAGCGCGAGGACCGGGCCCGGCCTCAGACGGAGCCATATGAAGAGGACCACGGCCAGGGTCAGCAGGAGTCCTGCAGCGCGCCAGGCCGGGAGAGCGAACGGCGCCAGGTCGCTGCCGAGTCCGTGGAGCAGGTTCGCGGTGGCGCGGCCGAGGAGGGTGGTGGGCGACCAGTTGTGCGCGGAGACCGGGGCGCGCAGGGCGGCGATCCAGCCGTATCCGGTACCGGTGAGGGCGGTCACGGTGGCCGTGGTGGCCGCGGCGACGGCGACCGTCGTGACGGTCGTCCGGACCCAGCCGGTACGGCCGCGCATCACGATCAACGCGAGCAGGCCGAGCGCGGCGGGCGCCTTGACCAGCGCGGCGAGGGTGACGAGGACGACGCCGAGGACGTACCGGCGGCCCCGTGCGGCCACCAGACCGACGCCGAG
This sequence comes from Streptomyces sp. NPDC030814, assembly GCF_055572155.1. Taxonomy (NCBI): domain Bacteria; kingdom Bacillati; phylum Actinomycetota; class Actinomycetes; order Kitasatosporales; family Streptomycetaceae; genus Streptomyces; species Streptomyces sp. NPDC030814. The sequence continues at coordinate 449,581 of NZ_JBVIDX010000005.1, forward strand.
CAGGCCGAGCATCATGGCGTCGTTGTGCGCGCCGGCCACCAGGTGGAGCAGGACGAGGGGGTTGAGGGCGCCGAGCCAGAGGGCGACCGCCGGATCGCCCCCCTGGTGCCGGGCGAGACGGGGCAGCGCCACCGCCATCAGGGCGACCCCCAGCAGCGCGACCATCCGCATGCCGATCAGGCCCTCCGGTATCCGCCCGTCCGTCAGGGCCGACAGCGCGGAGGCCACGGCGAGGAAGACCGGACCGTACGGGGTGGCCGTGTGCCGCCACACCGGGGCGACCTCGTCCGCGAGCGGTCCGCCGAGCCGTGCGGGGCCGTGGGCGTAGACGTCCATGTGGGCGTCGACCATGGCACCCTGCGCGAGGTAGCTGTACACGTCCCGGCTGAACAGCGGTGGAGCCAGCAGCAGGGGGGCCGCCCAGACCAGCAGGACGACGAGCAGGGCTCGGGGAGTCGGTGGCTCGGGGCCCCGCACGACCTTGCCCAGCAGGGCCCACGCGGCGATCAGCAGGACGACGCCGAAGTACACGCCGACCAGGCCGAGCGCGCCGCGTCCGGAGACCGGTGAGAGCAGATCGCGCATCGGCAGAGCGCCGGCGGTCTCACCCCCCAGGGCGAGGAAGGCGGTGCCGGCCAGGCCGAGGGCCTGGCAGCGGCGGAGATCGACGGGGAAAGCGATGGCCAACACGCGGTCAGCGTGTCAACGCCGGGTGGCGTCGAGGCGACGCGACGTCTGCGGGCCGGGAACCGCCATGCAACCGGCGGGTGATCTCATGCGGGGCGGGGCCCGGTGGTTCAGAAGACCGACAGACCCGTCAGTGTCGTGAAGCGGTCCAGTGCCGCGACGCCCGCGACCGAGTTGCCCCGCTCGTCCAGCCCAGGGCTCCACACGCACAGGGTGCAGCGGCCCGGGACGACCGCGATGATGCCGCCGCCCACGCCGCTCTTTCCGGGCAGGCCGACGCGGTAGGCGAAGTCCCCCGCGGCGTCGTACGTACCGCAGGTGAGCATGATCGCGTTGATCTGCTTGGCCTGGCTGCGGGTGAGGAGGCGGGTGCCGTCGGATCGGACACCGTGGCGGGCGAGGAAGGTCGTGGCGAGGGCGAGGTCGGCGCAGGACGCGGTGAGCGAGCACTGGCGGAAGTACTGGTCGAGGAGGACCGGAACGGGGTTGTCGATGTTGCCGTACGACGCCATGAAGTGGCCGAGGGCGGCGTTGCGGTCCCCGTGCGTGGACTCGGAGGCGGCGACCTCCGGATCGAAGTCCAGCTCCTGGTTGCCGCTCTCCACGCGGAGGAAGGACAGCATCTCGCCGGCCGCGTCGCCGCTATGGGTGAGGAGGCGGTCGGTGACGACGAGGGCGCCCGCGTTGATGAACGGGTTGCGGGGAATGCCGTTCTCGTACTCCAGCTGCACCAGGGAGTTGAAGGGATTGCCGGACGGCTCGCGGCCGACGTGCTCCCAGAGGGCGTCCCCTTCACGGGCCAGGTCGAGGGCCAGGGTGAAGACCTTGGTGATGGACTGTGTGGAGAACGGCTCCCGCCAGTCCCCCACGCCGTACACCGTGCCGTCGAGTTCCGCGACGGCCATGCCGAAGCGGCGCGGATCGCGGGCCGCGAGCGCCGGTATGTAGTCGGCCGGACGGCCACGGCCCGGGGTCCGCTCGATCTCCTCGGCGATGCGCTCCAGGACCGGCTGGAAGGTGAGGGACGACGTCGTTGTCATGATCACCATTGTGCCTCCTTTGTGCCGGTCCCGGAGCATAGCCCCAGGTCAGGGCTGGTCCCGCACGGGGTCAGGCCCGGAGAGCGCCGCTGCCCGCGAGGACCTCGGGCCGCAGCAGCTGCTGAAGCCGCTCGGCGGGCAACAGGCCCTTCTCCTGGACGAGTTCGGCGACGCCCCGGCCGGTGGCGAGGGCCTCCTTGGCGATGTCGGTGGCCGCCGTGTAGCCGATGTGCGGGTTGAGCGCGGTGACCAGACCGATGGAGTTCTCCACGGCCGCGCGCAGTTCGTCCTCGTTGGCGGTGATGCCGTCGACGCACCGCTCGGCGAGGGTGAGGCAGGCGTTGCGCAGGTGGGTGATGGACTCCGACAGGGAGTGCAGGATGATCGGCTCGAAGGCGTTGAGCTGGAGCTGTCCGGCCTCGGCGGCCATCGTGATGGTGACGTCGTTGCCGATCACCTCGAAGGCGACCTGGTTGACGACCTCGGGGATCACCGGGTTGACCTTGCCCGGCATGATCGACGAACCCGCCTGCACCGGCGGCAGGTTGATCTCGTTGAGCCCCGCGCGCGGCCCGGAGGAGAGCAGGCGCAGGTCGTTGCAGCTCTTGGAGAGCTTGACGGCGATCCGCTTGAGCACCCCGGACATCTGGACGAAGGCGCCGCAGTCCTGGGTGGCCTCGACGAGGTTGGCGGCCGTGACCAGCGGCAGTCCGGTGATGTCCGCGAGATGACGACGCGCGGACTCCGCGTACCCGGCGGGCGCGTTGAGGCCGGTGCCGATGGCCGTGGCACCCAGGTTGATCTCATGGATCAACTCGACGGCCTCGTCAAGACGGGACCGGTCCTCGTCAATCATGACGGCGAAGGCCGAGAACTCCTGCCCGAGCGTCATGGGGACCGCGTCCTGCAACTGTGTACGGCCCATCTTGAGCACGTCACGGAACTCGACCGCCTTGCGGGCGAACGAGTCCTGGAGCACGGCCATCGCCTTGAGCAGGCCCCGCACCGCGAACACCGTCGCGATCTTCACGGCGGTCGGGTAGACGTCGTTGGTGGACTGGCCGAGGTTGACGTCCTCGTTAGGGTGCAGGAACTCGTACTGCCCCTTGGCATGCCCGAGCAGCTCCAACGCCCGGTTGGCGACGACCTCGTTGGCGTTCATGTTCGTCGAGGTGCCCGCGCCGCCCTGCACGACGTCGACCACGAACTGGTCGTGCAGCTTGCCCTCGCGGATCTCGCGGCACGCGGCGGTGATCGCAGCCGCCTTCTCGGGGGCGAGCAGGCCCAGTTCCTCGTTCGCGAGGGCGGCGGCCTCCTTCACCGCGGCCAGCGCCTCGATCAGGTGCGGGTACGCGGAGATCGGCATGCCGGTGATCGGGAAGTTCTCCGTGGCGCGCAGGGTGTGGACACCCCAGTACGCGTCGGCGGGGACGTCCCGGTCGCCGAGCAGGTCGTGTTCGCTGCGGGTGAGTGCGGCGGTCATCGCGGTACGGATCCTCTTCTTTGAGGTGGATCAGACGTACGAAGAGCTTCGGACGCCCTAGGTGCTTCAGACGTTCGAGGTGGTCAGGCGTACGAGGGGGTGAGGGGGTCCAGGGCGCGGGCCGGGCGGACATGGCCGACCACGTCGCCGCCGCCGAGCAGCGGGGCGCCCGCGAACTCGGTGAGTGCGTCCGGGTCGACGCCGACGCGGGCGAGGGCCGCCGCGGTGACGGGGACCCGGGCCCGGTTGGCGCCGTCGGCGATCTTCACCGCGACGGCGCGGCCGTCGGGGAGGGCGGCGACCTGGACGCCCTCGAAGCCGTCCTTGCTGAGCAGTCCGGGTACGGCCCGCATCAGCGCGGCCACGTCGCGCCCGGCGCCGGAGGCCATTTCGGCGTGGGCGCGCATCGCGTCGGCGACCTGGCGCTCGGGGGTGCCCTCGGCGGCGGTGGTGATCCGGGCGAGGGCGCGGGCCAGGCCGTGCAGGGAGACGGAGAACAGGGGGGCGCCGCAGCCGTCGACGGTCACTCGGGCGATGGCCTGCCCGGTGAGGTCCTCGACGATCTCGGCGACAGCCTGCTGCAGGGGGTGCGCGGGGTCGACGTAGTCGTCGAGGGACCAGCCGTTGAGCTTGCAGGTGTAGAGCATGGCCGCGTGCTTGCCGGAACAGTTCTGCGCGAGCCGGGAGGGCTGCCGCCCGTCCCGGATCCAGGCGTCGCGCACGGCGGGGCCGTACGGCATGTCCGCGACGTTGCGCAGGTCGTCCTCGGTTGCCCCGGCCAGCTCCAGGATGCGCCGGGCTCCGGCGAGGTGGCGTTCCTCGCCGGAGTGGCTGGCCGCGGTCAGCGACAGCAGTTCGCCGTCCAGGGGCAGCCCGGCGCGCAGCATGGCCACGGCCTGGACCGGCTTGAGCGCCGACCGGGGGTAGAACGCCGCCTCGATGTCACCGAGTTGGAGTTCCACCTCCCCGTCGGCACCCAGCACCACGACGGAGCCGTAGTGGATGCCCTCGATGACACCTCCGCGTACGAGGTGGGCGACGGGGGCGTGGAGCGGTTCCCGGATCGCGGGGGCCGCGGCCACCGGAGCCACGGGGGTACCCGGGGCGCCGGTGGTCGAGGGGTCGTACGTCACTGCCTGGTTCACGCATCCGCTCCGGTCGACTTCCGGGCGACCCGGCCGCGTATGCCGAACCAGCCCGCCACGAGTGCGCCCACGATCAGCGGGACGCACAGCACCGTCGTGCGGCCCGCGCCGCCGTCGGCGTACATGAGGACCAGTACGGACGCGAGGAAGAAAAGCGTCACGAGTTCGGTCCAGGGGGAGCCCGGGAGCTGGTAGCTCGGCCGGGTCAGTTCGCCCTTCTGGGTCTTCTGCCAGAAGAGCAGGTGACAGATCATGATCATGCCCCAGGTGGCGATGATGCCGATCGCGGCGAAGTTGAGGACGATCTCGAACGCCTCGGCGGGGACCACGAAGTTGAGGCCGACGCCCAGCACACAGATGCCGCTGGTGAGCAGGATGCCGCCGTACGGGACCTGGCTGCGGCTCATCACGCCGGTGAACTTGGGGGCGGAGCCGGACATCGCCATCGACCGCAGGATGCGACCGGTGGAGTACAGACCCGAGTTGAGGGAGGACATCGCGGCGGTGAGGACGACCAGGTTCATGATGCCGCCGGCCGCGGGGACGCCGATGTTGGAGAGAACCGTCACAAAGGGGCTCTCGCCGGCCTTGTAGGAGGACCAGGGCAGCAGCATGGAGAGCAGGACGACGGAGCCGACGTAGAACAGGCCGACACGCCACATGATCGAGTTGATCGCCTTGGGCATGATCTTCTCGGGGTTCTCGGTCTCACCGGCGGCGACGCCGACCAGTTCGACGGAGGCGTAGGCGAAGACGACGCCCTGGATGATCAGCAGCATCGGCAGGATGCCGTTGGGGAAGACACCGCCGTTGTCGGTGATCAGGGCCGGGCCGGGGTTGTGACCGTCCACGGGCTGCTGGGTGACCAGCAGGAAGATGCCGATGCACATGAAGACGACGAGCGCACCGACCTTGATGATCGCGAACCAGAACTCCAGTTCGCCGAACATCTTCACCGAGATCAGGTTCACGGTAAGGACCACGGCGAGCGCGATCAGCGCGATCACCCACTGCGGTACGTCCGAGAACATGCCCCAGTAGTGGGTGTAGACGGCTACGGCGGTGATGTCGGCGATACCGGTGGTGGCCCAGTTCAGGAAGTACATCCAGCCCGCCGTGTACGCGCCCTTCTCGCCGAGGAACTCCCGGGCGTAGGACACGAAGGCACCGGACGAGGGCCGGTACAGGACCAGCTCGCCGAGGGCCCGCACGACGAGGAACGCGAAGACACCGCAGACGGCGTACGCGATGAACAGGGAGGGTCCGGCGTCGGCCAGTCGGCCGCCGGCGCCGAGGAAGAGGCCGGTGCCGATGGCACCGCCGATGGCGATCATGTTGACGTGCCGGGCCTTGAGGGACTTGCTGTAGCCCTCGTCGCCCGCGTCGACATGGGGTGCGGCCGGTGTGCGCGTCTCTTCTTTGAGGTGCTGCTCGCTCACGCCTCGGGTCCGCCTTCCGTGGAACTGGTCGTGCGTGGGGACCGCACGATGTCTGTGAGGGTGGTCTCGACGCGGTCGAGGTGGTGGGACATGGCCTCCACCGCGTCGTGTTCGGAACCGTCGATCAGTGCCTCGACGATGGCCCGGTGCTCCCGGTTGGACTGCTCGCGACGGCCGCCGAGTTCGTTGAGGAAGGCCGACTGACGCGCCAGTGCGTCCCGGATCTCCTCGATGACCCGGCGGAACACCGGGTTCTGGGCGGCCTCCGCCACGGCCAGGTGGAACAGCGTGTCCATCGCGACCCAGGCGGTGGTGTCGGTCTCCCGCTCCATCCGGTCCAGGAGGTGCGCCAGGTGGTCCAGGTTCTCCGGGGTGCGGCGGACCGCCGCGTACCCGGCGACCGGGATCTCCACATGCCGGCGCACTTCCAGCAGGTCGCTCGCCGCGTAGTCGCCGAAGGTGGGGTCCTCGACCGCGTTCGCGATCACGAAGGTGCCCTTGCCGGTGCGGGACTGGGTCAGTCCCATCACCTGGAGGGCGCGCAGGGCCTCACGGAGCACCGGGCGGCTCACTTCGAGCTGCCGGCACAGCTCCGCCTCGGAGGGGAGCTTGTCACCGATGGCGTACTCGCCGCGCTCGATGGCGCCGCGAAGGTGGGTGAGCACCGCTTCCATGGCGCTGACGCGCCGGGGTGCCGAGCCACCTGTCTGGCTGTCTGACAGGTTCACGGGGGTGATCCTGCGGGTGACGGCACGGGGCTGTCAAGGGGTCACGGGTTCGATCTTGACGCTGGTCGGAGGGTGGATCACCCTCCGACGGGCGGCGGGCGGGGCCGCCGTCAGCTGAGGCCACCCGCCACGAGCAGCCCGAACAGCAGCACACCGACGACGATCCGGTACGCCACGAAGACGTCGAGGGAGTTCCGGGTCACGAACCTCAGCAGCCAGGCCACGGAAGCGTATGCGACCGCGAACGAGACGGTCGTTCCCACGAGGAGCGGCGCGGCGCCCACGCCGGCCCCGAGGGCGTCCTTCAGCTCGTACAGCCCGGCGCCGGTCAGGGCCGGGATGCCGAGGAAGAAGGAGAGCCGGGTGGCGGCGACCCGGTCGAGGCCGAGCAGCAGCGCGGTGGACATGGTGGCGCCCGAGCGGGAGAACCCGGGGAAGAGCAAAGCGAGGATCTGCGAACCGCCGACCAGCATCGCGTCCCGGAGGGAGGTGTCTCCCTCGCCGCGCTTGTGCCGTCCCCACCGCTCCGCGGCCCATATGACCGCGCTTCCGCCGATCAGCGACCCGGCCACCACCCACAGCGAGGCGAGGGGCCCCTCGATCAGCGGCTTGGCGAGCAGCCCGACGAGCACGACGGGGACGGTCGCCGCGATCACCCACCAGGCGAACCGGTAGTCGCGGTTCTCCCGCTCCCCCGCGTCGCGAAGTCCCCGGAACCAGGCGCCAATGATCCGCGCGATGTCCTTGCGGAAGTACACGAGCACCGCGGCGATGGCGCCGACCTGGATGACCGCGGAGAACCCGACGACCGAGCGGTCCTCGACCTGGATCCCCATGAGTCCTTCGGTGATCTTCAGATGGCCCGTGGAGGACACCGGCAGGAACTCGGTCACCCCTTCCACCGCTCCGAGGACGACGGCCTGACCGACGGTGATGGCGCTCATGTGGTCCAGTTCTGCTCAGCGGAGGACGCGACGACAGGCAGTCGTACTACAGCCGGGTAAGGGCCCCGAACAGCTGGACGAGCGCCCGGCTCACCGCCAGAACGCCTCCGCCAGCGTCACGCCGACGAAAGCCGCACCCAGCCCCGCCGCCACACCTCCGATCACGTTCACAGCGGCGTGGAAGCGGGCGCCGGCCTGGGCGAGCCTCAGGGTCTCGTAGGAGAAGGTCGAGTAGGTCGTGAGCGCCCCGCAGAGTCCCGTGCCGAGGAGAAGCTGCAGGTCGGAGCCGGCGGCACCGGCCGTCACGGCACCGGTGAGCACACCGAGGACCAGGGAGCCGGCGACATTGACGGTGAAGGTGCCCCACGGGAAGACCGTGTCGTGCCGGGACTGCACGGCCCGGTCGGTGAGATACCGCAGGGGCGCGCCGACCATCCCGCCGACGACGACCAGCACCCAGTTCACGACGATCTCTTACCTTCCTCATGTGTTCCGGCGGGCCCGCCCGGGCCGACGACCTCGCACACGTCGAGCGTCACCAGCCCGTCGGGGACCAGGTCCGCCAGTTCCGGCAGAAAGGCCCGCACGCGCTCCTCGGTGTCCACGACGACCACCGCGACCGGCAGTTCCTCGCTGAGCGACAGCAGCCGGGAGGTGTGGACGACCGAGGAGGCGCCGAAGCCCTCGATGCCCCGGAACACGCTCGCGCCGGCGAGGCCCGCCGCGTGCGCCCGGTGCACGATCTCGCTGTAGAGCGGCCGGTGGTGCCAGGTGTCCTGCTCGCCGATCAGGACGGTCAGGCGCAGGGCCCGCCCGTTGGGCCGGGTCCCGGCCCGGTGGTCCGCCGTGTCAGGGGTCATCGTCGCCTCCGGGCCAGGGTCAGGCGTGCTGTGGTGGCCGCGAGCCAGACCGCCGCGAGGGCGGCCAGGAGGGTTGCGGCGAGATAGGCGAGGGCGGTGCGGGGGTGACCCTCGTCGACCAGGCGCTGGATGTCGACGGCGTAGGTCGAGAAGGTGGTGAAGCCGCCGAGTACACCGGTGCCGAAGAAGGGCCGGACCAGGCGGTGGGCCGCCCAAACGTCCGTGATCAGGACCATGAAGAGACCGATGACGAAGCAGCCGGCCGCGTTCACCCAGAACGTGGTCCAGGGAAATCCCGTCGATTCCGTGGGCCAGAGCAGGGACGCCCCGTAGCGGGCCGCCGCGCCGATGCCGCCGCCGAGGGCGACCACCGCGACGACGGGCCCCTGGCCCTGCCACGAGGACGGTCGGGCAGCGGGTGGCTGCCGGACGGCGGGGGCCCCGGCGGCTTCGGCCCTGCCCGGGTGCGGGACTGTCATGTGCGTACGTCTCCTACTCGCGCCCGCACCGCCGTGCCGCCCGGCGGATCGCGGCTGGTCGACAGCGTAACGCGGGGACCGGGCGGCGGCTCGATCGCCCGGGCCCGCACTGCGAAGGACCCGGGATGCGCCCTCGGTTGTCAGTGGGGGCTGCGATGCTGCCGGGATGACCACCTGGAACCTGCTGGATCTCGACCAGGCCCTGCGCGTGAGCTGGGCCGCCGACACCTGTTCGCCCGACGACCAGCCCGACTGGCGGCCCGACAACCCGGCCTGGGGGCACTGTGACATCACGGCTCTGGTCGTCCATGACGTCTTCGGCGGCGACCTGCTGGTCGGTGAGGTGCATCTGGAGGGTGTCCAGCGCGGTTTCCACTGGTGGAACAGGCTGCCCAGCGGGGTCGAATTCGATCTGACGCGCGAGCAGTTCCGGCGGGGGCAGACCGTCACCGCGGGCCGTGTCGTCCAGCGCCCTCCGGGCCCTCTGCCGCGCCGCTGGAAGGAGTACCTGCTGCTCCGCGAGCGCGTCGGCAGGCACCTGAGGGCCCTTCCCGAGCCGATCTGAACGGGAGGCGGACGTCGACGGGCGATCCCGGTCGCACAGGCGGCCGCCTGTGCGACCGGGGCCTCGGGTTAGGTTGTCCTCCACCGATCGAAGAGGTTGTGCCGTGCCCGCCCGCCCCCGCCTGCTGTACGTGACGGATCTGGCCTACCCGGCTCGCGGCCGGCGCTACGGCGACGAGGACGTCTTCCTCACCTCGCGGTTGCGAGCGGAGTTCGACCTCGCCCTGTGCCACCCCCTGGACGCGGCGGCCCTCATGGACGGCTTCGACGCCGTCGTGGTCCGCAACAGCGGGCCCGTGCTGCACTACCGGCGGGAGTACGACGCCTTCCGCGAGCGGGCGGCGGCGAGCGGCATCCCCGTCTACAACCCGCTGACCGGCCGGGCCGACATGGACGGCAAGCAGTATCTGCTCGACCTCACACGTGCCGGGTTCCCAGTGATCCCCACCGTCGACCGGCCCGAGGACCTCGGCCGGCTGCCCGAGGCCGACGTGTACGTGGCGAAGCCGAGGGCCGGCGCCGACTCGATCGGCCTGCGCTTCGTGCCCGGCGCCGAGCTGGCGGCCCTGAACTGGGACGACGTGCTGGTGCAGCCGCGCGTCGACTTCCGCTACGAGCTGTCGTTCTACTACGTGGACGACACCTTCCAGTACGCCCTGCACGCCCCCGACCCCGAACGGCGCTGGGTCCTGGAGCCTTATCCGCCCACGGAGGCCGACCTGGCCTTCGCGCGGCGGTTCATCGACTGGAACACCCTCGACCACGGCATCCAGCGGGTGGACGCGTGCCGGACCCGGAAGGGCGATCTGCTGCTGGTCGAGTTGGAGGACCTCAACCCCTATCTGTCCCTGGACCGCGTCCCCGAGTCCACCAGGGACGCCTTCGTCGAAGCCATGGCCGGCTCCCTGCACGGTTTCCTGAACGCCGCCAGCCGCTGAACGACCGGAGAGGCCGTACGCCGAGACGCTGGGCGTCCTCCGTCGGGCGACGACGCCGACGGCCGGTCCGGGGTGGCCCGCGGCCGACATCCAGGTGAACTCGCACCCCCTGAAGAACCGCTTCCTGCCACAGCCGTGTAACAGCGGCTCCGCGGCGCAACTCCCGCTCCACCCCGTCGGTCGAACCCGGTGTGTCGCACACCTGCGCCGCGGCTGAACCGGTGCCGCCCGGCGCGACTCCTCCAGTCCCGACCGAACTCGGAGTTGACCCGTGCCCAGCAAGTCCCCGCACACACGGCTCGTCGCCACCGCCGCCCTCCTGCTCACCGCAGGCGTCCTGTCCGCGCCCGCCGCCGCGGCAAAGCCCTCGGGCGCCTCCCCCGGCGACGCCTACGTACTGAACGTGAGCACCAACCCGACCAGCACCGGCTACGACAAACGCCGCGTCGACGTCACCGGCACCGTCACCAAGGCCGACGGCACCCCGGCGCCCAACATCCCCGTCACCGTCCAGGAAGTCATCCGGTTCACCACCTGGAATCCGTGGGGCGACCCGATCGACCCCAATTACTACGAGCCGCGCGACCTGGGCAAGCCGGTCACCGACGCCAACGGCAAGTTCACCATCCGCAACGTGAACATCGACCACATGTCCGGCAGCAGCCTGCTCAACGTCCAGCGCGGCGTGGACATCACGGCCCTCTACGACGAGGACGGCGACCTCAACACCCCACAGGACGGCTACTACGCCGACACCAGTGTGACAACCAAAGCCAAGACCAGCTCCGTCAGTTACAAGGTCAACAAGAAGAAGGTGAAGGCGGGCGACATCCTCACCGTTCAGGGCAAGGTCACCCTCCCCAAGGGGGTCGAGCCCGGGGGCACGGAGGTCTTCCTGCAGACCAACTGGGAGAGCGAGTACGACGTGAGGACGACCACCGAGGACGACGGCTTCTTCGTGATGTCCGTGCGCGTCTCGGGCTATGACGACACGTTCGCGCTGCGCACGGCTCCGAGGGACTTCTACGTGGCGGGCACGCACAAGAGGCTCCCGATCACCAACACCTCGCTGCCGCGTCCGTAGCCGCGGCGCCGGGTCACCACCGCGCACGGTGGTGACCCGTCTCCATTGGGATACGGTCTGACGGGCCCTTCCGGCCGTCAGTTGAAGACGTCCAGGAGGTCCGTCCAGGAGCCGTCGTCGTCCGCCGGGCGGGCCCGCAGCGGACGTGGCTGCGGGTAGGTTTCCGCGGCTGCCCTCGCGCGGACGATGTCCGGTCCCCCGCACGCGGCGACAGCGAAGGCGCCGAAGACCTTGGCGAACGCGGCGGGGTCGTGGAACTCCACGCCGTACGCCCGGCCGTCCTGCAAGGGGACCCACACCACCCGCTCCAACCGTGGCCATTCCAGCACCGGCTGGTCGTCCGCGGTCGACCGCCCCTCCAGCCACAGCCTCGCCACATGCAGCAGGTTCACCTTCTCCATCGGCAGCCGCTTACGCCTCACCCGCAGTTCACGCGTCGTCAGCACGACCCGCTGGTCCTTCTTCGGATACCAGACGACGCCGACCCCGAACGGCACCCACAGCAGGACCCCGATCATCGGCCATACGAGAGCGTCGCCCCACGACCGGAACAGTCCACCGTCCATCAGGTACAGGGCCCCGAAGACCAGCACCCACTTCGTCGTCATCCGCCAGAACCCGGTCCCCTGCCGGTAGAGGACCCGCCGCTTCGTCGTCATCGCCATACCCGCACGCTATCCACCTCCTCACGGCCGCTGACAAAGTGGAGGCGGTTCCTCCCTCCTCCCCCGTCCGCGTATCCCTTACGGCACTTGCCTCTGCATCGTCTTCGTGGTGGCCGCGGTCCCGGCCAGCACGGCCGCCGGCACGCGTCCCCGCCCTCCACGGTGCGAGGGAGGGCGGGCCCGACGCAGCCGAGGACGTCACCGAGACGTCCCTCGTGCTACCGGTGGCTGAACCACGCCATCGCCGGAAGCGCCCTGTCGTCGTAGCCGAACAGCGCCTGGTTCTCCCAGCCGTTCCCGGAGGACGCGTCCGTGGGGTCCCAGCCGTTGCCCGCGACGGCGGTCCACGTGGACTCCCAGTAGAAGACTCCCAGGCCGCGGCCGTTCGGAACGGCCTCGACGATGCTGGCGACGTCCTTCATCCAGCGGGTCTGACCCGTGGTGGTGGCCGGGTAGCCGGACACCAGTTCGCTCGGCACGTCGATGATGTTCTCGTGCGCGTCCTCGCTGTCGAGGCGGAACGGGTAGGCCGTCTCGGCGAGGAAGACCGGCTTGGAGTAGCGGGAGGCCGCGTCGTCGAGGGTGGTCTGGAAGTCGGTGAGGGTGCCGTGCCAGTAGCCGTAGTACGACAGGCCGATGACGTCGAACTTCACGTTGTTGGAGACCGCGTTGTCGAACCACCAGCGGGTGCCGGACAGGTCACCGCCCTTGGCGAGGTGCAGGGCCACCTGTGTGGAGGAGTTCACCGCCTTGACCGCGTCGTAGCCGGAGTTGAGCAGCCCGGCGAGCTGCGACCAGTTGGAGGTGGAGCCGGCGTTCCACAGCATGCCGCCGTTGATCTCATTGCCGACCTGCACCATGTCGGCAATGGTGCCCTGGGACTTCAGGGCGTTCAGGACGTCGTGGGTGTGGTTGTAGACGTCGCTCCTCAACTGGGTGTAGGAGTGGCCTGTCCACGCGGAGGGCACGGTCTGGGCGCCGGGGTCGGCCCAGGTGTCCGAGTAGTGGAAGTCGACCAGCAGCTTCATGCCCTGCGCCTTGATGCGCTTGGCGGCGGCCAGCACCCGCGCCTTGTTGTTGTAGCCGTCGGCGGGGTTCACCCAGACCTTGACGCGCGCCCAGTTCTGACCGGCGCCCTTCAGGATGGCGAGGGCGTCGCCGGCGGTTCCGGAGCTGTTCCTGTAGACGCCGCCCTTGGCCTCGCTCTTGATGAGCGACGACACGTCGGAGCCCTTGATGGACAGGCCCGTCCTGCCGGAGGTGAAGGTCAGGTCGTCGACGTTGAGCCAGTTGCCCGCGTTGGCGTCGGAGTTGACGCTGATGGTGCACTGGTTGTTCGTCACCGCGATCGAGGTGACGATCCGGATCCAGCCGCTGGAGGAGACGGGGATGTCGGTGCGCTGCTCGGCGCTGCCGCAGTTCTTCAGCGCGATGTACGCGGAGTTCTGGCCGCCGCCGGAGCGCACCCACGCGGTGAGCTTGTAGTTTCCGTTGGTCAGCCCGGAAAGGTACTGGTAGGTCTCCACCTTGTAGGCGGACGACGACCAGTGGGAGAGGCGGTAACTGCCGCCGTGGCCACCGGGCTCGGTGAAGGAGGCGGAGTTCTGCCCGGCCGCCGAGTACGTCGACCAGCCGGCCGGGGTCGCGGTGCCCGTGCCGTCGGACTCGAAGCCCCCGTTGGTGAGGGTGGAGGCCGCGTGGGCGGAGGTGGCGGGCACCGTCGTGAGTGCCAGGCCCGCGAACAGCGGTATGAGCAGGGCCCTGAGGGCGCGTCTCGCGTGGAACATCGTCGTCCCTTCGACGAAGGCGGGGACCTGGTCGCGCGGTGCGAGGGCGGCGCCGCACCCGAAGGCCGTGGGCCCGGCGCCGCCTGACCGACCGGACGTCCCCAGGAATCCGGCCGGTGTTCGGGGGGGCGGTCAGGGGTCGAGCCGGATGACCCTGACGCCGCCGGCGGGGACGGCGAGGTGGCCCGCCGCGCGTTCGCCGGTGAGGAGTTCGGTGCCGTCGGTGTCGAGCGGCACCTTCACGTCGAGCACGGTGTGGTTGATCGCGAAGAGGAAGTCGCCGGACTCGCCCGTGCGGCGCACCACTTCGACGTCGCGCGGCAGTTCGGCGCGGGGGGCGATGCCCGCGTCGTCGGCGGCCCAGCCGAGCAGTACGTCGAGGCCGTGCGCGTCGAGGCGGGTCGACACGTACCAGGCGGAACCCTCCCCCAGCCGGTGCCGGGTGACGGCGGGCCGGCCGGCGGTGAGCCCGTCGGCGTACGTCCACACCGTCTCGGCGCCGTCCGGCACCACGAACTCGGTCCACACGTCACCGGTCAGCTCGGAGCCGTCGGGCCCGGTGATCCGTACGCTCTGCCCGGCGAGCAGCGGCGAGAACTCCTCCACCGTCAGACCGAGGACCTCGCGCAGGGCGCCGGGGTAGGGGCCCTCGTGGACGGCGTCGTGCTCGTCGACGATCCCCGAGAAGTACGACACGACGAGGGTGCCTCCACTGTCGACGTATGCCGTGAGGTTGTCCCTCGCCGCTTCCGTCATCAGGTAGAGCGCGGGAACGACGACAAGGGGATAGGCCGACAAGTCGGCTTCCGGATGGGCGAAGTCGACCGTGAGGTGGCGGTCGTAGAGGGCCTCGTAGAAGGCGTCGGCGCGTTCGCGGGCGTCGTGGTCCTCACTGGGGCGCCACAGCAGGTTCTGCGCCCACCAGGAGTGCCAGTCCCACAGGACGGCCACGTCGGCGACGGTGCGGCTGCCGCGGATCTGGCTGAGCGAGTCGAGGGACGCGCCCAGCTCGACGACCTCGCGCCACACCCGCGAGTCGGTGCCTGCCTGCGGCAGCATCGCCGAGTGGAACTTCTCGGCGCCGCGCCGGGACTGCCGCCACTGGAAGAACATGGCGCCGTCGGAGCCGCGCGCCACATGGGCGAGGGAGTTGCGGGCCATCTGCCCGGGAGCCTTGGCGGGGTTGCGGGCCTGCCAGTTGACGCCCGAGGTGGAGTGCTCCAGGAGCAGCCAGGGGGCGCCGCCGGCGACGGACCGGGTGAGGTCGGCGGCCATCGCGAGGTTCACATGGGTGCGGCGGCCGTCGGTGATCAGATAGTGGTCGTTGGTGACGAGGTCGACCTCGCGGCCCCAGGTCCAGTAGTCGATGGAGTCGCACTGGCTGAGGGCGGTCATGAAGTTGGTGGTGACCGGGATGCCGGGCGCGAGGCGGTGCAGGATCTCCCGTTCCATGACGAAGTTCTCGCGGATGGTCTCGTCGGCGAACCGCTTGTAGTCGAGCGCCTGCCCGGGGTTGCCGACGGTGGGTGACACGCGTGGCGGGTTGATCTGCGCGAAGTCGGCGTAGTGCTGGCCCCAGAAGGCGGTGCCCCACGCCACGTTGAGCGCCGCGACATCGCCGTACGTGCGCTCCAGCCAGCGGCGGAAGTGCGCGGCGCACGTGTCGCAGTAGCAGGCGGAGACGGGGACGCCGTACTCGTTGTGCACGTGCCACAGGGCGAGCGCGGGGTGGTCGGCGTAGCGCTCGGCGAGCCTGGTGGTGATGTTCGCTGCGGCGGCGCGGTAGTCGGGGTTGCTGTGACAGATGGCGCCGCGCGAGCCGAACTCGTAGCGGGTGCCGTCGGCGGCCACGGGCAGCGCCTCGGGATGCTCCCGGTAGAACCACACCGGCGGTACGACGGTGGGGGTGCCGAGGTCGGCGCGGATGCCGTGGTTGTGGAGCAGGTCGAGCAGACGGTCGAGCCAGGCGAAGTCGTACACCCCCCGGGAGGTCTCCAACAGGGCCCAGGAGAAGATGCCGACGCTGACCATGGTGACGCCCGCCTCGCGCATCAGCCGCATGTCCTCGTGCCAGACGGTTTCCGGCCACTGCTCCGGGTTGTAGTCCCCACCGAAGGCGAGCCTGGCGAGGCCCGTGGGGGTGGTCTCCGGCATGGATCTCTCCCGTTTTGTCGATCATTTGGGAACGTGCACACACAAGGGCACCGCTGTCGGCCCAACATAACCGCACAGCAACAACCATTGACAAGTGTCCAGGATGTTTCTCTACTGTGAACGCTCACAGAAGCATGGCACGGTCTTCGCACCAGGTGAGGACCCAGGTCAGGGGAGAAACATCCATGCCCAACATCACGAAGCACCGGCGCTTTGTGGCCACTGCCGTCGCCGTGACGCTCGGCGCGACCACACTGGCCGCCTGCGGCGGGTCCGACGACGACGGCGAAGCCCAGTCGGGGCCGGCGAAGCTGACGTACTGGACCTGGACGCCGGGCATGGACAAGGTCGTGGACCTGTGGAACAAGGGTCCCGGCAAGGAGCAGCAGATCACCGTCACGGTGAAGAAGCAGGCGTCCGGCGACACCCTCGTGACCAAGATCCTCACCGCGCACAAGGCGGGCAAGGGCCCCGACCTGGTGCAGGCCGAGTATCAGGCGCTGCCGACGCTGGTCAGCAATGACGCGGTCGCCGACATGGCGAAGGAGGCGGGCGACGCGAAGGGCAAGTTCACCGACGGTGTCTGGCAGCAGACGACGCTGGGCTCGGACGCGGTGTACGCGATCCCGCAGGACATCGGGCCGATGATGTTCTACTACCGCGAGGACCTGTTCAAGAAGTACGGCCTGACCGTGCCGAAGACCTGGGACGAGTTCGCCGAGACCGCGCGGAAGCTGAAGAAGGAGGAGCCGGACGTCGATCTGACCACCTTCTCCGCGAACGACTCGGGCCTCTTCGCCGGTCTCGCCCAGCAGGCGGGCGCGAAGTGGTGGACCACCGAGGGCCAGAAGTGGAAGGTCGGCATCGACGACGAGGCGACGCGGAAGGTCGCCGATTTCTGGGGCGGTCTGGTCGAGGAGGGCGCCATCGACAACCAGCCGATGTACACCCCGGCCTGGAACAAGGCACTCAACACCGGCAAGCAGATCGCCTGGGTCAGCGCCGTGTGGGCGCCGGGCACCCTGACCACGGCCGCGCCCGACACGAAGGGCAAGTGGAAGATGGCCCCGCTGCCGCAGTGGTCCGACTCCGAGAACGTCACCGGCAGCTGGGGCGGTTCCTCGACCGCCGTCACCACCGACTCGAAGCACAAGGGCGCCGCCGCGAAGTTCGCCGCCTGGCTGAACACCGACCCCGAGGCCCTCACCGCGCTCGCGAAGGAGGGCGGCATCTACCCGGCCGCCACGACCGCGCAGACCAGTGACGCGTTCGCCCAGCCGCCGGCGTTCTTCTCCAACCAGACGGACTTCTACACCGCTGCCTCCGAGATCGCGAAGACCACGGCGCCCTCCGCCTGGGGCCCGAACGTGAACGTCGCGTACACCACCTTCAAGGACGCCTTCGGCGCCGCCGCCAAGGACAAGTCGGACTTCGGTGCCGCCCTGAAGAAGATGCAGGACGACACGGTCGCCGACATGAAGAAGCAGGGCTTCGAGGTCTCCGAGTGACCAGCGCACGCCGGAAGTCGTACGGGGTCAAGGGGGCCCCGTATGCCTTCCTCCTCCCGGCAACGATCCTCTTCGCGCTGTTCTTCGCGCTGCCCATCGGCTACGCGGTCTGGCTCAGCCTGCACAAGGTGCAGGTCAAGGGGCTGGGCCTGGGCTCGGGCGCCCGGCAGGAGGTGTGGGCGGGGCTGGAGAACTACACCGACGCCCTCAGCGACTCCGAGTTCCTCGACGGCGCGCTGCGCGTGCTGGGCTACGGCATGATCGTCGTGCCCGTCATGCTCGGCCTGGCGCTGGTCCTCGCCCTGATGCTGGACAGCGACAAGGTGCGGCTCGCCCCGTTCACCCGGCTCGCGATCTTCCTGCCGTACGCGGTCCCGGGTGTCGTGGCGGCCCTCCTGTGGGGCTTCCTCTACCTCCCGGACGTCAGCCCCTTCCACTTCGTGCTCGACAGGCTGGGCCTGCCGCAGCCGGAGCTGCTGGACGGCGGCGGCCTTTACGTGGCGCTGTCGAACATCGCCGTGTGGGGCGGCACCGGCTTCAACATGATCGTCATCTACACCTCGCTCCAGGCGATCCCCGCCGAGGTGTACGAGGCGGCGAAGCTGGACGGCGCCACGCCGCTGCAGATCGCCCTGCGCATCAAGATCCCGATGGTGGCGCCCTCGCTGGTGCTGACCTTCTTCTTCTCGATCATCGCCACACTCCAGGTGTTCAGCGAGCCGACCACCCTCAAACCCCTCACCAACGCGGTGTCCACGACATGGAGTCCGCTGATGAAGGTGTACGTGGACGCCTTCGGCAAGGGTGACATCCACGGGGCGGCCGCCGGCGCGGTGGTGATCGCCCTGGCCACGCTGGTGGTGTCGTTCGGCTTCCTCAGGGCCGCGAACTCCCGGAACAAGCGGGACGTCAGTCAAGGAGCCGCACGATGAGTTCTCTTGCCGTCCGCAAGACCGCCCCGGCCGCCGGCACCACGCCCGGCACCGCACAGGGGCCCCCGCTGCGCCACCGGATCGCGCTCGTCCCGACGCTGACCCTGCTGCTGGGAGCGCTGTACTGTCTCCTGCCGGTCGCCTGGGTCGTGATCGCGGCCACCAAGTCCGGCAGCGAACTGTTCTCCACCTTCACCTTCCTCCCGGGCACCGGCCTCGCGGAGAACCTGTCCGACCTGAACGCCTACCGCGACGGCGTCTACTGGCAGTGGATGGGCAATTCCGCGCTGTACGCGGGCCTCGGCGCCCTGCTGTCCACCGCCGTCTCCGCGATCAGCGGCTACGCGCTGGCGATCTACCGGTTCAGGGGCCGCGAGGCCGTGTTCAGCGTCCTGCTGGCGGGGGTGCTGATGCCGCCGGTGATCCTGGCGATCCCGCAGTACCTGCTGCTGGCGAAGGTGGACCTCGCGGACACGTACTGGTCGGTGCTGCTGCCGCTGGTGCTGTCCCCGTACGGCGTCTATCTGTCGCGGATCCACGCCGCCGCCGCGGTCCCCGCGGACGTCGTGGAGGCCGGGCGGGTGGACGGGGCGGGCGAGTGGCGGATCTTCACCCGGATCGCGCTGCCGATGATGGTGCCGGGTCTGGTGACGGTCTTCCTGTTCCAGTTCGTGGCCGTGTGGAACAACTTCCTGCTGCCGTACATCATGCTCAGCGACGACGAGAAGTTCCCGATCACCCTCGGCCTGTTCACGCTCCTGGAACAGGGAGCCAACACCCCAGCGCTGTACACGCTGGTGATCACGGGCGCGCTGCTCGCAGTGATCCCGCTGATCGCGCTCTTCCTGGTCGTCCAGCGGTTCTGGAGCCTCGATCTGCTGTCCGGGGCCGTAAAGTCATGACCATGAGCAACACGGGGGGCAGGCGCAAACCGCCGACCATTCACGACGTGGCCCGGGTGGCGGGGGTCTCCCGGGGCACCGTGTCGCGGGTGCTCAACGGCGGTCACTACGTCAGCCCGGCGGCGCAGGAAGCGGTGAACGCGGCGATCCGCAAGACGGGTTACGTCGTCAACCGGCATGCCCGCTCGCTGATCACGGGCCGCTCCGACTCGGTCGGCTTCCTGCTCACGGAACCGCAGGAGAAGCTCTTCGAGGACCCCAACTTCAACGTCCTGCTGCGGGGTTGCACCCAAGCACTGGCCGCGCACGACATCCCCCTGCTGCTGATGGTGGCGGGCACGGAGGACGAGCGGCGCCGGATCATGCGGTACATCACGGCGGGCCATGTCGACGGGGTGCTGCTGGTGTCCAGCCACTCCGGCGACCCCGTCGCCGAGCAGCTCCGCGACGCGGGAGTGCCCCTCGTCCAGTGCGGCAAGCCCATGGGGCTCGGATCCAAGGTGAGCTATGTGACGGCGGACGACCGGGACGGCGCCCGGGACATGGTGCGCCATCTGCTGTCGCTGGGCCGCCGCCGCATCGGCATGGTCACCGGACCGCTGGACACACCGGGCGGCGTGGACCGGCTCGCCGGTTACAAAGAGGTGCTCACCGAGGCGGGCGTCGAGATCGACGAGCGGCTGATCGTCTCCGGCGACTACAGCCGGGCCGGCGGTGAGGCGGGCGCCGAACGGCTGCTGGCGCAGGCACCGGACATGGACGCGGTGTTCGTGGCGTCCGACCTGATGGCGCAGGGCGCGCTGACGGCGCTGCGCCGGGCGGGCCGCAGGGTGCCGGAGGACGTGTCCGTGGGCGGGTTCGACGACTCGGCCGCCGCGACGGAGTCCGTGCCCGCCCTCACCACGATCCGCCAGCCCTACGACCGCATCAGCAACGAGATGGTGCGGGTGCTGCTGGCGCAGATAGGCGGCGAGGACCCGGCCGCGGTGATACTCCCGACGGAGCTGGTGCGGCGGGAGTCGACCTGACCCCCGCCGACGCCCCGGCGCTGGTGAGGGACGCGTGGGCAGGAGTGCCTCGGCGGCGTCGGGGTAACAGCACGGCACACCGGTCATCACCCGAACAGTCGTCCGCGATTGCCGGCGACCGGGGTCGCAGCGCCACACGGAGGTACTCGGCGGGCGCCGACCCCGGTTCTGGTTGGACACTGGAGTGCGGCCGGTGTGTGCCGGTGGACTCGACCAGGACGCGACTGCCATGAACAGCGAGACGAAACCCAGGGGCACGGCGAGTGTCGTGTCCACCCGATCCGTATGCGGAGCACCCTGCTGGGTGAGCCTCACCAGCCGGGACCTGCCGGCCACGGAGGACTTCTACGAAGCCGTGCTGGGCTGGAAATGGCGCACGGCCAAGCTCGGCGACCACTTCAGGATCGCGCTGGCGGACGGTGTGCCGGTCGCGGGGATCGCCGGAGTGGCGACCCTGTGGCAGATGGCGGTCGCCTGGACGCCCTACTTCGCCGTGTCCGACGCGGACGCCGCCGCCTCCCGGGCCCGGGAGCGCGGCGGCACGGTCGCGGTCGGGCCGCTGTCCTTCCCGCCCGGCCGGGCGGCCCTGCTGGCCGACCGCCACGGGGCGACGTTCGGTATCTGGGAGGGCGAGCTCTTCACGGACTGGGAGGCCTGGCGCCGGGCCGCCCCCGCCTTCGTCCGCCTCCACACCCGGGACGCCTTCGACGCGGCGATCTTCTACGGCGAGGTCCTGGAGTGGGCCTCCGAGAAGCCGGGCTGCTGCGAGGTCCGCTACGAGGCGAACGAGGTCGTCCTGCGCAGCCAGGGCGACGTCGTCGCCCGCATCACCTCCGGGGCCCTGGAGGCGGCGCCCGACCCCACGATCCGGCCGCACTGGCAGATCCACTTCTCGGTCTCCGACGTGGCCGCCTGTGTCGAGGCCGCCCAGCACCACGGCGGCACCGTCCTCACCCAGGGCACGGACGAGGCGGTGCTGCGCGACCCGGACGGCGCCCAGTTCACGATCACCTCACGTCGCAAGCGTTGACCGCCACGGCCACCTACCGGACGACGGGCTGCCGTACGGACGAATAGAGGTACTGCCTGTCACCCAGCGGCTGGTCCGCCACGTGCCCCCGCCACAGCACCAGGCCGTGACGCCGCTCCCAGCGCGCGGCATACGCTCCCTTGACGACTCGCTCCGGCACGAGCACGAGTGGCCAGAAGGCGACCACGGGCTCCCACATCAGGGCGATGAACAGGCATCCCACCACCATGAAGATCACGAAGCCCCCGGCGAAGCTGTGGCGCCAGGACTGTTGCGGCGTCGGTAGCACCGCGTCCGGATCCGCCAGGGGAACGGCGTTCTCGAAGTCGCGTTTCTCACCGCCCAGCCGGCCCACGACACAGGACAGCAGTCCGAACAGCGCCAGGAACGCCGCGAGGGCCGCTGCCGCCCTCCAGACCTCGGCGTCGGGCATCGGCAGGCCACGCACGACGAACACCACGGGCACGGTCACCACCATGACGGCCGCCGCCTCGGCGACCGTCACCAACTGGTGGTGGACGTATCTGACCACGCTGTCCCCCTCCGCACCCGCCTCCCCCGGCCAGGCGCCAGCCCCACTGTGCACGCGCTTTCGGCCGCGGAACACGGCTCGACCGGGACGAGTCCGGACTGTCGGCCGACGTTCACCCCTCGTTCACACCGCCTTGGAAGGTCTCGACAGCAGCACCAGGCCACGGGCTTCGACATGGACCTCCGCACCTGCCTTGTACTCCGTCTCGTCCGGGGCGCCGTCCGGCTCGGCGGCGGTGTCGACCCGGGTGGTCCAGCGCTCGCCGTAGGCGGTGCCCGGGAGGCGGAAGGTGGCGGGCTCCCAGTGGCTGTTCAGCAGCAGCAGGAAGGAGTCGTCCACGACGGGCTTGCCGTACGGGTCCGGTTCGGCGATGGCGTCGCCGTTGAGGAACACGGCGACGCAGTGGGCGTCGGAGCGTGCCCAGTCCTCGTCGGTCATCTCGCGGGCGTCCGGCCGCAGCCACACCAGGTCGGGCAGCGGCTGGTCCTCGCAGGTGGCGGTGTCTCCGCGGAAGAACCGGCGGCGGCGCAGGACCGGGTGGGCGGCGCGCAGGGCGATCAACTGCCGGGTGAAGTCGAGCAGCGCGCGCTGCTCGTCGTCGAGCCGCCAGTCGATCCAGGAGACCTCGTTGTCCTGGCAGTAGGCGTTGTTGTTGCCCTTCTGGGTGCGGCCCAGTTCGTCGCCGTGGCACAGCATCGGGATGCCCTGGGAGAGCAGCAGGGTGGACAGCAGGTTGCGCTGCTGACGGGCGCGGAGCGTGAGGACGCGGGGGTCGTCCGTCTCGCCCTCGGCGCCGCAGTTCCAGGAGCGGTTGACGCTTTCGCCGTCCCGGTTGCCCTCGCCGTTGGCCTCGTTGTGCTTGTCGTTGTACGAGACGAGGTCGCGGAGGGTGAAACCGTCGTGCGCGGTCACGAAGTTGACGCTGGCGCGCGGCCGGCGCCGGCTGTGTTCGTACAGGTCGGAGGAGCCGGTCAGCCGCAGGGCGACCTCGCCGAGCATGCCGGGCCGGCCACGCCAGAAGTCGCGTACGGCGTCCCGGTACTTGCCGTTCCACTCCGACCACAGCGGCGGGAAGTTGCCCACCTGGTAGCCGCCCTCGCCGACGTCCCAGGGTTCGGCGATCAGTTTGACGCGGCTGATCACCGGGTCCTGCTGGATGAGGTCGAAGAACGCCGACAGCCGGTCCACCTCGTGGAACTGGCGGGCCAGTGTCGCCGCCAGGTCGAAGCGGAAGCCGTCCACGTGCATCTCGGTGACCCAGTACCGCAGCGAGTCCATGATCAGCTGGAGGACGTACGGGTGCCGCATCAGCAGGCTGTTGCCGGTGCCGGTGGTGTCGTAGTAGTGCTCCCAGTCGCCGTCCACCAGCCGGTAGTAGGAGGCGTTGTCGATGCCTCGGAAGGAGAGGGTGGGGCCCTTCTCGTTGCCCTCGGCGGTGTGGTTGTAGACCACGTCGAGGATCACTTCGAGACCGGCCGCGTGCAGCGCCTTGACCATCGACTTGAACTCGGTGACCTGTTGGCCGCGGGTGCCGTGGGCGGCGTAGCCGTTGTGGGGCGCGAAGAAGCCGATGGTGTTGTAGCCCCAGTAGTTGGTGAGACCCCGGTCCTGGAGCACGCCGTCCTGCGCGAACTGGTGCACCGGCATCAGCTCGATCGCCGTCACGCCCAGCGAGGTGAGGTGCTCGATGACCGCGGGGTGCGCCAACCCGGCGTAGGTACCGCGCAGTTCGGCGGGGACCTCGGGGTGGGTGCGGGTGAGCCCCCGGACGTGCGCCTCGTAGATCACGGTGTCGGCGTACGGCCGGTGGGGCCGGCGGTCGTCGCCCCAGTCGAAGTAGGGGTCGGTGACCACGCCGAGCATGGTGTGTCCCGCGCTGTCGGTGGTGCGGTCGTACAGCGAGGGGTGGTTGTCCACCTGCCCGTCCACGGCCCGGGTGTACGGGTCGAGCAGCAGCTTCGCGGGGTTGCAGCGGTGTCCGGCGGCCGGGTGCCAGGGGCCGTGCACGCGGTAGCCGTAGCGCTGTCCCGGTCCGATGCCGGGGAGGTGGCCGTGCCAGACGAAGCCGTCGACCTCGGTGAGCGGGATGGTGCGATGGCCGCCGTCGTCGTCCACGAGGACCAGGTCGACCCCTTCGGCTACCTCGCTGAACAGCGCGAAGTTGGTGCCCGTGCCGTCGTAGGACGCGCCGAGCGGGTAGGGCTGCCCGCTCCACACGGACACCGGCCTGCGCGACGGCGACCGCGCGGGCGGCGCCTTGTCCGCCCGCGCGTTCTCCTTGCCGACCGGGCGAGCGGATCCGCTTGCACCGGATCGCGCACGCCCGTTCCTCTTCTTCCGGCCCGTCACCGCGCGGCGTCGCAGGCGCTCGACACGGTGGACACGGTCGACACCGGGCTCGTCGGCCGATTCGTGGCCGCGGCCACGGCGGTGTCCGGCACCTCGACCGGCGCGTCGCTCAGCGGGCCGGCGAGGGCGGAGACCCGTACCTCGCGCGGCACCTGGAGGACCTCGCGCAGGCTCGGCGAGGGGGCGGTGGGGACGAGGGGGACGCTTTCGTCGACGGGGGCCCGCTGGGTGAACCAGATGACCGTGCTGCCGGTGTCCGTGGCGCAGCAGCCCCAGCCGTCGCTGAGCGCGGCGATGCGGGTCAGGCAGGGGCGGAGCTCCCGGTCGGGGCGCAGTTCACGGTCGTTCTCCGCGATCGCAGCGATGAGGTGCTGCCCGTTCCACCACATCTCGACCGAGGTGTTCTTGTCCGACGCGTGCTCGTCGATCGCGCGCAGCAGCAGTTCGGCACTGTGGCAGACGGGTTCGACGAGGGTCTCCAGGTCCCAGAACCGGAGGTGCGCGGCCAGGATGCGCCTGACCTGTCCGACCCGTTCCGGACTGACTTCCACGTCGAGGTGGTAGTAGCGAGGCACTGCGGTCTTCATCGTCGTTGGCTCCTCACCGGCGAAGCTCCCGCCCCGCTCCGTTCCTGGGGGAACGAGCCCCGGGACAGTCCTGGCGGGACGGTTCCGGGCCACGGAGCGTGAGCACCGATCACTTCTGAGTCAGCTCCCAGCGTGGGGCTGCTACGCCATTCGTGCAACACGAGCGACCCCTGAGGTAGTTGAAGACCCAACAGGACGCTTTGTCATCACCCGTGCACCATGAGTGAAGGCACCGGCTCCCCATGCGTCGGTGCTCCTCAGTGCACGACCTCCCCCGGGAAGCGTGCTCCACCGAGAGTGCCGGGAGGTGATCGGCACATGTTGCTGCCCGCCAAGAACGAGGTGGCCAGACAACTGCGGCGCTACCGCATGTGGGAACGCGTGACGCTCGCGGCACCCGCGGACAGGGCCGCCCGGGACCATTTCGAGGACTCGGGCTACACGCTGTGCGTGCTGATGGGCAAGCGATGCGCCCGGGAGGCCGTGGCCGCGGCCGAGCACTATCTCCGGACGACCCTGCCCGCGTACCTCCAGGCGCAGACCGGCCAGGCCCGCGGGACCCGCGCCGTGCCCCACGGTCCCCCGTCCGAGCGGCGTTCCGCCGCAGGCCAGTAGGACATCGCGGCACCCGTTCGGCGCATTTCCCGTTCCGAGTTCGGCGGAGGTGAGACCCATGAGCCAGACCCCGGCCATCGGCCGTATCCCCATCAGGGACGTCCGCCCGCTCGTCGAGTGCGGCAGGCGTCCCGCGAAAGCGGTGGTGGGAGAGACCTTCGAGGTCACCGCGACGCTCTTCCGGGAAGGACACGGCGTCATCGCGGCCAATGTGGTCCTGAAGGACCCGGAGGGCCGCCCGGCACCGTGGACGCCGATGCGGGAACTCGGATCCGGGACCGACCGGTGGGGTGCCTGGGTCACTCCGACGTCGGTGGGCCGGTGGACCTACCGGGTCGAGGCCTGGAGCGACCCGGTCACCACCTGGCGCCGGATCGCGCACATCAAGATTCCCGCCGGCATCGACACGGAGCTGGTCCTGGAGGAGGGCGCCGAGTTGTACGAGCGCGCCGCCGCCGGGGTCCCGGAGGCGGACACGCACGCCGTCCTGCTGACCGCCGCGCGAAGGCTGCGGGACGACGCGCTGCCGGTCACGGAGCGCTTTGCGGCGGCGTTGGCGCCGGAGGTGGACGAGGTGCTGGCCCGGCATCCGCTGCGGGAACTGGTCACCTCCTCCGACCCGCTGCCGCTGCTGGTGGAACGCGAACGGGCCCTGTTCGGCTCCTGGTACGAGTTCTTCCCCCGCTCCGAGGGCAC
>NZ_JBVIDX010000006.1:0-12546 GCF_055572155.1 Streptomyces sp. NPDC030814
TTTGTACTCACCCGAGTATCTTCTCGGGCTTTCCTCCGGGCGCTTCCCTTCGGTCTTGCGTTTCCGACTCTATCAGATCTTTTTCCGATCCGATTTCCTCGGTGCTTTCCAGGTTCTCGCTTTCGCGTTTCCCTTTCCGGCGGTTCCGACTCTATCAGATCCTTTCGGGCCTGATTCCCAGTCAGCGGGGTTTGTCTTCACGGCTGTTGGGCCGTTCCGACGAGTGAGACTTTAGCGGATTCCGGGCTCCCGAGCTAATCGGGGCTGCGTCCTTTCGAACGCGGATTCCTCATCCTGCAAATATGCACGCCAATGGCACGACGACGGATCGCCGATTGTTGGTGTTTACCTGCGGAATGGCTGTCCGGGGACCGACCGGGGTCGGCGCTCACGTCGGACAACCCGGAGAACACTACGGACGGGCCCAGGGTGTGTCAACTCGCTGCAGGACGTACTCCCGGCGCGTAGCCTGACCTCCATGACTACGCGTACGTGTCACCAGTGGTGGGCCGCCTGACGGCGGCCGCGCTCACGTACGCACTCGACGGCCGCCGCCCCCGGCGGCCGTTCTCGTATCTCCCTCCAGGGAGCGGCCGACCGGTTGCGGCGGCCCTGACCAGGAGGATGAGAGATGACGCGGGTCTTCAGCGGGATCAAGCCGACCGGGCACCTGACGCTGGGGAACTACCTGGGGGCCGTACGGCGGTGGGCCGACGTCGATCAGCACCGGACGGACGCGCTGTTCTGTGTGGTCGACATGCACGCGCTGACCGTGGACCACGATCCGGCACGGGTGCGCAGACTCAGCCGGCAGGCGGCGACCTTGTTGCTGGCGTCCGGCCTGGATCCGGAGCTGTGCACGGTCTTCGTGCAGAGTCGGGTCGACGAGCACGCGCGGCTGTCGTACGTGCTGGAGTGCGTGGCCACCGACGGAGAGATGCGGCGGATGATCCAGTACAAGGAGAAGGCCGCGCGTGAACGGGACCGGGGTGGGAGTGTCCGGCTGTCGCTGCTGACGTACCCGGTGCTGATGGCGGCGGACATCCTGGCGTACGGGACGGACGAGGTGCCGGTCGGGGACGACCAGACACAGCATGTGGAGCTGGCGCGGGACCTGGCCGTGCGGTTCAACCAGCGGTACGGACAGGCGTTCGTGGTGCCTCGGGCGACACATCCCAAGGTGGGGGCCCGGGTCATGAATCTGCAGGAGCCGACGTCGAAGATGGGGAAGACGGACGACGTGGGGCCGGGCATCGTCTATCTGCTGGACGAGCCGGACGTGGTGCGGAAGAAGATCATGCGGGCCGTGACGGACAGCGGGCGCGAGGTCGTCTACGACCGGGTGGCGCGGCCGGGGCTCGCCAATCTGCTGGAGATCCTCGCTGCCTGTGAAGGCGGGAACCCCGAGGACCTGAGCGGTGCATACGAGTCGTACGGAGCTTTGAAGAAGGACACAGCGGAGGCCGTGGTCGAGCTCCTCAGGCCCGTACAGCAGAGGCACAAGGAGTTGTGCGCGGATCCTGCGTATGTGGAAGCGGTACTGCGGACGGGTGCCGAAAAGGCCAGAGGGATGGCTCGGCCGAGGGTGGACGCCGCGTACCGCGCCATCGGACTGTTGGCCGGCTGACCGCTGCGCCGGGGGTGTGACGGCCCGGTCCCGCCCCCGGCGCTGCGGCTGAGGTCCGCTGTCTCGGTCAGCTGTTGTTGCCGGAGGCCAGCTCACGGCTGCGGTCGCGGGCGGCTTCCAGCGCTGCGATCAACGCGGCGCGTACGCCGTGGTTCTCGAGTTCGCGGATGGCGCTGATGGTGGTGCCTGCCGGGGAGGTGACGTTCTCGCGGAGCTTGACGGGGTGTTCGCCGCTGTCGCGGAGCATCGTGGCCGCGCCGATGGCGGACTGGACGATGAGGTCGTGGGCCTTGTCGCGGGGCAGGCCGAGGAGGATGCCCGCGTCGGTCATGGCTTCGACCAAGTAGAAGAAGTACGCCGGGCCCGAGCCGGAGAGCGCGGTGCAGGCGTCCTGTTGGGACTCGGGGACGCGGAGGGTCTTGCCTACGGCACCGAAGATCTCTTCGGCGTGCGCGAGATCGGCCTCGCTCGCGTGGCTGCCGGCGGAGATGACGGACATGGCCTCGTCGACGAGGGCGGGCGTGTTCGTCATGACACGGACGACAGGAGTGCCCGGTGCCAGCCGCTCCTCGAAGAAGGAGGTGGGGATGCCTGCCGCGCCGCTGATGACCAGGCGGTCGGCGGGGGTGTGCGGGGCGAGTTCGTCGAGGAGGGTCGCCATGTCCTGGGGCTTGACCGTCAGGATCAGGGTGTCGGCTGTCTTCGCGGCCTCCGCGTTGGTGACCGGGGTGACGCCGTAGCGGGTGCGGAGTTCCTCGGCGCGTTCGGCGCGGCGGGCGGTGACCAGGAGGTCCGTGGGGTCCCAGCCGGCTCGGATCATGCCGCTGAGCAGGGCCTCGCCGATCTTTCCGGTGCCGAGGACTGCGACTTTCTGGGTCATGGTGCGGGTGCCCTCCGGGGGTGCGTCGTCCTGGGGCCATCCTCGCACCGGGGCTGCGGGTTCGGGTGACGTGTCCGGTGGGCGGGATGCGGGGCGCGGGCAGCTGGAACGGCCGTTTACCTCGTCCGGCGCCTCAGGGTCGCCGCTCCCAGGGCCAGGACCAGCAGGGCGCAGCCGGCGACGATCGAGACGTCGCGGACGAAGGCCGCGGTCATGTCGGTGTGCAGGAGGACTTCGTTCATGCCGTCGACGGCATAGGACATGGGGAGGACGTCGGAGATCGCTTCGAGGGCGGGGTGCATGTCGGCTCGGGCGGTGAACAGGCCGCAGAGGAGGAGTTGGGGGAAGATCACGGCCGGCATGAACTGGACGGCCTGGAATTCGGAGGAGGCGAAGGCCGACACGAAGAGACCGAGGGCGGTGCCGAGGAGTGCGTCGAGGAGGGCGACGAGGAGCAGGAGCCAGGGGGAGCCGGTGACATCCAGGTCGAGGAACCAGACGGCCAGGCCGGTGGCGAGGGCGGACTGGATGATCGCCAGGGTGCCGAAGGCGAGCGCGTAGCCGGCGATGAGGTCGCCCTTGCCGAGGGGCATGGCGAGGAGGCGTTCGAGGGTGCCGGAGGTGCGCTCGCGCAGGGTGGCGATGGAGGTCACCAGGAACATGGTGATCAGCGGGAAGATACCGAGGAGTGAGGCGCCGATGGAGTCGAAGACCCGTGGGCTGCCGTCGAAGACATAGCGCAGCAGGAACAGCATCACGCACGGGACCAGGAGCATGAGAGCGATCGTGCGGGGATCGTGTCCGAGTTGGCGGAGGACTCGGCGGGCTGTCGCCGTCGTACGGAAGTAGTTGAGTGCCCTCGGGCGGGGTGCGGGTGTGGCCGCGGTGGTGCCGCGGGGTGCGTTCGGGGTGGGCGACGTGGTGGTCATCGGTTCGGCTCCTTCTGTGGTGAAGCTGTCGCGGCGGCCTCGTCGACCAGGTGCAGGAAGGCCGCTTCGACCGTTTCGGCGTGGGTGCGGGCGCGGAGGGCCTCGGGGGTGTCGTCGGCGAGGATCTCGCCCTCGCGCATCAGGAGGAGACGGTGGCAGCGCTCGGCCTCGTCCATGACATGGGACGAGATCAGGAGGGTGGCCCGGCGCTCGGCGGCGATGGTGTGGAAGAGGTCCCAGAGGTCTCGGCGGAGGACGGGGTCCAGGCCGACCGTGGGTTCGTCGAGGACCAGGAGTTCGGGGGTGCCGAGGAGGGCGACGGCCAGGGAGACGCGACTGCGCTGGCCACCGGAGAGGTTGCCGGCGAGGGCGTCGGCGTGGCTGGTGAGGTCCACGTCGGCGATCGCCCGGGTGACGTTGTCGTGGCGGCGGTCGGCGGCGGCGCGGCCGGGGTCGAGGATCGCGGCGAAGTAGTCGAGGTTCTGGCGGACGGTCAGATCGTCGTAGACGGAGGGCGCCTGGGTGACATAGCCGATGCGGGAGCGGAGGGTGGGGGCGCCCGCGGGGTGGCCCAGGACCTGGAGGGTGCCGGTGACCTTGTCCTGGGTGCCGACGATCGAGCGCATCAGGGTCGACTTGCCGCAGCCGGAGGGGCCGAGGAGACCGGTGATCTGGCCGGGCGGGACCGCGAAGTCGAGGTTGCGGAGGACTGTGCGAGGACCTCGGGTGACGGTGAGGTTCTCGGCGTGGATGGCGGGAGCGAGCGGCGGGGCCGGGTTGCTCGGGGTGCTTGTCCCGGGGTTGGGGGGCGGGGGTGCCGGCTTCCCGGGCGAGTAATTCATCATGCGATGAATAATGCTCCGGGTGAGTTCGGCCGTCAAGGCGCCGGGCTGGGCGGGGAGGGGTGCGTCGCGATGCGGCGAGCCGGGGCGGACGGGCGGGGAGGGGTGCGTCGCGATGCGGCGAGCCGGGGCGGACGGGCGGGGAGGGGTGCGTCGCGATGCGGCGAGCCGGGGCGGACGGGCGGGGCGCGGGGCGGGCGACCGGCGGTGACCGGTAGGCGTACGGAGGGGTGGGCTGCCGGGGGTCAGGGGTGGGTGGCCACCAGGAGGTCCACGTCGTAGACCTCTTCGATCTGTTCCCGGGGGAAGAGGGCGCGGAGGTGGGCTCGCTCCTCGGCGAGGAAGGTGTTTCTGGTTGCCTCGTCCCGGATCAGGAAGCCCGAGTGGCTCGCGATGTTGGCGAGGTGGGTGTCCAGGGAGACCCGGCGGCTCCACCGGATGCGGCGGCGGGCGCAGTCCAGCTGGCCGGCGGTGGCTTCCAGGGCGGCGGGGGCGCCGGTGGTGCCGCTCTGCTCCATGGGGAGGTCGGCGTTCAGGCCGAGGAAGCGGCGGACACGGGTGGCGGCGTCGGCGATCCAGGGGATGTCGAGGGCGTCGGTGTTCCACCACAGGGCGAGAGCGCCGCCGGGCCGCAGTACGCGAAGGGCCTCCGGGACCGAGCGGGTGGGGTCGGTCCAGTGCCAGGACTGGGCGTAGGTGAGGAAGTCGACGGAGGCGGCGGCGAGAGGGAGGGCGTTGCCGTCGGCGCGGACGAGCGGGATGTGGGGGTGGGTACGGCGGAACTGGGCTGCCATGCCGGGGCCGGGTTCGACCGCGAGGACGTGGGCTCCGTGGGCGTGGAGGAGCGCGGTGGAGATGCCGGTGCCGGCGCCCACGTCGACGGTGGTCGAGCGGGACAACGGACGGCCGGCCAGCTGCTCGACGGCGGGGAGGAGGGCGGGGGGATACGAGGGGCGGCTCGCCGCGTACTGGGCGGCGGCCCTGTTGAAGGAGTGGGCTCGGGAGGTGTGGGAGGGAGATTGGGGGGTGGCCATGGGGACATGGTCGTGGTCCGCGGGTGGGCTGGGGAGAGGGCGTGTGAGGGGTGTTCCTCTCGGCTCAGCCGCGTGGGCGGCGCTTGGCCGGGTTGCCCGTTCGTTTGGTGGTGCGGCGGATGTACTGGGCCCGCGCGGTTTCGTAGGTGTGGCGGTGGAGGGACTCGCCGGGGGCTTCCTTGAGGGAGCGGAGGAAGTAGGCGGCGAGGGAGCCTGTGAAGCCGATGGTGAGCAGGCCGCGCAGGGAGGACTGGCGGGCCGGGTCGGGGCGCCGGGTGAACGAGCCCCAGGTGTGGCCGAAGGCCAGGGCGCTGCACACGGCGAACATGACGACGACCGTGATCGAGACGAAGCCGCCCACTGCCGCGAGTTCAAGGCCCTCGTAGGCGAGGCGCAGGACGAGGCAGGAGGCCGCGACGGCGGCGAGTGAGCCGAGGGAGACGGCCACGCGGCGGGCGGTGTAGTTGCCGTCGTGGTTCAGCCAGGTCGTCCCGAAGAAGCGGATGGGTTCGGGGAGGGGACCCTTGGGCGTCGTGGGGGCCTCGGTGGCCGCGGGGGCCTGGGAGGGCCGCGGCTTCGCGCCGGTTCCGGTCTGCTTGTCGCTCACGGATCGATTATGGCCGCGCCCCACGCGGGAGCGCCCCCGCCCGGCCCGCGGGCGGGGGCGCTTGCTCTCGTACCGGTTGCCCTGGCCGGGTCAGCCGCAGCGGCCGGCCACGTAGCCGTCGGCGCCGGTGTAGACGTAGGCGTCGGAGATGTAGTCGCCGTCGCCGATGTTGTCCCAGATGTTGGTGGTGCCGTAGGGGCCGGAGATGGTCTGGCCCGGGGTCTGGCAGAAGATCGGGACCTTGGCGCCCTCGGCGAGGACGCGGACGATGCTGTAGCTGGTGCTCGGGCCGCTGCGGACGTTGAGGCGGACTCCCGGGGCGACCGAGTAGTAGCGGACGGACGCCGTCGCGGCGGCCGTGGCCGTCCGCTCCTCCTCGCCGTCGCCCGTGATCTCTTCGACGTGGTCGATGGACATGCGGAAACTCCCCCCGTTTCACCCCATGACAGCCATGGGGACCCTTTGATACCCCTTGAATCAAGACACGCACACCTGCGCCTTCTTGGTTCCCGGAGGCCAGCAAGCCGCCTCTGTCTCGTACGTGTCATCGACTAGGCTCCGTGCGTCGCGCGAGCGGCCGGAACAGCACGGGGGGTGTGCCCATGACGCCACAGCGGGACACCGGTTCGGGAGCGGAAGCGGAACTTCCCGAGTACGCCGGTCAGTACCGCCTGGAGTCCAGCCTGGGCTCCGGTGGCATGGGGGTCGTCCATCTGGCCACCTCGACCTCCGGACTGCGGCTCGCGGTGAAGGTGGTGCACGCCGAGTTCGCCAAGGACCCCGAGTTCAGAGGGCGGTTCAGGCAGGAGGTCGCCGCGGCACGACGGGTGAGCGGTGCCTTCACGGCGCCGGTCGTCGACGCCGACACCGACAGTGCCCGCCCCTGGATGGCCACCCTCTTCATTCCCGGTCCGACACTCGCCGAGCATGTGAAGCGGAACGGGCCCATGGCGCCGGGGCAGTTGCGCCGGCTGATGGCGGGGCTCGCCGAGGCGTTGCGGGACATCCACCGGGCGGGCGTGGTGCACCGCGATCTCAAGCCCAGCAACGTGCTCCTCGCCGAGGACGGGCCCAAAGTCATCGACTTCGGCATCTCCCGGCCGAAAGACAGCGAACTGCGCACCGAGACCGGCAAGTTGATAGGCACGCCACCCTTCATGGCCCCGGAGCAGTTCCGGCGGCCGCGGGAGGTCGGGCCCGCCGCCGACATCTTCGCCCTCGGCTCGGTGACCGTGCACGCGGCGACCGGGCGCGGACCCTTCGACTCCGACAGCCCGTATGTCGTCGCCTACCAGGTGGTCCACGACGAGCCGGACCTCACCGGCGTACCGGAGAAGCTCGCCCCGCTCGTGCGGGCCTGCCTCGCCAAGGAGCCCGAGGACCGGCCCACGGCGGACGAGTTGATGCACCGTCTGCGGTCCGTGGCGGCCTCGTACGACACCCAGGCGTTCATACCGGCGCAACGGGAGCAGGGTTCGGGGGCGGGCGGGGAGCGCTCAGCGCGGGATTCCGGGGCCGCCGAGGGATCGGCGGGCCGGGACGGTACGGCCGCGGCCGACGCCGGCGGCCGGGAGACCGGCGGCGGCCCGGCGGACGCCACGGGGACCTCGGCCGAGCGGAGCCGACTGCGCAGACGGGCCGTCGTGGTCGCGACCGCGCTGGTGCTGGCCGCGGGCGGCATCTTCGGCTCGGTGCGGCTGCTCGGGGACGGCGCTGGTGCGGGCGGCGGTGGTGAGGCCACGCCTCGGGCCACGGTGGCCGCCGCCCCCGCGCTCGAACCCTGGGCGACGGAGCCGGCGCCGAAGAAGGCCGGGGCGCCGCAGTGCTCGTACGGGGCGGGGAAGCTGGTGTGCGCGCAGCCGGGGCTGGTGTCGGCGTTGGACCCGGCCGACGGCCGGGTGCTGTGGCGGCATTCCGTCACCGGGGGCATCAGTGAGCCGCCCGTCGTGTCGGGCGGTCTGGTGCACGTCTCGACCGACGCCGGCGGGCGGTCGCAGGCCCTCGATCCGGCGACCGGCGAGGTCCGCTGGGAACGGGACCTGACCGCGTACAGCGGCCGGCGGTTCGCGGGCGGTGTGCTCCTGCTGACCTCCGCCGACGGCACGGTCACCGGCCTGGACGGCGCGAGCGGCGACACGCTGTGGAGCCGGGCCGTCCCCGGGCAGCGGGAGGCGTACTTCACCTCGTTCGAGGGGGACGGGCCGGCCTACGTGGCGAGCGTCACCGGGGAGGGCGCGGGGGCGCGGACGCGGGTCACGGCGGTGGATCCCAAGAGCGGGGACGTGGTGTGGGACGCGCGGCTGGACGGTGATCTGAAGCCGGTGGGGGCACGTGGCGGCGCCCTCTTCCTGGTGGCCGGCGGCGGGGTGTACGGCGACACGGTCGGCGTCGTCCGCCACGACTCGGCGACCGGGGCGACGGACCGGGTCACGCTGCCCGTACGGCTGGAGCAGGCCCGTGCGGTGGTACGCGGTGACTTCGTCTATCTGCTGGGCACCGGCGGTTCGCTCGTGGCCGTCGACATGAAGGCGGGCAAGCAGCTGTGGCGGGCCGAGACCGGGGTGGCGCGGGGCTCGGCGCCCGTGGCCGACGGCCGGCACGTGTACTTCACCACCGCCGACGGGCGGCTGCTGGCGCTCGACGCCCGCGGGGGCCGGCTCACCGGGGAGACTCCCCCGCGGCTCGGCGACACCGACCGGGTCGTGGCCGCGCTGCCCGAGCCGGTCGTCGTCAAGGGACGCGTCTGCGCGGGCGCGCCCGACGGCACGGTGTTCGGGGTCGACGCGGACGATCCGGCGGGCTGGTAGCCCCGGGCCTCCATGGCTGCCGGGCGCCCTCCCCCGTCGAACGCGCACCCGGACACACCGAGGGCCGCCCCGGGGTCCCCTCCCGGCAGCGGCCCTCGACGCAGTGGGGTCAGCCCAGCTTGGAGACGTCGCGCACCGCGCCCTTGTCGGCGCTGGTGGCCATCGCGGCGTACGCCTTCAGCGCGGCGGAGACCTTGCGCTCGCGGTTCTTGGGGGCGTAGACGCCGTTCAGGGCCTGCTCGCGGCGGGCCAGTTCGGCGTCGTCGACGAGGAGCTCGATCGTACGGTTGGGGATGTCGATGCGGATGCGGTCGCCGTCCTCGACGAGGGCGATGGTGCCGCCGCCGGCCGCCTCGGGCGAGGCGTGGCCGATGGACAGGCCGGACGTACCGCCGGAGAAACGGCCGTCGGTGATCAGGGCGCAGGACTTGCCGAGGCCGCGGCCCTTCAGGTACGAGGTCGGGTAGAGCATCTCCTGCATGCCGGGACCGCCCTTGGGGCCCTCGTAGCGGATGACGACGACATCGCCCTCCTTGACCTGCTGGGTGAGGATCTTCTGGACGGCCTCCTCCTGCGACTCGCAGACGACCGCCGGGCCCTCGAACGTCCAGATCGACTCGTCGACGCCGGCCGTCTTCACCACGCAGCCGTCGACCGCGAGGTTGCCCTTCAGGACGGCCAGGCCGCCGTCCTTGGAGTAGGCGTGCTCGGCGGAGCGGATGCAGCCGTTCTCGGCGTCGTCGTCCAGGGAGTCCCAGCGCTCGGACTGGGAGAAGGCCTCGGCGGAGCGGACACAGCCGGGGGCGGCGTGCCACAGCTCGACGGCCTCGGGCGACGGGGAGCCGCCGCGCACGTCCCAGGTCTTCAGCCAGTCGGCGAGGGAGGGGCTGTGGACGGAGTTCACGTCCTCGTTGAGCAGGCCCGCGCGGTGCAGCTCGCCCAGCAGGGCGGGGATGCCGCCGGCGCGGTGCACGTCCTCCATGTAGTACGTGCGGTTCTTCGCGACGTTGGGCGCGACCTTCGACAGGCAGGGCACGCGGCGCGAGACGGCGTCGATCTCGTTCAGGCCGAAGGGGACGCCCGCCTCCTGAGCGGCCGCCAGCAGGTGCAGGATCGTGTTGGTGGAGCCGCCCATGGCGATGTCGAGGGCCATGGCGTTCTCGAAGGCCGCGAACGAGGCGATGGAGCGCGGCAGGACCGTCTCGTCGTCCTGCTCGTAGTAGCGGCGGGTGATGTCCATGACCGTGGCGGCCGCGTCGATGTAGAGCTGCTTGCGGGCCGTGTGGGTGGCGAGGACCGAGCCGTTGCCGGGGAGGGACAGGCCGATGGCCTCGGTCAGGCAGTTCATCGAGTTGGCCGTGAACATGCCGGAACAGGAGCCGCAGGTCGGACAGGCGTTCTCCTCGATACGGAGGATGTCCTCGTCCGAGATCTTGTCGTTGACGGCGTCGGAGATCGCGTCGACCAGGTCGAGCGTGCGGACCGTGCCGTCGACAAGGGTGGCCCGGCCGGACTCCATGGGGCCGCCGGAGACGAAGACCGTCGGGATGTTGAGCCGCAGGGCGGCGTTCAGCATGCCCGGGGTGATCTTGTCGCAGTTGGAGATGCAGATCAGGGCGTCGGCGCAGTGGGCCTCGACCATGTACTCCACGCTGTCCGCGATCAGGTCGCGGGAGGGCAGGGAGTACAGCATGCCGCCGTGGCCCATGGCGATGCCGTCGTCGACGGCGATCGTGTTGAACTCGCGGGGGATGCCGCCGGCCTCGCGGATCGCCTCGCTGACGATCCGGCCCACCGGCTGGAGGTGGGTGTGGCCGGGCACGAACTCGGTGAAGGAGTTGGCGACGGCGATGATCGGCTTGCGGCCGATGTCCGCGCCCGGTACACCGGAGGCGCGCATAAGGGCGCGGGCGCCCGCCATGTTGCGGCCGTGGGTGACTGTGCGGGACCTCAGCTCGGGCATCGTCGCTCGCCTCGCTCCTTCGGAGAGTTATGACTGAAGTCGAGCGTACGCCGGTCATCCAGTGGGCGGACACCTTGTCCGGATGACGGGACGAGCGTCTCGGTTTTCGGCGTCCCCACCGGCGTGCGGTCAGGACAGGGGCGCTGTCAGGTGGGCCTGCACCACGGGTGCCACTCGTCTGATGATCTGCTCCGGGTCCGCCGATGCCAGCGGCTCGACCTTGATCACATAGCGGACCATCGCGATGCCCACCAGTTGCGCCGCCGCCAGCTCCGCCCGGAGTTCCGCGTCCGGGACGTCCAGCCGGCCGGCGATACGGCGGAGCACCTGGGTGGCCACGATCCGCCGGAAGACGGCGGCGGCGGTGTCGTTGTTCACGGCCGACCGCACGATCGCGAGCAGGGGCGTACGGGTCGCGGGGTTCTCCCAGACGCCGAAGAAGAAGCGGGTGAGCCGTTCGCCGACGCTTTCGAGAGGGCCCTCCTCGACGGCTCTGGGTGCCTCGATCGCCGGGGCGAAGGAGAGAGTGATGGCCGCCTCGAACACCTGCTCCTTCGTGCCGAAGTAGTGGTGCACGAGCGCCGAGTCGACCCCGGCCGCCTTGGCGATGCCCCGTATCGACGTCTTGTCGTAGCCCCGCTCGGAGAACTCCTCGCGGGCCGCGGTGAGGATGCGGTCGCGGGCGGCGGGGGTGTCGGCCGCTTCCGTACGAGGGGGCCGTCCCCGGCGGCGGGGGGTGGCCGCGGTCACCGGCGGGGGACCTTCGCGGCGGAGGCGAGGTGCAGCCGGGTGAAGGCGAGGGCCTCGGCGAGGTCGGCCTCGCGTTCGGCGCCGGACATGGCCCGGCGGGTGTTGACCTCGATCACCACATGGCCGTCGAATCCGGAGCGGGCGAGACCTTCCAGCAGTTCGGCGCAGGGCTGGGTGCCGCGGCCCGGCACGAGGTGCTCGTCCTTCGCCGAGCCCCTGCCGTCGGCCATGTGGACGTGGCCGAGGCGGTCGCCCATGCGGTCGACCATCTCCAGCGCGTCGACACGGGAGGTCGCCGCGTGGCTGAGGTCGATCGTGAAATGCCGGTAGTCGTCCTTGGTGACGTCCCAGTCGGGGGCGTAGGCCAGCATCTCGCGGTCGCGGTAGCGCCAGGGGTACATGTTCTCGACGGCGAACCGTACGTCCGTCTCGCCCGCCATGCGCCAGATTCCGGTGACGAAGTCGCGCGCGTACTGGCGCTGCCAGCGGAACGGGGGGTGGACGACGACCGTGCTCGCGCCGAGCTTCTCGGCGGCGGCCTGGGCGCGCTGGAGCTTGACCCAGGGGTCGGTGGACCACACCCGCTGGGTGATCAGCAGACAGGGGGCGTGGACGGCCAGGATGGGGATCTGGTGGTAGTCGGAGAGGCGGCGCAGGGCCTCCATGTCCTGGCTGACCGGGTCGGTCCAGACCATGACCTCGACACCGTCGTAGCCGAGGCGCGCGGCGATCTCGAAGGCCGTCGCCGTGGACTCCGGATACACGGAGGCAGTGGACAGGGCGACCTTCGCATCCGGGATCCGCACGACGTCTGCCACGCAGGACAGCCTAAAGGGTGGGGTTCGTCATGTGGGGCCGGGGCGGGGTTGTTGGCCGGGAGTCGGGGGCCATCGCCTCGTCGCCGCGGGAGGCGATCGACGAGGCCGGCCGGGTCCGTGGTGGTCGCTCGCGCAGCTCCCGGCGCCCTGGCGACCTGCCCGTCCCGGGTCACACGGGGCCCTTAAGGGTCCTTTCACGATGCCCGCCCGGGTCGGGGGGGGGGGGGGGGGACCCCTATCAGCAGCCTGGCCCACCTCCCGCTCTCGCTCCCCCTGTTACAGAAAACCC
>NZ_JBVIDX010000006.1:12556-52323 GCF_055572155.1 Streptomyces sp. NPDC030814
TAGGGGTGCTGGAGCTTGACCCCTTCCCCCCCCCCCCCCCCCCCCCCGCGACCTGATCGGCCGCTCATGGTGAAAGGACCCCTTACGCCGTGCCCATGTGATCCAGGCGGCGCAGGATGACGCCTTCGCGCAGGGCCCAGGGGCAGACCTCCAGGGTCTCCACCTCGAAGAGGTCCATGGCGCCCTCGGCCACCAGCGCCCCGGCGAGCAGCTGGCCCGCGCGGCCCTCGGAGACGCCGGGGAGGGCGGATCGCTGGGCGGTGGTCATCTCGGCCAGTTTGGGGACCCATGCCTCCAGGGACTGGCGCTTGAGGTCGCGCTGGACGTAGAGGCCCTCGGCGGAGCGGGCGGCGCCGCCGATCCGGGCGAGCTGCTTGAAGGTCTTGGAGGTGGCGACCACGTGGTCGGGCGCGCCGAAACGGCTGAACTCGCCGACGGTGCGGGCGATCTGGGCGCGGACGTGGCGGCGCAGCGCGCGGACGTCGTCCGGCTCGGGCGGGTCGCCGGGGAGCCAGCCGGCGGTGAGGCGGCCGGCGCCGAGCGGGAGGGAGACAGCCGCGTCGGGCTCCTCGTCGATGCCGTAGGCGATCTCCAGGGAGCCGCCGCCGATGTCGAGGACGAGGAGCTTGCCCGCGGACCAGCCGAACCAGCGGCGGACGGCGAGGAAGGTCAGCCGGGCCTCCTCCGCGCCGGTGAGGACCTGCAGCTCGACCCCGGTCTCGTCCTTGACGCGGGCGAGGACGTCGTCGGCGTTGCTGGCCTCGCGCACGGCGGAGGTGGCGAAGGGGAGCATCTCCTCGACGCCCTTGTCCTCGGCTGCCTGGAGGGCCTCGTGGACGACGGCTATGAGTTTGTCGACTCCTTCGGGGCCTATGGCCCCGTCCTCGTCGAGGAGTTGGGCAAGGCGCAGCTCCACCTTGTGCGAATGCGCGGGCAGGGGGCGCGCGCCCGGGTGTGCGTCCACCACCAGCAGATGCACCGTGTTCGATCCCACGTCGAGGACACCGAGTCTCATGTACGGAACGCTACTGCCAGCGAGGCCGTGCGCCGTCCTCGATGCGGGCATGGGGGCCGTACCCTGGACGGGTGCCAAAGACGAAAAAGGCAAAGGCCGACAAGTCGGCAGCGGCGGCCGCGGCGGACGCCGGTTCTTCGCGGGTGAAGACGGCGACCACACCTCCGAAGCCCCGGAAGGGCGCTCCGGAGCCGGACGAGAAGGGGCTCGATTTCGCCCGCGCTTGGGTGGAGTTCCCTGATCCTGCGGATGACGAGCAGGTCTTCCGCTGCGATCTGACATGGCTGACCTCTCGCTGGAACTGCGTCTTCGGCAGCGGTTGCCAGGGCATCCAGGCGGGCCGCGCGGACGACGGCTGCTGCACCCTGGGTGCCCACTTCTCCGATGAGGACGATGAGAAGCGCGTCGCCGAACATGTGGCGAGGCTCACGCCGGAAATCTGGCAGTTCCACGATGTGGGCACCAGGACCGGGTGGGTCTCCGAGGACGAGGACGGCGAGCGGCAGACCCGGCCGTACAAGGGTTCGTGCATCTTCCAGAACCGTCCGGGTTTCGCGGGCGGGGCGGGCTGTTCGCTGCACATCCTGGCGCTGCGCGAGGGGCGCGAGCCGTTGGAGACCAAGCCGGACGTCTGCTGGCAGTTGCCGATCCGGCGTACGTACGACTGGATCGACCGGCCCGACGACACCCGGGTGCTGCAGGTGTCGATCGGTGAGTACGACCGCCGCGGCTGGGGTCCGGGCGGCCACGATCTGCACTGGTGGTGTACGTCGGCGACGTCGGCGCACGGCGCGGGCGAGCCGGTGTACGTGTCGTACCGGCCGGAGTTGATCGAGCTGATGGGCAAGGCCGCGTACGACCGGCTGGTGGAGCTGTGCGAGGAGCGGCTGGCGTCCCGGTTGCCGCTGGTGGCCCCGCATCCGGCGGATCCGGTGGCGCCGTAAGCGGACCACGGTTGCTGCCCCCCGGCCGGCCTCAGGGCGCGGGTGGGGGGTCGCCGCCGCCGTCGCCCGGGGGTGGCGGCGGGTCGGCCGGGTCCGTGGGGGACTGGTCGGTGGGGGTCGGGGTCGGGTCCGGTTGGGCGGGGCCGGTGGGAGTGGGCTCCGGGTCGGGCTGCGGGGGCGGGTCGGTGGGCCTCGGCGAGCCCGGGTTCGGGACGGGTGCGGTCGGGCGCGGGTCGTCCGGGGGTACGGGGACGGGGCCGTAGCCCTCGATGGTGACGACGGCGCCGGCGGGGGCGAGTGTCACCTGCGCGATCCAGTGGCCGGCGGGCTCGCTCAGCCGGTCTACGTACACCTTGATCGTCACGGACTCGCCGGGTTCCAGGGTTCCCGAGGAGCGGCTGAGGTAGAGCCAGTCGGCGCCGGTGCGGGCGGACCAGGCGACGCGGGAATCCCCGGTCGCGCGCAGGGTGATGAGGGTGGTGTCGCCGTCGTTCCCGGCGGTCACGGCGAGCGCGCCGCCGGCCTTGCCGCGGGTGACCTCCACGGAGACGTCGTCCGAGGCGTGCTTGCCGCCCCGGCGGGAGCCGGGCTCGGCCCTGGCGCTGCCGGCGTTCTCGTACGCGCCGGAGCCGTCGCCGACGGTGCCGTCGCCGACGCCCTGCTCCTCACCCGAGGTGACCGCCCGGCCGTCGACGCCCTCGCCGATGAGGGGGGCGCCCCAGTACGCGGCCCAGAGGGCGAGGACGGGTGCGGCGACGACGCTGGCGACGACCGTGGTCGTGACGGCACGCGCACGGAACCGGTCGCGGCGGGCGGCGCGGTCCCTGGGGTCCAGGGGGAAACCGCGCCGGTCGAAGCGCGGGGCACGCGCGCGGGTGAGGTGTCCCATGGCGCCGTACAGGGCCGCGCGCGGGGCTTCCAGGATGGGCAGGGCGGCGGGGGTGACGCTGGTGCCGGGCCACCGGCCGGGGACGGCGCGCTCGGCGGCGCGGCGGCAGACGGGGCAGTCGTCGACGTGCCGGACGAGTTCGCGGCGCAGGGCGGCGTTGAGGACGAGCTGCTGGTCGCCGGTGAGGAGGGCGACGGCGGGGCAGGCGCCGGTCTCCACGACGGCGAGGGCGGCGCGGGTGCGCTCCACCTCGCAGGCGGCGGAGGAGAGCAGTTCGCGTGCGGCGGCCGCGTCCATGCCGAGGACGTCGGCGACCTCCTGGACGGCGAGCTGGTGGCGTACGGCGAGTTCGAGCGCCTCGCGCTGCTCGGGGGTGGTCCCGGCGGCCTCCGGCCAGGCGAGCCGGGCGAGTTCGTGCCGGCGCCGCCGCTCCTCGTCCTCGGAGAGGTGCGACCCGGCGGTGGTCTGCGTGCCGTGCGGGGGCGCGCCGCCGTGCGGGGGGCGGAAGCCCGGGGCGTGTGTGCCGGGGCGGGTCTGACGGTTCTCGGCGAGCTTGCGCAGACAGGACCAGCGGGCCAGGGCGTACAGCCAGGCCCGGCGCTTCTCCTCGGCGTCCGGGCCGCGGCGGCGCTCGGCGAGGGCGAGGACGTCGCCC
Source organism: Streptomyces sp. NPDC030814 (assembly GCF_055572155.1). Lineage (NCBI taxonomy): Bacteria > Bacillati > Actinomycetota > Actinomycetes > Kitasatosporales > Streptomycetaceae > Streptomyces > Streptomyces sp. NPDC030814. Next base: position 16,060 of record NZ_JBVIDX010000006.1, read on the forward strand.
AGGGCCGCGATCGCCGCGTCGTGGTCGCACAGCACGGACATGCAATAGGTGAACAGGCCGTCCAGGTAAGGCTCGTTGCGCGCGGACGGGCGCTGCGCCACCGCGCGCGCCGCGGCCCGATCGCGCGCCTCGCTGTGCGCCCGGTGGGCGCCGGCGGTGCGGGTCGAGGTCTCCGGACTGATGCTCATCATTCGTGGACGGTAGGCGCCCGGGAGCAGCACCTTCTCGCCACTTGAGCACTTTTACTCCGTACGGGTGAAACGATCCCTCATAAGGGGACAGGAACCTCGGATTCCACGGCGCGTCGGCCGAATGTTGTGCACTTCATTGACCGTCACAAGAAAACAGCCCTACATTCCCTCCGGGTTCGAGTACATCCCCACGTACGAGCGAGCAAGCCCCCGTCACCCTTCGCGTCGACAGGAGCCCCACCTCTCATGGCCGTACGCAGTCGCCGCTCCACCCGCACCCTCACCGCCCTGGCCGCGGTCGTCGCCTTGTCCGCGACCAGCGCCTCCGTCTCGACCGCCGCTCCCCGAGCGGCCGCCGGACCCGTCGAGCGCCTCTCCGGGACGCTCCCCGACGGCGCCACCTGGATAGCCGACGTACCGGAGAACTGGAACGGCACGCTGATCGTCTTCAGCCACGGCTTCGGCGTCACCGTGCCCCAGAACGCCCCTCGTGAGGCCGTCCGGCTGCGCCTCCTCGAAGAGGGCTACGCGCTCACCGGCTCCTCGTACGACACCAGCGAGACCCTGTGGGCCCTGGAGAGCGCGGAGCGCGACCAGGTCGCCACGATCGCGGCGGTCACCGAGAGGATCGGCGAGCCCGACCGTACCCTCTCCGTCGGCCAGTCCATGGGCGGTCTGGTCAACGCCCGGCTCGCCCGCTCCGGGGCCGGCGGCATCGACGGCGCCCTGGGCCTGTGCGGGCTCGTGGCCGGCGCGAACGACCTGCACGACTACCAGCTGGACGCCGAGTACACGATCGCCCGCCTCCTGCTCCCCGGCACCCCGGTGAAGCTGGTCAACTTCGCCTCCGAGGCCGAGGGCGCCGTCACCGGCCGCCGGCTGACCGACGCCGTCGCCGCCGCCCAGAAGACCCCCGAGGGCCGCGCCCGCGTCGCCCTCGCCGCGGCCTACCTCAACCTGCCGACCTGGGCCGTCGGCAAGGACCGCCCCGCCGCCGGCGACCGGGACGAGCAGCAGGCCCAGCAGGCCTCGTGGCTGCTCCAGGGGATCCTCGACCGTGTCGTGCCCGCCCGCCACCACGTCGAGAAGGCCCTCGGCGGCAACAACTCCGGCAACAAGGGCGTCGACTACGCGCGCGTGCTGTCGACGTCCCAGCACGCACCCCTGGTCAAGGCCCTCTATCGGAAGGCCGGCCTCGACCTGCGGGCAGACCTGCGGAACCTGACCGCCCACGCCGACATCGCCGCCGACCCGGCCGCCGTGGCCGCCGGTCGGCGCACCTCCTCCGCCGGGCAGGGCCTGGCCGTGCCCCTTCTCAACATCCACACCACCGCCGACGACCTCGTCCCCACCGAGCAGCAGTCCCGCTTCGCCGCGCGGGTCCGCGCCTCCGGGGACGCCGCGCTCCACCGGCAGGCGTACGTCGAACGCCAGGGCCACTGCAACTTCACCACCGCCGAGACGGTGGCCGCCCTCCACGCGGTCGAGTCCCGGCTGGACAAGGGCCACTGGGGCGCCACCGCCACCGCGGGCGCCCTCCAGACAGCCGCCACCGCCCTCGGCCTGGACGGCGCGGCGTACGTCCCGTACCGGCCGGCCGACCTGACGATCGGCCGCCGCCTGTAGGAACCGCCCACCGGGGCCGTCGGCCCCCTCTGCCGGCCGGTGGCCCCACGGCGGTCCGGCCGCCCACGGACGGAAGGGGCCGTGCCGGTGTGTCGAGCCCGTCGCGTAGAGAAGCACAGAGAACAGCTCCCCCCGCACCCCCGGGCAGCAGGGCACCAAGCGACGGGCTGACACACCGGCACGGCCCCGCCCCCGACGCACCCCACGCCGCCCCCACCCAGCCCCGGTCACGCCGACCCGGCCCAGCCCGGCCCGGCCCACACCAGTTCGATCCCGACCTCCGGCCCCGCCCCCGACACACCCCACGCCGCCCCCACCCAGCCCCGGCCCAGCCCGACCCCGCCCAGCCCGGCCCGGCCCACACCAGTTCGATCCCGACCTCCGGCCCTGCCTCCGACACACCCCACGCCGCCCCCACCCAGCCCCGGTCACGCCGACCCGGCCCAGCCCGGCCCGGCCCACACCAGTTCGATCCCGACCTCCGGCCCCGCCCCCGACACACCCCACGCCGCCCCCACCCAGCCCCGGCCCAGCCCGACCCCGCCCAGCCCGGCCCGGCCCACACCAGTTCGATCCCGACCTCCGGCCCTGCCTCCGACACACCCCACGCCGCCCCCACCCAGCCCCGGTCACGCCGACCCGGCCCAGCCCGGCCCGGCCCACACCAGTTCGATCCCGACCTCCGGCCCCGCCCCTCAGCCCCCCCCGGCTCACACCCCCCCGCCCCCCGGAGGGAATCGGCCCCGCCCGTTGTCAGTGGGCTCCGCTACGGTTCGTGCATGGCTGCCCGCACCAAGTCCACGAAGGAACGCCCCTCCTACCGCTGCACGGAATGCGGCTGGCAGACGGCGAAGTGGCTGGGGCGCTGCCCCGAGTGCCAGGCCTGGGGCACGGTCGAGGAGTACGGCGCCCCAGCCGTCCGCACCACCGCCCCCGGCCGGGTCACGACCTCCGCCCTCCCCATCGGCCAGGTGGACGGCCGGCAGGCCACCGCCCGCCCCACCGGCGTCCCCGAACTCGACCGCGTCCTCGGCGGCGGCCTCGTCCCCGGCGCGGTCGTCCTCGTCGCCGGGGAACCCGGTGTCGGCAAGTCCACCCTCCTCCTGGACGTGGCCGCCAAGTCCGCCAGCGCCGAACACCCCACGCTCTATGTCACCGGCGAGGAGTCCGCGAGCCAGGTCCGCCTCCGGGCGGACCGCATCGACGCCCTCCACGACCACCTCTATCTGGCCGCCGAGACGGACCTGGCCGCCGTCCTCGGCCACTTGGACGCCGTCAAGCCCGGCCTCCTCATCCTCGACTCGGTCCAGACCGTCGCCTCCCCCGAGATCGACGGCGCGCCCGGCGGCATGGCCCAGGTCCGCGAGGTCGCCGGGGCGCTCATCCGCGCCTCGAAGGAGCGCGGCATGGCGACCCTCCTCGTGGGGCACGTCACCAAGGACGGCGCGATCGCGGGCCCCCGCCTCCTGGAGCACCTCGTCGACGTCGTGCTGCACTTCGAGGGCGACCGCCACGCCCGCCTCCGCCTCGTACGCGGTGTCAAGAACCGCTACGGCGCCACCGACGAGGTCGGCTGCTTCGAACTGCACGACGAGGGCATCACGGGCCTCGCCGATCCCAGCGGCCTCTTCCTCACCCGCCGCGACGAGCCAGTGCCCGGCACCTGCCTCACCGTCACCCTGGAGGGCCGCCGCCCCCTCGTCGCCGAAGTGCAGTCGCTCACAGTCGACTCCCAGCTCCCCTCCCCCCGCCGCACCACCTCCGGTCTCGAAACCTCGCGGGTCTCGATGGTCCTCGCCGTCCTGGAGCAGCGGGGCCGGATCGCCGCCCTGGGCAAGAGGGACATCTACTCCGCGACCGTGGGCGGCGTGAAGCTCTCCGAACCCGCCGCGGATCTCGCGATCGCGCTCGCCCTGGCGTCCGCGGCGAGCGACACCCCGCTGCCGAAGAACCTGGTGGCGATCGGCGAGGTGGGCCTCGCCGGGGAGGTCAGAAGGGTCACCGGCGTGCAGCGCCGCCTCTCGGAAGCACACCGCCTCGGGTTCACGCACGCGCTCGTTCCGTCCGATCCCGGCAAGGTTCCTCCCGGTATGAAGGTGCTGGAAGTCGCGGACATGGGGGACGCGCTGCGCGTGCTGCCCCGATCGCGTCGTCGAGAGGCCCCACGGGACGGCGAGGACCGCCGGTAGACTTTGCCCAGGTCTCGCCCGTCCGTACGAACCACGTGTGCGAAACGGGAGCGCCCCAGAACCTGCGACCGGAGGAGTGCAGTGGCAGCCAACGACCGGGCAGCAGCTCCCGGAAAGTCCGGTGGGAGCTCCGGTGCCGATGGCGTGATGCGCGCCTCACTGAGCGCCGTGGCCCCGGGCACGGCCCTGCGCGACGGGCTTGAGCGGATTCTCCGCGGCAACACCGGTGGACTCATCGTCCTCGGCTCGGACAAGACCGTCGAGGCGATGTGTACGGGTGGATTCGTCCTGGATGTCGAGTTCACGGCCACGCGGCTGCGTGAGCTGTGCAAGCTGGACGGCGGCATCGTCCTCTCCTCCGACCTGTCGAAGATCCTGCGCGCGGGCGTCCAGCTGGTCCCGGACCCGACGATCCCGACGGAGGAGACCGGCACCCGGCACCGCACCGCCGACCGCGTGAGCAAACAGGTCGGATACCCGGTGGTCTCCGTCTCCCAGTCGATGCGCCTGATCGCCCTGTACGTCGACGGGCAGCGCCGCGTCCTGGAGGACTCGGCGGCGATCCTCTCCCGCGCCAACCAGGCCCTCGCGACCCTGGAGCGGTACAAGCTCCGCCTGGACGAGGTCGCGGGAACGTTGTCGGCGCTGGAGATCGAGGACCTGGTGACGGTCCGGGACGTCTCGGCGGTGGCCCAGCGCCTGGAGATGGTCCGGCGCATCGCCACCGAGATCGCCGAATACGTGGTCGAGCTGGGTACGGACGGCCGTCTTCTGGCCCTCCAGCTGGACGAGCTCATCGCGGGCGTGGAGCCGGAGCGCGAGCTGGTGGTCCGGGACTACGTCCCCGAGCCCACCGCCAAACGCTCCCGTACGGTCGACGAGGCCCTGTACGAGCTGGACGCCCTCTCCCACGCCGAGCTCCTCGAACTGCCCACGGTGGCCCGGGCCCTGGGCTACACCGGCTCCCCCGAGGGCATGGACTCCGCGGTCTCACCGCGTGGTTTCCGCCTCCTGGCGAAGGTCCCCCGCCTCCCCGGCGCCATCATCGACCGCCTGGTGGAGCACTTCGGCAGCCTGCAGAAGCTGCTCGCCGCGAGCGTCGACGACCTCCAGACGGTCGACGGCGTCGGCGAGGCCCGCGCCCGCAGCGTCCGCGAGGGCCTGTCCCGCCTGGCGGAGTCCTCGATCCTGGAGCGCTACGTCTGACCTCCGGCGGTCAGCCGGACCCCGGCCGGCGCGCCCTCGCACGCACCCCGCCGCGGAAGGCGGGTCCTTCCGCAGCGGAACGTCAGTCCTTCTCCAGTACGAACGATGTCCGGTCCTTGGTCAGGCCGGGGGCCTTCGCCTCGACGAGGTAGGTGCCGGGCTTGGCCGAACCGGCCGACGGTGTCGCGCAGTTGGGGGCGCTGGGATCGCGGTTCCACTGGATGGTGTAGGTGACCTGGTCGCCGGCCGGGACCCGGAAGAGCAGGCTGCCGGCGGTCTCGTGGCAGTCGTCGGAGGACCAGAACGCGTCGTCGGCCCCGGCCGCCGTGATCGTCACGACCGTGTTGTCCGGCCCGAGGTCGAGCTTGCAGTCGCCGCCCGAGGTGTTGCGGGCGATGAGCTCGAACGTGGGGTCGGCACCGGGAGCGTAGGCGTTCCGCACACTGCGCACGCTCAACTTCACCGCCGTGGCGGTGCAGTTGGGCAGGCTGGAGCCCGCGGGCACCTGCTCGCCGGAGGTACTGCCCCCGCCGCTCTTGGCGCCGTCGTCCGACGTACCGCCGCCGGCCGCGCCCGAACCGCCGTCACCGCCGCCGGGCCCGGAGCCCGAACCGGACCCGCCGGACCCCGAACCGGACCCTGAACCGTCGCCGCCGGAACTCGACTCGTCGCCCGACTCGTCGCGCCCGCCCGGCGCCTGACTGATCGCGGGACCGGAGCCGGAGGGCCCGGGAGTGATGGAGGGCGCGGGGTTCTTGCCGTTGGGCTCGCCCGCGTTGTTCTTGCCGTCACCGCCCCCGCTGGTGACGACCCAGGCGATCAGGAGGGCGAGCACGCCGAGGACGGCCAGCATGACGGCCCTCCGTCGCCAGTAGATGGTGGAGGGAAGCGGCCCGACCGGATTGCGCAGAGATCCCACGGCGCAAACTGTACGAGAGATCGAGGACTTAACTGGCCTCACCCGCCGCCCCGAACCGCAACTTTTCCGGATCATCATCACGGACGCCCTGTCCCATCACCCGACCAGGGGATGCACCGGTCGCGGTACGTAGCCGGAAGGGCAGTTCGGACACCGTCCGTGATCACGACGATCGCACGCCCTTGAGACCAACTCCCGCTCTCCCGACACCCGTTCACAGGACCGGTGCGCGACTTCCGCACGACGGCCGCCACCGCCTTCCCGCCCTCCACCCCTGTTCGCGATCGCACCCCTTGCACCTATGGCCATGACCCCGGGGCCGTCACGCCTCGGGACCCACCTGCCACAATGCCCTCATCTTTACGGGACAGCCCTTGGTGCTGTGATCGGCTGGAGGATGACCATGGACCAATCCGTCTCGCCGGTCTCGCGGCCGCTGCGGAAGCTGGGCTTTCTGACCATCGGGCTGTTCGACGAGGCAGATCCCCGGCGGGGTCATGCGTCGACCCTGGAGATCATCGAGCTGGGCGAACGGCTCGGCTTCGACAGCGCCTGGCTGCGCCACCGTCATCTCCAGTACGGCATCTCCTCCCCCGTCGCCGTGCTCGCGGCGGCCTCACAGCGCACCAGCCGTATCGAGTTGGGCACCGCGGTCATCCCTCTGGGCTGGGAGAACCCGCTACGGCTCGCGGAGGACCTGGCGACGGTCGACATCCTGTCCGGGGGCCGGCTCAACCCCGGTGTCAGCGTGGGGCCGCCGATGCACTACGACACCGTCAGGGCGGCGCTCTATCCCGACACCGCCGACGCCGAGGACTTCAGCTTCGAACGGGTCCGGCGGCTACTCGGCTTCGTCCGCGGGGAGGCGGCCACGGACTTCAGCGGCACCGAGGGGTTCGAGGTGTTCTCGGACCGGGTCCAGCCGCATTCCCCCGGACTGGGGAGCCGTATGTGGTACGGCGGCGGCAGCCTGCGGTCGGCCCGGTGGGCCGGGCAGAACGGCATGAACTTCCTCACCAGCAGCGTCGTGAAGGCGGAGCCCGGGACCGGCTCGGTGGACTTCGCCGCGATCCAGCTCTCGCACATCCGGGAGTTCCGCGCGCATCACCCCGACGGGGAGCGGGCGCGGGTCTCGCAGGGACTGGTGGTGATTCCGACGGACTCCGCGAGTGCGGAGCAGCGGACCAGGTACGAGGCGTACGCGGCCGCACGGCTGCCCCGGACGGCGGCGCCGCAGGGGCCGGGGCGGCTGCTCTTCGCGCCGGACCTCGTGGGGACGGCCGAGGAGATCGCCGAGCGGCTGCACGCGCAGGTCGCGTTCCGCGAGATCGACGAGGTCGCCTTCGCCCTCCCGTTCACCTTCGAACACGACGACTACGTGCAGATCCTGACCGACATCGCGACGGGGCTGGGGCCGTTGCTGGGGTGGTCGGGGCGACAGGACGCCCAGTAGTCGGAGGCCAGTGCTGTCGGGCGCTTGCGGGTGGTTCGTGGTTCCTCGCGCAGTTCCGCGCGCCCGCGGCTTTCAGGGGCGCGGGGAACTGCGCGACCACCCCCCACCCACCCGCACCCGCCGACGAGACCCCCACCTCCTCCCCCCGCCGCGCCCCCACCACCCCAGCGGAGCGCCATGGCAGGATCGGATGTGCCATGACTGCACCCACCAAGCCCCAGAGCAACACCGCCGACGCCACCCCGTCCGCCTCCCCCCTGCACACCCCGGTGATCGCCTGGTTCGAGACGCACGCGCGGGATCTACCGTGGCGGCGGCCGGAGGCCGGTCCGTGGGGGGTGATGGTCAGTGAGTTCATGCTGCAGCAGACGCCGGTCAACCGTGTACTGCCGGTCTACGAGCAGTGGTTGGCCCGCTGGCCCCGCCCGGCGGACCTCGCGAAGGAACCGCCGGGGGAGGCGGTGCGCGCGTGGGGCCGGCTCGGGTATCCGCGCCGGGCACTGCGGCTGCACGGCGCGGCGGCGGCCATAACGGAACGGCACGGCGGCGACGTACCGAGGGACCACGCGCAGCTGCTGGCGCTGCCGGGCATCGGAGAGTACACGGCAGCGGCCGTGGCGTCGTTCGCGTACGGGCAGCGGCACGCGGTGCTGGACACGAACGTCCGCCGGGTCCTCGCCCGCGCGGTCACCGGGACGCAGTACCCGCCGAACGCCACGACGGCCGCCGAGCGGAAGCTGGCGCGCGCCCTGCTGCCGGAGGACGACGGCACGGCGTCGCGCTGGGCCGCCGCGTCGATGGAGCTGGGCGCGCTGGTGTGCACGGCGAAGAACGAGTCCTGCCACCGCTGCCCGATCGCCGCGCAATGCGCCTGGCGGCTCGCGGGGAAGCCGGCGCACGACGGGCCGGCGCGCCGGGGCCAGACGTACGCCGGCACCGACCGTCAGGTGCGCGGCAAACTCCTCGCCGTACTGCGGGAGGCCGTCGCGCCCGTGCCGCGGGCGGCGCTCGACCGGGTGTGGGACGAGCCGGTGCAGCGGGCCCGGGCGCTCGACGGACTGGTCTCCGACGGACTGGTGGAACCCCTTCCCGGCGGCCTCTACCGTCTCCCCCTCACCTGACAGTCGTTGCACAGCCGCGCATGGCGTGAAGCGGAGTCCGTAACGGGCATCCGGCGGACTCCGCGGGGGCGAATCCCCCTATACCCGCCCCGAATCCCACCTCGCTTTACCCCGTTCCTACTTCTGTTACACAACCGACGGACAGCCGAGCGTTCTCCGCAGGCTGCCTCGGACACCCCCGTGACAACAGCTCCGTAGCTTCTTCGACGTACCGCAGGAACACGCGAACGAACCGGCGGGACGCAGCGGCGGAACGTTCGACCAGAACGCGTTCGGCGGCACGAAGGAGCGGAGAACCGACGGCGCAGACCGCGCGCGGGTCGGCAAACGGGGAACGGAGGCGGTTGATCATGGCGCACGGCGAGGTGCTCGAATTCGAGGAGTACGTCCGCACTCGGCAGGACGCGCTGCTGCGCAGCGCCCGCCGGCTCGTCCCCGACCCGGTGGACGCCCAGGATCTGCTGCAGACGGCGCTGGCAAGGACGTACGGCCGCTGGGACGGCATCGCCGACAAGCGGCTGGCGGACGCGTATCTGCGCCGCGTCATGATCAACACGCGTACCGAGTGGTGGCGGGCCCGGAAGCTGGAGGAGGTCCCCACCGAGCAGCTCCCGGACGCCTGCATCGACGACTCCACCGAGCAGCACGCGGACCGTGCGCTCCTCATGGACATCATGAAGGTGCTCGCTCCCAAGCAGCGCAGTGTCGTGGTGCTGCGACACTGGGAGCAGATGTCCACGGAGGAGACGGCCGCCGCCCTCGGCATGTCGGCCGGAACCGTGAAGAGCACGCTCCACCGTGCGCTGGCCCGGCTGCGCGAGGAGCTTCAGTCGCGGGACCTCGAAGAGCGCGCCGCCCGCGCGCTCGCACCGAACAAGGAGCAGGAGCGTTGCGCGGCCTGAGTACAGCGGCCGGCCCGAACCAAGGGGCCAGGCAGGCCTCGAAGGCGGTGATCACGGCGGTGGCCGTGCTCACCGCCCTCGGCCTTTCCGTCTCCGCCTGCGGCACGGGCGGCACCGGCGCGCGCGACGAGGGCCCGGCGGACGGCGACGTGCTGGCGGCCGGAACCGCCTCACCGGCCGTCTCCGCCTCGGCCCACGGCGACCAGCCGAGCGTGGACGAGGTCGTCCGGATCGTCCGGGCCGACCCCCAGGTCAGCAAGGCGGTGAAAGCCGACCTTGAGCCCTGCGTGGCCGACAAGCCCCCGATCGACGTCATCTACGGCGATCTGACCGGGGGTTCGGCGGACGACATCGTGGTCAACGTGCTGTCCTGCGCGGACGCCGTCGGCGTGGCCTCGTACGTCTACCGGCCGGAGAAGGGGAAGTACCGCAGTGTCTTCCTCTCCGAACAGCCGCCGGTGTACGCGGAGATCGACCGGGGGGACCTGCTGGTGACCAGGCAGCTGTACGAGAACGACCGGTACGGCGACCCGTCCGCGTATCCGTCCAGCGAGGACGTGACCACCTACCGCTGGCTGAGGGACCGCTTCGTCCAACGGTCCAGTACGCGTACGGAGTACAGCACCTCGGTGGGCGGCGCGGAGACGGCCACCCCCGAACCGCGCTGACGCCGGCCCACGATCTGACCGACCCCCACGCACCCGACCCACCGATCACTACGAGAGCGGACGAGAAGACCGGATGGCAGAGCAGACCCACGTCCTGTTCGTCGAGGACGACGATGTCATCCGCGAGGCCACCCAGCTCGCGCTGGAGCGGGACGGCTTCGCGGTCACGGCCATGCCCGACGGGCTGTCGGGCCTGGAGGCGTTCCGGGCGAACCGGCCGGACATCGCGCTCCTCGACGTCATGGTTCCCGGTCTCGACGGGGTCTCGCTGTGCCGCCGTATCCGTGACGAGTCGACCGTCCCGGTGATCATGCTTTCCGCGCGCGCCGACTCCATCGACGTCGTCCTCGGTCTGGAGGCGGGCGCCGACGACTACGTCACCAAGCCGTTCGACGGCGCCGTCCTGGTCGCCCGCATCCGCGCGGTGCTGCGCCGCTTCGGCCACGCGAGCGGCGGCGGCGCCCGCGCCGACGACGACGGGTCCGCCGGCACCGGCGGGGTCCTCAGCTTCGGGGAGCTGGAGGTCGACACCGAGGGCATGGAGGTACGGAAGGCCGGGGAGCCGGTGGCGCTGACCCCGACCGAGATGCGGCTGCTCCTGGAGTTCTCGTCCGCCCCCGGCACGGTCCTGTCCCGGGACAAGCTCCTCGAACGCGTGTGGGACTACGGCTGGGGTGGCGACACCCGGGTCGTCGACGTCCATGTGCAGCGGCTGCGCACGAAGATCGGCCAGGACCGCATCGAGACGGTTCGTGGCTTCGGCTACAAGCTCAAGGCCTGAGCGGGGCCGCCGGTATGGCCATGTGGGGACGAGGACGGCGGGGGCCGGGGGTGCCGGGCGTTGCCGGTGCGGGCGCCGGCGGGCCGAGAGCCGGTGCCGCCGGCGGCGGGGGTACCGGTGTCGGTGCGGGCGCCGGGGGCGGCCTCGCAGCGAGCGGCTCGGTTTCCGGTGCCACCGACGGGGTGGACACGATCTCCGGGGGCCCTGTGTCGGGCCTGCGCACCGGTCTGCGGTGGCAGCTCAGTGCCGCGATCGCGTTCGTCGGGGCGCTGGTGGCGATCGCGCTGAGCCTGGTCGTGCACAACGCGGCGCGTGTGTCGATGCTGGACAACGCACGTGACCTGGCCGACGAGCGCATCCAGGTCGCCCAGCGCATGTACGAGTCGGGGCGCCCGCTGAAGTCGGGGGCGTTCGGGGTGCGGATCAACGACCCCGCCATCCCGAAGGACCTGCTGGCCAAGGTCATGGAGGGCCGCCGGGCGACGTACGTCTCCCAGGGCCCCGACGGGGTGCCCGACATCTGGGCGGCGGTGCCGTTGAAGGACAACCGGGTGCTGTCGCTGAACACGCACACGGACCACAGCTCCACGGTGCTGAGGGATCTCGACCAGGCCCTGATCATCGGCTCGATCACGGTCGTCTTCGGCGGTTCGGCCCTCGGCGTGCTCATCGGCGGGCGGATGTCGCGCCGGCTGCGCAAGGCGGCGGCCGCCGCGAACCAGGTCGCCAAGGGCGAGACCGACGTACGGGTCCAGGACGCGATCGGCGGGGTGACGCGGGACGAGACCGCCGAGCTGGCGCGGGCGGTGGACGCCATGGCCGACACGCTGCGGCAGCGGATCGAGGCGGAGCGCCGGGTTACGGCGGACATCGCCCACGAGCTGCGCACCCCGGTGACGGGGCTGCTCACCGCGGCGGAGCTGCTCCCTCCGGGCCGCCCCACCGAACTGGTCCGTGACCGGGCCCAGGCGTTGCGGACGCTCGTCGAGGACGTGCTGGAGGTGGCACGGCTCGACGGCGCGTCGGAGCGGGCGGAGTTGCAGGACATCATGCTGGGCGAGTTCGTGAGCCGGCGGGTGGCGGCACGGGACGCGGGTGTGCGGGTCCAGGTGGTCCATGAGTCGGAGGTGACCACGGATCCGCGCCGTCTGGAGCGGGTGCTGCTGAATCTGCTGGCCAACGCGGCGAAGCACGGCAAGCCGCCGATCGAGGTGTCCGTCGAGGGGCGGGTCATCCGCGTCCGCGACCACGGCCCCGGCTTCCCCGAGGAGCTGCTGGCCGACGGCCCGCGCCGCTTCCGCACCGGCGCCTCCGACCGGGCCGGCCAGGGCCACGGCCTGGGCCTCACCATCGCCGCCGGTCAGGCCCGGGTCCTCGGTGCCCGCCTCACCTTCCGCAACGTCCGCCCGCCCGGCGCCCCGGACTCCGTCCCGGCGGAGGGCGCCGTAGCCGTCCTCTGGCTCCCCGAACACGCCCCGACCAACACGGGCAGCTATCCGATGCTGCCGATGTCAGGGGAGCCGACAGCCTGAAGGGCAGGGACGCGAGCCCCTGCCCTTCACGAGACGGTGCCTTCCGGGAGGCGGTGCCTTCAGTCAGTAGGCGGTGCCTTTCGGGAGGCGGTGCCTTTCCGCAGGCGGTGCCGCCGGCGTCGTGCGCCCGCCGGGGATTACGGGACAGCCCTTAGTCGCCCGCCGCTGCCGGACCACCGGCCCCCCGCAGCGGCACCTCCTTCACGAACACCGCGGCCAACAGGGCGAGGACGGCCACCACCGATCCCAGCAGGAAGGCCGAGTGTGTGCCGGAGGCGACCGCGTACTGGTACGCCTCCCGGGCCGGAACCGGCAGCTTCGCCAGGCTCGCCGCGTCGAGCTGCGCGGACTGCTCGGTCACCTTGGACCCGAGCGCCCCGGCCCGCTCGGCCATGACGTCCTGGACCCGGCTGTTGAACAGCGCGCCCATGATCGCGACACCGAAGGACGACCCGAGCGTCCGGGACAGCGTGGTCGTGGAGGACGCGACGCCCATGTCCTTCATCTCGACACTGTTCTGCGCGACGAGCATGGTGATCTGCATCAGGCATCCCATGCCGGCGCCGAGCACCGCCATGAACACCCCGGACGTCACCCGGCTCGTCCCGGTGTCCATCTGCGCCAGCAGGAACAGGCCCGCGATCATCAGGACGCTGCCGACCAGAGGGAAGACCTTGTAGCGTCCGCTGCCCGTGGTCACGCGCCCGGCGACCATCGACACCGCGAGCATCGCGCCCAGCATCGGCAGCAGCAACAGTCCGGAGTTGGTCGCGGACGCGCCCTGTACGGACTGCTGGTACAGCGGCAGGAAGAGCACCGCGCCGAACATCACGAACCCGGTGATGAACCCGATCAGGGACATCAGCGAGAAGTTCCGGCTGCGGAAGATGTGCAGCGGCATCACCGGCTCGGCCGCCCTGGTCTCCACGAACAGGAACCCGACGAGCGCGGCCACCCCGATCGCGGTCAGCTCCATGATGACGGCCGACCCCCACGCGTAGTCGGTCCCGCCCCACGTCGTGACCAGCACGATCGCCGTGATGCCGACCGTCAGCAGTGCCGCGCCCAGATAGTCGATGCTCCGCGCCGACCGCGCCTCACGCGACGGCTTCGGCAGGTGCAGGACGACACTGACGGCGGCCAGCGCCACCACACCGAGCGGCAGGTTGATGTAGAAGGACCAGCGCCATCCCCAGTGGTCGGTGATGGACCCGCCGACCAGCGGCCCCGCGATCATCGCGAGAGCCATGACACCGGCCATCATGCCCTGGTACTTGCCCCGCTCCCGGGGCGGGATCAGATCGCCGATGATCGCCATGACGCCGACCATGAGCCCACCGGCGCCGAGGCCCTGGAGGGCGCGGAAGCCGATCAGCTGGCCCATGTCCTGGGCCATGCCGCTGAGTGCCGACCCGATCAGGAAGATCACGATCGAGGTCATGAAGACGCTCTTGCGGCCGTAGAGGTCGCCGAGCTTGCCCCAGATGGGAGTGGAGGCGGCGGTGGCGAGGGTGTAGGCGGTCACCACCCACGACAGGTGCTCCAGCCCGCCGAGATCGCCCACGATCGTCGGCATCGCCGTGCCCACGATCATGTTGTCGAGCATGGCGAGCAGCATCGCGATCATGAGGGCGAACAGCACGACGCGCACGCTGCGCGGCTGCGGTTCCTTCGGGTCCTCGACGCCGCCGGTGACTCCGTCCCGGACCGCGTCGTCGGCCACGGTGGCGGCAGCTGCCGCTCCTCCGGCAGCGCCGGCCCCTCTGGTCGCTTCCTTCTCGGTGTCCGCGCTCATGACGGTCCTCCGTTCCCCCCGGACCGCTTCCGTACTTACTTGCCGCCCGGCTAGTTGGCTACACTTGAGGAAAGTAGGCTCGCAACTAGCCGGTCGTCAAGTAAGTTCAGCGGGCTTGGCAGAGGCTTGACCCACCACCAGGGCCGTGGCGACGAGGAGCAGCAGGATGAGCGAGACGAGAGCCGACGGCGAGACACCCGTCGGCACCACGCCCGCCGACACGACGCCGAAGCGGCATCGCCGCGGGGACACCCGCCAGCGCATCCAGGACGTCGCCCTCGAACTCTTCGCCGAGCAGGGGTATGAGAAGACGTCGCTGCGGGAGATCGCCGAGCGCCTGGAGGTGACGAAGGCGGCGCTCTACTACCACTTCAAGACGAAGGAGGACATCCTCGTCGGCCTCTTCCAGGACCTCCAGCGCCCGATCGACGAACTGATCGAGTGGGCGGACCACCAGCCGCGCACGCTCGACACCAAGCGGATGATCCTGCGCCGCTACAGCGAGGCCCTGGCCGACGTGGCCCCCTTGTTCCGCTTCATGCAGGAGAACCAGGCGACGGTACGGGAGCTGAGCGTCGGCGAGTCGTTCAAGGACCGCATGATGCGCCTGATCGACACCATCAAGGAACCGGACGCCGCCCTGCCGGACCAGGTCCGCTGCATCAGCGCCCTGTTCACCATGCACGCCGGGATGTTCGTGCTCCGGGACGTCGAAGGCGACCCCGAGGACAAGCGCAAGGCCGTCCTGGAGGTCGCGATCGATCTGGTGACGCAGGCACACGCGGGCAAGCCGGAGCACTGAGGCCCCCTCGGCGCCGCACGCCCGGGAGGGCGCCGCACGGCGTCCGTCAGAGCGTGATGCCCTTGCCCCGCAGGAACGCGACGGGGTCGACGGCGGAGCCGTAGTTCGCGCTCGTACGGATCTCGAAGTGCAGGTGCGGACCGCTGGAGTTACCGGTGTTGCCGGAGAGGGCTATGCGCTGCCCGGTCTTGACGATCTGCCCGACCTTCACCTGGACCCGGGAGAGGTGCGCGTACTGCGAGTACGTGCCGTTGCCGTGCTTGACGACGACGGCGTTGCCGTACGCGGGGCCGTCACCGGCGCCGTTGCCGCCGGCCTTCACGACGGTGCCGCCGTGCGCCGCGAAGACGGCCGTGCCGCTCTTGACGGCGAAGTCCTGCCCGCTGTGCGTGGAGTTCCACATGTTGCCGGCCTGGGCGAACCGGGCGCTGAGCTTGTAGCCGTTGACGGGCGTGACCCACGAGGTCGCCTTCTTGGCCTTGGCGGCCTGGGCGACGCCCGAGGTCTGGACGGTGCCGGCGCTCTGAGCACCGCCGGCGGCGGCCGCGACCCCGACGCCCAGCACACCCGAGACCCCCACTCCGACGGCCACGACGGCCGCACGGACACCAAGGGCGGACATACGGGAACGGGGAGAGCGAACGCGCTGCGACATGGATGACCTCACGAGGGACGGAGACAGGGACCGGTGCCTTGCGAGGCACACGACTGCCACCCGGCGCTCAGCTGCGACCGCCGAATGGCACGTCCCTTGCTACCTGCACTTCCCCCACCACCCAAAACGCCCTATCTACGACGCAAGGCCGTATCCGCCTCCAACCCTCCACTCACTCACCAATCTCCCTAAACACCCAAAGCCGTGCATGTCAGGGCAGACCTACTCAAACAATGCACCATAAGTCCGTTTTGCCCGTGAGCGGCTTGCCACTATCCCACCTAGTACGTGACGCACGCCCTATGCGGCATGTCACGGCCCACCGGTCCCGAACCCCCCGCACATGTGACCCGGCCTACGTCACGCAGAACGGTGTACGCCGGTTCAGCGACCCACGAGGAACCCGCTGTCGTCAGCGCCCTCACCCACCTTGTACGTCCTCGGGGACCTGTCGACGCCGCGGCACGCGCCCCGGACGACTGCCCGCGGTGCCCGGACACGTCTGTTCGCCCCTGCCTGCCTGGAGCACGCCACCGAACTCGATCCCCGGGTCAGGGCAGCCGAGGAGGAGGCCGCTCCACTGATCCCCTCCGCGTACCACCAACCGGCTCCAGACCGTGTGATCTCGACTCCGCCGGCCTTCGTGCCGCCTTGTGGACATCTACGGCGCTGGTCCCCGCGTCGACGATCTGACGCCGCTGACCGGACTTCCGCTCACCTGGCTTGCCTTGAATAGCCTTCCCGGTCTGGAAAAGCCGGGGGCACTTCATGTTCTCCCGGCTTCGCCGACCCTGGAGTCGCTGGACCTCGGTATCCCGCTGTGCGCCGATTCCGTCGACGCGGCCCTTCCTCCAGGGGTGCCGCTGGAGTATCTGCGATTCACCAGAGGCGCACTCAAGCACACCGGTCTGCGCGGGCTCGGACAAGTGCGCTCGGTGAAGACGGTGAGCCTTGCCAGGCTTCAGGAAAGGCTCACCGCGGACGACTTCGAGGAGATCGCCCGCATGCCCGCCCTCGAGAATTAGCGCGACCACTGGAACGCCGTCGGCTGGGAAGCGGGCCCGGTTCTGCCGAACGTCACCCATCTCCGGCTCAACGCGTTCACCGGGACCGAGGACCTCTCGAAAGCCCCCGAGCTCTTCCCGAACCTGCGCACCGCCGCAATTCACCTGGCGCCGGACGTCGACACGGTCCCGGCAGCACGTTCTCGGACTCCTGCCCGTGCCGCCCGCCGTGGAGAGGTCGGACAGCGTGCTCTGAGCGCCCCGGGCCGCCTTCCACGGAAAAAGGGGCTGCCCCGGGACCGAAGTCCCGGGGCAGCCCCTTTTTCCACTCACACCCTGTGCAGCGGGCTACGCGTCCTTGCTCAGGTTCGGTCCGGCGCCGCCGGCCGCCTGCTCGATGGGCGGGACGTCGGGAAGCGCCGACTTCTCCTCACCACGGAAGGTGAAGGTCTGGGCGTCGCCCTCGCCCTCGGTGTCCACGACCACGATGTGACCGGGGCGCAGCTCGCCGAAGAGGATCTTCTCCGACAGCGAGTCCTCGATCTCGCGCTGGATCGTGCGGCGCAGCGGCCGGGCACCCAGCACGGGGTCGTAGCCCTTCTTGGACAGCAGCTCCTTGGCGGACTGGGACAGCTCGATGCCCATGTCCCGGTCCTTCAGGCGCTCGTCCACCTTGCCGATCATCAGGTCGACGATCCGCAGGATGTCGGCCTGGGTCAGCTGCGGGAAGACGACCACGTCGTCGACGCGGTTGAGGAACTCGGGCCGGAAGTGCTGCTTCAGCTCGTCCGAAACCTTGTTCTTCATGCGCTCGTAGTTGGTCTTCGTGTCGCCCGAGGCCGCGAAGCCCAGGTTGAAGCCCTTGGAGATGTCCCGGGTGCCGAGGTTGGTCGTCATGATGATGACCGTGTTCTTGAAGTCCACGACCCGGCCCTGGGAGTCGGTCAGACGACCGTCCTCCAGGATCTGCAGCAGCGAGTTGAAGATGTCCGGGTGGGCCTTCTCGACCTCGTCGAAGAGGACCACCGAGAACGGCTTGCGGCGGACCTTCTCGGTCAGCTGGCCGCCCTCTTCGTAGCCCACGTAGCCGGGGGGCGAACCGAAGAGACGCGAGACCGTGTGCTTCTCGCTGAACTCCGACATGTCGAGGGAGATCAGCGCGTCCTCGTCGCCGAAGAGGAACTCGGCGAGCGCCTTGGACAGCTCGGTCTTACCGACACCGGACGGACCGGCGAAGATGAACGAACCACCGGGGCGCTTGGGGTCCTTCAGACCGGCGCGCGTACGGCGGATCGCCTTCGACAGCGCCTTGACGGCGTCGTCCTGGCCGATGACCCGCTTGTGGAGCTCCTCCTCCATGCGCAGCAGGCGGGAGGACTCCTCCTCCGTGAGCTTGAAGACCGGGATGCCGGTGGCCGTGGCGAGGACCTCGGCGATCAGCTCGCCGTCGACCTCGGCGACGACGTCCATGTCGCCGGCCTTCCACTCCTTCTCCCGCTTCGCCTTGGCGGCGAGGAGCTGCTTCTCCTTGTCGCGCAGGGAGGCGGCCTTCTCGAAGTCCTGCGAGTCGATCGCGGACTCCTTGTCGCGGCGGACACCGGCGATCTTCTCGTCGAACTCGCGCAGGTCCGGCGGCGCGGTCATCCGGCGGATGCGCATCCGGGAACCGGCCTCGTCGATCAGGTCGATCGCCTTGTCCGGCAGGAAGCGGTCCGAGATGTACCGGTCGGCCAGGGTGGCGGCCTGGACGAGGGCCTCGTCGGTGATGGAGACGCGGTGGTGGGCCTCGTACCGGTCACGCAGACCCTTGAGGATCTCGATCGTGTGCGGCAGGGACGGCTCGGCGACCTGGATGGGCTGGAAGCGGCGCTCGAGGGCCGCGTCCTTCTCCAGGTGCTTGCGGTACTCGTCGAGCGTGGTGGCACCGATGGTCTGGAGCTCACCGCGGGCCAGCATCGGCTTCAGGATGGAGGCCGCGTCGATGGCGCCCTCGGCAGCACCCGCACCGACCAGCGTGTGGAGCTCGTCGATGAACAGGATGATGTCGCCGCGGGTGCGGATCTCCTTGAGCACCTTCTTCAGGCGCTCCTCGAAGTCACCGCGGTAGCGGGAGCCGGCGACCAGCGCGCCGAGGTCCAGGGTGTAGAGGTGCTTGTCCTTGAGGGTCTCGGGCACCTCGCCCTTGACGATGGCCTGGGCGAGGCCCTCGACGACGGCGGTCTTGCCGACGCCGGGCTCACCGATCAGGACCGGGTTGTTCTTGGTACGGCGGGACAGCACCTGCATGACCCGCTCGATCTCCTTCTCGCGCCCGATGACCGGGTCGAGCTTGGACTCACGAGCGGCCTGGGTGAGGTTCCGGCCGAACTGGTCGAGGACCAGGGACGTGGAGGGGGTGCCCTCGGCGGGACCGCCGGCGGTGGCGGTCTCCTTGCCCTGGTAGCCGGAGAGCAGCTGGATGACCTGCTGCCGCACCCGGTTGAGATCTGCGCCCAGCTTGACCAGGACCTGGGCGGCGACGCCCTCGCCCTCACGGATCAGGCCGAGCAGGATGTGCTCCGTGCCGATGTAGTTGTGGCCCAGCTGAAGGGCCTCGCGGAGCGACAGCTCCAGGACCTTCTTGGCACGGGGGGTGAAGGGGATGTGGCCGGACGGGGCCTGCTGGCCCTGACCGATGATCTCCTCCACCTGCTGGCGGACCGCCTCGAGCGAAATCCCGAGGCTCTCCAGGGCCTTAGCGGCGACACCCTCACCCTCGTGGATCAGGCCCAGGAGGATGTGCTCGGTGCCGATGTAGTTGTGGTTGAGCATCCGGGCTTCTTCCTGAGCCAGGACGACAACCCGCCGCGCGCGGTCGGTGAACCTCTCGAACATCGTTAATCGCTCCTCAGAGCGGTCAGGCAGTAAGGGGACGCTCCCCTCTCTGTCCTTCCGCAGCTTAGTCCCGCAAGCGGGGACCGCTCATTCCAACTGCCGACACAGTCCGGTTCACCTCCGCTCTCGCGGAGACAGAAGTTGCTGCCTCCTGGTCCCGAACGCCGACATCTGCTCCAACCCGATGGTGCGAGACGATGTTCCCGCAGGCCAGACAGTTACCCCCACCATCAGTACGCCGATGGCGAACGCGAGACGGCCTTTCCTGCGTGTCGCCCCCTCCCACTAGGGATGTCTTACCCGTAGGGACTGACACTCCATGCCGGGTGCACCGGTTCCCTCCGCTAAGGGCGAACATCCTTGCGTCGCTGCCCACCGCTGAACGCCCCCTTTCCCTGCACCCTGTGCATCCGCACGGACACCCAGCGTAACTCCGGGCCTCTTTGTGCGGTTGCTCCTGACATGGCCATCGTCCCCCTTCCCCGCCGACCGTTCGACCCGAGCGGCATCCGGGGCGCTGTCCCGGGCGAAATCCCGCGCCAGGCCCCGGGCGATCTGCCGTGCGGCGCGGTACGGCAGTGGTACGAGAACGATCTCGGCTGGGCGACCGTGCCCGGGGCGCCCGTACATCTCATTACGGGGCTGCGCTTCGATGTGCTCGACGTCCCCGCGGAGGCGGGGTTCGCAGCATTGCGGCATCTGGGCCCGCTTCCCGGCCCGGGCTCGCCGGTCGCACTGCGCGGCGGGCGGATGCTGCTGTGGGTGGCGGCGGGCGGCGCGGAGGAGGTGCCGGGGCTGCTGGAGTGGCTGGACTGGGGCGGCCTCGAACTGGACCTCACAGCCGTGGGAGCGGGCGGTCACATCGAGGCACCGGCGCCTCCGGGCAGGGCCGGGAGAGGCGTGAGCGTGCCGTGGGGCAGCAGTTCACAGGGGGCCGCCGTATGGCTGCGGCCCCCCGAGCCGGGACGCGAGGTCGAACCCTCGCTGCCGACGATGTCGGCGCTTGGGGGCGCTGCGGGCACCCCCGACCTCGTACGGGTGGTGGACACGGTGGCGACGCACTGCCACCGCGTCCGGCTGCGGCGCGCGAGCACCGGACCGTCCAGGTCTCAGCCGTTGGCCTTCTCGTAGGCCTCGCGGATGGAGGCGGGAACACGGCCGCGGTCGTTGACCTCGTAGCCGTTCTCCTTCGCCCAGGCGCGGATGGCCGCGGTGTCCTGGCCGCCGCCGGAAGCGGCACGGGCCTTGCCGCGCCCGCCCGAGGCGCGGCCTCCGGTACGCCGGCCACCCTTGACGTAGGGGTCGAGAAGGCCGCGAAGCTTGTCCGCGTTGGCGGTCGTGAGGTCGATCTCGTACGTCTTGCCGTCCAGCGCGAACGTCACGGTCTCGTCCGCCTCGCCGCCGTCGAGGTCGTCGACAAGAAGGACCTGAACCTTCTGTGCCACCGGATTTCCTTTCATCGATAACTTCGGGGCCGGGGGCCTGCGGCGTCCGCCGCTGTTTCACGTCCCCTGTTATATGCAGTACTGCAGTACGTCGGAAAGCAAACCGCTTTTCCAGGAAAAACACAAACCCCTGGGAGAGGCCGAGGAGAGGACGAGGAGAGACCGGGGAGCCCGAGGGAGACCGAAAACATGCGCGTTTCGGACATAGGGAACCCGGGCAAGGCGCCCTCACCGGAATAGCGCTTGAGGCTCCTTCGGAAGCCCGGGGTTCCTTGACGATCGCCCGGCGATCACAGATGCAGAAGCATCCGGCTGTTGCCCAAGGTGTTCGGTTTCACTCGTTCGAGACCGAGGAACTCCGCGACGCCCTCGTCATAGGAACGCAGCAGCTCCGCGTAGACATCGGTGTCGACGGGCGTCTCGCCGATCTCCACGAAGCCGTGCTTCGCGAAGAACTCGACTTCGAAGGTCAGACAGAAAACCCGGCGAACACCCAGCCAGCGGGCGGTCTCCAGCAACTTCTCCAGCAACTGGTGGCCGACCCCGAGACCCTTCGCCTCCGGGTTGACCGCGAGAGTGCGGACTTCCGCGAGGTCTTCCCACATCACGTGCAGCGCCCCGCAGCCCACGACCTCCGTGTCCGAGCCCGCGCCCCGCTCCGCCACCCAGAACTCCTGGATGTCCTCGTAAAGCGTCACCGTCGCTTTGTCGAGCAGGATGCGGCGCTGGACGTAGGAGTCGAGGAGCCGGCGTACGTGCGGGACATCGCTGGTCCGAGCCCGTCGGACGGTGAGGGCTTTAGCGGTGACTTCGGGACTCTCTGCTGGCATGAGCGGACGCTATCGCCCGGGGCGATCCGGGGATTGGCCGGGGGTGCCCCTTGTTTCGCCGGACGATTCGGTGGATTCCTCGCCGGTTTCAGCAGGCGTTTCAGCACCCGGGGCGGGCGGCGCAACGGCTTCGGGACCTTGCACGATGCGTACGGCGTCCGTGAGGGACTGCCGCTGTTCCTCGCTCATCATCCCGAAGAAGGCGACGAGAGCGGCCGCGGGGTTGTCGCTCTGTGACCAGGCCTCGTTCATGAGTGCGGCCGCGTAGGCGGCGCGCGTGGAGACCGCCTCATATCGATAGGCCCGGCCTTCCGCCTCCCGGCGGACCCAGCCCTTCTGATGAAGATTGTCCAGGACGGTCATCACCGTGGTGTAGGCGATGGACCGTTCCTGTTGCAGATCTTCCAGGACTTCCCGAACGGTCACCGGGCGGTTCCACTTCCAGACCCGCGTCATGACCGCGTCTTCGAGTTCTCCCAATGGGCGAGGCACAGTTCCGCACGATATCCGGAGAGGGGGGACAAAAAGGGCGTACGACTCGAAAAGCACACGAGTCGTACGCCGATGGGTGCGAGGCGTCGGGCGCCGAGCCTCAGCTGTCGCTGTCGGAGACCGGGCGGGCGCGGTCCGCGCGCGCGAGCGCCGCGTCGACGACCGCGTCCTCCTTGGCCTTGTTGGGGCCGCCCTGGGTCTTCACGATCACCCTGATCACACCGATGAACAGTGCGGCCATCACGAAGGGGGGCAACAGCGCGGAGACGTAGTCCATGCGTCCAGGGTAGCCAGGGCTAGACGGCGGCCAGCTGGTGGGGCGGGTTCGCGGGCGGGGAGCCGGGCTTCCGCTTGGGCGGGAAGACCTCGCCCGGAGTGGGGATGGGGCGGCGGCTCGGCCGCGGCGCGTCGGGCCGGGGCACGGGGCCCGGCTTGTCGGCGGGCTGGGCGGGACGGGCGGGCCTGGCCGGCTTCGGGGGCTGCTCGCCGGGCTCCTCGCCGGCCGCATGCGGGTGTGCCGCACGCTCCGACAGACCGCCCGGCAGGGCGGTGAGCCGCCCGCGCGGGTGGACGCCGGCGGAGCGGGAGGCCGGCACGACCACCGTTCGCGCCGTGCGCCCCCCGAAGCGGGCGCGCACGTCCTGTTCCGCGAGAGAGCGACAGCGGTCCAGGAGGGCGGCCGCCGTGGGGTTGCCGCGCAGGGCGCGCAGCGCCGCGAGGTCGTCCGGGTGGGGGCGGCACCCGGCGTCCAGGGCCTCCTCCAGCAGGGCCGCGTAGCTCGTGACCGTGCCGGGCAGCGCGGCGCGGTAGCGGGCCAGGTCGGCCAGCAGGAAGGCCCTCAGGCGGGCGTCCTCGCGAGTCGCCTCGTCGACGGACTCGGCGAGCCGGAGGCAGTCCTGGACGTCCTCCGCCGAGGCGGGACTGGGGTTCAGGGCGAGGGCGAGGGCACGACGGAGCACACGCAGCTCCTCTGCGCCGAACGCCATGCCGCCGCGGGTTCCGTGGGGCGTGGGCATGCGGCGACGATACGCGCTAATCAGACAAAACAGCTCAGCGTGGGGCGCGTGGCGCCGGGGACCACCCGCGTGGGCGGATCTTGCGGTGGGCGCCTTACAGCTCGGCGGTACGCCTGTCGTTGGCGGGTGCGGGTGGTTCGTGGTTTCTCGCGCAGTTCCCCGCGCCCCTGAAGGTCCGGGCCTGCGGCCCGCCCCTCACTGAGAAGCGCGGGGCGCGGGCCGGCAGCCCCTCAGGTTTCAGGGGCGCGGGGATCTGCGCGAACACCCCCCACCCACCCGCAGGCGCCAAAACCACTCGCACCCCCGAGCGGGAAGACGAGCCGGTGCCCTACCCCCTAGTGCTGTGACCGGAAAGGTTCACCGGCTCGCGACGCCCGGCACGGCACCTCGCCGCGTTGTCGCATCACCCGCGTACCTCCAGTACGCGGGTGATACTCCGCCTTGCGAAGCTTGCCCGCTGCCTGAACGGCGTGGGAGGTGCCCCCGGCACCGGACGCAGCGAGCTGTCCGGCAAACCTTTCCGGTCACAGCACTAGAGGCGCGACACGTTCCGCTCGTACACCAGCCGGAGCCCGATCAGCGTCAGCCACGGCTCGTGCTCGTCTATCACCGAGGACTCGCCCAGCACCATCGGCGCGAGCCCACCCGTGGCGATCACCGTCACCTCGTCCGGATCCTCGGCAAGTTCGCGGACCATGCGGCTCACCACGCCGTCGACCTGGCCGGCGAACCCGTAGACGATGCCCGCCTGCATCGCCTCGACCGTGTTCTTCCCGATCACGCTGCGCGGCCGGGCGACCTCGATCTTGCGGAGCTGGGCTCCCTTGACGCCGAGCGCGTCGACGGAGATCTCGATGCCGGGCGCGATGACTCCGCCGACGTACTCCCCGCGCGCGCTGACCGCGTCGAACGTCGTCGCCGTACCGAAGTCGACGACGATCGCGGGCCCGCCGTACAGGTCGACCGCGGCGACCGCGTTGATGATGCGGTCGGCGCCGACCTCCTTGGGGTTGTCGGTGAGGATCGGCACGCCGGTCTTCACTCCCGGCTCGACGAGGACCGCGGGGACGTCCCCGTAGTAGCGCCGGGTCACCTCGCGCAGTTCGTGCAGCACCGAGGGGACCGTCGCGCAGATCGCGATGCCGTCGATGCCGTCGCCGAGTTCCTCGCCGAGCAGCGGGTGCATGCCCATGAGGCCCTGCAGCAGGACCGCCAGCTCGTCGGCGGTGCGGCGCGAGTCCGTGGAGATGCGCCAGTGTTCGACGATGTCCTCGCCGTCGAACAGACCGAGGACGGTGTGGGTGTTGCCCACGTCGATCGTCAGCAGCATGGCCGGCCCCCGTCCTACTCGGCCGCGCGCAGGTCGAGGCCGATGTCCAGGATCGGGGACGAGTGGGTCAGGGCCCCGACGGCCAGGTAGTCGACGCCGGTGTCCGCGTACGCCTTGGCATTGGCGAGGGTGAGGCGGCCGGACGCCTCCAGCAGTGCCCGGCCGGCGACGATGGCGACGGCCTCCTCGCACTCCAGGGGCGTGAAGTTGTCCAGGAGGATCAGGTCGGCGCCCGCGTCGACGACCTCGCGGAGCTGGTGGAGGGTGTCGACCTCGACCTCGATGGGCACCTCGGGGAACATCTCGCGGACGGCCTTGAAGGCCTGCGCGACCCCGCCGGCGGCGACCACGTGGTTGTCCTTGACGAGGGCCGCGTCGGACAGCGACATGCGGTGGTTGACGCCCCCGCCGCAGCGGACGGCGAACTTCTCCAGGGAGCGCAGCCCCGGCGTCGTCTTCCTGGTGTCGCGGACCCTCGCCTTGGTGCCCTCCAGGGCGTCCGCCCACGCGCGCGTGGCGGTCGCGATGCCGGAGAGGCGGCACAGCAGGTTCAGGGCGCTGCGTTCGGCGGTGAGGAGGTCGCGGGTGGCGCCGGTGACGCTGAGGAGCTTCTGCCCGGCCTCCACGCGGTCGCCGTCGTCGACGTGACGCTCGACCTCGAACTCGTCGGAGCAGGCCACCGACAGGACCGCCTCGGCGACCCTGAGGCCCGCCACGACGCCGCCCTCGCGGGCGGTGAAGTCGGCGGTGGCGCGGGCGTCCTCGGGGATCGTCGCGACGGTGGTGACGTCCACGCCGTGGTCGAGGTCCTCCTGGATGGCGACGTTGGCGATGTCCTCGACCTCGACGGGGTCGAGTCCGGCGTCGGCCAGGAGCTGGGCGAGCGCGGGGTCGAGCCCGCACTCCAGGTACTCCTCGCCCGTGAGGCCGTCGTCGGCGCCGCACGCGCAGCCGTCGCCGCAGCCGCCTGCGGAGGCGAGGGGAAGTTCGGGGGTGCTCACGTCTGTCACTGCTCCTGGTGATGCGGCCTGGTCGGGGGGAAGTCTGCGGTATCCGTGGTGTGTAGAGCGAGCGTGCGGTCCGGATTGAGCCGTACGACGATGTGGCGGCGCCAGTCGGTGTCGTCGCGCTCGGCGTGGTCCTCGCGCCAGTGGCAGCCGCGGGTCTCCTCGCGCAGCCGGGCGGCGGCGACCAGGACACGGGCCACGCACAGGAGGTTGGTGGTCTCCCAGGTGTCCACGCCGGGTTCGGCGGTCTTGCCGTTCTCGTGGAGGGCGTCGCGGGCGTCGGCGTGCAGCCGGTCCAGGGCCGCGTCGGCGGCCGCCAGCGAGGCCTCGGAGCGCAGCACACCGGCGCCCTCGGTCATGGTCCGCTGGATCGCGAACCGTATCTCCGGGGCGAGCAACGGGTGCGCGGGCTTCTCGGCGTACGGGACGGGCTGCGGCACGCGCGCGTGGAGGCCGTTCTCCGCGTGGGCCGCGGCGATGTCGGCGGCGATGCGCTCGGCGTAGACCAGGCCCTCCAGGAGGGAGTTCGAGGCGAGCCGGTTGGCGCCGTGGACGCCGGTGCAGGCGACCTCGCCGCAGGCGTAGAGGCCGGGGACGGTCGTGCGGCCGTGGGAGTCGGTCCGGACGCCGCCGGAGGCGTAGTGGGCGGCGGGGGCCACCGGGATGGGTTCGGTGACGGGGTCGAGGCCGTTGGCGCGGCAGGCGGCGAGGATCGTGGGGAAGCGGTGCTCCCACATGTCGGCGCCGAAGTGCCGGGCGTCCAGGTACATGTGCTCGGCGTCCTGCTCCTGCATCCGGCGCATGATGCCCTTGGCGACGATGTCGCGCGGCGCCAGCTCCGCCAGTTCGTGCTGGCCGATCATGAAGCGGGTGCCGGCGGCGTCGACCAGGTGGGCGCCCTCGCCGCGTACGGCCTCGGAGACCAGCGGCTGCTGGCCCTCGGCGTCCGCGCCGAGGAAGAGCACCGTGGGGTGGAACTGTACGAATTCGAGGTCGGAGACCTCGGCGCCCGCGCGCAGGGCGAGGGCCACGCCGTCGCCGGTGGACACGGACGGGTTGGTGGTGGCGGAGAAGACCTGGCCCATGCCGCCGGTGGCGAGGACCACGGCGGGGGCGTGGACGGCTCCCACGCCGTCGTGCTGGCCCTCGCCCATGACGTGCAGGGTGACACCGGCGGTCCGGCCCTCCGCGTCCGTCAGGAGGTCCAGGACGAGCGCGTTCTCGATCGTGCGCAGACCACGCGCGCGTACCGCCTCGACGAGGGCCCGGGAGATCTCGGCGCCGGTGGCGTCGCCGCCCGCGTGGGCGATGCGGCGGCGGTGGTGGCCGCCCTCACGGGTCAGCTCCAGGCCGCCTTCCTCGGACTCGTCGAAGTGGGCGCCGGTCTCGATGAGGCGGCGCACGGCGTCGGGGCCCTCGGTGACGAGGAGACGTACGGCGTCCTCGTCGCACAGGCCGGCCCCCGCGACGAGGGTGTCATCCAGGTGCTGTTCGGGGGTGTCGCCCTCGCCGAGGGCGGCGGCGATGCCGCCCTGGGCCCAGCGGGTGGAGCCGTCGTCGAGGCGGGCCTTGGTGACGACGACCGTGTTCAGGCCGGCGGCCTCGCAGCGCAGCGCGGCGGTGAGGCCGGCGACGCCGGAGCCGACGACGATGACGTCGGCATCGATGGACCAGCCCGGTGCGGGCGCGTGCAGTCGTATGCCTGTGCTGGTCACGGGGCGGCTCCGAAGGTCAGCGGGATGTTGTCGATCAGCCGGGTCGTCCCCACCCGGGCCGCGACGGCGAGGACGGCTTCGCCGGTGAAGTCGTCGGGGATGTCGGTGAAGTCGGACGGGTCCACCAGGGCCAGGTAGTCCAGCTCCAGCGGCGGCTTCATGCGCAGGGCCTCGTCGAGGACCAGACGGGCGGCGGCGCGGACGGCGGCGGGACCACCGGGCGCGGCTTTGGCCATGGCGTGGGCGTCGGCGGCAGCGCGGGACTCGCCGATCGCGCTGAGGGCCTCGGCACGCGCGCGCGTGGCGGGCACCTCGCGGGCACGCGCACGGAGGGCCTCCTGCGCGGCGTGCCGGTCCCGGCCCGCGAACAGGGCCTGGGAGAGGGCGAGGGCCGTACGGCGTTCCTGGGCGGACAGGTAGCGGTTGCGGCTGGAGAGGGCGAGCCCGTCGGGTTCGCGGACGGTGGGGACGGCGACGACGTCCACGCCGAAGTTGAGGTCCCGGACCATGCGGCGGATCAGGGCGAGCTGCTGGGCGTCCTTCTGGCCGTAGAGCGCCACGTCGGGGCGGGTGAGGTGGAGCAGCTTGGCGACGACGGTGAGCATGCCGTCGAAGTGGCCGGGGCGGGAGACGCCCTCCAGGCGCTCGCCCATGGGGCCCGCGGTGATGCGCACCTGGGGTTCGCCACCCGGGTAGACCTCGTCGACGGCAGGGGCGAACACCACGTCGGCGCCGGACTGTTCGGCGAGCTTGACGTCGGCGTCCAGGGTGCGCGGATAGCGGTCGAGGTCCTCTCCCGCACCGAACTGGAGGGGGTTCACGAAGACGGTGACGACGACCTCGCCCTCGGCGCCCGCGATCTCGCGGGCGGTGCGGACCAGCGTGGCGTGGCCCTCGTGCAGGGCGCCCATGGTCATCACGACGGCGCGGCGGCCCGCATGCGTGCGTGCGTGCAGTTCGTCGGCGGTGCGCAGCACGGTGGTGGTCATCCGGCGTTCCCTTCGGTCCCGTTGGTCCCGCCTGCTCCGTTCGCGAGTACCCCGAGGAGGTCCTCGGCGAGCTCCGGCTTGAGCAGACCGTGGGCGAGGGCCCGGTCGGCGGTGGCGCGAGCCATCGCCAGATACCCGGCGACGGTCGCGGGGGCGTGCGCCCGCAGCTCGGCGATGTGCGCGGCGACCGTGCCCGCGTCGCCGCGCGCGACCGGGCCGGTGAGGGCCGCGTCACCGGAGCGCAGGGCGTTGTCCAGGGCGGCGCCGAGGAGCGGGCCGAGCATGCGGTCGGGGGCCGTGACACCGGCGGTGCGCAGCAGCTCCATGGACTGGGCGACCAGGGTCACCAGGTGGTTGGCGCCCAGGGCGAGGGCGGCGTGGTAGAGCGGGCGGTCGGCCTCGGCGATCCACTCGGGCTCGCCGCCCATCTCGATCACCAGCGCCTCGGCGGCCAGCCGCAGTTCCTCGGGCGCCGTGACCCCGAAGGAGCACCCGGCGAGCCGCTGCACGTCCACGGCGGTCCCGGTGAACGTCATCGCGGGGTGCAGCGCCAGCGGCAGCGCCCCGGCCCGCAGCGCGGGGTCCAGCACCTTCGCGCCGTACCGCCCGGAGGTGTGCACGAGCAGCTGGCCCGGACGTACGGACCCGGTCTCGGCGAGGCCCTCCACGAGGCCCGGCAGGGCGTCGTCGGGGACGGTCAGCAGGACCAGGTCGGCGTGGCGCAGTACGTCGGCCGGGGGCATCAGCGGCACGTCGGGCAGCAGCTCGGCGGCGCGTCGCCGGGAGGCGTCGGAGACCCCCGACACGGCCACCGGGCGATGTCCCGCGAGCTTCAGAGACGCGGCCAGCGCCGGGCCGACCCGGCCGGCGCCCACGACGCCGACGGTGAGCCGCGCGGGGCGGTCCTTCGGCTCTGGTTGCTGGAATGTACTCACTCGCGGTGGCCTTCCCGTTCCAGTCCGCTCTGGGTACCGGACGATTTCTCGTCATGTTAACGCGATTGGTTCGAGGGTCGATCGGTTGTCCACAGGCTGTGGGTTTCCGCGCGGAATGTCCGCAGGTCGTGGCAGTGTGAAATCCGTGTGTCGAGGGCGGAGCGCGGGATGATCCAGGGATGACGGACGCGGCGGAGAAGGCGACGGCACGGACGCACGACGGGACGGACCCGGCGGAGGGGCCCGTGGCGGGCGAAAAGGACGAGGCGGGCGTGGCAGGCGACGAGTCCGGCGCGGCGAGCGGCGAGTCCGCGGCGATGTCGCGGTACAGGCGCCGCCGGATCGCGCACCGCGCGGCGGACCGCGTGCTGTCGCGGCCGGGCGCCCTGGGGACGGTCTGGGAGCGGCTGGCCGTGCTGGACGCGGCCGGGGACGTGTACGACCTTGACGCGCCGGCGGACGTCTACGGCAACGGGGTCGTCGAGGCCCTGGAGGAGCGGACGGCCGCGCTGCTCGGCATGGAGGCCGCCGCCTTCTTCCCGACCGGCACGATGGCCCAGCAGGTGGCCCTGCGCTGCTGGGCGGCCCGGACCGGGAACCCGGCTGTCGCGCTGCACGCACTGTCCCACCCCGAGGTGCACGAACGGAACGCGCTCAGCCAGCTCAGCGGGTTGCGCCCGGTCCGGCTGACGGGTGAGGCCCGGCAGCCGACCGCCGACGAGGTCGGCGGCCTGGCCGAGCCCTTCGGGACGCTGATGCTCGAACTGCCCCTCAGGGGCGCCGGGTTCGTCCTGCCCTCCTGGGAGGAGCTGTCGGCGCTCACCGAGGCGGCGCGCGAACGCGACGCGGTGGTCCACTTCGACGGGGCCCGCCTGTGGGAGTCCGCCACCCACTTCGGCCGCACCGTGGACGAGATCGCGGCCCTCGCCGACAGCGTCTACGTCTCGTACTACAAGTCCCTCGACGCCTACGGCGGTGCCGCGATCGCCGGCCCCAGGACGCTGGTCGAGGACCTGAAGGCCTGGCGGCACCGGTACGGCGGCCAGCTCTTCCAGCAGTTCCCGACCGCCCTGTCGGCCCTCGTCGGGCTGGAGCGGGAGCTGCCCCGGCTGCCGGAGTACGTCCGGCACGCGCGCGTCGTCGCCGCCGCGCTGCGCGAGGGGTTCGCGGAGGCGGGGGTGCCGTGGGCGCGGGTGCACCCGGAGGTGCCGCACACCCAGGAGTTCCAGGTGTGGCTCCCGTACGACGTCGATGTCGTCGCGGAGGCGGCGGTCCGGCAGGGCGAGGAGACCAGGACGCTGCTGTTCGCCCACGCCTGGGACAGGGGCGGGCCGGGACTGGCCGTCACCGAGGTGGAGGTGCGGGCGGCAGGGCTGGAGTGGACGGAGCGGGACGTACGGCGGGCGGTCGCGGACTTCGTGACGCGGGTGAGGACGGCGCTCGGGGCCTGAGGGGTCCGCGGCGAGGGCTTTGTCGGTGGTCGGGTGCACCATGTGGCCATGAGCGTGCGCATCGACATAACGGGGCTGCGGCGGGAGCAGGTGGCCTTCGTTCCCTCGCCCCTGGCCGAGCTCGGCATGGCGCTGCACGTGCTGGCCGAGCCGGGGCACCATCCGGGACTGCAGGGCTGGGTGACGGGGGTGACCGCCCGGCTCGACGCGCATCTCGCCGACCGGATGTGCGAGGCGGACTTCCTGTGGCGTACGACGTTCTCGGACCTGTTCATGCCCTTCGCCGGCGTCCCCGGGCGGGACACGCTCCCCGGCGGGACACTCGCCGAGGAACTGGATCTGCTCGACAAACTGACGGACGACCAGTTCGTGGATGCGGGACTCGAGTTCGTCTGCACCCCTGGCTACGACTCGCGCAAGCGCGACGTGCTGTCCGACCCGGAGACCCGTCGGCTCGCCCTGGAGCTGGCCGCCGCGCGGGGGCCGCGGCAGGTGCGGTTCGCGCAGCGGCTGCTGGCGGACCCGCCGGGGGTGCGGGCCTGGCTGCGGCAGTTCCTGGAGGACTGCGACGAGGCGTTCTTCGCCGAGACGTGGTCCCGGCTGCGCCACACCCTCGCCGGGGACGCCCGCCACAAGACCGAGCTGTTGCGGCACAAGGGCCTGGCCGGGGCGCTGGGCGCGGTGTCCCCGTCGATCGCCCTGGACGAGGCGGCGGCGCGGATCACCGTGGACAAGCTGGTCGAGAGCCGGACGGCCACGGAGGACGGCGGTCTCCTCCTCGTTCCGACCAGCCTGGGCCGGCCCCACCTGACCGTCCTGCACCGGTTCGGCTGGCAACCGGTGCTCCAGTACCCGGTCAGTACGGCCGAGCCCGCCGCCCCGCCCTCGGTCGAGCAGCTCGCCCTGCGCATGACCGCCCTGTCCCACCCCGTCCGGATGCGCCTGTGCCGCAACCTCGCCCGCAGCGCGTACACCACGGGTGAGCTGGCCCAGATGCTGGGCATGACGGCGCCGGAGATATCCCGGCACCTCGCCGTCCTGAAGAAGGCGGGCCTCCTCACCACCCGCCGCCGGGGCCGGTACGTCCTGCACCAACTGGACGTGACGGTGGTGGCCCGCCTGGGCAGCGACTTCCTGGAAGGGGTGCTGCGGTAGGCGGATCGCCTGACCCGGACGGGTCCCGGCACCTGACGAACGCCGGGCGGCTCCCTGTGGGCTGCCGCCACGCAGTCGCCCGGGCGGCCGTCAGTCGACGCGCATGTGCCGTACGCCGACGTGGGCCTGGCGGAGGCGGGTCCGCAGAGGGCCCTCGTTGTTCGGGCGGAGGGTGAGGCCGGCGAGGACGGCGATGCGGTCCGCCGTCCTCGGGACGGTCGTGTGGTCGGTCCACAGGTGCTCGGCGAACTCCGGTTCCCGGAGCCGCTCCAGGCAGTGGTCGAGCTGTCCGACCGCCCAGCTCTCCCTGCGCAGCGGGACGTTCTTCCCCGCCACGTACTTGAGGAGGTGGTTGAAGCCGCGTTCCCGCAGCCGCTTCAGGACGGTCCCGCGCTCCGCGAGCAGCGTGAAATGCCGTACGTCGTGGCCGAGTTCACGCAGGCGGCCGACGGTCTCCGTGAAATAGGCAGGGCTGGTGACCGTCATGGGGGCGATCACCACGCCCTCGTGCCGGGTGAGGACGAGGTCCAGGACCTCGACCACGCCCTGCCGCCAGGACACCAGGTCCTGGAAATCGCCCCGCAGTTCGGCGGGCAGCATGCGGTGGAGGCCGAAGCCCGGGTGCTCAGGGTCGCAGATGACGCTGCCCGGCAGCCGGCGCCGGATCTCGTGGGCGGTCTGGGTCTTGCCGCCCCCGAAGGGGCCGTTGATCCACAGGAGCATGCGCGCACCCTAAGGGCTGTCCCGTGATCCGCGGTGGGTCAGCGCACGGCATCGGATGCTGGGGGCACCTCCCACGCCGTTCAGGCAGTGGGGGAGCATCGCAAGCCGGAGGGGGTCCGCATACTGGATGTATGCGGGCGTTCCGACAACGCGGCGAGGTGCCGTGGCCGGCGTCGTGCGCCCGCCGGGGGATTACGGGAAAGCCCTTTGGTCGTGCCCGCGCGGCGCAGGCGGGACTTTGCGGACACGACATAGGGCGGGCGTCACACGACCGCCGGCTCAGCCGTGTCCCCCGGCCCGTACCAGGCCCGTCTCGTACGCCAGGACGACCACCTGGACACGGTCGCGCAGGCCCAGCTTGGTGAGGATGCGGCCGACGTGGGTCTTGACGGTGGCCTCGGACAGGACGAGGCGGGCGGCGATCTCACCGTTGGAGAGTCCCTGGGCTACGAGGATCATCACCTCGCGTTCGCGTTCGGTGAGCCGCTCCAGCTCCTTGTGCTGGGGATCGGCGGCACCCGGCAGCATCGGCGCGAACCGGTCGAGCAGCCGCCGGGTGGTGGAGGGCGCCACGACGGCGTCGCCGCTGTGCACGGAACGGATCGCGGCCAGCAGTTCGCCTGGCGGCACGTCCTTGAGCATGAACCCGGAGGCGCCCGCCTTCAGCCCGGAGAATGCGTACTCGTCGAGGTCGAAGGTGGTCAGGATGAGCACCTTCGGCGGGTTGGGTTCGGCGCAGATGCGGCGGGTGGCCTCGACGCCGTCCAGCTTCGGCATCCGGACGTCCATGAGGACCACGTCCACGGCTGTCGACCGCACCACCTGGAGGGCCTCGACGCCGTCGCCCGCCTCGGCCACGACCTCCATGTCCGGCTGGGCCGCCAGCACCATCCGGAACCCGGTGCGCAGCAGCACCTGGTCGTCGACGAGCATTACGCGGATCGCCATCGGGGTCCTCTTCCGTGTCCAGGGGGTGTCGTCGGGTGCCGTCCGTGGCAGGTGTCAGCCTGTTCCTGGGGCACGACCGTGTCAGTGTGCGGGCTTGAGGGGCAAGAGGGCGCTGATGCGGAAGCCGCCGCCGGGCCGGGGGCCCGCGTCGAGCGTGCCGCCGACCATACCGACGCGTTCGCGCATCCCGATCAGGCCGTGTCCCTGGCCGTCGGCGCCGCCCTCCTCGTACAGCTCGTGCGGGGCGCCCTTGCCGTCGTCCTCGACGAGCAGACCGAGCCCGTCGTCGAAGTAGACCAGCCGGACGCTCGCACCCGCGTTCGGGCCGCCGTGCTTGCGGGTGTTGGTCAGGGCCTCCTGGACGATGCGGTACGCAGTCAGCTCCACACCGCTGGGCAGCGGGCGCGGGGTGCCCTCGATCTTGAAGTCGACGGGCAGACCGGCGGTGCGGCACTGCTCCACGAGGTCGTCGATCTGCTCGACGTCCGGCTGCGGGACGTACTCGCCGACCTCCTGGTGCTCACCGGTGCGCAGGACGCCCAGCAGACGGCGCATCTCGGCGAGGGCCTGGCGTCCGGTGGACGAGATGGTCTCCAGGGCCTTCTTCGCCTGGTCGGGGGCGGCGTCCAGGACGTAGGCGGCACCGTCGGCCTGGACGACCATCACCGACACGTTGTGCGCGACGACGTCGTGCAGTTCACGGGCGATCCGGGCGCGCTCGGCGGCGACCGCGACCTTGGCCTGCGCCTCGCGCTCCTTCTCCAGGCGGGCGGCGCGCTCCTCCAGCTGCGCGAAGTACGCCCGGCGGGTGCGCAGCGAGTCGCCGAGCACCCAGGCGAGGGCGAACGGCACCGTCAGGATGATCGCGAGCACGGCGTTGCCCAGCATGCCCGTCTGCTCGTCGCTCCACCGCATCTGCGCCAGCGGCGCTGCGCACAGACCTCCGGCAAGGGCGAACCGGGAGGCCCAGCGGGCGCCGTTCGCCGCGACCGTGTAGATGACCACCAGCATCGCGAAGTCGGCCGGGATCATGGGCACGTCGAGGAACAGCTGCGCGATGCCCGCGGCGGCGGCCAGCACCAGCATCTTCTCCGGCATACGGCGGCGCAGGGCGACCGACAGGCAGAGAGCCAGGCTGATCGGCACGAGCGCGGAATCGGTCGGACCCACCGCGTACTCGGACTTGATCGGTCCGCCGAGCACGGACATCCCGAGCAGGACGAAGGCCCAGAAGGCGTCGACCCCTGTCGGGTGCCTGCGGAGGAAGTCATAGAGGCGCTGCACGTGACCCAGCGTAGGGAAGCGCGCGGCACACCGGGGTCAACCGGAGGGCCGATCCATGACAGGGCCATGTACTCCCCAAGGTGGAGGCGGCATAGCCTCAGGCGGCGAGGGATCGTCCGGGAGCTCGGGAGGGTACGTGGTGTGCGACTGCGGGTCGTGCGACGTCTGTCGCGCCCGTGCGGCGGAGCCGCAGGGGGCGCAGGACCGGCCCCCCGCCGGCGAGGCGGGCCCCTGGCTGCCCTGGCGTGTCGCGACCGGCGAGGCTCTGTACGGGGCCCGTGGCTTCTACCGGCGGCCGGAGGGGCCCGCCGGGCACTTCCGGACGTCGGTGCACGCGTCCGCGCTCTTCGCGGGGGCCGTGGCGCGACTGCTGTGCCGGGTCGACGAGGCGTTGGGACGGCCGCGCGAGCTGGGGTTCGTGGACATGGGCGCGGGCCGGGGCGAGCTGGCCGGGGGCGTCCTGGCGGCGCTCCCCGTGGACGTGGCCGGCCGCACGCGCGCGTACGCCGTCGAACTCGCCGACCGGCCGGACGGACTCGATCACCGCGTCGAGTGGCTCGCCGAGCCGCCGGAGCGGATCACCGGGCTGCTGTTCGCCAACGAGTGGCTGGACAACGTGCCGGTGGACGTCGTGGAGGTGGACACGGCGGGCGTGGCCCGGCTGGTCCTCGTCCGCGCGGACGGGCGGGAACGGCTCGGGGAGGCCGTCGGCGGTGAGGAGGCGGCCTGGCTGGAGCGGTGGTGGCCGCCGGCCCCGGAGGAGGGGATGCGCGCCGAGATCGGGCTGCCCCGGGACCGCGCCTGGGCCTCGGCCGTCGCGGGCGTCGAACGGGGTCTCGCGGTCGCCGTCGACTACGCGCACCGCGCGGACGCACGGCCGCCCTTCGGGACGCTCACCGGCTTCCGGGAGGGCCGGGAGACGGCGCCGGTGCCGGACGGTTCGTGCGACATCACCGCCCATGTCGCCCTGGACGCCTGCGCGCTGCCGGGGGCCCGGCTGCTGGCCCAGCGGGACGCGCTGCGCGCCCTCGGCGTCACCGCCGCCCGGCCGCCCCTGTCCCTGGCGACCACGGACCCGACCGCCTACGTCCGCGCCCTCGCGGGCGCCGGCGAGGCCGCCGAACTCACCGCACCGGGCGGGCTCGGCGACTTCGGCTGGCTGGTCCAGCCGGTCGGGATCGCGGACCCGCTCAGGGGCGACGGCCCCGACGACGCCTGACAGGACG
>NZ_JBVIDX010000006.1:52417-54681 GCF_055572155.1 Streptomyces sp. NPDC030814
GTACGGGACTCCGGGCTTGCCGACGCCTGACAGTACGGACTCCGGGCTTGCCGACGCCTGACAGTACGGACTCCGGGCTTGCCGACGCCTGACAGTACGGACTCCGGGCTTGCCGACGCCTGACAGTACGGATTCCGGGCGCGCGGGCCGGCGGACCTTGGGAATCCCGGGCCCGGGGGCCGGCGGACCGCTGGAATTTCCGGACCTGTGGCCGCCGCCCCCCTACTTGTCGATGTCCCCCACCACGAAGAACATCGACCCCAGGATCGCCACCATGTCGGCCACCAGGGTCCCCGGCAGCAGTTCGGTGAGGGCCTGGATGTTGTTGTAGGAGGCGGAGCGGAGCTTCAGCCGGTACGGAGTCTTCTCGCCCTTGCTGACGAGGTAGTAGCCGTTGATGCCGAGGGGGTTCTCGGTCCAGGCGTAGGTGTGGCCCTCGGGCGCCTTGAGGACCTTGGGGAGGCGCTGGTTGATCGGCCCGGGCGGCAGCTCGGCGAGACGGTCGAGACAGGCGTCGGCGAGGGCGAGGGAGACATGGGTCTGCTCCAGCAGGCACTCGAAGCGGGCGAGGCAGTCCCCCTCGTCGCGGGTGACGACCTTGAGCACGTCCTGGAGCTCCCCGTACGCCAGATACGGCTCGTCGCGCCGCAGGTCGAAGTCGACGCCGGAGGCACGGGCGATCGGCCCGCTCACCCCGTACGCGTGCACGGCCTGCGGGGAGAGGACGCCCACGTCACGCGTACGCCCCCGGAAGATCTCGTTGCCGAGGACGAGGTCGTCGAAGACGCCCATACGGGAGCGGACGTCCGCGACGGCGGCACGCGCGCGTGCCGTCCAGCCGGCCGGGAGGTCCTCCTTGAGGCCGCCGACGCGGTTGAACATGTAGTGCATGCGCCCGCCGGAGATCTCCTCCATGACGTTCTGGAGTTCCTCGCGCTCCCGGAACGCGTAGAACACCGGGGTGATGCCGCCGAGTTCCAGCGGGTACGAGCCGAGGAACATCAGGTGGTTCAGAACCCGGTTCAGCTCCGCGAGGAGCGTGCGCATCCAGACCGCGCGCTCGGGGACCTCCATGCCGAGCATGCGTTCGACGCCGAGGACGACGCCCAGCTCGTTCGAGAAGGCGGAGAGCCAGTCATGGCGGTTGGCGAGCATGATGATCTGGCGGTAGTCGCGCGCCTCGAAGAGCTTCTCCGCACCACGGTGCATATAGCCGATCACCGGCTCCGCGTGCGTGATGCGCTCGCCGTCGAGGACGAGCCGCAACCGCAGCACACCGTGCGTGGACGGGTGCTGCGGTCCGATGTTCAGCACCATGTCCGTGCTCTCGGCGGCGCCGCCGATACCGACCGTCGTCTGTCTGGTCTCCGTCGGAGGAGTCATGCACACAGTCTGTCGTACGTACGCTGGCGGAATGGAGACGGGGACCTTGGAAGACGGCGCTGAGCGGGCGCAGGGCGAGCCGGAGTGGACGGGACTGCCGCGCGGGCTGCTGCGGATGAGACGACTGCTGCTGGTGGTGTGGCTGGGCCCCATCGCCGTCGGTACGGGGGTCCTCCTCGGCTGGCTGGCCGGACCGGGCTGGGCGGCGTTCGCGCTGCTGCCGCTGGGCCTGCTGCTGTGGGGGTGGCCCGTGCTGGAGCGCAACTGGCGCTCCTGGCGGTACGCCGAGCGGGCCGACGACCTGCTGATCAGCCGGGGTGTGCTGTGGCGTGAGGAGACCGTGGTGCCCTACGGGCGCATGCAGTTGGTCGAGGTGACCTCCGGGCCGGTCGAACGGCACTTCGGGCTGGCGAGCGTGCAGCTCCACACGGCCGCGGCCGCCACGGACGCCCGTATCCCCGGCCTGGACCCCGAGGAGGCGGAACGTCTCCGCGACCGGCTGACCCAACTGGGCGAGGCCCGATCGGCGGGGCTGTGACCGTGCCGATCCCTGGCGCCGACGACGCCGTGAGCAGTACGAAGAACCCGACGGCCGGGCAGCGGACCGTACCGGGACAGCAGGCGGCCGGGGGTGTACGGGCCGCCGACGAACAGCAGACGGCCGGGAGTCCGCGAGCCGCCGACGAACAGCAGACAGCCGGAGATCCGCGAGCCGCCGACGAACAGCAGACAGCCGGGAGTCCGCGAGCCGCCGACGAACAGCAGACAGCCGGGAGTCCGCGAGCCGCCGACGAACAGCAGACAGCCGGGAGTCCGCGAGCCACCGACGAACAGCAGACAGCCGGGAGTCCGCGAGCCGCCGACGAACAGCAGACAGCCGG
>NZ_JBVIDX010000006.1:54779-366966 GCF_055572155.1 Streptomyces sp. NPDC030814
GGAGATCCACGAGCCGCCGACGAACAGCAGACAGCCGGAGATCCACGAGCCGCCGACGAACAGCAGACAGCCGGAGATCCACGAGCCGCCGACGAACAGCAGACAGCCGGAGATCCACGAGCCGCCGACGAAGGGCAGGCCGGTGTGGATCAGGAGACGCTTGGCGGGCCGGGGGCCATCGACGGACGGTCGGGCGGCGCAGACCCCGGAGACCCCGCCGAACAGCGAGCCGTCGTGGAGCATCGGCTGCATCCGGTGACGCCGTTGCGGCGGGCCTGGGCACCGGTGGCGGTGGTCATCGGCTGGGCGGTGCACGATCCCGACGGGGCGCAGCGCCAGCTCACCCGGCTGGACCCGTCCACCCTCCTGGTCGGGCTGGCCGTGCTGGTGCCGGCCGCCGCCCTGTACGGCTTTCTGACCTGGTGGTTCACCCACTTCGCGGTGACCGAGAGCGAGCTGCGCATCCGGACCGGCCTGCTGTTCCGCCGTACCGCGCACATCCGCCTCGAACGCATCCAGGCCGTCGATGTCACCCGGCCCCTGCTGGCCCGTATCGCGGGCGTCGCGAAACTCAGACTCGACGTCGTGGGCACCGACAAGAAGGACGAGCTGGCCTACCTCGGCGAAAGCACCGCCCGCGCGCTGCGGGCCGAGCTCCTCGCCCGTGCCGCCGGTTTCGCCCCCGACACCGCGCAGGAGGTGGGCGAGGCTCCCGTACGGCAGCTGCTGAAGGTCCCGCCACGCGTCCTGGCCGTTTCCCTGGTGCTGACCGGCGCCACGTGGGGGACCTTGGTGGCGGCGGTCGTGGTGCCCCCGGTGCTGTGGTTCGCCACGGAGAGCCTGTGGACGGTCCTCGCGACCGCGCTGCCGCTGCTCGGCGCGGCCGGGGCGAGCAGCGTGGGCCGGTTCGTCGGCGAGTACGACTGGACGGTGGGCGAGTCCCCGGACGGCCTCCGCATCGACCACGGGCTCCTCGACCGCGCCCACGAGACGGTGCCGCCCGGCCGCGTGCAGACCGTACGTGTCGTCGAGCCGCTGCTCTGGCGGCGGCGTGACTGGGTGCGGGTCGAACTGGACGTCGCGGGCTCCTCGAACTCCGTGCTCATACCGGTCGCGCCGCGCGAGGTCGCCGAGTCGGTGATCGCCCGGGTGCTGCCGGGGGTGCACGTGCCGGACACGGAAACGCTCGTACGGCCGCCGGCGCGGGCGCGGTGGTGCGTGCCGCTGTGGTGGAAGGGGTACG
This sequence comes from Streptomyces sp. NPDC030814, assembly GCF_055572155.1. Classification (NCBI taxonomy): domain Bacteria; kingdom Bacillati; phylum Actinomycetota; class Actinomycetes; order Kitasatosporales; family Streptomycetaceae; genus Streptomyces; species Streptomyces sp. NPDC030814. Next base: position 56,023 of record NZ_JBVIDX010000006.1, read on the forward strand.
GGCTCGCCGTCACCGACACGGTGTTCGCCGCACGGCAGGGTCTGCTCAAGCGGCAGTTGGCTCTGGTCCCGCACGCCAAGGTCCAGAGCGTACGGCTGACGCAGGGGCCCTGGGAGCGGTTCAAGCGCGTCGCCGACGTCCATGTCGACACCGGCGCGAACAAGACGGTGACCGCCCGCCTGCGCGACGCCACCGACGCGACGGCACTCCTGCACGCCCAGGCGGAACGGTCCCGGACGGGACGCAGGGAGGCACGGCCGGACAGGTGGATGGCGTGAGGGCCCCGCGCCGGGCACCGGTCCGGAGCGCCAGGCCGGCGCGGTTGCGCGGCCTCGCGCGTGCTGGGCGGGTGAGGTGGGGCGGGATCAGGACGCCGCCGTCCGCAGCCCCTGGAGGTCGATCTGTTCCGTCTCGTCGTGAGCCGTGAGGTCGATGACCTGGCCGACCCCGCGGGTCGCCTCGTCCATGCGCTTGAACCGCGCCTCGGACTCGGCCTTGTGCAGCGCGAGCGCCTCCTGGCCGACCACGTCGGCGAGGTCCTCGTTCTGCACGGCCTCGAACACGTCCGCCTCCTTCTGCGTGCCGAAGAAGTCGAACCCGCCCTCGACGGCCGCGCGCCGCTGCGGCGCCGCCGGGACGACGGCCACGGCGGTCGGCACGGTGAAGTGACCGGCCGGCCTGACCACCGGCAGCGCGGGCAGCGGGAGCTCCGGCGGGACTTCGGATTGCGTGGGTACGGGCGCGGCCGGAACAGGGGGCGCAGGTACGGGCTCGGCGGCCGCGTGCTCATGCCCGTCGACCGCCCCCGTTTCCCCCGCCGGGTCGTCCTCCTCGGAGGTCACGACCGGAACCCGCTCCGCCTCCGCGTCGGTCTCGGCGGAACGTCCCTGCCGGGTACCACCGCCGTTCGGCCCGTCCGGGTCGTCCTCCGGCGAACCGCCCTTGCCGGAACCATCCTTCACCGGAAGCCCTTTGGCGGGCTCGTCCACAGCCACGTCTACGGACTCCGACGCGTCGGCGGTCTGGGGCGCATCGCCCGACTCGCCCGGCTGACCGGCCTCGACGGCAGCCTCCGCCCGGCCCTGCTCCTCGCCCTCACGCCGACCCTCGGCCTCCGCCAGGCCCTCGCCGCCGGCCTCCGCCTCGGCGACGACCTCCACGCCGCTCTTCACATCGGCGCCGCTCGCCACCTCCGCCGTGACCTGGGTCTCGCCCGCGCCTTCGCCGCCGGCCTCCGCCTCGGCAACGGCCTCCGCCACAGCATCCGTCACGGTGTCCCCACCGGTCATGGACCCGGTCTCCGCCCCGGCCCCGCTCTCCCCCTCGGCCGGGACACGCCCCGTGTCCTTCGTCGACGTGCGCTGGGTGATGATCCGCTCCAGCGCCGAGTTCGCCCGCAGCCACAGCGAGGAACCGGCCGGGGAGAACACCCCAGACGCGGGCTTCCCGCCCTCGCCCGGCACATCCTCGGCGTCATCGGCGTCATCGAAGTCGTCGTCCCCGTCCGCACCGGCACCGGCCGCCCCCGCGGCACCGCGCGCGCCCCAAGGCGCCCCCGCCGCGGGAACCCCCTGCGGCGGCACGGGCGAGGCCTGGGCGGCGGTACGGCCGCGAGCCACATCCGCCGTACCGGCCTGACCGGTCGCACCGGAGGTGCCGGCCGTCTCCGCCGTACCCTCGCCACCGGCCGTCAGCTCCCGCGCCCCCTCCGGAACCGTCGTCTCGATCTCCAGCAGACGGCGGCCCTCCAGGGCGCTGGCCCGCTCCGTCTCGGCCGTGGCGTACCGGCGCAGCAGCGCGGCGTGTTCGTTGCGGAGGTTCGCCAACTCCGCCCGCTTGGCGCGGAGCTTGTGCTCCAGCTTGGTGCGCAGCTCGCGGGACTCCTCGAGGTCCGTCTCCAGTTCCGCGACCCGCTCCTCGTGGCGCCACTCGTCGCTCGCCCGCGCGCGCGTGAGGTCGGCGACGCGCTTGCCCGCCTCGACGTCCCAGCGGCGCATGACCGCCGCGCCCACGGCCGCGGTGGCCGCGGCGACGGCGGCGGTGACCCGGAGCACCGCCGGCTCGGAGAACACCCAGGGCCCGAGGGCGCAGACGAGCGAGACGCCTGCGATCGCCGTGGGGGGCAGCAGCCTGTGCAGAGGCGGTGAATGGCGGTGACGTCCACGTGGCATGGCCAGAAACTTACCGCGCGTAGGCGAATCATGGTGCCCCGGGCCGCAAAAACTCAGCCGCCCCTCTCACCTCTCACAAGCCTTCACAAGCTCCCTCACCACCAGGGCACCATTGCGCTCACCGGCGGCTCCTCTACTCGATCAACTCCCGTCATTCCAGATAAGCGTTGGCCACATCCCGCTCTTTCGCCCCCGCGCAATTTCCACGGAATTGCCGGCCGGCTCGGAACCCGCCCCTCACCGGTCGCTGAGCCGTCCGCTGATCCACTGCAGGGTCGCCGGAATCTCCCGGCGCCAGGTGTTGAAGTTGTGCCCGCCGCTGTCGAGGATGATCGACGAGATCCGCGTCGGTCGCTTCTCCTTCGCCAACGCGATGAAGTCCAGCGTGGCCTTGTAGTTGGCCTCTCCCTGCTTGCTGCTGGTGACGAGGAGAGAGGTGTCGGGCGCCGGCCGGTGCTTCAGGTACCAGAACAGATCGGCCTCGTTCTGAAGCGTCCTGTTCCCCTGGAAGAGATCACCGGTCGTCGTGTCGAGGGGCGCCTTGTAGTACGGCGAGAGACCGGCCCCCGCCGCATACGTACCGGGGTGGTGGACGGCGAGCTTCAGCGCGCAGTACCCGCCGGTGGAGTCTCCGACGACACCCCAGCTTCCGGGCTTCTCACCGACCCGGTAATGGTGCCCCACGGCGTCCGGCAGGTCCTCGGCGAAGAATGTCTCGGTCTGCGGCCCGCCCGGGACGTCCACGCACTCGGTGTCCCGCGGCGGCGCCACCGTCGGCCGCAGCATGACCAGGATCATCGGCTGCGCCTCGCCGTCGCGGGCCAGCGCGTGGGCCGTCTGCGGGAAGTGCAGTCCCTTGATGAGCGCCTCGGCGGTGCCCGGGTAGCCGGTGAGGACCACGGCGGCCGGGAAGCTGCGGGTGCGGTACCGGGGCTGGAAGTACTCCGGCGGCAGATAGACGTACGCCGGGCTGGCGATCCGTGAGGTACGGCCGACGATCTCGACCTTCTGGATCTGGCCGCCGACCTCGCGCTGCCCGCCGCCCGTCACGTTCACCTTCCGGGTGCCGAGGACACGCAACGGGCCCCCGGTCTCGGCGTCGTCGTGGTCGACGACCACACCCGGAGCGGTCTCCCGGCCGAAGAGGTCGGCCCAGCTGGCGTAGAACCCGAAGGCCTGGTTCGCGGCGAGCCCGATCGCCGCGAAGACGGCGACCTGCGTGGCCAGCAGCACCCCGATCCGTCCGCACACGGCCCGCCAGCCCCGCCGTGCCAGCCTCGGCCACAGCCACACCGTGCCGACGAACAGCAGCACGGCGGACAGCACCGCCAGCACCAGCACCTTGTTGCTCGTTAGACCCATCGGGTTGTCCCCCGCCGTTCTTTCTTTCCCCGTTTTTCCCTGCCCTTTGGTTCAGCTTTCCGATGGAGAGTGAACCTCCATGGCCAAGCCACCGTCCTAGAGGGCGCAATGTCGCCGGATGCCGGAAAAGGCACCGGATCCAGCTCTCTCGCGGAACTACGGGATGCGATGTCTGTCAGGACAGATGGGGAAATGTCGGGTGGGGTTCCGGTCCGTTCGGACCGACTCCCACTGAGCGCCGCTCGGCGCGTACGCGGTCTGCTGCGCGGGCCGCGCCCCGAGGCGGTGCCCGCTCTGGTCGCCCGGGCCTGCACGCTCGTCGGACTCGTGGACATCGCCGCCGGCGTGTTCCCCCGCTTCCGGCACAGCCGTATGCACGCGCTGGCCGAGGTACTGCCGGGCGCCCTCGGCCCGTTCGCCGCGGCGCTGTCGCTGAGCGCGGGGGTCCTCCTCCTGCTGCTCGCCCACGGGTTGAGGCGGCGCAAACGGCGGGCCTGGCGCGCGGCCGTCGTGCTCCTCCCGGCCGGCGCGATCGCGCAGTTCACCTACCGCCACTCGATCGTCGGCGCCCTCGTCTCCCTGGCGCTGCTCGTCCCGCTGCTGCGCCACCGCGACGAGTTCCGCGCCCTGCCCGACCCCACCAGCCGCTGGCGGGCCCTCGCCAACTTCATGCTGATGGGCACCGGTTCCATCCTCCTCGGCCTGATGGTCGTCAGCGCCCACCCGGGGCGCATGGTGGGCAATCCGAGCCTGGCCGACCGCCTCGAACACGTCATCTACGGCCTCTTCGGCTTCGAGGGTCCGGTCGCCTACGCCGGCAACACGTCCTGGACGGTCGCCTTCTCCCTCGGCGCCCTCGGCCTGCTGACCGCCATCACCACCATCTACCTCGCCTTCCGCCCCGAGCACCCGGCGGCCCGCCTCACCTCCGACGACGAGGCCCGACTGCGCGCCCTGCTGGCCAGGCACGGCGGCCGTGACTCCCTCGGCCACTTCGCCCTGCGCCGCGACAAGGCGGTCGTGTTCTCGCCGAGCGGCAAGGCGGCGGTCACCTACCGCGTGGTCTCCGGTGTGATGCTCGCCAGCGGCGACCCGATCGGCGACGTCGAGGCCTGGCCCGGCGCCATCGAACGCTTCATGGACGAGGCCAAGGCCCACTCCTGGACCCCCGCCGTCATGGGCTGCTCCGAGACCGGCGCCGAGGTCTGGACCCGGGAGACCGGACTCGACGCCCTCGAACTGGGCGACGAGGCGGTGGTGGACGTCGCGGATTTCTCGCTCGCCGGACGCGCGATGCGCAACGTGCGTCAAATGGTGAAGCGCATCGAGCGCCTCGGTTACGAAACCCGGGTACGGCGCGTCCGTGACCTCGGTGAGGCCGAGCTGGACCGGATCCGCCGCGCCGCCGAGGACTGGCGGGGCACCGACACCGAACGCGGCTTCTCCATGGCCCTCGGCCGCATCGGCGACCCGGACGACGGCGACTGCCTGATCGCCACCGCCCACAAGGCCGACGAGACCCCGGGCCCCTACGGCGACCTGAAGGCCGTCCTCCACTTCGTGCCCTGGGGCCCCGACGGCGCCTCACTGGACCTGATGCGCCGTGACCGCTCCGCCGACCCCGGCATGAACGAACTCCTCATCGTCGCGGCCCTCCAGGCCGCCCCGCGCCTGGGCGTCCAGCGCGTCTCCCTGAACTTCGCGATGTTCCGTTCGGCCCTCGCCCGCGGCGAGAAGATCGGCGCCGGCCCCGTCCTGCGTGCCTGGCGCGGCCTGCTCGTCTTCCTCTCCCGCTGGTTCCAGATCGAGTCGCTGTACAAGTTCAACGCCAAGTTCCGCCCCCGCTGGGAACCCCGCTTCGTCGTCTACGCCGCCTCCCGCGACCTCCCCCGCATCGGCCTCGCCGCCATGCAGGCCGAAGGCTTCGTCAACCTGGCCCTCCCCCGCGTCCTGCGCCGCCGGCCCAGGCCCCCGGCCCCTTGCGCCCACGCGGGACGGGACCACGACCTGAGCGAGCGAACCGCCCAGGCGGCCTGACCCACCCCGAACAGCCTGAGCGAGAGCCCCACCACCCGTGCCCAGGGGCTCTCGCTCAGGTCCACAATCGCCCCCGCCCGATGGCCCGGAGGCTCCCTCGACCGCCCCGCCGCCGCCCGCGGGCGGCGGAGCACCGGCCGCGCCCCAGGGGGCCTACGCTTGTCGCATGAGCGAGCTGAACCGGCGCGGCCGAGTGGCTGGTATGCCCCTGTGGGACCGCTGCGCGGTCATGGGCGTGGTGAACGTCACCCCGGACTCCTTCTCCGACGGCGGCCGCTGGTTCGACACCACGGCGGCCGTCAAGCACGGCCTCGAACTGGTCGCGGAGGGCGCCGACCTGGTCGACGTGGGCGGTGAGTCCACCCGACCCGGCGCCACCCGCGTCGACGAGGCGGAGGAACTGCGGCGGGTCGTCCCCGTCGTACGGGGCCTGGCCTCCGAAGGCGTCACCGTCTCCGTGGACACCGTGCGCGCCTCCGTCGCCGAGCAGGCGCTCGCGGCCGGTGCGGCCCTCGTCAACGACGTCAGCGGCGGTCTCGCCGACCCCGCGATGATCCCGGTCGTCGCCGACGCCGGCGCCCCCTTCGTGGTCATGCACTGGCGCGGCTTCCTGGAGGGCGGCAACGTCAGGGGCGTGTACGACGACGTCGTCGCCGAGGTGGTGAACGAACTGCACGCGCGCGTGGAGGCGGTGCTGGAGGGCGGTGTCGCCCCCGACCGCGTCATCGTCGACCCCGGGCTCGGCTTCTCCAAGGACGCCGAGCACGATCTCGCCCTCCTCGCCCACCTCGACCGGCTGCACGGGATCGGCCATCCCCTGCTCGTCGCCGCCTCCCGCAAGAGGTTCCTCGGGCGCGTGCTGGCCGGCCCCGAGGGCTCCCCGCCGCCCGCGCGCGAACGCGACGCCGCCACCGCCGCCGTCTCGGCCATCGCCGCCCAGCAGGGCGCCTGGGCCGTCCGCGTGCACGAGGTGCGCGCCACCGCCGACGCCGTCCGCGTCGCCCGCGCGATCGAAGGAGCCCGGGAGCGGTGAGTTCGGCCCACACGGACGTCGAGCAGGTGGAACTCGCCAACACGGCCTTCTACGAGGCGATGGAGCAGGGCGACTTCGAGACGCTCTCCTCGCTCTGGCTGGACCCCGCCGACCTGGGCGTGGACGAGGAGTACCACGACCCCGCCGAGACCGGCGTGATCTCCTGCGTGCACCCCGGCTGGCCGGTGCTCACCGGCCGCGGCGAGGTGCTGCGGTCGTACGCGCTGATCATGGCGAACACCGAGTACATCCAGTTCTTCCTCACCGACGTCCATGTCTCGGTCACCGGGGACACCGCGCTGGTCACCTGCACCGAGAACATCCTCAGCGGCGCCCCGGCGCCGGACGGCAGCGACGAGCTGGGGCCGCTCGTCGGACAGCTGGTCGTCGCCACGAACGTGTTCCGCCGTACGGCGGACGGCTGGCGGATCTGGTCGCACCACGCCTCTCCCGTCCTCACCGAATCCTCCGACGACGACAGCGAGGAGTCACCCTCCTGAGAGGGGGGCGCTGCCGGACCGGCCGTGACGTGACGGGGAACACTGCCGTGCGGGTATGGGCGGCGCCCTGACCGTGGGCCATGGTGTTCCCTGCGGGAAACGCCCGGTGAACCCTTCCCCACGTGGAGTGGGCGCCGCCTTCCCGGGGCAGGCGCTGTCCGTGCCCGCAGGTAGATTCGAGGTGGCCGGTGTGCCGATCACACCCGGAAGGCACCGGCCGATACCGACGATTGCAGGAGTGATTCGCGTGGATCGTGTCGCGCTGCGCGGCCTGAAGGCCCGCGGGTACCACGGGGTGTTCCCGCACGAACGCGAGGAGGGCCAGACCTTCGTCGTGGACCTCACGCTGGGCCTGGACACCCGGCCGGCCGCAGCCGCCGACGACCTGGCGAAGACCGTGCACTACGGGATCGTGGCGGAGGAGGTCGTGGGCATCGTCGAGGGCGAGCCCGTGAACCTCATCGAGACCCTCGCCGAGCGCATCGCCCGGGCGTGCCTCGGGCACGAGGGGGTCCAGGAGGTCGAGGTGAGCGTCCACAAACCGAACGCCCCGATCACCGTCCCCTTCGACGACGTGACCGTCACCATCACCCGGAGCCGAGTATGACCGCGTTCTTCACCCGGGGTCAGAGCGACCCGACCGTACAGCCGGTGCCCGCCGCCGTGGTGCAGAAGGTGGACGATGCCGACACGACCCTCCAGAACCCCCGCCGCGCCGTGATCTCCCTCGGCTCCAACCTGGGCAACCGCCTGGAGAACCTCCAGGGCGCCATCGACGCGCTGGAGGACACACCCGGCGTCCGTATCAAGGCCGTGTCCCCGGTGTACGAGACGGAGCCCTGGGGCGTCGCGCCCGGCAGCCAGCCCGCGTACTTCAACGCGGTCGTCGTCCTGAAGACCACCCTGCCCCCGTCGTCCCTCCTGGAGCGCGCCCAGGCCGTCGAGGAGGCCTTCCACCGGGTCCGCGACGAGCGGTGGGGACCGCGCACACTCGACGTGGACATCGTCGCCTACGCCGACGTGGTCTCCGACGACCCCGCACTGACCCTGCCCCACCCGCGCGCCCATGAGCGGGCCTTCGTCCTCGCGCCCTGGCACGACGTGGAGCCCCAAGCACTGCTCGCCGGCCACGGCACGGTGGCCCAGCTCCTCGACGGTCTCACCCGCGAAGGCGTGTCGCCCCGCGCCGACCTGGAACTCCACCTGCCCGCGTAGTCGTTAAGGTCTACCAGGTCGGGATCCTCACCCGACGCCGCCGGGACCGGGGCTCGGACCGGCCGTCCGACGCCCGCGGATCCCGGTGTCCGTGGACCACCAGACTCGTCGAAAGGGCATCGTGAAAGAGCTGCGCATCAGGACGCTGGCCACGGTGTTCGTCGTGGCGGGGGTGCTGTCCTGGGCCGGGGCCCGGCTGTGGAACTCGGTGGGCACCCTGCCCAGCGTCCCGCTGGCCGCGCCCATCGTCCTCGCCCTGATCGCCGCCGTCCTCACCGCCACGGCGCTCTCCATCCGCAGCCGCCTCAAGGCCCAGCGGGAGCGGCAGCCGGACGCCAAGGGGGTCGACCCCCTGATGGCCGCCCGCGCCGTCGTCTTCGGCCAGGCCAGCGCTCTCGTCGCCGCCCTCGTCTGCGGCATGTACGGCGGTGTGGGGGTCTTCCTCCTGGAGTCCCTGGAGATCCCGGCCCGCCGTGACCAGGCCATCTACGCCGGCTTCTCCGTCCTCGCGGGCATCGGCGTCATAGCGGCCGCCTTCTTCCTGGAGCGGGTGTGCAAGCTCCCGGAGGACGACGACACCAACGGGGGCGCGGCGCGGGCCGCGTAGCCGACCGACGGTCCGGCGGGTCAGCGCGCCAGTATCAGGCTCATCGCCTCCGCACGGGTCGTGGCGTCCCGGAGCTGCCCACGCACCGCCGACGTCGTGGTCTTGGCACCCGGCTTGCGGATGCCGCGCACCGACATGCACATGTGCTCCGCCTCGATGACCACGATGGCGCCGCGCGCCTCAAGAATGCGCACGAGTGAGTCGGCGATCTGCGTGGTGAGTCGTTCCTGCACCTGCGGTCGACGAGCGAACACCTCGACGAGCCGCGCCAGCTTCGACAGCCCGGTGATCTTCCCCGTCTCGGCCGGGATGTACCCGATGTGCGCCACGCCGTGGAACGGCAGCAGGTGATGTTCACACAGGCTCACGATTTCGATGTCCTTCACCAGGATCATCTCGTCGTGCCCCAGGTCGAACGTCGTCGTCAGAACATCCTCGGGCGTCTGCCTGAGTCCCGCCAGGAGCTCCTTGTACGCCCGCGCCACCCGCGCAGGCGTATCTCTGAGCCCCTCCCGGTCCGGGTCCTCCCCGACCGCGATCAGCAGCTCTCGTACGGCGTTCTCGGCGCGCTTCTCGTCGAACTCGCCGATGGTGCCCTCGCCGTCCAGCGTCACGGGGTCGGTCATGTGGTGCCTCGCTCCTGCAGCCTGTGACGCGTGCGGCTGACGCGTCTGTTTACGGCCATATGGCAATGCCGCGCCCCCCAGGCTAAAACCTGGGGGGCGCGGCATTCATTCCGGGCCTGGTGAGGCGGCCGCGGCCGGGAGCGGTGGCTTCCGGTGGCCGGATCCCATCGGCTGGGCGTCAGCTCTCCGGACGCTCCTCCGGGGTCGCCTCGACGGTGGACTTGGCGGTGATCGCCGGCGTCGCGCCGTTGGCGCCGTTCGTCAGTGCGAGCTCCTTCGGGGAGAGCACCGGCGGACGGGTGGAGGGGGTGCGGCGGGAGGAGCCGGTCCAGGCGGGCCGGGGCGGGCGCTTGACGATGGGGGCGAAGATCTCGGCGATCTCCTCCTTGCCCAGCGTCTCCTTCTCCAGCAGCTGGAGCACCAGGTTGTCGAGGACGTCGCGGTTCTCGACCAGGATCTCCCAGGCCTCGTTGTGCGCGTTCTCGATGAGCTTCTTGACCTCTTCGTCCACGAGCGCGGCGACCTCTTCCGAGTAGTCGCGCTGGTGAGCCATCTCACGGCCGAGGAACGGCTCGGTGTTGTCGCCGCCGAACTTGATGGCGCCGAGACGCTCGGTCATGCCGTACTGGGTGACCATCGCGCGGGCCAGGTTGGTGGCCTTCTCGATGTCGTTCGCGGCGCCGGTGGTCGGGTCGTGGAAGACCAGTTCCTCGGCGGCACGGCCGCCCAGCATGTACCCGAGCTGGTCGAGCATCTCGTTGCGGGTGGTCGAGTACTTGTCCTCGTCCGGCAGGACCATCGTGTAGCCGAGGGCACGGCCCCGGGACAGGATCGTGATCTTGTGGACCGGGTCGGAGTTCGGCGAGGCCGCCGCGACCAGGGCGTGGCCGCCCTCGTGGTACGCGGTGATCTTCTTCTCCTTGTCCGACATGATCCGGGTCCGCTTCTGCGGGCCCGCGACCACTCGGTCGATCGCCTCGTCCAGCATCTGGTTGTCGATCAGCTTCTTGTCGCTGCGGGCCGTCAGCAGGGCGGCCTCGTTCAGGACGTTGGAGAGATCGGCACCCGTCATGCCGGGGGTGCGGCGGGCGACGGCGGACAGGTCGACGTCGGGCGCGACCGGCTTGCCCTTCTGGTGGACCTTGAGGATCTCCAGGCGGCCCTGCATGTCCGGGCGGTCGACGGCGATCTGCCGGTCGAAGCGGCCGGGGCGCAGCAGCGCCGGGTCGAGGATGTCGGGGCGGTTCGTCGCGGCGATGAGGATCACGCCGCCCTTGACGTCGAAGCCGTCCATCTCGACGAGGAGCTGGTTCAGGGTCTGCTCGCGCTCGTCGTGTCCGCCACCGAGGCCGGCGCCGCGGTGGCGGCCGACCGCGTCGATCTCGTCGACGAAGACGATCGCGGGGGCGTTCGCCTTGGCCTGCTCGAAGAGGTCGCGGACCCGGGAGGCGCCGACACCGACGAACATCTCGACGAAGTCGGAACCGGAGATCGAGTAGAAGGGGACTCCGGCCTCACCGGCGACGGCGCGCGCGAGGAGCGTCTTACCGGTACCGGGCGGGCCGTAGAGCAGGACGCCCTTGGGGATCTTGGCGCCGACGGCCTGGAACTTGGCGGGCTCCTGGAGGAATTCCTTGATCTCGTGGAGTTCCTCGACGGCCTCGTCCGCGCCGGCGACGTCGGCGAAGGTGGTCTTCGGCGTGTCCTTGGTGATGAGCTTGGCCTTGGACTTCCCGAAGTTCATCACTCGGGAGCCGCCGCCCTGCATCTGGTTCATCAGGAACAGGAAGACGACGACGATGAGGACGAAGGGGAGCAGGGACAGCAGGATGCCGACGAAAGCGTTCTGCTTGGTCGGGGAGACCGTGTAGCCGTCGGGGATCTGCTTGTTCTGGAACTTGTCCTGCAGGGTGTTGGCGAGGGTCACACCCTGGTCGCCGATGTAGCTCGCCTGGATCTTCGAGCCGCCCTCGATCTTCTCGCCGTCCTTGAGCTGGATCTTGATGATCTGCTCTTCGCCGGTGGTCAGCTTGGCCTCTTGGACCTTGTTGTCATTGATCGCCTGGACGACCTGGCCGGTGTCCACCGTCTTGTAGCCGCCGGACGAGCCGACGACCTGCATCAACACGACCACGGCAAGGACGGCCAGCACGATCCACATGACTGGCCCACGGAAGTATCGCTTCACGTCCATCCATACGGAGCGGTGCCGCCCCGTCCCTCCTGCCATAGTGAGTTTGATAAAGACTGTTCTTCGGACGGTACCCCAGCATTGTCACCCGAAGCCGCGTAGGACCGATGGCACCCCGTCCTCGCATGCTCCAACGGCTTGAAACCCGCTGGGGTTCCCGAGCGTCTCAGTAAGACTGCCCCGCGTTCGTGACGGGGGTGTGTCAGCCGCCGTAGACGTGGGGCGCGAGCGTACCGACGAACGGGAGGTTGCGGTACTTCTCGGCGTAGTCGAGGCCGTAGCCGACGACGAACTCGTTGGGAATGTCGAAGCCGACCCATTCGACGTCGATGGCGACCTTGGCGGCCTCGGGCTTGCGCAGCAGGGTGCACACCTTGAGGGAGGCGGGCTCGCGGGAGCCGAGGTTGGAGATCAGCCAGGACAGGGTCAGGCCGGAGTCGATGATGTCCTCGACGATCAGGACGTGCTTGCCCTTGATGTCGGTGTCGAGGTCCTTGAGGATCCGCACCACGCCGGAGGACTGGGTGCCCGCGCCGTAGGAGGACACGGCCATCCAGTCCATGGTGACCGGGGTGGACAGCGCCCGCGCGAGGTCCGCCATGACCATCACCGCGCCCTTGAGCACGCCGACGATGAGCAGGTCCTTGCCCGCGTACTCCGCGTCGATCTTCGCGGCCAGCTCGGCCAGCTTCGCGTCGATCTCTTCCTTGGTGATGAGCACCTGCTTGAGGTCGGCACCCATGTCTTTCGCGTCCACCCGCATCACTTTCGGTCGTCCCAGGGCCGCCGCCGGACGCTTTCCCCCTGGGGGTCCCGGGGCCCGGTGAGGGGCCCCTTCGGCGTCCGGTTTCAGCCTTGCCGAATCACCAGTCTGCCACCCTGACGCTGAGCGACGACCCGGCCGGGGAGATTGATGGCTCCCTGGCCGCGCCATCCGGTGATGAGCCGGTCGATCTCCTCGATGTGGCGGGCGAAGAGGGAACCGGCCGGGGCACCGGCCTCGATGGCGGCGCGGCGCAGGATGCGGCGGCGTACGGCGGGGGGCAGTGCGTAGAGCTTGGCGCACTCCAGCAGGCCCGTGGCGTCGCGGACGGAGGCTTCGGCCTGGCGGGCCCAGGCGTCGAGGGCGTCGGCGTCGTCGCGGGAGAGCTGGGCCGTGCGGGCGAGTGCTTCGACGACGCCCTTGCCGAGGGCCTTCTCCAGGGCGGGCAGGCCCTCGTGGCGGAGCCGGGATCGGGTGTAGGCGGGATCGGCGTTGTGAGGATCGTCCCAGACGGGGAGGGACTGGACCATGCAGGCCTTGCGGGCGGTCTGGCGGTCCAGTTCGAGGAAGGGGCGGCGGTACCGGCCGTCGGCCCCCGAGACCGCGGCCATGCCGGACAGGGAGCGGGTGCCGGAACCCCGGGCGAGACCGAGGAGGACGGTTTCGGCTTGGTCGTCGCGGGTGTGGCCGAGGAGGACGGCGGCGGCGCCATGGCGGTCGAGGGCGGCGTCCAGGGCGGCGTAGCGGGCGTCGCGGGCGGCGGCTTCGGGACCGCCGTCGCGGCCGACGGTGACGGTGACGGACTCGGCGGGGTCGAGGCCGAGTTCACGCAGGCGCAGGACGACTTCCTCGGCGCGCAGATCGGAGCCGGGCTGCAGTCCGTGGTCGACGGTGACGCCGCCGGCGCGGATGCCGAGCCTGGGCGCCTCGAAGGCGAGGGCGGAGGCGAGGGCCATGGAGTCGGCGCCGCCGGAACAGGCGACGAGCACGAGCGGCGGGAAGGCGGGCACGGCCTCGGGGGGTACGGCCGTGGGGAGCGCGGACGCCGGTGGTGCGCCGGTGAGGGGTGGCGCGCCCGGGGTCGCGCAGGCGGGCGTGCGACGGGTGGTGTTCGTGTGGTGTTCGGTGAGGACGTCGTGGAGTACGCGGCGCACCGCCAGGCGTATCGCCGCGACCGCGGGGTGGGGACCCATGTCCGGTTCCCTTCACGAAATTGTCGGGGGGTGAGGCCGAGCTCGGTCACTCAGAGTGTGTAGATGGTGACAGAACCGGGCCGTTCCCCGAGCATTGCACGCCTACCCATGGCTCACGGTCCCTCGGACGGGTGATTGGAGAGGCGTTCGCCTGCCGTCGGCCGGATTCGTTCACCACGCTCACGCGTGGCTCACGACTCCGCCTTGCGGTGCACCCGCGCGACCCAGTCCGCCGGTTTGGCGATCTCCGCCTTGGTCGGCAGGGTGTTCGGCGAGGTCCACACGCGGTTGAAACCGTCCATGCCGACCTGTTCGACGACTGCCCGTACGAACCGTTCACCGTCCCGGTACTGCCTCAGTTTGGCATCCAGACCGAGCAGCTTGCGCAGGGCGAGGTCCAGTCGTGAGGCGCCCTTGGCCCGTCGCTGCTGGAACTTCTCGCGGATCTCGGAGACGGAGGGGACTACCGCGGGGCCCACGCCGTCCATGACGAAGTCGGCGTGGCCCTCCAGGAGGGACATGACAGCGGTGAGGCGGCCGAGGATCTCGCGCTGGGCGGGCGTCTGCACCAACTCCACGATCGAGTGACCGTCGTCGCCGACCTCCCCTTCGGGACGACCCCCGGCGAGTGACTGGGCGGCCTCCCGGATGCGCTCCAGGACCGTCATGGGGTCGACCTCGGTCTCCTGCAAGAAAGACTGGATTTCACCCTCGAGGTGGTCGCGCAGCCAGGGGACGGCCGTGAACTGGGTCCGGTGGGTCTCCTCATGGAGGCAGACCCAGAGGCGGAAGTCGTGGGGCTGCACGTCGAGTTCGCGCTCGACGTGGACGATGTTCGGGGCGACCAGCAGCAGCCGGCCGCCGCCGTTCTCGCCCGCGGGCAGTTCCCGGCTGGCCGGGGCGAACGTCTCGTACTGGCCGAGGACCCGGGAGGCCAGGAACGACAGCAGCATGCCGAGTTCCACGCCGGTGACCTTGCCGCCCACCGCGCCCAGCACGGCACCGCCGGGGGTGCCGCTGCGACGTTCCTGCATCTTCTCCAGCAACGGTTTGAGCAGTTCCCGGAACCCGGCGACGTTCGCCCGGACCCAGCCCGGGCGGTCGACGACGAGGACGGGTGTGTCGTCGGCCTCGTCGGGGAGCATCCGCGTGAACGCGCGGACGTGCTCCTCCGACGCCTTCGCGTGTCGGCGCAGCTCGGCGACGATGGCCCTGGCCTCGTCGCGGCTCACCTCGGGGCCCGGCCGTACGAGCCGGGTCGCGGTCGCCACCGCGAGATTCCAGTCGACCATCTCGGCACCACCGATGCGCGTCATGTTGTCAACCGTACGGGAGCGCTGCGGCTTGGGGCAGGCCGCGCGAGGGGCGGGGGTGGTTCTCCGAGTTCGGCGAGTACAGGTGCGTGGGGTTGCCCGCCAGGTTCCCCGCGCCCCTCTCGGGGTCCGCGGCCCTTCGCGGAGGGGTCAGCGGCAGCCGCAGGTCGCCAGGGCCGATGCCGCCGTGTCCAGGGCGGCCTGGGCCGCGTCGCGGTTGGTCGTCTCCGTGGCCATGAAGGCGAAGGTCAGGAGGCGGCCGTCGGCGTCGACGACGGTGCCGGCCAGGGTGTTGACGCCGGTCAGGGTGCCGGTCTTGGCGCGGACGACGCCGGTGCCGGTGGAGTCGGCGGGGTAGCGGGTGCGGAGGGTGCCGGTGAAGCCGGCCACGGGCAGACCGGTGAGTACCGGGCGGAGTTCGGGGTGGGAGGGAGACGCTGCGGCGGCGAGGAGCGAGGTGAGGAGGGCCGGGGTCAGCCGGTCGCCTCGGCTCAGACCGCTGCCGTCGGCGAAGGCGACGTCGCCGAGGGGGAGTTCGAGCTTCTTCAGCTCCTTCTTGATCGCCGCGCCGCCGCCCTCGAAGCTGGCCGGTTCCCCGGTGGCGAGGGCGACCTGGCGGGCCAGGGCCTCGGCGATGTCGTTGTCGCTGTGGGTGAGCATGCGTTCGACCAGGGTGGACAGGGGCGCCGAGGAGACGGAGGCGATCGACTCGGCCTTCCGGGACGCCGTGACGGGTCCCGCGGTGGGGCTCTTCGTCACCTCGACGCCGCGGTCCTCGAGGAGGTCCGCGAAGGCGCGGGTGGCGTCCGCCGCCGGGTCGGGGCTGCGGGCGGCCGTGCCGCTCGTGGAGTCGTTCAGGCGTGCCTCGTCGACCATGAGGGCGGTGACGGGGGCGAGGTTGTCGTCGCGGCCGATGGTGTGGATCTCCGGCCCGTCGTAGAGGGAGGTGTCGTAGGTGAGCGTGATCTCCTTCAGGTGACGCCTGGCCAGAGCGGCGGCCGTCCGGTCGGCGAGGGTGCGCAGGCTCGCGTAGCCGTCGGCGTCCTTGTGGGCCGTCAGGGTGGGGTCGCCGCCGCCGACGAGGACGATCTCGTCGGAGCCCGGCTCCAGGGCGACGCGGGTCTCGATGCGGTGGTCCGGGCCGGCCGCCGAGAGGGCGGCGGCACCTGTGGCGATCTTGGTGGTGGAGGCGGGCGTCAGGGCGCCGTCGGCGCCCTTGCCGTACAGCAGCTCGCCGGTCTTCACGTCGACGACGGCGGCCGCGCGGCGGGGGCCGAGCGCCGGAGCGTCGAGGAGCGGGTCCAGGACGGCGGCGAGGGCGTCGCCGCCGGGTGCGGAGTCCGCGTCGGAGGCGCCGCCGAGGCCGGTCAGGACGGAGGGGGCGCTCGGCGCGGGCTTGGGCGCCCCCTGGGCCGCCCCGGACGACGTACCGGAACTACGTCCGTGATCTGCGCCACCCTCGTGACCGTGCGATGCGGCCCAGTCGCGCTCGGCCGTACGCTGGCCGGTGGAGTCCCAGGGCCCGGCGGCGAAGACGGCGCCGGCCGAGAGCACCAGCCCGAGGGTGGCAGCACCTGCGGTGAGCTGGAGGTTCGTGAGGTTCTTCGCGCTCCCCGCGAGTCGCGAAGAGCGCGCGCCGACGGCGCTCGTGACGCGTACGACACCGGGTTTCACCACCTGTGCGACGCGCGCGGCACCGGGTTTCACGGCGTGCGTCATCCGCACGACCCCCGGTTTCACGGCGCGCGCGACCCGCACCACATGCGGTCTCGCGGCCCGCCAGACCTTCGGCTCGGGCACGACCACCAGCCCCTTTCGCGATCACACACCTGCGTGAGGGACACTTAACCACCAGAACTATGTGTTGATCATGGAGGAGCCACCGGTGGAGTTCGACGTCACGATCGAGATTCCGAAGGGTTCGCGGAACAAGTACGAGGTGGACCACGAGACCGGTCGGATCCGCCTGGACCGTCGGCTCTTCACCTCGACCAGCTACCCGGCCGACTACGGCTTCGTCGAGAACACGCTCGGCGAGGACGGCGACCCGCTGGACGCGCTGGTCATCCTGGAGGAGCCGACCTTCCCCGGCTGCCTCATCAAGTGCCGCGCCATCGGCATGTTCCGGATGACCGACGAGGCCGGCGGCGACGACAAGCTGCTGTGCGTCCCGGCCTCCGACCCGCGCGTGGAGCACCTGCGTGACATCCACCACGTCTCGGAGTTCGACCGCCTGGAGATCCAGCACTTCTTCGAGGTCTACAAGGACCTGGAGCCCGGCAAGTCCGTCGAGGGCGCCGACTGGGTCGGCCGCGCCGACGCCGAGGCCGAGGTCGAGAAGTCGTACAAGCGCTTCAAGGAGCAGGGCGGTCACTGACCTCCCGGCGTTGCAGGCCGTTGAACCGAACGGGCCGCGTGTCCCCTTGCGGGACGCGTGGCCCGTTCGCGTAGCGGTGTCCGGCGCCGCGCATACTGAGGCGTACGGGAGCTGTCGTACAGGGAGCGCCGCGGAGTGGGAGTGACGGGACGCGAGGACCGCAAG
Source organism: Streptomyces sp. NPDC030814 (assembly GCF_055572155.1). Lineage (NCBI taxonomy): Bacteria > Bacillati > Actinomycetota > Actinomycetes > Kitasatosporales > Streptomycetaceae > Streptomyces > Streptomyces sp. NPDC030814. The sequence goes on from NZ_JBVIDX010000006.1 coordinate 73,576, forward strand.
CCGGTGTCGGACGAGGTGGGCAGCACCTTTGCCGCCGTGAGAGCGGCGGGGCAGGCGGGTCCGGTTCCGGCGATCGACGGCGAGTCGTCGGTGACGTCCGAGTTCGCGATTCCCGCCGGGCTGGACGTGCCGCCGGCCGCCGTGGAGCCGGAGTCGCAGACGACCTCGGAGTTCGCCCTCCCGCGGGGGCTCACGCCGCCCGAGCCGGTGGCCGGGGAGCAGGAGGGGTCGGCGTTCAGCACGCCGCGGACGTACCGGGCGAAGCACGCGCCGCCCGCGTTCACACCGGCCACCGGAATACCGGCGGTCAGCCTGACCAAGGACGCGCCGTGGCAGGACCGGATGCGGACGATGCTGCGGATGCCGGTGGCGGAGCGGCCCGCGCCGGAGCCGGTGCGGGCGGAGGGCGAGTCGGGGCCCGCCGTGCCGCGGGTGCTCGACCTGACGCTGCGTATCGGGGAGCTGCTGCTCGCGGGCGGTGAGGGCGCGGAGGACGTGGAGGCGGCGATGTTCGCGGTCTGCCGGTCCTACGGGCTGGACCGCTGCGAGCCGACGGTGACCTTCACCCAGCTGTCGGTGACCCATCAGCCCTCACTCGTGGACGACCCGGTCACCGCCTCGCGGATCGTACGGCGTCGGGCCACCGACTACACGCGGCTCGCGGCCGTCTTCCGGCTGGTGGACGATCTCAGCGACCCGGAGAACGTGATCTCGCTGGAGGAGGCGTACCGGCGGCTCGCGGAGATACGACGCAACCGGCACCCTTACCCCGGCTGGGTGCTGACGGCCTCCAGCGGGCTGCTGGCGGGCGCCGCGTCCACGCTGGTCGGCGGTGGCGTCGTCGTGTTCGTGGCAGCCGCGCTGGGGGCCATGCTGGGCGACCGGCTGGCGTGGGTGTGCTCGGGGCGAGGGCTGCCGGAGTTCTACCAGTTCCTGGTGGCGGCGATGCCCCCGGCCGCGATCGGGGTGACGCTGACCGTGGCCCACGTGGACGTGGAGGCCGCCGCCGTCATCACCGGTGGGCTCTTCGCCCTGCTGCCCGGGCGGGCGCTCGTCGCGGGCGTCCAGGACGGGCTGACCGGTTTCTACATCACCGCCTCCGCCCGGCTGCTGGAGGTCATGTACCTCTTCGTGGGCATCGTGGTGGGCGTGCTGCTCGTCCTGTACTTCGGGGTGAGCCTGGGGGCCCAGCTGAACCCGGACGCGGAGCTGAGCACCGCCGAGCGGCCCGTGGTGCAGCTCGTCGCGTCGATGCTGCTGTCGCTGACCTTCGCGGTCCTGCTCCAGCAGGAACGATCCACCGTGCTGGCGGTGACCCTCAACGGGGGCGTGGCCTGGTCGGTGTACGGGGCGATGCACTACGCGGGCGGCATCTCGCCGGTCGCGTCCACGGCGGTGGCCGCGGGGGTCGTGGGGCTGTTCGGGCAGTTGCTGTCCCGGTACCGGTTCGCGTCGGCACTCCCCTACACGACGGCGGCGATCGGACCGTTGCTGCCCGGCTCGGCGACGTACTTCGGGCTGCTGGCGTTCGCGCAGAACGACGTGGACGCGGGGCTCGTGTCCCTGACCAAGGCGGCGGCGCTGGCCATGGCGATCGCCATCGGCGTGAACCTGGGGTCGGAGCTGTTCCGGCTGTTCCTGCCGGGGGCGGCACGGGCGGGCCGCAAGGCCGCGAAGAGGACCAGGGGATTCTGAGCGCCCGGCGGCTCGGGGCAGGGCGCGAGAACACCGGCGCCCCCGAGGTGCGGGGGCGCCGGTGCCGGAGTGGAGTGCGTCAGTACTGCGGGTAGTTCTGGCCCTGGTAGCCCTGGTTCTGGTCATGGGGGTACTGGTTGCCCTGGGGGTACTGCGGGGCGTACGGCTGCTGTGGAGGCTGCTGGTAGCCGTAGTCCTGGTGGCCGCCGTTGCCGTAATCCTGGTTCGGATAGCCCTGGTGGCCCTGCTGCCCTTGGTAACCCTGGCTGTCGTAGCCCTGGTTCCGGTCGTACTGCTGCTGGTGCGGGGCCTGCTGGGGGTGGGACTGGTTCTGGTCGGCGGAGGGGACACGGCGGAGCTGGGTCGTCGCGTCGTCCATGACCGGGGCGGCCGGGGGCTGTTCGGTCCGGTTCTTCTTCGCCTTACGGGCCTTCAGCAGCTCGATGATGATCGGAAGCACCGAGACGAGGACGATGAGGATCAGCATCGCCTCGATGTTCTTGCGGACGAAGTCGATCTGGCCGAGCCAGGAGCCGAGGAGGGTGACGCCCGCTCCCCACAGGATGCCGCCGACGACGTTGAAGATGAGGAACGTGCGGTACTTCATGCCGCTGACGCCGGCGATGATCGGCGTGAAGGTGCGCACGATCGGCACGAAGCGGGCCAGGATCAGGGACTTCGGGCCGTGCTTCTCGAAGAACTCGTGGGCCTTGGTGACGTTCTCCTGCTTGAACAGGCGGGAGTCCGGCCGTTTGAAGAGGGCGGGGCCCACCTTCTTGCCGAACATGTACCCTGCCTGGTCGCCCAGGACGGCCGCGGCGCAGATCAGCACGATGGCCAGCCACAGCGGGAAGTCCAGCGTCTTGGCGGTGATCAGCATGCCGGCGGTGAACAGCAGCGAGTCACCCGGCAGGAAGAAGCCGATGAGGAGGCCCGACTCGGCGAACACGATCACGAGCAGGCCCCAGATGCCGAACGAGTCGAGCAGGTAATCGGGGTCCAGCCAGCTCGGTCCGAGGGCGATCGTCGTCACGGTTCCGGGCTCCTGGGGGATGAGAGACAAGATGGACCTGTGGGTGGGGACCCATAGGGGGGTGACCAAAGCTATCAACGCATGGTCACCCCCCTGGGTTCCACTCGCTCGTCCAGGGTGCCCCCGCGCCCGCCCTGGGACCAATCTGTGTGGTCAGGGGCGCGGACGGGCGGCGTTGGCCACGATCGCGTCCCGCAGGTAGGCGGCGAGCCCCGGCCGGATCTTCTCGTACGTCGCGGTGAAGCGGGGGTCGGCGACGTACATCTCGCCCAGGCCGGTGTGCATCTCGTGCGAGCAGTCGTAGTAGGTGCCCGAGATGAAGCGGCGGTGCTCCTCGGCCGTGTCCATGGCCGCCTCGGAATCGGCCGGGACGCCCTCGGCCATCAGATCGGCCATACGGCGGTGGATCGCGTCGAACTCCTCGGTGGCGCGCTTCCAGTCCTCCTTGGTGTACGAGGCCGTCCGGCGCTGCGACTGGCGGTAGGCGTCGGTGCCGCCCCAGCGCTCCTCGACCTCGTCCTCGTACTGGTCCGGATCGAAGTCCCCGAAGACCTCGAACCTCTCCTCCGGCGTGAGGTTGATTCCCATCTTCCGTGCCTCCATGGCGTGCTCCACGGCCGCGGCCATCTTCTGGAGCCTCTCGATCCGGGCGGTCAGCAGCTCGTGCTGGCGGCGCAGGTGGGCCCGCGGGTCCGCGTCCGGGTCGTCGAGCAGGGCCGCGACCTCGTCGATGGGGAAGCCGAGCTCCCGGTAGAACAGGATCTGCTGGAGCCGGTCGAGGTCGGCGTCACTGTAACGGCGGTGCCCCGCATGGGTGCGTGCACTCGGTACGAGCAGGCCGATCTCGTCGTAGTGGTGCAGCGTGCGCACCGTGATCCCGGCGAATCCCGAGACCTGTCCCACGGTGTGGCTCATGCTCCCCTCCTCCCTTCCGGGTACGCCGTCCAGACTGGGTCCTCACGTCGCGTGAGGTGCAAGCCCCCCGTACCGGACCTACCGTCGAAGACATGCCACTGCACCGATGGGACCCCACGGCCCCGGACGCCCGGCGGGACGACGGCGACCGGCGGCGGATCGCCATGAACCCCTTCTACGGCGCGGCCGACCCGGTCGCAGGTATGGCCGAGGCCCCGCCCAGACACCGGCTGCCGGACGGCCCGCTGACACCCTCCACGGCGTATCAGCTGGTCCACGACGAGCTCATGCTGGACGGCAACGCGCGGCTGAACCTGGCCACCTTCGTCACCACCTGGATGGAGCCGCAGGCCGGCGTCCTGATGGGTGAGTGCCGGGACAAGAACATGATCGACAAGGACGAGTACCCGCGCACGGCCGAGTTGGAGCGGCGCTGTGTGGCGATGCTCGCCGATCTGTGGCACGCGCCGGACCCGGCCACGGCCGTCGGCTGCTCGACCACCGGATCCAGCGAGGCGTGCATGCTCGCCGGGATGGCGCTCAAACGGCGGTGGGCGCAGCGCAACGCCGACCGGTACCCCTCGGCGGACGCGCGGCCCAATCTGGTCATGGGCGTCAATGTGCAGGTCTGCTGGGAGAAGTTCTGCAACTTCTGGGAGGTGGAGGCCCGGCAGGTGCCCATGGAGGGCGAACGGTTCCATCTCGATCCGGCCGCGGCCGCCGCGCTGTGCGACGAGAACACCATCGGGGTGGTGGGCATCCTCGGGTCGACCTTCGACGGGTCCTACGAGCCGATCGCGGAGCTGTGCTCGGCGCTCGACGAGCTGCAGGAGCGCACGGGCCTTGACGTGCCCGTGCATGTCGACGGGGCGTCAGGCGCGATGGTCGCGCCGTTCCTCGACGAGGACCTGGTGTGGGACTTCCGGCTGCCGAGGGTGGCCTCGATCAACACGTCCGGGCACAAGTACGGGCTGGTGTATCCCGGGGTGGGCTGGGCGCTGTGGCGGTCGCCCGCCGAGCTGCCCGAGGAGCTGGTGTTCCGGGTGAACTACCTGGGCGGCGACATGCCGACCTTCGCGCTGAACTTCTCCCGGCCGGGCGCCCAGGTCGTCGCGCAGTACTACACCTTCCTGCGGCTGGGCCGTGAGGGGTTCCGGGCGGTGCAGCAGTCCACCCGGGACGTCGCCACCGGGCTCGCCGAACAGGTGGCCGCCCTCGGTGACTTCCGGCTGCTCACCCGGGGCGACGAGTTGCCGGTGTTCGCCTTCACCACCACCGACGACGTCACGGCGTACGACGTGTTCGACGTGGCGCGGCGGCTGAGCGAGCGGGGCTGGCTGGTGCCCGCGTACACCTTCCCGGAGAACCGGCAGGACCTGTCCGTGCTGCGGGTGGTGTGCCGCAACGGGTTCTCCTCCGATCTCGCCGAGATGTTCGTGGAGGATCTGGGGCGGCTGCTGCCCGAACTGCGCAAGCAGCCGCACCCGTTCACCCGCGACAAGGCCGCCGCGACCGGCTTCCACCACTAGGGCCGGTCGTTCGGATCACGCCTGGGCCGCGGGGGGTCGCCGGTTCCGGTTCCGGCCCCGGGCTATTCGCTCAGGCGTGCGAACCGCCGTACCGCCAGGGTGCAGAAGACGGCGGTCAGGGCCAGGGACCAGGCCACGGCGAGGAGGCCGGCGTGGCCGGCGGCCCAGGACGTGGCGGTGACGCCCGCGTCGTTGCCGAACAGGTCGCGGACCGCCGTGGCGGTCGCCGAGAGCGGGTTCCACTCGACGACGGTGCCCAGCCACGACGGCATGGTCTCCGGGGTGGCGAAGGCGTTGGAGAGGAAGCCGACGGGCCAGACCAGGATCTGCACGGCCTGCACCATCTCCGGCTTCCCGGCGACCATCGCGAGGTGGATGCCGATCCACAGCATGGCGAAGCGGAAAAGCAGCAGCAGTCCCACGGCCGCGAGGAAGGCCCCGGCGCCACCGTGCGCGCGCCAGCCGAGCGCGTATCCGACGCCGAGCATCACGGCGAGGTTCAGCGCGGACTGGAGCATGTCGGCGGTCGCGCGGCCCACGAGTACCGCGCCGCTCGCCATCGGCATGGACCGGAAGCGGTCGATGACGCCCTTGTTGAGGTCCTGAGTGACGGCGATCATGGTCCCTTCGAGCCCGAACGCCATGGTCAGCGCGAGCATGCCGGGGACCAGGTAGGGGATGTAGTCGCCCTCGACACCGCGGCCGCCGCCGAAGAGGTAGCCGAACATCAGCAGCATCATGACGGGGAACACCAGGGCGACCAGGGCCTGGACCGGCCGCCGCGCCCAGTGGGCGAGTTCACGGCGGGTCATGGTCCAGGAATCGGTGAGCGCGTACGTGGTCACACGGCCTCCTTCACTCGGTGGTGCGCGGTCCGGCCGTCCCCGGTGAGGTGCAGGAACACCTCGTCCAGCGTCGGCCGGCGCAGGGCGATGTCCTCGGCCTCGATCCCGGCGTCCTCCAGGGCCCGTAGGACGCCGGCCAGGGCCGTCATGCGGTCGGTGACCGGGGCGCTGAGGCGGCGGCGGTCGGCGTCCACCGAGATGCCGCCCTGCGGGACCGGCAACAGGGCCACGGCGGCGCCGAGTTGGCCGGCGTCGCGCAGGACGACGTCGATGCGGTCGCCGCCGGTCAGGCGTTTCAGCTCGTCGGCCGTGCCGTCGGCGACGACACGGCCGCCGTCCACGACCGAGATGCGGTCGGCGAGCTGGTCGGCCTCCTCCAGGTACTGGGTGGTGAGCAGGACCGTCGTCCCGCCGCCGACGAGGGAACGGACGGAGTCCCACACCTCGGCCCGGCCGCGCGGGTCGAGGCCGGTGGTCGGTTCGTCGAGGAAGAGCACCTCCGGTTCGGCGATCAGGGACGCGGCGAGGTCGAGGCGGCGCCGCATACCGCCGCTGTACTGCTTGACCGGCTTGCGGCCGGCGCCGGTGAGCGCGAAGCGTTCCAGGAGTTCGTCGGCGCGTACGCGCGCTGGGCGGGCGCCCAGGTGGTGGAGGCGGCCGAACATCTCCAGGTTCTGCCGGCCGCCGAGTTCCTCGTCGAGCGCCGCGTGCTGGCCGAGCAGGCCGATGCGGAAGCGCACCTCGCGCGCGCGTGCCACCACGTCGTGCCCGGCCACCCGGATGCGGCCCGCGTCGGGGCGCAGCAGCGTGGCCAGGATGCGGACCAGGGTCGTCTTGCCCGCGCCGTTGGGCCCGAGCACTGCCTGCACCGTGCCGGAGGCGACCGTGAGGTCGAGCCCGTCCAGTGCCTTCCTGCCGCCGTACGCCTTGTGTGCGCCTTCGACGGTGATCGCCGTGTCGGCCACTGATCCCCACTCCCTCACTAGTCAAGCTTGACTACACGGCCAGAGTAAGGCGGCGCCCGAGCATTGGTCAAACTTGATTAGTGGATGTCCTCCGGATGCCGCTCCCCCGTCGCGTACGGGTTCTCCTGGCCCTCGCCCAGCACGCCGACGAAGGGTTCGCCCTCGCCCGCGAAGATGTAGGCGCCACCGCGGATGCGCTCGATGAGACCTCGGGTCCACTCGGCGCCGGCGTCGGCGGAGTGGACCCAGAAGTTCATGATCTCGCCGATGTGGCCGAGCTGGGCGGGGCCGTCCTCGGGTGTGTAGTGGTCGGTGACGGCGACGCGCCACTGCTGGATCGTCCGCACCCGCTCCTCCAGGAGTCCGAGCACCTCCTCGCGGTCGAGGTCGACCATGAAGCCGAGCGCCGCGGAGAGTACGTCCGGCTTCTGGTCGTGGGCGAGGAGGGACTCGCGCACCAGGCTGAGGTACTCCGCGGTGCCCTTCTCCGTGATCTCGTACTCGGTTCGGGGCGGGCCGCCGGCGGTGGAGGGAGCGATCTCGTGCGCGTGCAGCAGTCCCTGTTTCGCCATCTGCTTCAGGGCGTGGTAGATCGAGCCGGGCTTGGCGTTGGACCACTCGTGCGCGCCCCAGTACTCCAGGTCGTTGCGCACCTGGTAGCCATGGGCCCGCCCGTGCTGGCGCACCGCGCCCAGCACGAGAAGACGGATCGCTGACATGGGCCCAGCGTAGGACCACGCGGGGTCACCCCCAGCTGCCGCCCTGCTCCTTGGCCACCAGCTCGAACGCGGTCGCGCCGTCCAGTGACTCCCGGATGATGTCGGCGTGTCCGGCGTGCCGGGCCGTCTCGCGGATCAGGTGCAGACACAGCCAGCGCATCGAGAGCGTCTCGTCCTGCGGGTGCCAGGGCGTCTTCGGCAGCTCGAAGGTGTCGTCCAGGCTGGGCACCGCGCGGATGAACGCCTCCGTCTCGGCGGCCACCTTCTCGTAGTAGGCGAGCTGCTGCTCGACCGTCTCGTCGCCGACGAGGGTGAAGCACTCGTGCCAGTTCGACTCGTCCCGGTGCACCGCCGCGGGCTCGCCCTTGGCCCGGGCGATCCAGCCCTGCTCCACCTCGGCGACGTGCTTGAGCAGTCCGGCGAGGGACAGCTCGCTGGCGCTCGGCCTGCTGCCGGCCTGTTCGTCGGTCAGTCCGAGCAGCGCGCGCCGCAGACCGCCGCGCTGTTCCGCCAGGAAGGCCAGCAGCGCCCCTCGCTCGTCGCCCTTGGCCTCAGCCTGTACGTGCGTGACCATGACCGGCCGCCTTTCGTCGGGTCCGGGCTCCGGTGAGCCCCTCTGACACCTACGAAGCTACGGGCCCTTGCGGACAGCTTCGGTCCGCAAGGGCAGGATCGGCAGGAAAAGCCGATGAACGATCAGCCGGACCGCGTCAGAACGGGAAGCGGCTGCGTCCGTGCTGGATCGAGATCCACTTCTGGGTGGTGAAGGCCTCCACCGTGGTCTCACCGCCCAGGCGGCCGAGTCCGGAGTGCTTCTCGCCGCCGAAGGGGACGATCGGCTCGTCGTGGACGGTGCCGTCGTTGACGTGGAACATCCCCGTGTCGATCCGCTGGGCGAAGCGCACGCCCCGCTCGACGTCCCCGGTGTGAACGGCGCCGCTGAGGCCGTACGGGGTGTCGTTGACGATGCGGACGGCCTCCTCCTCGCCGTCGAAGGGGATGAGGAAGGCGATGGGGCCGAAGATCTCCTGTTGGAGGAGGGGGGAGCCGGCGGGGAGGTCGGTGAGGACGGTCGGTTCGACCAGATTGTCGGTGGTGGCGCCGCGGACCAGCGCCGTGGCGCCCTGGGCGATCGCCTGGTCGACGACGGAGGCCAGGGAGTCGGCCTGCGAGGAGTTGATGACCGGGCCGATGACCGTGCCGGGGTCGCGCGGGTCGCCGGTCTTCAGCGACTTCACCTTCGCCACGAACTTCTCGGTGAACTCGGCCTGGACCGAACGGTCCACCAGGACGCGGTTCGCCGCCATGCAGACCTGGCCCTGGTGCACATAGCGCGAGAAGACCGCCGCGTCGACCGCGTAGTCGACGTCCGCGTCGTCCAGGACCACCAGGGCGCTGTTGCCGCCCAGTTCGAGGACCACGCGCTTGAAGTGCGAGGCGGCGACGGTGGCGACATGGCGGCCGACCTTGTCGGAGCCGGTGAAGGAGATGACCTTGGGGATCGGGTGCTCGATGAAGGCGTCGCCAATCTCGGCGATATCGGTGACGACCACGTTCAGCAGCCCGGCCGGCAGGCCCGCCTCCTCGAAGATCTTCGCCACCAGGGTGCCGCCGGTGACCGGGGTGTCCTGGTGCGGCTTCAGCACCACGCCGTTGCCGAGGGCGAGCGCCGGGGCGACCGACTTGAGGGAGAGCAGGAACGGGAAGTTGAAGGGGCTGATCACACCCACCACGCCGACCGGCACGCGGTAGAGGCGGTTCTCCTTGCCGTCGACCGGTGAGGGAATGATCCTGCCCTCCGGACGCAGCGCCAGCTGAATCGATTCGCGCAGGAACTCCTTGGCGAGATGCAGCTCGAAGCCCGCGGTGAGGCGCGTCCCGCCGAGCTCGGCGGTGATCACCTCGGCGATGTCCTGCTCGCGCTCCTCGACGACCCGCAGGGCCTTCTCGAACACGGCGCGACGGGCGTAGGCGCTGGCCTCGGCCCACTCCCGTTGGGCGGCCCGCGCGGCCCGGTAGGCCTCGTCCACCTCGTCGACCGTGGCAATCGTGACCGACGCGAGTTTTTCGCCGTCGTACGGGTTGAAGTCGATGATGTCCCAGAAACCTGTGCCCGGGCGCCACTCACCACCGATGTACTGCTGAGCCAGATCGGTGAAGTAGGACGACATGTGATCCCTCAATCCCTTGCGGCCGGGGCGGACACCCGTACGCACAACAGCGCACGACGATGTGATCACGCGTCATCGTACGTCTGTGCACAAGGAGTTGAGAGTGGATCCCGCAGACTCACGGGGGACCCACCGGCCTCAGGACAGCTGGAGCAGCCCCCGCAGCAGGTCGCGGCTCTCCGCCGGCGACGGGCTGTCGTTCTGGAGCTGTTTCATCGCCCGCTCGTACTGGGCGACGTCCTCCCGCTTGTCCAGGTACAGGGCGCTGGTGAGCTGTTCGAGGTAGACGACGTCCGAGAGGTCGGTCTCGGGGAAGCTGAGGACGGTGAAGGCGCCGCTCTCGCCGGAGTGGCCGCCGAAGCTGAACGGCATGACCTGGAGGCATACGTTCGGGCGCTCGGAGATCTCGATGAGGTGCTGGAGCTGACCGCGCATCACCTCACGGTCGCCGTAGGGGCGGCGCAGCGCGGCCTCGTCGAGGACGACGTGGAACTCGGGGGCCCGCTCGGAGACCAGGTACTTCTGGCGTTCCATGCGGACGGCCACCCGCTTGTCGATCTCGGCGTCGCTCGCGTCCTTCATCCCGCGGGCGACGACCGCGTGGGCGTAGGCCTCGGTCTGCAACAGGCCGTGGACGAACTGCACTTCGTAGGAGCGGATGAGGTGGGCGGCGGCTTCCAGCCCGACGTAGGTGGGGAACCAGCTGGGCAGGACGTCCGAGTAGCTGTGCCACCAGCCGGCGACGTTCGCCTCCTTGGCGAGGGAGAGCAGGGAGGTGCGCTCGGCCTCGTCGGTGACGCCGTAGAGGGTCAACAGGTCCTCCACGTCACGGGTCTTGAAGCTCACCCGGCCGAGCTCCATGCGGCTGATCTTCGACTCGGAGGCACGGATCGAGTACCCGGCCTTCTCCCGGGTGATCCCCTGCGACTCGCGCAGCCGCCTGAGATGCGAGCCCAGCAGCATCCGCCTCACCACCGACCCGCTCGATTCACCGGCGCCCACGTTCGTCCAGCCTCCCCAACTTCTTCAAGGGCCGCAGTCTGCCACTAAACCACTCCGATCCGCACTCGTCCGGTTACAGAAATGGAAAGTCTTCAACTCCTGGGACGGGTGGGGCTACGAGCGGCCGGAGCACCCACGACTCGACGGACGACCGAAGAGGACGTGGAGACTTGGTGGAGGTCACCGGAAACGGCCGGTAAGTCGCCAGTCGACGCCGGGTATCGGGGAAGAAGGTGACAGAAGAAATATCCAGGAACCGGCATCGCGGGGTCCATTTCGGACGCGTGCACGTGCATCTGCCCTTGCATCTGCCGTACGCATCGGAAACCATGGTCCCGCGCCACCGCTGCATCGCTACGACCGCGAACACCCGGGAGTGCCTCGCATGGGGACGAATGGATCGACCATGCTCGAACCCTTACGGCAGGGACTTCCGCCCCTCGATCCCGCGACCGTGTCCAGCGCCGCCTCCTGCGCGCTTCCGCCGCGCTACGAAGCGGTGCGCGAGGCCCGGCGGTTCACGCGGGGCACCCTCGACCAGTGGCACATGGGCGAGCGGTTCGACGACATCTGTCTCGTGGTCTCGGAACTCGTCACCAACGCCCTGCGACACGGCCTGCCCTCGGCCGAAGGACACCCCCTCGGCCAGGACCCTCCCGTACGTCTGCATCTGATGCGCTGGACGGAGCGGCTGGTGTGCGCCGTACGTGACCCCAGCCACGACAGCCCCGTCGCACGCGACTCGGACGACTTCTCGGCGGAGTCGGGGCGCGGACTGTTCCTGGTCGACTCCTTCGCGGACAGCTGGGGCTGGCACCCGCTGGCCGGCACGCTCCACGGCAAGGTGGTGTGGGCGCTGTTCCGCGTGCCTCAGACAGATGGCGCCGCCCCGGACCACTAAGAACCGCGGCGCGCTTCCACGTCGCGGTTCTACGCGTGTCACATCGCCGACAGACCGCCCGTGAGCAGGCGTTACCGGACCAGGTGGTCGAACTCGCCGTCCTTCACACCCAACAGCATCGCCTCGATCTCGGCGCGGGTGTAGACGAGCGCGGGCCCGTCCGGGAACCGGGAGTTGCGCACCGCCACGTCGCCGCCGGGCAGCCGCGCGAACTCCACGCAGTTCCCCTGCGAGTTGCTGTGCCGGCTCTTCTGCCAGGCCACCGCATGGAGCTCGGCCAGCTCCGTCGCGGCCATGCCGTTGTACACGTCATCCACGCCGTACACGTCGTGGTCCACAGGTCGCTCCCCGGGGTGGTGCAGTGGTGCGCTCGATGCGCATTGGCACTGGTGTGGACAGTGTTGCAGTAGGCAACTGCCCCGGATCATAGCTTCGTTCACGTGCCACTGCATGAGCGGATGCATTCGCGCATGCACGGTCAGATGCACGTGCACGTGAGGTCGTGCCACGGTTACAGCACACCGGGGGCACTTGAGAGACGTGTCCCGGGGCGTTCCTGTTCCCTGTCGCACGTCACGTCTTCACTTCTCCGTACGTGGCGCGGCTCCCGGAGGTTCACGGGGCAGGACGACGGCAGGATTACCGATCACGCGGATTGGCGCAAAAAGAGCGGCCCCCGGCGAGGTGGTGGGGTCCTCGCCGGGGGCCGGGTGGGGGGTGGTCAGCGGGATGCGCTCACCGTGAGGAGTACGGCAGCAGCGCCATCTCTCGGGCGTTCTTGATCGCGCGGGCCAGCTGTCGCTGCTGCTGGGCGGTGACACGGGTGACCCGGCGGCTGCGGATCTTGCCGCGGTCGGAGATGAACCGGCGCAGCAGGTCGGTGTCCTTGTAGTCGATGTAGGTGATCCCGGCCTGGTCCAGCGGATTGGGGCGGGACTTGGCGGGCTTCCGCTCGGGCTTGCGGGCCATGGGTCAGACCTCCAGGAAGGTGTCGAAGGGGCGCGGCAGCCGTTCCCAGGCTTCGCGCCCAGCGGCGTACTCGGCATCGGTGAGCAGGCAGGACTCCAGCAGCCGTTCGAGTCCGTCGCGGTCCAGGCCCGGCGAGGTGAAGACCAGGTGCTGGCAGCGGTCGCCGTGCTCCGGGTGCCAGTCGAGCGCGGCAGCGGCGCGGCGGACCGGGGGCACCATGTCCCAGGCCGCATCCGGCAGAGAGGCGAGCCAGGGGCCGGCCGACTCCACGCACAGGGCGCCGCCCGCGGCGTCCCAGTGCAGCAGGGTGTCCGGGCGCTCGGCCAGCCAGAACCTGCCACGGCTGCGGGCGGCCGCGCAGCAGAGGTCCTCCAGGGCGTTGTACAGCCGCTCCGGATGGAAGGGGCGGTGGCGGCGCCAGACGAGGGTGGTGACGCCGTGCTCGTCGGCGTCGGTGGGAAGCAGGGCGCAGGCGGGGTGCTGGGCCGCGGCGGCGGCCTCGACGTCGAAGCCTGCGAACGCTGCCGCGAGCAGGGCCGGGGAGCACCGTGGGGCGCGCCGGGAGCCGCCGGGTGCCGGTGCGTCCTGGCTGGTCGCGCAGTTCCCCGCACCCCTCTCAGGGCCTGCGGCTCCTTCGAAGACTCCGTCCCGTTCCCCGATGAGCACCCGCCGGGCCGTCGGGTGGAGTTGGGCCAGGAGTGCGCGGTCCTCGTCGTCCGCCTCCTCGGAGTCGAGTACGGCGAGGACGGGGGCGTACTCCAGCTGGCGGGCGAAGGTGTCGGCGACGGTGCGTTCGTCGGTCGGGGCGGCGGCCAGGCCGGCCTCGGCGAGGTCGTCGCCGTTGCCGAGACAGGGCAGCAGGAGGGCGGGATCGACCGCTGTGATCACCGAGGTCAGCCGCAGCCCGCTCGCCGCGACGACCTCGGCCATGGCCTTGGGCTCGACCGAGTCCCACAGTTCGACCACCGCGAGGCGGGTGAGGCCCGCCTCGGCGAGGCGCTCCAGTTCGGGGACGAGGTCCTCGCGCAGCGCGCAGCAGGCGCAGTCGTTGACGAGCGGAGTCTCGCCGGTGGAGACGAGCCCCGCAGCGTCCCGGACCGTCCGCAGGACGGTGCCGTCGACGGCGGTGGACAGGTCGTGGTGCAGCGCGACGCTGCCCGGGACCCCGGCGAGCAGCGCCTCGACGGCGGCCCGCCGGGCGTCGGCGTGGAGCCCGCCGACGATCGCGACAGACAGCTGGGTCACGTCGGTCAGCCCCGCTTCTTCCCGTATCGCTTCTCGAACTTCTCCACGCGACCCGCCGTGTCCAGCACGCGCGCGGTGCCCGTGTAGAAGGGGTGGCTGACGTTCGAGATCTCGACGTCGACCACCGGGTACGTGTGGCCGTCCTCCCACTCGATCGTCTTCTCGCTCGTCATCGTCGAGCGGGTGAGGAAGGCGTGGTTCGCGGCGCGGTCCCGGAAGACGACGGGCCCGTACGAGGGGTGGATGTCCTTCTTCATCGTGGTCAGCGCTCCTCTCGGAAGTCGACGTGACGGCCCGCCATCGGGTCGTACTTGCGCAGCGTCAGCCGGTCCGGGTCGTTCCGGCGGTTCTTGCGAGTGACGTACGTGTAGCCCGTGCCGGCCGTGGACCGGAGCTTGATGACCGGGCGCAGTTCGTTGCGTGCCATGCTGGTATCTTACTGAAAATGAATTCCATTTACACCAGCCAGCAGAGAGAGGTGCATCACCCTTGTCCGCCCACTGCATGCTGACCGGCGCCCAGCCCGGCTTCGGCAACCGCATCTCGCACTCCCACCGGCGCACGTCCCGCCGCTTCGACCCGAACATCCAGTCCAAGCGGTACTGGCTGCCGAGCGAGAACCGGTACGTACGGCTCCGGCTGAGCACGAAGGGGATCAAGACCGTGGACGTCATCGGCGTGGAGGCGGCCGTCGCGCGGATCCGTGCGCGGGGGGTGCGGGTCTGATGGCGAAGAAGAGCAAGATCGCGAAGAACGCCAAGCGGCAGGAGATCGTCGCCCGGTACGCCGCGCGGCGCGCCGAACTGAAGGAGGTCATCCGGCGGCCTTCCTCCACGGACGCCGAACGGATCGCGGCGCAGCGCGAGTTGGCCCGGCAGCCGCGCGACGCGAGCGCGACTCGCGTCCGCAACCGGGACAGTGTGGACGGCAGGCCGCGCGGATACTTCCGGGCGTTCGGACTGTCCCGGGTGAGCCTGCGGGAGCAGGCGCACGCCGGGTATCTGCCGGGGGTGCGCAAGTCGTCCTGGTGAGGGGCGGGTACGTGCGGCTGTGCGGCAGGGTGTTCCCGTCGGTCCGGGTGAGGCGGTGGGCCGCCGGGTTCCGGGGTGGACGGCCGCGTCGTCATCAGGGATTCGCGAGGGTCTGACGGTTCCCGGCGCACTGTCGCCGAGGGGCTCCTGGTAGCTTGCCGCTGTCGCCGCGGCGACCGGATCCGGCCATACCTTGGGGAGACCTCAGTGACTACGGCGACGACGGCAAGGACCGTGACCAGGGCCCGCCGGGGCCTGCGTGCCGGGGCCGCGGCCGCCGGGCTGGCGGCCGCGCTCCTGCTGTCCGGGTGCAGCAGCGACGACGGCCACTCCGCGGCGAAGGAGCCGAAGACCGGCGGGACGGCGACGGACACGGCCGACGGCGGCACCGACTCCGGCGGCTCCACCGGCGGCGACGCGAAGCTCCAGGGCAACTGGCTCGCCACGACGGGCAGCAAGCCGGTCGCCCTGTTCGTGAACGGCGACGAGGCCGCGCTGTTCGTCGTCGGCGGCACGGTGTGCAGCGGCAAGGTCTCCGACGAGGCGAACATGCAGATGATCGAGCTCAAGTGCACCAGCGGCAGCAAGGACCGCACCTCGGCCATGGTCGACTCCGTGAACTCCAGGTCCCTCACGGTCACGTGGGAGGGCGAGGTCGGCGAGGAGACCTTCCGGAAGACCGAGGGCGTGTTTCCCTCGGGGCTGCCGACGGATCTGCCCACGGCGGCCTCGGGATCCTGAACGCGGCGCGGGCGGGCCCGGATCGCCCGCCCGGCATCAACTCCCCTGCGCCGGCGGCGGGATCGTACGGGTCCGGCTCCGAGTCATCGGATCATGTGACGTACGGGCCGTGGAACCCCCGGGTTCCACGGCCCGTCGTACCTTCACACCAGCACCGGCTGCGACAGCCACGAACCTCACGGGAACTCCATGCGTACCGCTCCGACCGCCCTCGCCGCCGCGCTCCTCGCGGCTCTCACACTGACCGCCTGCGGCGGGGACGACGGGGGCGACACCGACGACGGGGGCGAGACCGCCGCCACCGCCACCGCCACCAGCGGCGGGAAGGGATCCGCGTGCGTCGCCGCCAAGGCCGCATTCGAGGTGGGGCCGAGCAGTGCCGCGCCGGCCGCCGGCGACGAGGGCGCCGTGCCGGTCACCGTCACCAACAAGAGCGGCGCCCCCTGCACCGTGAAGGGCCTCGCCCACGTCGAACTGGTCGCCGACGGGAAGTCCTGGCCGCTCGCACCGCAGGAGGGCGCAGCCAAGGACGCCGAACTCACCCTCGCCGAGGGCCAGTCGGTGACCTTCACCATCTCGTACGTGCGCGGGATCGCCGGTGACGCGCAGAAGAGCGCCGACGTGGAGAAGCTGAGCTTCAGCCTCCCGGGCGAGAAGAAGGCCAACACCTACGACTGGCCGGACGCCGAGATCGCGATCCAGCCTGGCGGCACGCTGGACGCGTCGGTGGGACCGTTCACGCCGGTGGGTGACTGAGCGGCAGCCGGCACCCAGCGGGTCGCCCTGTCACGTTCATGACGGCAGCCGGGGCCGGGCCCTGACCTGGGCGCGGTCGGCGGCCTCGGCGCCCTGCTGCCAGCCGACGGCGTCGCTGACGCCTCTCACCCGGGTGGCGACGGTGTCCGGGAACATCCGGGTGAAACGGTCGCGGACCGCGACGCCGCGGGCGGCGAGCACAGGCAACAGGTCCTGTTCCGGGGTGCCGTCGCCCTCGGTCCGTGCGACCTGGGCCTCGGCGGCAGCCGCCAGCCGGTCGCCTATCCGGTGGGCGTAGGCGGCCAGGAACGACTGCCGGAAGGTCTTGGTCCGTTTGCGGCCGCCCTTGCGCTGGACCGCCTCCGCCTTCGTCATCGCGGTGGTGGCCTGGACGAGGAGCGAGGTGTAGAGCAGCTCGACCGACTCCAGGTCCGCCTCGAATCCGACGACCGTGGAGAAGCCGAGGGCCTCGTTCCACACGGCCTCGCAGCGGTTCGCACGGGCGACCGCGTCGAGGAGTACGGCCTTGGCGGTCTCGTACGGGGGGTCCACCCCGATCCGGCAGGCGCCGGGCGCGTCCTTCGCGTGCGTACGGGCCGCCAGCAGCGCCTCGTCGATGCTGTGCCGCGCCATCAGCTCCTGCGCCTTCCCGCTGAGCGCCTCCGCCTCCTCGGGGAAGCCGGTGGCCTCCGCCTTGGCGAGGAGGGCCCGGATACGGGTGAGCATCCGGGACTCGGGCTGGTGGGACGGGTGCGCACCGGTGTCCCTGGGGCGGTCCAGGGGTTCGAGGGTGGGCAGCCGCAGGAGCAGGCGGTACAGCTCCAGGGCGGTGGTGGCCCGGGAGAAGCGGTCGCCGCCGGGCCCGCTCTCGGAGGCGGGTCCGGATTCGGCGAGGACTCTGGCCTCGTCGAGCTGGGCGGCCCAGCGGGGGCTCGGGGGCTGCCGTCGTCCGCCGCCGGGCGGCTGCCCGGCCCGTCCGCTCCGCGGCTCGTCCTCCCGCCCCTGCTCGTGCTCGTCGACGACGAGGCGCGCGGCCAGTCGTACGTGGGCGTCCTCCAGCTCGCGCCGGACCAGGCGTACGACGTCGGCGGGCTGCCAGCCGCGTCGCCAGGCGCCGGCGACGAACTCCCGGCCGCGCCGGGCCACCTCCGCGTCGGTCGCCGGGTCGGCGGCGAGCAGGGAGGCGCCGGTGTCGAGGGCGGCGTCGGTGTCGGCGTAGAGGGCCGCCTCGAAGGCGCGGTCCACCGTGCTGGTCGTACTCACGTGTTCGATCGTGTCATGGCGTGGGCGGGGCGACGGCGGAGCCGGCGGGTAGGGCCGGCCCTACCCCGGGACGCCCTCCAGTGGTCGTGTGCGGGCGGACCGCTGACGGTTCGCTTGAGGGCATGACCAGGACAACGAGAACGGGCACGTCGAAGGCGCCGGGTGCCGGGGAATCGGCGGCCGTGCGGGTGCGGGGGCTGCGGCGGGCGTACGGGGATGTCGTCGCCCTGGACGGGGTGGATCTGGACTTCGCCGCGGGGACCTTCACGGCGGTGATGGGGCCCTCCGGGTCGGGGAAGTCGACGTTGCTGCAGTGTGCGGCGGGACTGGACCGGCCGTCGGGCGGGACGGTGCGGGTCGACGGGATCGAGCTGGGCGGGCTGGGCGAGCGGCGGCTGACGCTGTTGCGGCGGGACCGGATCGGGTTCGTCTTCCAGTCCTTCAACCTGCTTCCCTCACTGACCGCCGCCCAGAACGTCGCCCTTCCGCTGCGGCTCGCCGGGCGGCGGCCGTCGCGGGGCGCGGTGCGTGCGGCGCTCGACCGGGTGGGGCTCGGTGAGCGGGCCGGGCACCGCCCGGCCGAGCTGTCCGGCGGGCAGCAGCAGCGGGTGGCGTTGGCGCGGGCGCTGATCACCCGCCCCGCGGTGCTGTTCGGCGACGAGCCGACGGGTGCGCTCGACACCACGACCAGCCGTGAGGTGCTCGGGCTGCTGCGCGAGCTGGTGGACCGGGAGGGTCAGACCACGGTCATGGTCACGCACGATCCGGTGGCGGCGTCGTGCGCGGACCGGGTGGTGTTCCTCGTCGACGGGCGGGTGAGCGGGGAGCTGGCCGGACCGTCCGCGGAGACGGTCGCGGCGCACATGGCGGGGCTGGAGCGGGGTGCCGGGGCCGGTGGGACGGCCGGGGCGCGCGGATCCGCCGGGTCGGCCGGTGGGGCTGAGGTGCCGCGCGGGATCGTGGGGAGGCCGTCGTGCTGAGTGCGGCGTCACTGCGGGCGCGGTGGACCGCGCTGCTGGGGTCGTTGGTGGCCGTGGCGCTGGGCGTGGGGGTGGTGACGGTGATGGGGCTGGGGGTCGCCGCGACCCTGGATCCGCCCGTGCGCGAGCCCGAGCGGTTCGCCTCCTCCCCCGTGGTGGTGGCGGGCGTCGACACGCTCACTGTCGAGGTGCGGCGGGGGTCCGGTACCGCGCGGGTGTCGAAGAAGCTGGCGTATCCACACCCTGTGTACGACGGACTGCTCGCCGACCTCCGGGAACTGGGGCCGGTGCGGACGGACGGCACGGCGGCGCGGGACGCCGTCGGGGTGGACGCGCCCGTCGCGGACGTACGGGCCGTCGTCGGTGATCGGGCCCGGGTGCTGACCGGGGACGACCGGCGGCGGGTCGACCCGTCGTACGAGCGGGACGCGGAGGCGCTGGTCGCCGTCAGCGCGCTGCTGGGCACGGCCGCCGGGGTCACCGCCTTCGTGTCGGTGTTCGTGACGGCGTCGACCTTCGCCTTCGTCGTGGCGCTGCGCAGACGGGAGTTCGGGCTGCTGCGGATGGCGGGCGCGACGCCGGGGCAGGTGCGTCGGCTGGTGCTCGGCGAGGCGCTGGCGGTGGGGGTCACGGCGTCGGCGGCCGGGTGCGCGCTGGGGACGTGGGGCGCGCCCCTGCTGATCCGGGAGCTGGTGACGGGCGGAGTGGCGCCGACCTGGCTCGCGCTGCCGGAGTCGGTCGTGTGGCCGTACCACGTCGCCTTCTGGACGGGGGTGTCGGTGGCGTTCTCGGGGGCGTGGGTCGCCGCGCGGCGGGCCGGACGGATCGGCCCCGTGGAGGCGTTGCGGGAGGCGTCCGTGGACACGGCCGTGCTGCCGCGGTCGCGCCGGGTGATCGGCTGGGCCCTGCTGGCGGCCGGACTGGGCCTGCTGGTCTGGAAGGCGGGCACGGACCCGGCGGAGCTGCTGAAGCGGAAGACCTACACCACCCAGCCGATGCTGCTGATCACCGCGGTCTCGGCGCTCGCGCCGCTGTTCGTCCGCCCGCTCGTGCGGCTGGTGGGCGCGGCGCTGCCCGGCGCCGTCGGTCTGCTGGTCCGCGAGAACGCGGCCACGTCCGTGCGGCGCACCGCCGCGGTCGCGGCACCGGTGCTGGTGACGGTGGCGCTGGCGGGCTCGCTGCTGGGGGCCTCCGCGACGGTGGCCGGGGCGAAGGCGGCCGAGGCGGCGTCCCGGACGCGGGCGGACTTCGTGGTGACGGGCACGGCGGGCGAGCTGGACGGCTGGGGCAGACGAAGCGGGCAGGACGGGCCGGGTGGAGCCGGTGCGGCGGCCCGGGCGCGGGGGATGGCCGTGCCGGGCGCGTCGGCCGTGTCGGCGTCGGCCTCCACCGCCGTGTACGTGACGGAGGAGGGCACCGCCCTCGTACGGTCCGACGCGCGGGCGGTGACGGATGTGGCGGCGTTCGCGGCGGTGTCGCGGCTGCCGGTGGTCGCCGGCGACGTACGGGACCTCGACGACCGTTCCATCGTCGTGAACGAGGAGTGGGAGCGCCCCGAGGTGGGCCGGTCGCTGCGTGTCCGGCTCGGCGACGGGCGTCCCGTACGACTGCGGATCGTGGCGGTGCTCGCGCGCGGGACCGGCGACAACGGGGCTTACGTCACCGCCGCGAACGCGGGTGGCGCCGGGGTGGACCGGGTCGAGATCCGGGTCCGGGCCGGCGCGGACCGGGCGGCGGTCGGGGCAGCCCTGCGGGAGTCTCGGACCGGAGGGCGGGTGTGGTCCGCCGGCGAGTGGCTGGAGGCCAACCGGCCGAAGAGCGGGACCCGGACCCGGCTCGGGCACTTCGTGGTGCTGGGGATCGCCCTCGTGTACGCGGGGATCTCGCTGGCCGGGACGCTGCTGATGGCCACGTCGGCGCGGGGGGCCGAGCTGCGGTCGTTGCGGCTGGCGGGGGCCACGCGGGGGCAGGTCCGGGTCGTGGTGGCGGGCGAGGCCCTGGTCGCGATGGCGGTGGGGGCTGTTCTCGGGGCGGCGGTCTCCTCGGTCAACCTGGCGGGTCTGGTGGGGGCGTTGGGGATGCTCGGGGCGCCGCTGGGAATCGGGCCGGGCGCCCGTTAGGACGGCGGACGAGGAAGGCCGGGCGACGAAGGGGGTGTCAACTTCGAGTTGACACCCCCCTCCTGTCAACTTAAGGTTGACACATGACGACGAACCCACGAGTCACGGCTTCCGTGCGTCTCGACGACCTCATCGAAGCCATCAAGAAGGTGCACCCGGAACCGCTCGACCAGCTCCAGGACGCGGTGATCGCCGCGGACCACCTCGGTGACGTGGCCGACCATCTGATCGGCCACTTCGTGGACCAGGCACGGCGTTCCGGCGCCTCCTGGACGGAGATCGGCAAGAGCATGGGGGTGACCCGGCAGGCGGCGCAGAAGCGGTTCGTGCCGAAGGCCGAGGCCGACCTCGACCCGAACGCGGGGTTCGCCCGCTACACGCCGCGGGCCCGCAACACGGTCATGGCCGCGCACAGCGAGGCCAAGGCCGCCGGTAACCCCGAGGGCCTGCCCGCCCACCTCGTCCTCGGGCTCCTCGCCGAGCCGGAGGGGCTCGCGGCCAAGGCGATCGTCGCGCAGGGGGTCTCGCCCGAGGCGGTGCGGGAGGCGGCAGAGGCCGTCCTGCCGCCGGCCGCGGACGAGGTGCCCGAGCTGATCCCGTACGGCTCCGACGCCAAGAAGGTCCTCGAACTCACCTTCCGAGAGGCGCTCCGGCTCGGCCACAACTACGTCGGCACCGAGCACATCCTGCTCGCCCTCCTGGAGTTCGAGAACGGCGAGGGAGTACTGAGCGGTCTGGGCGTCACCAAGGCGGCGACGGAGGAGGACGTGGCGCGAGCGCTGCGGGCGGTGACGGACGGGCAGGAGTAGGGGGCCGTTTCCGGGGGGGTGGTGGCTGGTCGCGCGGTTCCCCACCGCCCTGAAGGGATGGGCCTGCGGCCCGCCCTTCGGCCGAAAAGCACGGGGCGCAGCCCCGGCCGCTTCTCAGGGGCGCGGCGAACTGCGCGAGAAACCACGAACCACCCGCACCCGCCGACGAACCCGCACCCCCGGGTTCTCCCGCGCCTCGCTGTCAGACCCCCCTGCGACACTCACCCTCATGACCGACCGGTGGGCTCTCGCTCCGACCGAGGACGGCGGCGCCGAAGTCGCCCCCCTCGGACCGGACGGGCTGCCCGCCGGGCCGGTGACCCGGGAGCCGGACCTCGCGCAGGCCGTGCGGCGCCGGGAGCCGGAGGTCGGGCGGTGGGTCTGGCGGGCCACCGCCGAGATCTACCCCCGGCTGCTGGCCGACGGCGTCCGCGTGGAGCGGTGCTATGACATCGAGGACGCCGAGACCCTGCTCCTCGGCCACGAGGGCCGCCTCGGCGAACCCCGCTCGGCGGCCGCCGCCCTGGCCCGCCTCCGCCACACCCCGGTCCCCCCGGACCCGCCCCTGCGCGCCGCCGAACCGGGCGCCCAGCCGTCCCTCTTCGAGCCGCGCCCCCTCCACGTCCCCCTCGCCGACCTCATCGAGGTCTACGCGGACCAGCAGCGACGGCACGACGCCACCGCCCATCCGGACCGGATGCGGCTGCTGACCGCCGCCGAGTCGGCCGGGATGCTCGTCGCCGCCGAGATGAACCGCGCCGGACTGCCCTGGCGGGCGGACGTCCACCGCCAGGTCCTGCACGAGATGCTCGGCGAGCGGTACGCGGGCGGCGGAGAGCCGCGCCGGCTGGCCGAGCTCGCCGACGAGGTGTCCCAGGCGTTCGGCCGCCGGGTACGGCCCGATCTGCCCGCCGACGTCGTCAAGGCGTTCGGGCAGGCGGGGATCCGGGTCCGCTCCACCCGCCGCTGGGAGATCGAGTCCCTCGACCACCCCGCCGTGAAGCCGCTCCTGGAGTACAAGCGGCTGTACCGCATCTGGGTCGCCCACGGCTGGTCCTGGCTCCAGGACTGGGTCCGGGACGGCCGCTTCCGGCCCGAGTTCCTCGCCCACGGCACCGTCACCGGCCGGTGGGTCACCAACGGCGGGGGCGCGCTCCAGATCCCCAAGGTGATCCGCCGCGCCTGTGTCGCCGACCCCGGCTGGCGCCTCGTCGTCGCCGACGCCGACCAGATGGAACCCCGCGTCCTCGCCGCGATCTCCCGCGACCCGGGGCTCATGGAGGTCGCCGGACGGGAGAGCGACCTCTACCAGTCGGTCTCCGACCGTGCCTTCGCCGGCGACCGCGCCCAGGCCAAGCTCGCCGTCCTCGGCGCCGTGTACGGGCAGACGTCCGGGGACGGCCTCAAGAACCTCGCCGCGCTGCGCCGCCGCTTCCCCAGGGCCGTGCAGTACGTCGACGACGCGGCCCGCGCGGGCGAGGAGGGCCGGCTGGTGCGGACCTGGCTGGGCCGCACGTGCCCGCCGGCGGCCGGGGCCTCCGAAGCGGCCGGCGAGGAGGCGGGCATCCCCCAGGCCGACGCCGGGCCCGACGGCGGGGCCGACGGCGGCGACCGGGAGCAGACGACCGAGTGGGTGCCCGGGTACGCCTCCACCAACTCCCGCGCCCGCGGCCGTTTCGCCCGGAACTTCGTCGTCCAGGGCAGCGCCGCCGACTGGACCCTGCTCCTCCTCGCCGCGCTGCGCCGCACCCTCGCCGGCATGGCCGCCGAGCTGGTCTTCTTCCAGCACGACGAGGTGATAGTGCACTGCCCGGCGGAGGAGGCGGACGCGGTGGTGGCCGCCATCCGGGAGGCGTCGGAGCTGTCGGGACGGCTGACGTTCGGGCAGACACCGGTGCGGTTCCCGTTCACCACGGCGGTGGTGGAGTGCTATGCCGACGCGAAATGACCGTGTCCCGGCGGGAGAGGGCCCCTGCCGGGACCCTGTCCCGGCGGGAGAGGGCCCCTGCCGGGACCCTGCCGCTCAGTCCTCTTCCAGCAGGCGGCGCAGTTCGCCCGTCACCGTCGAGTCCGTGCCGTCGAGGACAGCCAGGGCGCGGCGCCATTCGCCGTGCGCCTCCTCGGTGCGTCCTCTGGCCCGCAGCAGCAGCCCCCGCTGGTGCCGGGCGAGGCCGACGGCGTACTGGTCGGCGCGGCGGGCGGCGAAGTCGAGGAGGAGGGCGCACTCACGGTCGGCCCGGTCGGCCTGCCCGAGCTCCCGCAGGGCCCGGACCAGCCCGAGCCGCGTCTTTGACTCGCCCTGCCAGTCCTCGTCGTCGCCGAGGACGCGCAGGCTCTGCTCGAAGCTGCGCACGGCGGCGGCCGGTTCACCGAGCCGGAGGTGGGCATAGCCGATGTTGCAGTGCGCGGTGTGCCGTACGACGACGCTGTCGGCGATCTCGCCGAGCGCCAGACTCCGCTCGTGGTGGGCGATGGCGGCCCGCGCGTCGGTGTGTTTGACCAGGTTGCCGAGGTGGCTGAAGGTCACGGCCTCGCCGTACGGGTCGCCGAGCTGCCGGGACAGCTCCAGGCTCTCCCGCAGGGCCTCCTCGCTCTCCTCGTACCGGCCGAGGCTCTCCAGCACGAGCCCCCGGTTGTTGAGGCACCGCCGTACGCACGACACCGCCCCGAGCCTCCGCCACAGCGTCAGGCCCTGGTCGTTGAGGTCGAGCGCCTCCGAGGCGCGACCGGACATGAAGTGCAGCCCGGCCCGGTCGGTCAGGGCGAACGCCTCCGCCTCGACGTCCCCCAGCGACCGTGCCACGCCGAGGGCGTACCCGCCGAGCACATCCAGCTCGGCGAGGCGGCCGCCCCGGTGCAGATACGGAAAGAGATGGCGGACGAGGGCGGGCACGTACGCCGCCGTCCCGCCGCCGTCGCCTGGCTCACGGGAGCAGCGTTCCACGAGGGCGACGACGTTGGGGAGTTCGCGGTCACCCCAGGCGAAGGCCTCCTCGGCGGAGGCGAAGGGTTCCGTGGCGGTGGCCGCCGGCTCCGTCGAGGTCGTACGGAGCCGTTCGTCGCGTTCGTGGCCCGGCGGGAGCAGCACCAGCAGGCTCTGCCGGGCGCGGGCGGCGTACCAGCGGAGGGCTGCGGTGGTCTCGCCCCCGGCGGTCGGCCCGGCCGGGTCGGCGGTGCCTCCTGCCGCCCTGGTCCGGGCCGGGTCGGCGAGTTCGCGGGCGAAGTGGCGTACGAGGTCATGGGGGACGTAGCGGCCGTACGTCGTCTCCTCCAGGAGGGCGACGTCGACGAGGCGGTCGAGGGCGGCCTCGGCACGGCGTTCGTCGGTGCCGGTGAGGCGGGCGAGGAGGGGGGCGCCGTAGGCGGGCAGGTCGAGGGCGCCGATGAGGCGCAGGGCGTGGGCGGCGTCGCGGTCGGCCTCGCGGTCGGAGGCGCTCAGGGCCTCGTGGGCGACGGCGAGGGAGCGGCGGACGCTCAGGTCGTCGTATTCGAGGTGGTGCAATCGGCTCTCGGTGGCGGCCAGTTGGCCGGCGAGCGCGTCCGGGGTGAGTGCGCGGCGGGCGGCCAGGCGGGCCGCGACGACGCGGAGGGCGAGCGGGAGCCGTCCGGTGAGGGCGACGAGGGGGTGCGCGGCGTCGAGCCCGGCGGCGCGTCCGGACGCGGCGCGCAGCAGCGCGGCGCTCTCGTCGTCCGACAGCGGGGCGAGCGGGAAGCGGTGGGCGCCGTCCAGCGCGGTGAGCGGCGAGCGACTCGTCACGATCACCGCGCATCCGGCACCCGCCGGCAGCAGCGGGCGTACCTGCGCGGCGTGCGCGGCGTCGTCCAGCACCATCAGCGTGCGGGTCGGAGCGAGCGTCGAGCGGAGCAACGCGGCGGCTGCGTCCGGGTGTTCGGGGACCCGGCGGGGGTCGGTGCCGAGGTCGCGGAGGAGGGAGGCGAGGGCCTGGGCCGGGGTGAGGGGGGTCATGCCCGGGGTCGCGCCGTGCAGGTTGACGTACAGCTGGCCGTCCGGGAAGCGGTCGGCCAGTTCGTGGGCGAGGTGGAGGGCGAGGGCGCTCTTGCCCACACCGGCCATTCCGCTGATCACGACGGGTTCCGCGGACGCCGGGCGCCTCGGGACGCCGGAGGGGGCGCGACGGCCCGGCGGGCGGAGGTCGTGGGCGGTGGCGGGCGGCGCGACTTCCGGTTCCCCTTGGCCGTCGACGGACGCGGCCACGCCGAGTGCTTCGCGCAGCTCGGCCAGGACCTGTCGGCGACCCGTGAAGTGCGCCGGCGGGGGCGGAAGTTGGGCAGGGCGCGGGGTCTCCCGGGCGGGTGGCGTGCCGGTCGGCGGCCCGGGGGGCTCGCCCTCGCCTTCCCGGAGGATCTCCAGGTGGGCCTCGCGTACGGCGGGGCCGGGGTCCACTCCGAGTTCATCACGGAGACGGTCCCTCAGGTCACGGTGCACGGCGAGGGCCTCGGCCTGGCGGCCGGTGCGGTGCAGGACGAGCATGAGGAGGCGGTGGAATGCCTCACGCAAGGGGTGTTCGGCGACCAGGGCGGCGAGTTCGGGGGCGAGGGCGGTGAGGGCGTGCGCTCCACCGTGGCCCGCGGCGCCGTCGCGAGCGAGGTGCAGTTCGGCGTCGTAGCGGCGTTCGAGAAGAAGAAGCCGGGCCTCCTCCAGGCGTTGGACGAAGGCGTGGGCGCCGAAGTCACCGGCGGGCAGGCCGCCGAGGGGTGTGCCGCGCCAGAGGGCGAGCGCGGCGGTGGCCTCGCTGACGGTGCGGGACCAGTCGCGGGCGGCGTGCGCGGCGCGCGCGGCGGCGGCGCGCGCCTCGAAGACGCGGACGTCCAACTCGCCCTCGTCGACCCGCAGGAGATAGCCGGGCGGCACGGCGCGCAGCCGCTCGGGGTCGTCGAGAAGCCTGCGCAGCCGGGTCACATGGTTCTGGAGGGACGCCTGCGCGGACGGCGGTGGCATCCCGTCCCACAGCACGTCCTTCAGCGCGTCGACCGAGACGACGCGGCCGGGTTCGAGGAGCAGGGCGACGAGGAGCGCACGCACCTTGCCGCTGCCGACGGGGCGCAGCGCGCGGGTGCGCCGCTGGTCGGGGCGGGCGTCATGGTCGCCCGGTGAACTCCCCTCGTCGGGGCCGGGGTTGCCGGAGGCGTCGGGGTGAGCGTCGCCGTCGGGTGTGCCGGGGGCGTCGTACAGCACCGGCGGACCCAGCAGTCCGAACCGCAGCCCGTCCCGCATAGCGTCCGTCCGCTGCCTTCCCGCGCCGTCGTACCGGACCGCGCCCCCCGGCGACTGGCGTCGGCCTGTGCCGACTGTTCCACGGCTTCCGTACGGTCCCGGTGGGACCGTTGGGCACATGTTAGCGATCCGTTGGCGAGATCTGATGTGATCACTTCATCGGATCCGGCGCCGACGGCGCACGCGGACGACGCGTAGCTCGGGGGAGCGCCGCCGCCGCTGCCGGGTCCGGAAACGCGCGGTTGCCCCGGTCGGTGGAGGTGAACGACCGGGGCATTCGTGTGTGCGCGTGCGCGTGCCGGGTGTGTTCGTGCGCCGACGGCCGTCGGGCTGGTGCTGTGACCGGAAAGGTTCGCCGGCTCGCGAACCTTTCCGGTCACAGCGCTAGAGGACGGGCGGGCGGCCCAGCCGGGTGAGACGCCATACCGTGCGCCAGCGCATGGGCCGGCGTTCACCGCCCGACTCCCGCCAGCCCTCCCAGAACCCGCCGAACCACGCGCGCAGTCCGCCCACGGAGCGGGTCCGCAGCAGGGTGATGAGCACCCACACCCCCAGATGGACGGGGACGAGGAGCAGCGGCAGCCGGCGACGGGCCAGCCAGACGCGGTTGCGGGCGTTGACGCGGTAGTAGATGGCGTGACGCGCGGGCGAGGTCTTCGGGTGCTGCAGGAGCAGTTCGGGGGCGTAGCGCACGGTCCAGCCGGCGTCGATCGCCCGCCATGCCAGGTCCGTCTCCTCGTGCGCGAAGAAGAACTCGGCGGCCCAGTCGCCCGTTTCGCGGAGCATGGCCATGGACAGGGCGTGTCCGCCGCCGAGGAAGCCGGTGACCGGGCCGCCCCGCAGCGGGTCCTTGGCCCCGACCCTCGGTACGTGCCGCCGCTGGGTCTCGCCGTTCTCGTCGGCGATACGGAAACCGACGATGCCGAGACGGGGTTCGCCGACGTACAGATCCCGTACACGGCGCAGGACGTCGGCGTCGACGAGCAGTCCGTCGTCGTCCAGTTCGACGACGATGTCGACGTCACCGAACGCGCGCAGCCGCTCGATGGCCACGTTCCGGCCGCCGGGGCAGCCGAGGTTCTCGTCCACCTCGATCGGTGTGACCTCACCGGGAAGGCCGAGGCGCTCGGCGAACTCCGGCAGCGGGCACCCGTTGCCCACGATGACGATGCGCGCCGGCGCCAGGTCCTGCTTGGCCACGGACGCGAGCAGCGCGTCCACCTCAGCGGGCCGATTCCCCATCGTCACCACGGCGACGGCGACCCGAGGCCCCTCCTCCGCGTCTGCCACGACACCAACTCCATCCCGTCGACCGACCGTCCGAGACAGTCGACGAGCCCCCGCAACCGACCGACTGATTACCGCCGGATGCTAGCCGTTCACGCCGACGACTTCTCAGGGACGCCCCAAGTACGCGGTTGCCGACGGCGAATGGGGGTGGGTGCGGGGGTGGGCTGGATGGGGGTTGGGGTGCACGGGGGATGAGGAGGGCGGCTCTCGACTCGTGCTACCGCTTCCCGCCGCCGCCCCGCCGCTCCTCCCTCCGGCGTACGAACTTGAGCCCCGACCAGTCCTCGCCGAGGGAGGCGACCTTCACATCGACGACCCCCAGCGGGAGGAAGAGGTCGCGCAGACCGTTCTCGGTGATGTCACTGGTGTGGCCGGCCGCCCTGCGGGGCCAGGCGATCCAGAGCATGGCCGGGTCGGCGAGGTCCGCGACCAGTCCCGGCCCCTCGGCGGCGAGATCGCCGTGCGCCCGGTAGAAGGCGACGACGACATCGGCGCCCCGCGGCCCGCCCTCGCCGACGTCGCACCCTTCCGGCAGCCCCGGGATCTCCCATCCGTCCGGAGCGTGCAGCAACCGCACCCGCTGCCCGGCCTTGACGCCGATCTTCTTGGCGAGCGGCGTACCGGAGTACCCGCCCCCACCCAAACCACCACCCATGTCCGACCTCCGAGGGAGAAGACACACACCTCCACCCTTCCGGGCATGACAGAACCGCGCCACCGACACAACCTGGGCGGGCCGGACGGGGGCGAGAGCACGGGTCGGGCGGAGGACGCGGTGCCGGTGCGGGGCGAGAAGGCCGATGAAGGGGCGCGGGCCGGTGCGGGGGCCAGGCCCGGCGGAGGCCGCCGGCCGGTGGCCGCTGACTGGTGACCGGAGGCAGGTGACCGGTGACACCGAGGCCGCTGACTGGTAGCCGGAGGCAGGGGGCCAGGGCCCGGGCTAGCTCTTGGCGTCCGGCTTCCAGTCCTGGACGAGGAGGCCGAGGAGCACCTCGTCGAGGAACTCGCCCATCACCCAGGCCGAGGAACGCAGGACGCCCTCGCGGACGAAGCCGTTGCGCTCGGCGGAGCGGAGCATCGCGGCGTTGTCGGACAGCGTCTCGATCTGGAGTCGGTGCAGGCCGCGCACGACGAACCCGTAGTGGCACAGCACGGCGACGACGTCGGTGCCGTAGCCCTTGCCGCGGGAGGACGGCAGCAGCCCGAGCCCTATGTGGGCGCACCGGTTGTGGTTGTCGATGCCCCAGAGCGTCGCGGTGCCGACCAGGGTGTCGCCTGCCAGTTCCACCACGGAGAACTGGACGACTCCGTCGTTCTTGCCGTCCACGAACAGCCGCGGGTCCTTCGAGTCGGGTGTGATCGGCCGCCACGGCCCGGCCTCGGCGCGCGCGGCGTTCGCCACGTCGTCATAGAGCTCGGTCCGCAGGACCGGGATGTCGTCCTCGTACCGGGCCCTGAGCCCGACCTTGGTCCCCTTCAGCATGCGAGCTTCCTATCCGACCGCCCCGACCGGCGGCAAACCAATAAGCGATCTCCGCGTCGGGGCGGGCCGGTCCGGCGTCGCACGTGACGTCAACGTCCACCGCTGGGCATCCGGGTCGCCGCGTGGCGGTGGGGCGACTGGATCAGCAGGTCCCTGAGAAGGCGGCGCGCCTTGTCGTCCAGACCGGCGTAGAACCTGTCGAAGTCACGGGGCATCAGGGACCCGGCGAACGCGACGAGGTTGAGATAGCGGTTCACCACGTGCGGTTCCGACTGGCTGAGTTCGACGTACCGGGACAAGGGACGCCGGGAGACCTGGTCGGCCTGTTCGAGGACGCCCGTGGGAGAGACTCCGGGCCCCAGTTCCTTTCCGACGGCGAGCCGGGAGATCACGCCGAGCGAGGCATAAAGGTCCTCCGAGCACAAATACCCGAACTGGTCGCAGGTGTAGGTCGAGCAGCGCCAGTAGGGAAGCATCAAGGGATTGATGTAACGCAGCCACTTCAGGTAGTCGAGGATGAGCACGGAAAGGGCCAGCCGGTCGTGCCGCGCCTTCAGCCAACCGATGAACGAGCCCAGCATGAAGCGCAGCGACGCGGGCCCGTCCTCCTGGAGGTCGGCCGCGAACCCTCCCTCGATGAGCAGCACGCGCATCCCGAGGATGCTGGTCACCACCATCTTCCCCTCGACCTCGTCGAGCACGTAGACATCGACCGGCCGGTGGTAGTCGAGTCTTCGCTGGAGTTCGACTATCTCGGCGTGGATCTCCGGGAAACTGTCGGGGGTCACCTTGATCGCGCGGCCGAGAAGGTGGGCCTTCCGCATTCTGTGGAAGAGCCACTCGGACGCGACGAGGACGAGGATCGCAAGGAAGAGGAAGAGAAGATACGCGGGGTTCGACACCGGGACTGCGATGATCAGGAAGAGGATGAACGCGGCCCACACGGAGCCGGCGGCGAGTCTGCGCCGGGAGCGTTCACGCGGGTGTCGTGCGGTCGCGTACTGGAGATACGACTGGTGATCCGGGGCGACGGTTCTCGTCATGGCGCCTCAGCTCCCTCCGTCCCATTCTCCTCCCACCACGCCCCTCACGCCTGCGGAGCGGGCCCCGTTCGGGGCGGGTGGCTCAGGCCCCGTTCGGGGCGGGTGGCTCAGGCCCCGTTCGGGGTGGGTGGAGGAGGCCCCACCGCGCGGCCCCTCCTGTGCGATGGCTTCGCGCGAAGGGGCCGCTTGTCCAAGGTCACCCGCTCCGGGGTCCGTTCACGCCCGTAGCGGGTTCGCCCGTACCGCTGCCATCAGGTACCAGGCCGTCGCCCCGGTGTGCCGGTACGGGTAGTAGCCGAAGCCGAAACCGGTGTCGAGGGGGCTGCTGGCGGAGACGATGCCGGAGCGTTCGGGGAGCGGCCGGCCGCCGACGGTCTGGGCGGTGCCGAGGTGGTCCTGGGCGCGTTCGAGGGAGTCGAGCAGGCGCCGGGCGCGGTACTCGTCTCCGCGCGCGCCCCGGTCACGGAAGGCGAGCGCCAGATGGGCGGTTCCCTCGAACCACACGCCGTTGCGGTCCGGCTTCGGCTGGAACTCGGCGATCGGCTTGTCCTCGTCGGCGACGAGGCTCGCGGAGCTGAACGTGACCCCCTCGTACGACTGCCCGACGGGCACCGTGCTGTTGCGCCGCCCGGAGTGGTCGAGGACGGCCAGTTCGACGGCGGCCCAGTCCAGGGACCGCGCGTGGCGGCGCGAGCCGAGCGCGAGGTGGGTCCAGGTCTGGGTGTCCTCGGGGACGGGGGACTTGTTGACGGTCACCCCGTCGTTGGTGCCCGTGTAGAAGAAGCCGCCCGCGGGCTCCCACATCCGCCGCACGAACGCCTCCGCCCGCGCCGCGCGCTCCCGCCACACCCGGTCGCCGGTGAGCCGGGCGAGCCTTCCGAACAGACAGACCAGGTCGGTGTTGTGCTCGGTCGACGTGAACGGCAGCTTCTCGTTCGCCCCGTTCACGCCGAACTTGTAGCCACCCAGGGGCTCGTCCGTACGACCGGTCCGCTCGATCCACTCACCGATCCGCACCGCCGCCGCGAGGAACCGCCGCGCCCGTGTCCGCCGGGCCAGCGCACTCAGCGCGATCCCGGCCCACGCCATGTCCCCGACGGCCGTTCCCGTGAAGCCGAACTGCGTGCCGACGTTCACGGTGCCGTCCGGCCGTACGAACCCGTCCGGCTGGGGCACTCCGTCGAAGAAGACGTACGGTCCCACGTTGTACGCCTGTCGCAGCCGGCCGTCGTCGTACACCGGGTCGTGCTCCTGGGCGTGGATCAGCGCGTCCCCGAGGGCGACGGCCCGTGCCTCGCCGTCCCGTGTGCGCACCGCCAAGTGGGCCAGTACCGCCAGCGCGTTGTCGTACGTGAACGCCGTGCTGAACAGGTTCGCCTGGTCCGTGTAGCTCTGCGTCAGCCGGATGTCGCCGTGGTCCGGGTAGGCATCCATGGCGGCGGCGAGGAACGCCTGCGCCCGCCGCCGGGCCGACGTCCCGGCGCCCCCCTTCCCGGCCGCGACCCCGGTGGCCGCGGGCCTCCCGGACGCCGCATGGGCCGTACCGGACGGGCCGGCCACGGTGAGCGCCGCCACGCCGAAGCCGAGCACCGTACGACGGCTGGGTGTCGGACCTGATCTGCCGGTCATGGTTCTCCCTCGGGATGCGGGACATCAGGCGACACCTGACGTTTGAGAGCGCTCTCAAAGAGTGCGCGCCCATTGTGCTGGTGCTCCTGATGCGGGTCAACGCTCTTGACGGGTAGATCGGTTGCGGCCGTGATCCATGGGGCGGGGAGTGCAACCGGCGGCGAAGGGGTGGGGCCGACGGCGGGGGTGGGCGTCCCGCGCGCCGGACGTGGTGCGTGGGACGTCCTCTGCGCCGGGAAGCCGGTACGCGGAACCCGCGACGCCCACACCCGAACCTCGGCCTTGGGCCCGGCCTTTGAGGTGCCCTCGGCCCTCGATCGCCCGCCATCCGCTGTCGCGGGCGTACCAACCGGACGCCATGTGCCGGGTCGGCGTTGAACACCACCGAGACCAGCCACGGCCAACGGACAGCCGGAACAGGTGAGGCCCTCGTCCAAGAACGGAACAGGTAAGGCCCTCGTACGAGAACGGTGGGCGGTCTGCACGCGCCGGACGGCCGTGCCGTGCGACGGACGGCCGTGCGGCGGACGGCCGTGCGGCGGACGGCCGTGCGACGGACGGCCGTGCGACGGACGGCCGTGCGACGGACGGCGGCGGGGGCTCGTGGGCGTCCGTGCCGGCACCTGAGGGCGGCACAGCGCCGGAGTGCCTCCGCAGTTCGACGCGTGAGGCCCGCCAGAGCGCCGCAGAATCGCGGGCACAGAGGCGCGCCAGTGCGCCGCACACGCGCGGGCAACCAGTGGCGAGGACGACGAGCGGGGAGGTGGTGACGACCAGCGGATGGGCCAGGAGCCCACTACCAGGCCAGGGTGACCGGCACGACCGCGAGGACACCGATACTCGTGCCGACCAGGCCGCCGAGGCCGCCGGCTCTCGTCAACTCGGCGAGGACCTGGGGAGTTCGGGGGCGCCTACCGCTCTTGAACAAGCCGCTGTTCCTTCACCGCCCTGGACCGAGGGGCCTGTTTCGAAAGTCACGTCCGCCCTGTGGGCCACGGCGATCCGATGTCGGACCGACTCGTGGCCCAGCCACGAGGATCAACCCTCGTCAAGGATCAATCTTCGTTGTCACGCGGGATGATGCGGAAATCAAAGGATGCAGCCCCGGGGTCCAGCGCGGTCGCACCCCCGTCCACGGTCAGGACGGCGCCGTTGACGAAGGACGCAGCCGGCGACAGCAGCCAGGCAATGGCCTCGGCCACCTCGCGAGGCTCACCGGGGCGGCGGGCCGGCAGCAGCCGCGTGGCCTCCTCGTATGCTCCCTCGACCCCGGCGGAGGCCAGGCCGGCCTCCTCGGCGAACCGGGCCATGCGGCGGTCGGCCATCTCCGTGCGCACCCAACTGGGGCACACCGTGTTGGCCCGCAGCCCCTGAGGCCCGTAGTCCACCGACAGCGACCGGCACAACTGCAGGAGGGCCGCCTTGGACGTGGCATAGGCGGCATTGCGCACCCCGTTGCGCAGGGCAGCGACCGACGCGACCGCGACGACCGATCCTCGGGTCTTGAGCAAGTGGGGCAATGCCGCCCGCAGCAGAAGGAAGGGGCCGGTGAGATTGGTACGAAGTACCGTCTCCCAGTCCTCGTCGGACAGTTCCCCGACGCCCCCGCTGCGTGCCACTCCCGCGTTGAGGACAACGCCATCGAGTCGGCCGAACCGTCCGACGGCAGTTTCGACGAGGTGGAGGACGGCGTCCGGATCGCCCGTATCAGCGGGGCAGGCCAAGGCTCCGGTTTCCTCGGCGACGCGATGCAAAGGCTCCGGTCGTCGGCCGGAGACGACAACATCGTGCCCGGCGGCTCGAAGCAGCCGCGCGGTCGCCGCACCGATCCCCGTTCCTCCCCCGGTGACGACGACAACTCGCTGATCGGACATGGTTGTTCGGCCTCCTGTCACCGTCGCATCGAGCGACGTGATCCTACTCATCGACAGCCGCGCGGCGTCGGAGGCGCAGCAGTATCCCGCCCACGGCCAGCGTCCCCACGGCACCCGACGCGACACCGAGCGCCAAGCCGCCGCCGAAGCCCGGCCCGTCACCCGATGCCGGGGCCTCGTCCGGCGCCGAGACCTCAACCGCTCCTCGCAGGACGATCGAGGGGTAGTCGCACACGTAGTCGCGGTCTTCTTCCGTCACGCAGTCGGCGTCGTTGTGGCGCAGAGTGAACGTCACGGGATACGTGCCGGGTTTCAGGTTCTCCCTGATCCGGCCCGCACCCACCCAGGCGCGCTTGGTGTCGCCGAGGGTGGTGTCGTCGGTCAGCGCCGGGCTGGAGACCTCCACCGCCGTCGGGTGCGGATTGCCGGGACGCTCCTTGACTGTGATGTGCACTGCCGCGCCGGGTTCCGCCGGACCGCTGACGGAGACGTATCCCCGTCCGGGGAAGGGGAGCTGCTCGGCGTGAGCCGTCCCGGCGTGCCCGAGCAGCATCAGAGGCACAGCAAACGCGGCAAGTGCGCCGCGCACGGACGAGCGTGTGAAGTGGATCATATGCGCTTTCCCCCGCATGAAGTGGTCATACGATCATCATCGACCTAGACGCGCTCCCGCCGGGCGGCGTGACGCGCGTCTTGAATAATCAGGGGGAATTGACCATGAAATTACGGAGAGCGCTGAGCGCTGCGGCGGGGGCCGCGGCACTCGTTCTACTGCCCGCTTTTCCGGCGTACTCGGACCCGGGTGATCCGCCTTCCACGGGGAATGCCACCCCGAGCGCCCCGACACCACAGCCTTCCGTTCCACCCACGCCCGTCCCGGCGGACGGGGACGACGACGCGCGCGGGTTCACGCCGGCCGACGCCGACAGCTACTGGACTCCGGAGCGCATGCGGTCCGCGAAGCCCGTTCAGGAGCAGGAGGACAAGCAGTTCCCCGCTCCGACCAGAAGGCCCCAATCGGCCAGCAAGCCGTTCGAAGGGCTGCCCATCGTCGGCACCTTCTTCTGGAACGACGGCACCAGTACCGGCCGCTTCTGCGGTGGCACGGTCGTCAAGAGCCCCGGCAAGAACATCGTGATGAGCGCCGGTCACTGCTTCGACGACCAGGACGCACGCAAGAACCTCACGTTCGTCCCGCAGTACGACGACGGCAAGAAGCCCCACGGCGCCTTCACCGTCAAGCCCGGGCGTATCTACGTCGACAAGCGGTACCTGTCCAAGGGCCCGGACGCCGCGGCCGACCTTGACTTCAACTTCCTGCAGATCGAACCGCGCGGCGGCAAGAACGTCGAGGAAGTCGTCGGTGGGGCCGAGCTGATGATCAATGCCGGGTACGCACACGACCCGGTCCGCCTGATCGGCTACCCGGCCAATCAGAAGCGCCCGCTGGACTGCACGGACAAGACGGTCCGCTACAACAGCACCGACCCGAAGATCCCGGGCAGTTTCCTGCGCATCGCGTGCGACAAGTACTCCGGTGGCGCGTCCGGCGGCCCCTTCCTCATCAAGCGGGGCAGTGGCTGGGGCCTCATCGGCGTCATCGGCGGCTGGAAGACCGGGGGCGACAAGGACGACATCTCCTACAGCTCCTACCTGGACGCTGACGCCAAGGCGCTGTACGACGACGCGGTGAACAACCGTCAGCCGGCCGGCCGTGGCGTTCTGGGCAAGGCCGAGACCTGGCAGCACGCCGAGGTCATCGTCGGGGGCTACTTCACCGAGGGCAATCCCGGAACGTGGGACTACTCCGACCTGATCGTGCGCTGGTCCGACGGCGAAGTAACCCTGTACCGCGGCGCCGGTGAGGATGCCGACAACTTCGACAAGGAGTTCCGTCTCATCGGGCCCAACGGCACCTGGAAGCACGCCGAGACCATCGCGGCGGGCGACTTCACGGGGGCCGACCGGGACGACCTCATCGTCCGCTGGACGGACGGGGAGCTGACGCTCTATCCCGATGTCGACGAGAAGGGCTTTCACGGCGAGATCCAGCTGCAGAAGCCCAACGACCTGTGGAAGCACGCCATCTCCATCACCGGTGGCCGCTATACGAGCAGCAACAAGTGGACCGACGACCTCCTGGTCCGCTGGAGCGACGGTGAAGTCACCCTGTACACCGACGTCGACCGCGACGGCTTCCATGGCGAGAAGAAACTCGCCGCGCCCAACGGCACCTGGAAGCACGCCTCGTCGATCACATCGGGCGACTTCACCGGCAATGACCAGCACGACCTCATGGTGCGCTGGACGGACGGCGAACTGACCCTCTACAAGGACCTGGACCAGAACGGCTTCCACGGCGAGATCCAGGTCAAGAAACCCAACCGGCTCTGGACCCACGCCACGCTCCTGGGCGCCGGCGACTACACGGAGAACCGTCATCCCGACGACTTCCTGGTGCGGTGGTCCGACGGTGAGGTCTCCATGTACCCGGACGCCGACGAGACCGGTCTGAACCGCGAGATCACGCTGGTGTACCCGCCTGCGTAGGTCTTCCTCCTGACCGCAGAAAGGGGTCTCTTCTCCCCCCAGGGGCGGGGGAAGAGACCCTTCTGCCACAGGATCGCTCTCGTCAGGTCCGGGACGGTTCTCCTTGTTGAAGAGCCACACATGGAAGAGCTTCGTCAGTCTCTTCCCGCACTTGCCCGCACACAGGGCGATGCGGCGACAGCACCGGCACGGCAACGCCGCCGAAAACGGAATGGAGCCGCCTTCGGGATTCGAACCCGGGACCTAGGCATTACGAGACCGTGAGCGATCGTGTCGCGTGGTGCCTGATCATGCTGCTGAGTGCCGTTGAGCCTGATCAGAGCATGTGCGACTGACCGGTCTGCGCTACCTCGTACGACGTCGTCCAAAGGCGTCCGGCCACCGGCTGGCCACCGGCTGGCCACCGGGAAGGGCACCACGGGTGGCAAGGAGCCGGGGCACCTGGGTTGTCGGCCTCCCACAGACCCTCCTGTCGGCGTCGCCGAGACAGCATCATCGTCGCGCGAGGGCAGCGATAGCCGCAAGGAAAACCTCCGCTTCAAGCAGAGCGCCGGTGTCATCCGGTCTCCTCACTCCATTCCAGGAACCTGTCTCCCTCCCCCACGCACGTCATGGGGTCGAGTTCGAACGGTTCGCGTGCGCGGCTGATCCCCGGTCCGGAGATGTTCACGGTGATACATCGGAACTCGGAAGGGAAGGAACCGGCTGCCGCGTGCGCTCGCAGTCCCTCCCGGGCGAAAGCTGCCAGCCACGGGGCGAGGTGGCCCTCCAGGCCCGCTTCCGGATCGGGGAGGGTAGGGGCGAGGGCGGCCGGCAACTCGGCCGGTCGAACCTACGCGCCATGTCCGACGGCCGCCGGGCGGGCTGGGCGGCGGCAGTTCCCCGGGCGCCGGGGGCTTCCCCGTCATGGCCCGGTGCACCGCTGCCGCCGTGTCCGTACCCACTGCTTGACGCCCGTGGCCCTTGATCTCGGCGGTGACCATGTCCGCAGTCGTCCTGCCGGTCTCGGCGTCCGTGGCCACGACCTCGTCGGCACCGGTCCGACCGGTGGACTCCAGGCGGTCGACGCCTCCGGTGAGCGGGTCTTCGGCGGTCAGGCACCCAAGTCGGCGCAGGCCGGTCCAGTGACCGAGGACACAGGCTCTGGCCGCATACGTTTTGCCGCCGCTAGGGTGCGCCGTACTCGGCGGGTCGCTCCCCCTGAGGGAGGTGGGAATGAGGCTCATGGATGCGGACCACGCTGGGCTGGTCGTCGCGGCGCAGGCCGGTGACGATCAGGCGCGCGAGGAGCTGATCGCCTCGTACCTGCCGTTGCTCTACAACATCGTCGGGCGAGCGTTGAGTGGACATGCCGACGTCGACGACGTCGTCCAGGAAACGCTGCTGCGCGTGGTGCGCGACCTGCCTGCCCTGCGTGCCCCGGAGAGCTTCCGGTCCTGGCTGGTGTCGATCACGCTCCGCCAGATCAATACCCACTGGCAACGGCAACGCACCTTCGCCGACCGCACCACGGTCCTCGACGAGGCACACCGGATACCGGACGCCGCCGCACACGAGGACATGACGATCCTGCGTCTGCACGTCTCGGACGAGCGCCGTCAGGTCGCCGAAGCCGGCCGGTGGCTCGACCCCGACCATCGGGTGCTGCTGTCGCTGTGGTGGCAGGAATGCGCCGGCTCGCTGAGCCGTGACGACATCGCCGCCGCAACGGGGCTCACGGTCGCCCACGTCGGAGTGCGCCTGCAACGCATGCGCGAGCAGTTGGAACTGAGCCGGACGATCGTCGCCGCACTGGAGGCCGACCCGCGCTGTCCGCAGTTGGACGAGACCGTCGTCGGCTGGGACGGCCTCCGTACATCGGTGTGGCGCAAGCGGATCGCGCGGCACACCCGCGACTGCCCGGACTGCACGGCGATGACGACAGAACGGGTTCCGGCCGAACGACTGCTCCTCAGCCTCGCGCCGCTGACCGTCCCGGCCGGGCTCATCGCCGCACTGGCCGCCAAGGGCCTGCTGTCGGGTACGGCCGCGAGCGCGAGCGCCGCCGGACTGGCCGCGGCACCCGTCGCCGTCGTCAAGGCGACGGGTGCCGGCAGTCTGCACAGCTCGCTGATCGGCAAACTCTCCGTGCTGACCGCTCACCCGCTGGTGGGGCTCGCCACGGGCGCGGTGGTCATCGCCGGGACCGCCACCTACACGGCCTGGCCCGAGCCGGCACATCGGACGCCCGGCGCCGTCGCCGCTCCCACGGTCGGCGAACCCACGCCGACCCCGCCGCGCACCACGTCGGCCGGA
This sequence comes from Streptomyces sp. NPDC030814, assembly GCF_055572155.1. Lineage (NCBI taxonomy): Bacteria > Bacillati > Actinomycetota > Actinomycetes > Kitasatosporales > Streptomycetaceae > Streptomyces > Streptomyces sp. NPDC030814. Next base: position 112,665 of record NZ_JBVIDX010000006.1, read on the forward strand.
CCGTCACCGGTGAGTCCGTCCGCCGTCGCGGGCGCTGTTCCGCTGGGCGCACAGTCACTGCAGTCCGTGGACGAGCCCGCCCTGTACGTCACGTATGCCGGCGACTTCGCGACGCTCGGCCGGGTCTCCGCGTCCCAGAACACGCACGCCCGCGAGCGGGCCACCTTCATGGTCGTCCGGGGGCTGGCCGAGAAACGGTGCGTCACCTTCCGTGCCGCCGACGGCCGCTATCTGCGCCATCGTGACCTGCGGCTGCAGCTGAGTCCCAACGACGGCAGCGAACTGTTCCGGGAAGACGCCACGTTCTGTCCGAGCCCGGGGGTGGTCGCCGGGTCCGTGACCCTGCATGCGCACAACTATCCCGGATCGGTCATCCGCCACCGCGACGGCGGCATCTGGCTGGATGGCTTCGACGGTACGAAAGCCTTCGCCGGCCAGGCGTCCTTCATCGTGCGCAGGGCCCGGGCTTGAGAACCGCTCCTTGAACGTCGCGGACCGGTCGCGCAGTGACAGCTGACGGTCCTGCGCCACGCCGTTCTCAACCCGGCAGTGAGCCGAGCGCGGCGCCGAATCCAGCTTCGATCCGCATTCATCTACGTCTGCCTCGCCGAGGACGGCCTGACGGCTGGCATGCCCTTTCTCCCGTGGACGACCAGACTGCGGGGCTCGGCGTAACGCTTTCTGCCTGCGAGATGCATCACTGAGCAATCGTCCGGACGGCGCGACTTTTTTTGTTACGAGGCCGCGCGTTCAGATGCCTCCACTTCATGGGACGCCCTTCCCGCCGCTCACCATGGCGTGCCGGCGCGGCAGGCCCCCACTTTCCCCGTTGACGTATCCCCGATCCCCCGAAGAAAGCCGCTCCAATGACGCGACACACCTACGAAACCCGGGCGACCGGTACGCAGGAACGCCCCCACGTCCTGCACGGCACCCAATCCGGGACGGATCAGGCCGTACCGGCCGATGCGCGCACGATCACGGCACCCAGGGTGACCTGCGACCATCGAGGAGAATCATGAAGGGCCTGCACCGGCTCGGCCGGCGTCGCCGGGCAATGGCGATAGGACTGTCGGCCGCGACGGCGGTGGCCGGTGCCGTGACGCTCCTGCCCAGTTCCGCCGGAGCCGCCACCCTGGGCACGCAGGCGGTCCCCTCGGGCCGGTACTTCGGCACCGCCGTGGCAGCCGGAAGGCTCGGTGACTCGGCGTACTCCACGATCTTGGACCGGGAATTCAACATGATCACCCCGGAGAACGAGATGAAGTGGGACACCACGGAACCCTCCCGGGGATCGTTCAACTTCGGTCCGGCCGACCAGATCGTCAGCCACGCGACCTCCCACGGGCAGCAGCTGCGCGGGCACACTCTGGTGTGGCACTCCCAGTTGCCCACCTGGGTCGGCGGCATCACCGACGCTGCCACGCTGCGCAGCGTGATGAACAACCACATCACCACCACGATGGCCCACTTCAAGGGCAAGATCCACTCCTGGGACGTGGTCAACGAGGCGTTCGCCGACGGATCCACCCAGCACCGCAGCTCGGTGTTCCAGAAGGTGCTGGGCGACGGGTTCATCGAGGAGGCGTTCCGCACCGCCCGGGCGGCCGACCCGGCGGCCAAGCTGTGCTACAACGACTACAACATCGAGAACTGGACCGACGCCAAGACTCAGGGCGTGTACGCGATGGTCCGCGACTTCAAGTCCCGTGGCGTACCCATCGACTGTGTCGGGCTCCAGAGCCACTTCGGCACGAGCGGGCCGCCGGCCGGCTTCGGCACCACGCTGGCGAACTTCGCGGCGCTGGGCGTGGACGTGCAGATCACCGAGCTGGACATCGCCACCGCCCCGCCGACCGCGTACGCCGACACCGTCAAGGCATGCCTGAACGTGTCGCGGTGCACCGGCATCACCGTGTGGGGCATCCGCGACAGCGACTCGTGGCGGAGCGCGGAGACCCCGCTGCTGTTCGACAACGGCGGCAACCCGAAGCCGGCCTACGACGCCGTGATCAGCGCCCTGGGCGCCGGCACAGGCTCGTCCGCCGGCCCGTCCGCAGGCCCGTCCACCAGCTCACCGTCGACTGATCAACCGCGCACGAAGACCCGCCGACTCCGCCCAACGGCCGACGGGACCACCACGTCCCCCTCCCCGTCCGCCACCGGCTCCCTGCCGTCGACGTTCCAATGGAGTTCCAGTGGGGCACTGATCGCACCGAAGTCGGATGCGAGCCACAACATCGCCGGGATCAAGGACCCGTCGGTGGTGTACTACGGCGGCAAGTACCACGTGTTCGCCAGCGTGGCCGACTCGTCCGGGTACAGCATGGTGTACCTGAGCTTCACCGACTGGTCGCAGGCGGGTTCAGCCACCCAGCACTACCTGGACCAATCGCCGATCGGCAAGGGGTACCGGGCCGCGCCGCAGGTGTTCTACTTCGCACCACAGAAGCTGTGGTACCTGGTGTACCAGACCGGCGACAACGCGTCCTACTCGACCAATGCGGATATCAGCGACCCGAACGGGTGGAGCGCCCCGAAGGGCTTCTACTCCTCCATGCCGACGATCATTTCGCAGAACATCGGCAACGGGTACTGGGTGGACATGTGGGTGATCTGCGATGCGGCGAACTGCTACCTGTTCTCCTCCGACGACAACGGACACCTGTACCGGTCGCAGACCACGCTGTCGCAGTTCCCGGGCGGGATGACCAACACCGTCATCGCCGCGCAGGACGCCAACCGCAACAACCTCTTCGAGGCCGGCAACATCTACAAGGTCCAGGGCAAGAACCAGTACCTGCTGCTCGTGGAGGCGATCGGATCGGACGGCCGACGCTACTTCCGATCCTGGACGTCGGGCAGCCTCGACGGCTCATGGACCGCGCTGGCGGCCAGTGAGAGCAACCCGTTCGCCGGGGCCGGCAACGTCACCTTCCCCGCGGGCGCGTGGACCAAGGACATCAGCCACGGGGAGATGATCCGCGCCGGGTACGACGAGACCCTGACCATCAGCCCCTGCGGGATGAAGTACCTCTACCAAGGCAGAGACCCCGACTCCAGCACCGACTACAACAGCCTGCCCTGGCGACTCGGGCTGTTGACTCAGTCGAACTCCGCCTGCTGATACTCCGGTCCGGCTTCGCGATCCTGCGCCGGGCGGGCAGGAACGGAGCGGCCACCGCTTGATCGACGGGGGTTGTGCGGACTCCCGAAGATCGTGCGGTGGCTGCGGGCCGTAGCGCGGACCCCGTCCGTTGGCGGTCGATGTTCATGACGACGGGCGTCCGCCCCGGCCGTCAGCCGCGCGGCGTCCCCCCGCACCACGCGTGCGGCAACCGGCCCGGGGCGGCGCCGAGCATGCCGTCAGCCATGGCCCGCCGGGACAGGCCCTGGCCGACGGAACGAGTCGCATGCCCCGCCCACGGAGCGAACGCCGGCTCAGAGGGGGACTTCCGTTGCTCGCCCTGCTCGATCAGCCATCTCGCAGCGGATCATGAGTAATCGACCGATGGACGACCCGACTGACCAGCACGAAAAAACCGCAGGTCATGGACTTGACCTGCGGTTTCCCTCGGAGCCGCCTTCGGGATTCGAACCCGAGACCTACGCATTACGAGTGCGTTGCTCTGGCCATCTGAGCTAAGGCGGCGCGCCGTCCGCACCATGGTGCGATCAGCAACGTCGGTAAGTCTACACAGTTTCCGGAGTGCTCCGAACCAGGGTCCGGAGCACCCTCGCAGCCCGGCGACGCGGGGCCGGGTCAGGACGGTGAGCAGCGCGTTCCGTCGGCGGGAGGCGTGCCGCGCAGCAGGTACGCGTTGATCGCGGAGTCGACGCAGCCGCTGCCCCGCCCGTACGCGGTGTGCCCGTCGCCGTCGTAGGTGAGGAGGCGGGCGGAGGAGAGCTGGGAGGCGAGGGCCTGGGCCCAGGGGTAGGGCGTGGCGGGGTCACGGGTGGTGCCGACCACCACGATCGGGGCGGCGCCCTTCGCCTCGATACGGTGCGGTCCGCCCGTCGGCTTCACCGGCCAGTACGCACAGTTCAGGGAGGCCCAGGCGAGGGCCCTGCCGAAGACGGGGGACGCCTTCTCGAAGGCGGGCAGCGCGCGCTCCACCTCCTCCGGCGTGGAGTAGGCCGCGGGCAGGTCGAGGCAGTTCACGGCCGCGTTGGCGTACATCAGGTTGGAGTAGCGGCCGTCGGCCTCCCGCTCGAAGTAGCCGTCCGAGAGGGCCAGCAGTCCGGCGCCGTTCTCGTCCCGGAGGGCCTGCGTGAGGGCTTCGCGGAGCCGCGGCCACGTGCCATCGTCGTACATCGCCGCGATCGCCCCCGTTGTGGCGAGGGATTCGCCCAGTTTCCGGCCGCCCTCCCCACCGGTGGGGAGGGGCCGCGCGTCCAAGCGCTTGAAGAGGGCGCTCAGGTTCTGGCCGACCTGTGCCGGCGTGCGTCCCAGCGGACAGTCCTGCTGGCGTGCGCAGTCCTCGGCGAAGGCCCGGAACGCCGTTTCGAAGCCCGCCGTCTGCTCCTGGTTCAGCCGGTCCGCGCTCAGCGACGGGTCCAGCGCCCCGTCCAGCACCAGCCGTCCGACCCGCCCGGGGAACAGCCCGGCGTACGTCGCGCCGAGGAACGTCCCGTACGAGGCGCCGACGTACGTCAGCTTCTGGTCCCCCAGTACGGCCCGCAGGACATCCATGTCGCGGGCCGCCTCGACCGTGGACACATGCCGCAGCAGCTGCGGCGCCCGCGCCCCGCATCCCTCCGCGAACCGTTTGTACGCGGCGACCAGCGCGCCCTTCTCCGCCCGGTCGTCCGGCGTGAGGTCCGTCTGCGTGTACGCGTCCATCTCCCGGCCGGTGAGGCACTCGACCGCCTCGCTGCCGGCCACGCCCCGCGGGTCGACGGCGACCAGGTCGTACCGGGCGCGGATCTGCGCCGGGTAGGCGACGCCCGCGTATCCCTGGAGGTAGCCGACGGCCGAGCCGCCCGGGCCGCCCGGGTTGACCAGCAGCGAACCGAGCCGCTCCCCCGGGCCGGTGGCCTTCTTGCGCGAGACCGCCAGCCTGATGTCACCCTCGCCCGGCTTCTCGTAGTCCAGGGGCGCCTTCATCGTGGCGCACTGGTAGCCGGGCAGGTCGCAACTGCGCCAGCGCAGCTTCTGCTCGTAGTACGGCGCGAGTGCCGAGGGCGTCGTGCGCGGCAGCGGGCCGACCGCCGGCGCCCCGTCGCCCACCGCGGCCGCTCGGCTCGCACCACCGGAGGAACAGGCCGACACGAGCAGCGCGGCGGCCGCGAGGAACGCGCCGCCGGCACGCAGGGACCGATTCGGCCGGGAAGTACGCCTGGTTCGCATCTCGCGAGCGTAACCACAGGCGACCGGATGGTCACGTACGGCGACGCATGCTCCTCATACGAGTGACCCGGTCAACCGAACGCCCGTCGGCACTCGCCCGAACGCCCGCAGGCGTCAGCCCCGACGCCCGCACTCGTCGGCACACCCATCGCCGTCAGCCCTTATGCCTGCACGCGCCCGAACGCCCGCAGGCGTGTGACCGCCGCTCCCCGTCACCCGGCCCGCAGAGCCATGGTCATGGCCTCCACCGCCAGCAGGGGGGCCACATTCCGGTCCAGTGCCTCCCGGCAGGCCGCGATCGCGTCGATACGCCGCAGGGTCGCCTCCGGCGGCCCGCTCCGGGCCATCCGCTCCAGAACGTCCTGGACCTCGACGTTGGCGAGCGCGACCCGCGACCCCAGCTGGAGGGCCAGGACGTCCCGGTAGAAGCCGGTGAGCTCGGTCAGCGCCAGATCCAGGCTGTCCCGCTGGGCCCTGGTACGGCGCCGCTTCTGCTTGTCCTCCAGTTCCTTCATCACCCCGGCCGTACCGCGCGGCATACGCCCGCCCTGCACCGCCCCGAGCGCCGCCTTCAGCTCCTCGGTCTCCTTGGTGTCGACCTCTTCCGCCAGTTGCCTGGACTCCTCGGAGGCAGCGTCCACCAGCTCCTGCGCGGCCTTGAAGCATCCGCCGATGTCCTCGATCCGCAACGGCAGCTTCAGTACGGCGGCCCGCCGCTCCCGCGCCCGCGGATCGGTGGCCAGCCGCCGCGCCCGCTCGATGTGCCCCTGGGTGGCCCGGGCCGCGACCGCGGCCGCCTCCGGCTCGATGCCCTCACGCCGTACGAGCATGTCCGCCACGGCGTCCACCGACGGCGTGAGCAGTCCGACGTGCCGGCATCGCGAGCGGATGGTCGGCAGCACGTCCTCGAGCGACGGGGCGCACAACAGCCAGACCGTCCGCGGTGCGGGCTCCTCCACGGCTTTCAGCACCGCGTTCGCCGACTTCTCGTTCAGCCGCTCGGCGTCCTCGACGAGGATGACCTGCCACCGGCCGTTCGCCGGCGACGTGAACGACTTGCGCACCGTGTCCCGCATGTCCTCGGCGAGGATCTGCGTACCCACGGCCGCCACGGTCGTCACGTCGGCGTGGGTCCCCACCAGCGCGGTATGACACCCGTCACAGAACCCGCACCCCGGGCTGCCGCCGAGCGCCCGGTCCGGGCTCACACACTGCAACGCCGCCGCGAAGGCCCGCGCCGCCGTGTTCCGCCCCGCTCCGGGCGGCCCCGTGAACAGCCACGCATGCGTCATCTTCGAGGCCTCGGGCAGCGGCCCTCCGGTCTCGGCGGCCGTGACGATGGCATCCGCGTCCCTGGCGGCCGCGTCCAGCTGCCCACTCAGCCGCTCCTGCCCCACCAGGTCGTCCCACACGGTCATGCCCCCACCACCCTCCGTCCCACGAACCCTCTCCGCCCCATTCTGCGCGACCCCACTGACAGCGCCGAAACGGCAGAGTTACGGCATGCCCGGGTGGGGTAAGCCGTGCCCCCATCCGCACGGAAGGAGCCATCCCCTCCGCAGGAACGGGCCGTGCCGGTGCGTCGAGCCACCGCCGTCCGCGGCGCGGAGAACGTCAGGAAAGACCCATCCATCCCGTCCTTCCCGGCGGACCGGCTCAGCCCCGCCGGCGCCCCCATCCACGGCCACGCCCCTCGTCCGGATCGTCCGAAGCGTGCGGTCCCAGCAGTTCGTCGGCCAGGGTCGGCAGATCGTCCAGCGGCGTCTCCTCGGCCCAGTCCGACCGCTGCCGACGCCGAGGAGTGCCCTCCTCGTCGACCTGTGGGAGCTCCCGTGTGCGGTCCTCGGTCCCGTCGGGCGAGGGCCGCTCGTCCCGGAAGAACCCCGGCGGCACCCGATCCTCCCGGACCGGCGGCAGCACAGCGGTCTCGTCCTCAGCGCGCGCCTCCGCCCCGGACTCAGGTCCCTCCGGCGCCGGAGGCCAGGGCAGCTTCGCCGTGGTCTCCGAGTCAGCCGCTCCCTCCGGCCGAACCGGCGGCAGCACAGCCGTCTCGTCCCAGGGCCCCCCGGAAGCGTTCGTAGGCGTCACCACGGGCGTAGGCACGGTGGCGTCAGCCGGACCGGCCGCAGCGGCTCCACGACCCGCACCAGCCCGGCCGCCCGAATCACCAGCCCCACTGTCCGACGCGGTCCCGCCGCCGGACGCACCCCCACGGTCCGAGCGATCCGCGACAGCAGCCCCCTCCGAGGCCTCCCGCTCCGCCTCGGCCGCCTGAGCGGCCGCCGCCGCCCGCGCCGCCGCCGCGGCCCGCTCCGTCTCAGCGGCCGCCGCAGCCGCCCGCGCGGCTTCGGCAACCCGTTCGGCCTCTGCGGCAGCGGCCCGCTCCGCGGCAACCCGCCGCGCCTCCTCGGCGCGCAGCAACGCCTCCTCGGCCTTGCGCTGCTTCTCCAGCCGGCGCGCCTCCGCCTCCGCCCGCAGCCGCTGCTCCTCCGCGGCCTGCTGACGCCGACGTTCCTCCTCGATCCGGCGCCGCTCTTCCTCCTCGGCCCGGGCCTTCTCCTCCGCGAGGAGCCGCGCCTGCTCCTCCTCGGCTCGGCGACGCGCTTCCTCGGCCCGTCGCCGGGCCTCCTCCGCCTGCCGTTCGGCCTCGCGCCGCTGCGCCTCCTCCAGCTCGCGCCGCTTGCGCTCCTCCTCCTCGGCGCGCAGCCGTGCGAGCTCCTCCTGACGCTCCCGCTCCAGCCGCTCTTCCTCGGCCTTGCGCGCGGCCTCTTCCTCGGCCCTCTTGCGGGCCTCCTCCTCGGCCTTGCGCCGCGCCTCCTCCTGCGCCTTCACCTCGGCCTCGGACAGCGGGAGCATCACATCGAGGCGGTGCCGGATGACGGTGGTGACGGCCTCCGCGTCCTGCGCGCCGTCGACGACCAGATAGCGCCCGGCGTCGGCGGCGGCCAGCGTCAGGAATCCGGCCCGTACGCGCTCGTGGAACTCGGCAGGCTCGGACTCCAGCCGGTCCGGCGCCTCGGTGAACCGCTCCCTCGCCGCCTCGGGCGAGACATCCAGCAGCACCGTCAGATGAGGCACGAGCCCGTTCGTGGCCCAGCGTGAGATGCGAGCGATCTCGGTCGGCGAGAGATCCCGCCCGGCTCCCTGATACGCCACGGAGGAATCGATGTACCGGTCCGAGATGACGACGGCACCCCGCTCCAGTGCCGGCCGCACCACCGTGTCCACGTGTTCCGCGCGGTCCGCCGCGTAGAGCAGCGCCTCGGCCCGGTGCGACAGCCCGGCGCTCGACACGTCCAGCAGGATCGACCGCAGCCGCTTCCCCACGGGGGTGGCGCCGGGCTCCCTGGTCACGACGACCTCGTGCCCCTTGGCCCGGATCCACTCGGCGAGCGCCTCGACCTGGGTGGACTTGCCGGCGCCGTCACCGCCCTCCAGGGCGATGAAGAAACCGGACTCGGCGGGCGCCTGGTCGGGGTCGTCCCCGCCGAGCAGGGCGTCCCGCAGGTCGTGCCGCAGCGGCACCCCGGACCGGTCGTCGACCTTGGCCAGCACGAGCGCGGCGACCGGCAGCAGCAGCGCTCCGACCAGCATCAGAGTGAACGCCGCGCCGCCGTGCGCGAACACGAACTTGCCGTTCTCCAGCCGGTGCGGTCCGATGGCGGCGGCGATCAGCGGCGCGACGATCGCGGCCAGCGCCACGAAGACCCGTACGACGGCGTGGAGGTGCTCGGTGGTCCGGGCCCGCCGGAACTCCTCGGCTTCCTGGTCGAGCAACGTGTGCCCGGTGTTCGCGGCGATGCCCGCGGCGACACCCGCCAGCACGAAGATCAGTACGACGCTCGTCACATCCGGCACGAGCCCGGCGGCGAGCAGCGCGACACCGGTGAAGGCGATGGCCAGGGCGAGCAGCCGACGGCGCGACAGCGACGGCAGCAGGGACGGAGCCCGGCGGATCCCGAGGCCGACCCCGCCGGTGAGCCCGACGACCAGCAGCCCGTACAGCACCGGCCCGCCGCCCAGGTCCTTGGCGTGCAGCACGGCGACGGCGACAGCGGCGGCGACCGCACCGGCGACGGCCGCGCACGCGGGCACCAGGATCGGGATCGCACCCGTACGGCCCTTGTCGACACCCGTGCCGGTCCTGGGCCGGCGCAGCCCCTCCAGCGGGGAGCGCGCGCGGGGGGTGCGTGTCTTGGGCAGTTCGAGGAAGGTCACCACCGACAGTGACGCGGCGAAGAGCCCGGCGGCGACGTACGAGGCGAGCGCCGCCTGGTGCTGGTCGAACCAGTCGAGGCCGGCGCCCAGCAGGTTGTTGAGCAGTGCCACGACGACGAGCGTGGCCGCCGCGAGGGGCACCGCCACGAATCCGGTACGCAGGGACAGGCGCCGCAGCGCGTCCATGTGGTCCGGCAGCGGGCGTACGGTCGCACCCTCCAGCGGTGGCGCGGGCAGCAGCGCGGGCGCCGCGCTCTCCCGGCAGACCGTCCAGAACCGCTCGGCGACGCCGACCACGAAGACGGTCACCAGCAGCACCGCGAGCGCGTTGTCCGGCGTCCAGTCGATCCACAGGGGCGCCACGATCAGCAGCAGGACGCGCAGTCCGTCCGCGCCGACCATGGTCCACCGTCGGTCGAGCGGGCCGTCCTGCGAGGTCAGTGAGGTGAGCGGCCCGAGGAGTACGGCGCCGAAGAGCAGTGTCGCGAGGACGCGCGTGCCGAAGACGACCGCGACGGTCAGCGCGACACCCCGGTACCCGCCCCCGAAGGCCCCCTCGGCGATCGCCGTCTGGAAGGCCAGGAGGACGAGCACGAACAGGGCGAGGACATCGCCCACGCCGCCCACGAGCTGTGCGCTCCACAACCGTTTGAGTTGAGGTCGGCGCAAGAGCGCCCGTACCGCGCGCTCCCTGGAGTCGGCTGCCAGGGCGTCGTCGGGGGCCGGAGTCAGGGCAGTCGGCTGCTCGCCTCGCATCATGCTTTCAGCCTATCGGCACCCACCGACACCCCGGGCCTACGCCCGAACGCACGCACACGTCGCCACCAAGTCGTGTAAAAAGCGCAGGTTCAGAAAAGCCAAGGTGAAGATTCCAGCCAAGCTGATCGCCAGCCGCCCCGGGGGCGCGGGGAACTGCGCGACCAGCCCCGCCGCTCCCGCACCCGCGCACCGTCCCCGAACTCCCGACCTGTTGGGCGCGCTCACGAACCGTCGGGCGCCCGACGGCCTTCAGCCGGACGCCCGACGCCTCTCGACGCCTCTCAGCCCTCCGACGACGCGGCGGACTTCTTCGCAGCCGCCGTCTTCGCGGTCGCGGCCTTCTTCGCCGCGGCCGTCTTGGTTGTGGCCGTCTTCTTCGCGGCCGTCTTCTTCACCGGCGCCGCCTTCTTCGCGGCGGCCGTCTTCGTGGCGGTCGTCTTCTTCGCGGGGGCCTTCTTCGCCGTCTTCTTGGCCGGCCCCTTCGCCCGCTTCTCCGCGAGCAGCTCGAACCCGCGCTCGGGCGTGATCGTCTCCACGCTGTCCCCGGACCGCAGCGTCGCGTTGGTCTCGCCGTCGGTGACGTACGGCCCGAAGCGGCCGTCCTTCACCACGACCGGCTTCCCGCTGACGGGGTCCGCGCCCAGCTCCTTCAGCGGCGGCTTGGCGGCGGCCCGGCCCCGCTGCTTGGGCTGGGAGTAGATCTCCAGCGCCTCTTCCAGCGTGATCGTGAAGAGCTGGTCCTCGGACTGGAGGGAGCGCGAGTCCGTGCCCTTCTTCAGGTACGGCCCGTACCGCCCGTTCTGCGCGGTGATCTCCTGGCCCTCGGCGTCCGTGCCGACGATGCGGGGGAGGGACATCAGCTTCAGGGCGTCGTCGAGCGTCACGGTGTCCAGGGACATCGTCTTGAAGAGCGAGGCCGTCCGCGGCTTGACCGCGTTCTTGCCCGTCTTCGGTGTGCCCTCGGGGAGGATCTCCGTGACGTACGGCCCGTAGCGGCCGTCCTTGGCGACGATCTGGTGGCCGGTCGCCGGGTCGGTGCCCAGCTCGAAGTCGCCGCTCGGCTTCGCCAGCAGCTCCTCCGCCAGCTCGACGTTCAGCTCGTCGGGCGCCAGGTCCTCGGGGATGTCGGCACGCTGGTGGCCCTCGCTGTCCTTCTCGCCGCGCTCGATGTAGGGGCCGTAGCGTCCGACGCGGAGCACGATGCCGTTGCCGACGGGGAACGAGGAGACCTCGCGCGCGTCGATGGCGCCCAGGTCGGTGACGAGTTCCTTCAGCCCGCCGAGGTGGTCGCCGTCGCCGTTGCCGGCTTCGGCGGCCGTGCCGTTGTCCCCGGTGCTCTCGCCGAAGTAGAACCGCTTCAGCCACGGCACGGACTGGGCCTCGCCGCGCGCGATGCGGTCGAGGTCGTCCTCCATCTTCGCCGTGAAGTCGTAGTCGACGAGCCGCCCGAAGTGCTTCTCCAGGAGGTTGACCACGGCGAAGGACAGGAAGGACGGCACGAGCGCCGTGCCCTTCTTGAACACATAGCCCCGGTCGAGGATCGTGCCGATGATCGACGCGTACGTCGACGGGCGGCCGATCTCGCGCTCTTCGAGCTCCTTGACCAGCGAGGCCTCGGTGTAGCGGGCGGGCGGCTTGGTGGCGTGCCCGTCGACCGTGATCTCCTCGGCGGCCAGTGCGTCGCCCTGGCTGACCTGCGGCAGCCGGCGCTCGCGGTCGTCCAGCTCGGCGTTCGGGTCGTCGGCGCCCTCGACGTAGGCCTTGAGGAAGCCGTGGAAGGTGATCGTCTTGCCGGAGGCGCTGAACTCGGCGTCCCGGCCGTCGGAGGCGGTGCCGCCGATCTTGACCGTGACGGAGTTGCCCGTCGCGTCCTTCATCTGGGAGGCGACGGTCCGCTTCCAGATCAGCTCGTACAGCTTGAACTGGTCACCGGTCAGACCCGTCTCGGCGGGCGTACGGAAACGATCGCCCGAGGGCCGGATCGCCTCGTGCGCCTCCTGCGCGTTCTTGACCTTCCCGGCGTACGTCCGCGGCGCGGACGGCAGGTAGTCGGCGCCGTACAGCTGCGTGACCTGGGCGCGCGCGGCGGCGATCGCGGTGTCGCTGAGCGTCGTGGAGTCCGTACGCATGTACGTGATGAAGCCGTTCTCGTACAGCTTCTGGGCGATCTGCATGGTCGCCTTCGCGCCGAAGCCCAGCTTGCGCGAGGCCTCCTGCTGGAGCGTCGTCGTACGGAACGGGGCGTACGGCGAGCGGCGGTACGGCTTGGACTCTACGGAGCGGACGGAGAAGCGGGTGTTCTCCAGGGCGGCGGCCAGCGCGCGGGCGTTCGCCTCGTCCAGGTGCAGGACGCCCGCGCCCTTGAGCTGCCCGAGCGAGTCGAAGTCACGGCCCTGGGCGACCCGGCGGCCGTCGACGGACTGCAGGCGGGCCACCAGGGACGACGGGTCGGACGGGTCGCCGGCGCGGCCGGTGGAGAAGGTGCCGGTCAGGTCCCAGTACTCGGCCGAGCGGAAGGCGATCCGCTCACGCTCCCGCTCCACGACGAGCCGTGTCGCCACGGACTGGACACGGCCCGCCGACAGCCGGGGCATGACCTTCTTCCACAGGACCGGCGAGACTTCGTAGCCGTAGAGACGGTCGAGGATGCGGCGGGTCTCCTGGGCGTCGACCAGCTTCTGGTTGAGCTGGCGGGGATTGGCGACGGCGGCCTGGATCGCGGCCTTGGTGATCTCGTGGAAGACCATCCGCTTGACCGGGACCTTGGGCTTGAGGACCTCCTGGAGGTGCCAGGCGATGGCCTCGCCCTCGCGGTCCTCATCGGTGGCGAGGTAGAGCTCGTCGGAGTCCTTCAGCAGGTCCTTGAGCTTCTTGACCTGGGCCTTCTTGTCCGCGTTGACCACATAGACGGGCGCGAAGTCGTGCTCGACGTCCACGCCGAGGCGCCGGACCTCGCCGGTGTACTTCTCGGGTACCTCCGCGGCCCCGTTGGGAAGGTCGCGGATGTGCCCGACGCTCGCCTCGACGATGTAGCCGGGGCCGAGATAGCCCTTGATCGTCTTCGCCTTGGCAGGCGACTCGACGATGACGAGTCGGCGGCCGCCCTTCGCGGTCTCGCTGGTCGGGGACAACTTCGCTCTTCTCTCCGGTCGACGCTGGGATCTCCCCGGGGTCGCCTTGTGTCCGGGGTCGGGCACCCCCGGAGGCCGGTGCCTCACAGGAGGCTCGGCCATGAGCCCGGGGATCGGGTCATGCTGACGCTGCGGAGTGTGACGGTACATCCCGCCCCCGTGTCAAACGGGAAAAGCCCGCAACGGCCACTCGAACGGTAACCCGACTACCGCCATTCCTGCCGCCCGGCGTGTGCACCGCCTTTCCGGACCGATGCGGAGGGTCACCTGCCCGTTACCCTGCCCGCTCGCCGTCCCGGCGCCCGGAGCCCGCTCAGATCTGCGTGAAGCACCACGCGCCGAGCACGAGCATGGCGACCGCGGCGACGCTCGCGAGGGTTGCCGACATCACAGGGCGCACCCCGTGCGCGACCGGCAGGCCCTGTCGCAGCCGGACGCTGGTCCACAGCAGCAGCCCGCTCCCGAACAGGGCGAACACCACTCCCGCGAAGATCGCCGATCCGGTCTCCATGTCCCGCTCTCCCACCCCTCGACACCCAGGGACGGGAGGCTGGCACGTACGGGAAGCGGACACGCGAACCCGAGGTGAACGCGAGGCGTCCGATGCCTCAGACGGAGCCGGGCGTGGGTATCTTCCCGGTCGTCCGGGATATGTCGGCGTTGCGCACCGTGCACACCACCTTGTTGAAGCCCTTCTCCCACTCGTCCTTGTCGGAGACCCAGCCCGACACGATCAGGTCGGCGCCGGGCGCCCAACTCGACTCGAACCTGTTGGTGCAGAGCTTGCCGCCTTCGTCGAGGGCGCCCTGGAAGGTCATGCTGTCCGGGGCCTGCACGGATCCGACGACCTGGTCGGTGTGCGCCTGGGCACAGTCGGTCAGCGGTGCGTCGTATCCCTTGTCGTCCCTGACCGTGTAGTCCCAGCAGTCACCGACGGCCATCTGCGTGGGCCACAGGTTCATGCCCGCGTCACGGAGCCGGCCCACCTCGCCGCCGATCGGGACGTGCCTGCCGAGCACGAGACATGCCGTGCCGCCCTTGGCCGCGGTGAAGCCCTCCTCCGTCGGCACGAGCGCGTAGACCCCGGCGTCGGGGAGGGCCTCGGCCATCGGGTCGGCCTGGTTGGCGCAGCGCTGCTCGCCGTTGGCCCGGGCGTCGTCGTGGTCGGACGCCGTCTCGATCGCCACGACCTGGCCGTCCGGCCAGTCCTCGTCGCAGTCCACCACGCCGAGGTCGGGCAGCGACTTGAAGGCCGTCCCCGTCCACACCGCCTTGACGCAGTCCCCCACCTGGAGCGGCTGTGTGAGGGCCGCCTTCTCGCCGTAGGGGTACTTCGCGACCACGGTGTCGGACGGGGAGTCCAGGTCTCCCCCCGAGTCGTCGTCCAGCACATTGACCACGGCCCAGGTGCCGCCGCCCGCCACCAGCAGCACGGCCACGACGATCGCGACGAGCGCGGCCGGGGGCACCTTGCGCCGGGGCGCGCCGGGCCGGGGAGCGACGGCTGTGACGGTCGGGAACCCGGCGTTGCCCGGCGGGGTGGGACCGCCGGCGTAGGGCGTGGACCGGTTGGCCGCGTACGACGGCGGCTGATGGCCCAAGGTGCCGCCGTACGAAGGGGCCTGACCGCCCGCCGCGCCCGCGTACGGTGTGGCCGGGTTGGCGGGGAGGCCGCCCTGGGAGGGGTGCTGACTGCCCGCCACCCTGCCGTAGGACGTGGGGCGGTCAGTCCCGTACGGGTTGTGGCCGTCGTACGGGCCGCGGGGCTGCGCCTGCTGCCAGGGGCCGTACGGCGACGGGCCGGCCGGGGTGTTCGGGCCGGCGCCCGGAGTGGGCGGACCGCCCGCCGGAGTGTGCGGTGTGCTCGGTGTCGGCGGGGCGCCGGGGGTGTGGCGTGCGTATGGGGCGGCGCCCGGGGTGTGAGGGGTGTACGGCGTGTGGGGCGCGCCGGGGGTGTTCGGCGTGCCGGGGCCCTGTGCGGCGGCCACATGACCGGGCGGCGCGGTGGCCGGGTAGCCGTGCGGCGCGCCGGGGGGCGCGAGTCCGCCGGCGGCGGGGGCGGGGCCGAAGCCCTCCGGTGCCGGCGAGGGGGCGGCTCCCCAGCCGGCCGGGGACGACGGGCTGCCCGCACCGGCGACCCGCTCCAGACCGCGTGCCACCGCCTCCGGCGACAGCCGCCGTACCGGGTCCTTGATGAGCAATCCGTGGAGCACGGGGGCCAGTTCACCGGCGCGGGCGGGCGGTGCGGGCTCCTCGCCGAGCAGGGCCGTGAGCGTCGCGTACTCGCCGTGCCGGTCGAAGGGGCCGCGGCCCTCGACCGCCGCGTACAGCGTGGCTCCGAGGGAGAACATGTCCGCGGCGGGCGTCGGCGGCTCACCGCGCGCCCGCTCGGGCGCCAGATACCCCGGGGTGCCGAGGATGCCGGCGGTGGCGGTGAGACGGGGCTCGCGGGACTCCGGCTGGAGCGCGATGCCGTAGTCGGTGAGCAGCACGCGCGCGTAGGGGTCGCCGGAGGCGTCGGCGGCCAGCAGGATGTTGGCCGGTTTCACATCGCGGTGGAGGATGCCGATCCGGTGTCCGGCGGTGAGCGCGTCGAGGACGGCGAGCCCGATCCGGGCGACCTGCTCGGGGGCGAGCGGCCCCCGTTGCCGGACGACGGCCTGCAGGTCGACCGCGTCCGGCACGTACTCCATGACGATCCAGGGCAGGCCCTCGTGCAGCACCACGTCGTGGACCGTCGCCACATGAGGGTGGCCCCGCAGGCGCGCGGCGTGGCGGGCCTCGCTGCGGGCCCGGGCGATGCGCTGCGCGGGCTCGCTCGCGTCCATCGGGACATCGGGCAGGGAGATCTCTTTCATCGAGACCTCGCAGGCCAGTTCCTCGTCGTACGCGAGCCAGACCCGGCCCATGCCGCCCGCGCCCAGCGTGCGCAGCAGGCGATAGCGGCCGTTGATGATCCTTTCCTGACCCTGCTCCGGCGACTCCCCCGCCATTCGCGATCCCCCGATCCCCCAGAGACAGCGCGTGCCTCCCCCGAGGACACGTCGAATCCGTCTCTTGAAAATAGCTTCGCACGCACCACTGACAGGAGACCTTTTACGGATCAATCCAGCCAGACCGGACACATGTGACCCAAGGGTGCGGAGGCGCCCCATCCGTTACTCGAACGGGGCACCCGAACTTGCCCTCGGTGAGCCGCCGGGCCGCCTCAGGGGGCCGGTTCGAGGAAGCCCTGCTGGACGAGGAGCCGGATCTGGCCCGGCGTCCGGTCGCGCAGCGCCACCGGGTCCTCGCCGACGAGTTGGGCGATGGCGTCCAGAATCCGCCCAGCGCTGAGCGAGCCGTCGCACACACCGGCGAAACCGGCGCCGACCGTGTCCACCTTCGTGGCCCGGCGCATGCCGCGGTTCTGCCGCAGCACCACATGCTCGGGGTCCTCGGCGCCGGGCAGTCCGACCTGCTCCTGGACGACCTCGGGGGTGAGCCGGAAGTGGGCGGTGAGGAGCGCGGCGTCGTCGTTGGCCCGCAGGTAGTCGACGCGCGCGAAGTGGGCCCGCACCGTCTCGCCGAGCGGTTGTTCGACCGGATGCGGCCATTCCTCGACGGTGATCGAGGGCTCGTCGTCCGCCGCGGCCGACTTTCGCAGGGTGATCCAGCCGAACCCGACGCCCTTGACCTTCCGTGCCTCGAACTCGTCCAGCCACGCGTCGTACCGCGCCTGGTACTCGGTCAGGTCACCGCGGTGGTCACCCGCGTCCCGCAGCCACAGCTCCGCGTACTGCGTGACGTCCTGGACCTCCCGCTGCACGATCCACGCGTCACAGCCGCGCGGCACCCACGACCTGAGCCGCTCCTGCCAGTCCTCCCCCTCCACGTGCTGCCAGTTGGCGAGGAACTGTGCGAACCCGCCCTCGTTGAGCCGCTCCCCGGCCCGTTGGACGAGCGTGCGGCACAGGTCGTCGCCGCCCATGCCGCCGTCGCGGTAGGTGAGCCGGGCGCCGGGCGAGATCACGAACGGCGGGTTGGACACGATGAGGTCGTAGGTCTCGCCGTCCGGGAGCGGCTCGAAGAGCGAGCCCTGGCGCAGTTCGGCCGCCGGTGCGCCGGAGAGCGCCAGCGTGAGCGCCGTGATGTGGAGCGCGCGCGGGTTCAGGTCGGTCGCCGTGACACGGGTGGCGTGCTGAGCGGTGTGCAGCGCCTGGATGCCGGAGCCGGTCCCGAGGTCGAGCGCGGACCCGGCCGGCGTCCGTACGGTGATGCCGGCGAGGGTCGTGGAGGCACCGCCCACGCCCAGGACCACGCCCTCGTCCTTGCTGCCGATGCCGCCGGCCCCGCCGACCGCGCAGCCCAGGTCGGACACGATGAACCAGTCCTCGCCGCCGGGTCCGCCGTACGGCCGTACGTCAACGGTGGCGGCGACATCGCCGGAGGAATCACCGACGGGAACCAGCCAACCACTCTCGACACACGCGTCGACGGGGAGCGCTCCCTCCACACGCGCGCGTGACACCGGCTGCTGCAACAGGAACAGCCGGACGAGTGCCTCCAGCGCCGACTCCCCGCGGGTGGCGCGCAACGCGGGCACCACTTCGCTCCGCGCGAGGGCCGCGTACGCGGAGGCACCGAGCAGCTCGAGCAGTCCGTCGGCGGTGAAATCGGCCCCGATCAACGCCTCGCGCAACCGGGCGACGACATCGGACCGGTCAACGGACGGCAGGGAGGACAGCTTGGAGTGGCTCACAGACGTCAGGGTATCCGCGCCGGGCCGCCCCGCTCCCAGCCGTGCGGAGCCGCGGCCGGCCGTGCCGCGGGGCGCCCATGACCTCAGCTCTGGGTGGCCCCCGCCGACGCCGAGACGGACGCGGTCGCGGACTTGCAGCTCTGCTGCTCGGCCATCGCCTGGCCCACGTCGCCCTTCTCCAGCTCCTTCAGCGCGTTGCTCCCGGTCTTGCTGAGCTTCTCCAGTTCCGTGGCGACGCCCTCGAGCCCGTCCGCGAACTTCGCCTGGTCCTTCGTGTTCAGCGCGTCCGACTTCTTCTTCAGCTCGGCATAAGCGCTCGACAGCTGGTTCAGCTCCGCGACCGCGGCCTTCTGCTTCTTCTCGCCGTCCTCGACATCCGGCGCACCGGCCCGCTGGATGGCCGTCGCCATGGCCTTGTACGCGTCGGAGATGTCCTGGAAGCCCTGGGAGTCGGCCTTCTGGACGTCCGCCGGCGCGCTGTCGTCCGAGGTCTCCTTCTGGATCGAGGCGTTGGCCGCCGCGATCTTCTTGATCTGCGGCTGTACGTCGTCGCAGACCTGCTTGGCCCAGGAGTTCAGCTTGTCGTTCGTCTCGTCGTCGCTGCTGCACCCGGACAGCGCCAGTACCAGTACCGCACCGCCGGACAGTGCGGCCGCGAGCTTCTTGTTCACCGGATTGGTCCCTTCCGTGGCTCTCGGCCCCGGAACATACACGCAGGAGGGGGTCCACCTCTGTGCCGAGCCCCCTCTATCTATCATTTTGTAACCATTTGCACCAAGAGAGAGAAGGCTCACGGAGCCGTCGGCACACACAGCGGAGCGGGCGGACGGCACGTCAACACGCGCCGTCCGCCCGCTCCTTGAGCTGGGGCCTCGCCTCACCCGTCGTATGACCGCCTACGAAACCACCGCGGGGTCCGTCGACTTGGCCAGACGCTCGGAGTTGCCTTCGTCACCCACGGCGATCCCGCGCCGCTTGGACACGTACACCGCACCCACGATCACGGCGATCGAGAGGACGGCGATGGTGACCCGCAGCCCGACGCTCTTGTCGTCGCCGTAGCTGAACTGGACGACGGCGGGAGCGATGAGCAGCGCCACCAGGTTCATCACCTTCAGCAGCGGGTTGATCGCCGGGCCCGCGGTGTCCTTGAAGGGGTCACCGACGGTGTCGCCGATCACGGTCGCGGCGTGGGCCTCGCTGCCCTTGCCTCCGTGGTGGCCGTCCTCGACCAGCTTCTTGGCGTTGTCCCAGGCGCCCCCGGAGTTGGCGAGGAACACCGCCATCAGCGTCCCGGTGCCGATCGCGCCGGCGAGATACGCGCCCAGCGCGCCCACCCCGAGCGTGAACCCGATCGCGATGGGTGCCATGACGGCGAGCAGACCGGGCGTGGCCAGTTCCCTGAGGGCGTCCTTGGTGCAGATGTCGACGACCCTGCCGTACTCCGGCTTCTCGCTGTAGTCCATGATCCCGGGCTTCTCGCGGAACTGCCGCCGGACCTCGTAGACCACCGCCCCCGCGGACCGCGAGACCGCGTTGATCGCCAGCCCCGAGAAGAGGAAGACGACCGCGGCGCCCGCGATCAGCCCGACGAGGTTGTTGGGCTGCGAGATGTCCATCATCAGGTTCATGGGCGCGTCGGCACCCGAGACCCTCTCGCCCACGTCGTTCGCCGCGGTGACGATCGCGTCGCGGTAGGAACCGAAGAGCGCCGCCGCCGCGAGCACCGCCGTGGCGATGGCGATGCCCTTGGTGATGGCCTTGGTGGTGTTGCCGACGGCGTCCAGGTCGGTGAGCACCTGCGCGCCCGCGCCCTGGACGTCGCCGGACATCTCGGCGATGCCCTGCGCGTTGTCGGAGACGGGCCCGAAGGTGTCCATGGCGACGATGACGCCGACCGTGGTGAGCAGACCGGTGCCGGCGAGCGCCACCGCGAACAGGGCGAGCATGATCGACGTACCGCCGAGCAGGAACGCCCCGTAGACGCCGAGGCCGATCAGCAGGGCGGTGTAGACGGCCGATTCCAGACCGACGGAGATACCGGCGAGAACGACGGTGGCCGGACCGGTGAGCGAGGTCTTGCCGATGTCCCGCACGGGGCGCCGGGTGGTTTCGGTGAAGTAGCCGGTCAGCTGCTGGATCAGCGCGGCCAGCACGATGCCGACGGCCACCGCGACGAGTGCGAGGATCCGGGGGTCGCCGCCCTTGTCGAGGATCGTCTGGTCCCCGACGCCCTCCAGGCCTGCGTAGGTGGACGGCAGGTAGGCGTAGACGGCGCCGGCGACCAGGGCCAGCGAGATCACCGCGGAGATGAAGAACCCGCGGTTGATCGCGGACATGCCGCTGCGGTCGCTCCTGCGTGGCGCCACCGCGAAGATGCCGATCATCGCGGTGAGGACGCCGATCGCGGGAACGATCAGCGGGAACGCGAGCCCGGAGTCACCGAAGGCCGCTTTGCCGAGGATCAGCGCGGCGACGAGCGTCACCGCGTACGACTCGAAGAGGTCGGCCGCCATGCCCGCGCAGTCGCCGACGTTGTCGCCCACGTTGTCGGCGATGGTCGCGGCATTGCGCGGATCGTCCTCCGGAATGCCCTGCTCGACCTTGCCGACCAGGTCGGCGCCGACGTCGGCGGCCTTGGTGAAGATGCCGCCGCCGACACGCATGAACATGGCGATGAGGGCGGCACCCAGGCCGAATCCCTCCAGCACCTTCGGCGCGTCGGCCGCGTACACCAGCACCACACAGGAGGCGCCCAGCAGACCGAGCCCCACCGTGAACATGCCGACGACGCCGCCCGTGCGAAATGCGATCTTCATCGCCTTGTGCGAAACCGCGGTGAGATCCTTTTCCGGCTCTCCTTCCGCCGGTGTCGCCTCCCGGGCCGCCGCGGCGACACGCACATTGCTGCGCACGGCGAGCCACATGCCGATATAGCCGGTGGCCGCCGAGAACGCCGCGCCGATCAAGAAGAACACCGATCGCCCGGCGCGCTGATTCCAGTCGTCCGCGGGCAGCAGCATGAGCAGGAAGAACACGACGACGGCGAAAACGCCGAGCGTGCGCAACTGCCGGGCCAGATAGGCGTTCGCGCCTTCCTGGACGGCCGCCGCGATCTTCTTCATGCTGTCGGTGCCCTCGCCCGCCGCGAGCACCTGGCGCACCAGGACTCCGGCGACGACGAGCGCGGCCAGCGCCACGAGCCCGATCATCATGACGATGATCCGGTTGTCATCGGTCAGCACTGCTGCTGCGAAGTTCGTGGGGTGGTCAAACCGTTGAGGGGTAGAAAGCCCCGCCATTCGTCCTCCTTGACGCTTGGGCTGAGCTCAAGATGTGGACGGATTCTAGGGAGCGGAACCCGATCAAAACAGTGCACGGCAAACGGAATTAGCCTTCACATCCCGTTCAGCAAATGATCCATGCGCCGCTACATTACTCGAAAGAAGTAATGCCTCAAAGGCATTGACCCTTGATCGAATTATCGCTCCATTGATCGTGAATTACTTCACGAAATTGCTGTCGTATGAGTCGCACGACCACTGTAGGGACGCGCCACCACCCCCGGACACGCCGAAGGGCCCTACCTAGTAGGGCCCTTCGGGGTAGGAGTGACGTGCGGTGGAACGGGTCTCAGACAGGCACCGCGGGGGGTGGCGTCGTCGGCCAGCTCATACGGATCAGTCCGCCGTTCTCCCCGGTGGTGACCTCCATGTCGTCGACGAGGCCGCTGATGACCGCGAGGCCCATGTCGTCCTCCTCGCTGTCCACCTCCGCCTCGCTCCCGGCGCCCGACACCCGGTCACCGGGGACGCTGTGGGGCGCCTCGTCGCCGACCTCGATGGAGAACTGCTTCTCCTCCTCGATCAGCGACACATGCACCGGCGCCGAGACCCCGCTGCTGCGGTGCAGCCCGACGGCACGGGTGCACGCCTCGCCGACGGCCAGCCTGACCTCGTCGAGGACGGCCTCGTCCACTCCGGCCCTGCGCGCCACCGCTGCCGCCACCAGTCGGGCGGTCCGGACGTGCTCGGGCAGCGCGCTGAAGCGGAGTTCAACGGTGGCCATGCATCCCCCTCGGAACTACGGGCGTGCGGTCGAAGGGCCGGGCCCGCGGGCCCGGTCCCCTCACTTGACTTGTCTGTGGCTCTTCCGGGCGCCGGGCCCGGACGGGCGCCATCAGTCGGTGGCCGCCACCGCTTCGTCGACCGAGGTGTGGATGGGGAACACCTTGGTCAGACCGGTGATGCGGAAGATCTTCAAAATACGCTCCTGGTTGCACACCAGGCGCAGCGAGCCCTCATGGGCCCGTACTCGCTTCAGGCCGCCCACCAGCACGCCGAGCCCGGTGGAGTCGAGGAAGTCGACGCCCTCCATGTCGACGACGAGGTGGAAACTCCCGTCGTTGACCAGCTCGACCAGCTGCTCACGCAGCTTGGGCGCGGTATAAACGTCGATTTCGCCACCGACCTCGACGACCGTACGATCGCCGACGGTACGGGTCGACAGGGACAGGTCCACGGATCCTCCAGCACCTTGCTATCGAGCGTTCGCCCCTCGGGACACCTCGGCTTGAAAGCCCCCGGGACGGTTCGCCAGCCGCGATGGCATTCAATCACTTACCGGCAGGCGTGCACGACGCCTTGGGTCCATTGTCCGTCACGCCGGTGACACACTCGGTGCCGATGGCCAAGAATCACCGATCCGATCGATCCTCGACGGACACCGCACCCAGCCCCTCGCCGGGCGAGGTCCTGGACCGGCTCGCCTCGGGCCCGAGCCGGGCTTCGCGCATCACTCATACGGAGCATGTGCCCCCACGTGCGGGTCGCCATGCCGTCTGGCCGGACCGGATCCGCGCCGAGGTCATCGCCGCCTCCCAGACCGCCGGAATCCAACATCCCTGGGCCCACCAGGCAAGGGTCGCCGAGCACGCCCTCGACGGCGAGTCGGTGGTCGTGGCCACCGGTACCGCCTCCGGCAAGTCCCTGGCCTACCTCGTACCGGTGCTGTCACGGCTGCTGGACGGCTCCGAGGCCCCCAACGGCCGGGGGGCCACCGCCCTCTACCTGGCGCCCACCAAGGCACTCGCGGCGGATCAGTGCCGATCGGTGAAGGAACTTTCACATCCTCTCGGCAATGCCGTACGCCCAGCCGTGTACGACGGCGACACCCCGGTCGAGGAACGCGAGTGGATCCGCCAGTACGCCAACTACGTCCTCACCAACCCGGACATGCTCCACCGGGGGATCCTCCCCTCCCACCCCCGCTGGTCCTCCTTCCTGCGCGCCCTCAAGTACGTCGTCATCGACGAGTGCCACACCTACCGCGGCGTCTTCGGCTCCCACGTCGCCCAGGTGTTGCGTCGCCTGCGCCGGCTGTGCGCCCGCTACGGCGCCGAGCCCGTCTTCCTGCTGGCCTCCGCCACCGCCGCCGAGCCCTCCGTCGCCGCCGGCCGCCTCACCGGCGTCCGGGTGACCGAGGTCGCCGACGACGCCTCACCCCGCGGTGAACTGGTGTTCGCTCTCTGGGAGCCTCCGCTCACCGAGCTCCAGGGCGAGAAGGGCGCCCCCGTACGGCGTACCGCGACCGCCGAGACGGCCGACCTGCTGACCGACCTGACCGTCCAGGGCGTCCGCTCGGTCGCCTTCGTACGCTCCCGGCGCGGCGCGGAGCTGATCTCGGTGATCGCCCAGGAACGCCTCGCCGAGGTCGACCGCTCCCTGGCCCGACGCGTGGCCGCCTACCGCGGCGGTTACCTCCCCGAGGAACGCCGCGCCCTGGAACGCGCCCTCCACTCCGGCGAACTCCTCGGACTCGCCGCCACCACGGCCCTGGAGCTCGGCGTCGACATCTCCGGCCTCGACGCCGTCCTCATCGCCGGCTACCCGGGCACCCGCGCCTCCCTGTGGCAGCAGGCGGGCCGCGCCGGACGCTCCGGCCAGGGTGCCCTCGCCGTCCTCGTGGCCCGCGACGACCCGCTGGACACGTTCCTGGTCCATCATCCCGAAGCCCTGTTCGACCAACCGGTGGAATCGACCGTCCTCGACCCCGACAACCCCTACGTCCTCGCCCCCCATCTGTGCGCGGCCGCCGCCGAGCTGCCGTTGACCGAGGAGGACTTCCAGCTGTTCGGCCCCGCCTGCGAGGAGCTGGTGCCCCAGCTGGAGGCCGCGCAACTGCTCCGCCGCCGCACCAAGGCCTGGCACTGGACCCGCCGGGAACGGGCCGCCGACCTCGCCGACATCCGAGGCCAGGGCGGCCGCCCCGTCCAGATCGTCGAGGCCGCCACGGGCCGCCTCCTCGGCACGGTCGACGCGGGAGCCGCCCACACCACCGTCCACGAGGGCGCGGTCCATCTGCACCAGGGCCGTACGTACCTGGTACGCGAACTGGACCTGGACGACTCCGTCGCCCTCGTCGAACAGGCCGACCCGCCCTACTCGACGGTCGCCCGCGACACGACCTCCATCTCCGTCCTCGAGACGGACACCGAGATCCCCTGGGGCGACGGCCGTCTGTGCTACGGCTCCGTCGAAGTCACCAACCAGGTCGTCTCCTTCCTGCGTCGTCGTCTCATCACCGGTGAGGTGCTCGGCGAGACCAAACTCGACCTCCCTCCTCGTACGCTGCGCACGCGTGCCGTCTGGTGGACCGTCACCGAGGACCAGCTCGACGCTGCCCGCATCGGCCCCGAGATCCTCGGCGGCGCCCTGCACGCCGCCGAGCACGCGTCGATCGGCATGCTGCCGCTCTTCGCCACCTGCGACCGCTGGGACATCGGCGGCGTCTCGGTGCCGCTCCACCCCGACACGCTGCTGCCGACGGTCTTCGTCTACGACGGCCACCCGGGCGGCGCGGGCTTCGCCGAGCGCGCCTTCCACACGGCCGCTTCCTGGCTCGACGCCACCCGCCAGGCCATCGCCGCATGCGAGTGCGACGCCGGGTGCCCGTCCTGCATCCAGTCCCCCAAGTGCGGCAACGGGAACGATCCCTTGCACAAGCGGGGGGCGGTGCGCCTGCTCACGGAACTGCTGCGGGGGGCTCCGCGAGAGGAGGGGGCACCTTAGGACGCGGGGTGCACGTGGCACCGGGCGCCTCGGTGCGGGTGCCTGGGGCCGGCTGCCCGGGGACCGGGTGCCTCCGAACCCAGTGCTTCGGAACCCGGTGCCTCGGAACCCGGTGCCTCGCAATGGGGCGGCGCCTCGGAGCCCGGGGATGAGTGTGATCTCGCGCCCGCGGGCCGTAAATGGCCGGTCGCCCGGTCCCCTGCGTCCCTCTCGGCGCTCCTGCGGGCCCCGAAGGTGCTGTGACCGGAGAGGTGAGCCGGTGAACCTTTCCGGTCACAGCACTATCCAGGTGCCGTCATCGGCGGGCCCGCTCTCGCCCTGGCCTCGGCGGTCAGCAGGCCGCTGCCCGACGCCGCCGTGACGTCCGAGATCTCTCCCTCCAGCTCGCAGCTCACGATCCGGCCGCCCTGGGCCCGCGCCACTCTGTCGGCCGTCGCGCAGGCGCCCTCGCTGCCCTTCATCCAGTGGTCGGCGGCGGCCAGGGCCGCGAGATCGGCGGCGCCGGCCGCGCGATGCCGGATCACCACGGCCTGGCCCATCGCGAGCACGGCGCCGAAGACCGCACACAGCACGACGAGCACACCGACGACCCAGACGGTCGCGGAGCCCCTGTCCGAGCGGAGGGCCGGCGGCACGGTCATCCGCTCCCCACCCCCACCGTCTCCTCCGCCAGGGCCACGGCCGTGTGGCTCAGTTCCAGACCCAGGCCGCCGGGCCCCGGTGAGCGGGCCGAGACGACGACGCGGACATAATCGCCGTCCCGGCCGACGTCGATCCGTGCCCCGTCGGGTGCCGTGCGCCGCGCCGTGGCCGCGACCGCGCCCGGCGGGTCCTGCCGGGCGGCGGCGCGGGCCCCGGCCCGCGCCGCGTCCACGCACTGGATCTGGGCGCACGCGGCGAGCAGGGCCCACACCAGGGACATCGCGAAGAGCACCAGCACGGGCAGGACCATGGCCGCCTCGGCCGTCACGAACCCCTGGTCACCGCCCAGGGCTCTGCCGCGCCGCCGGGAATCACGCCCCGCCACTGAGGGCCCGCCCGACGATCTCCTGCAGCTCCGCCTGGACCTGCCCGCTGGTCACCACCTTGTAGAGCACCGCGGCGAAGGCCACCGCCGCGATGATGCCGACGGCGTACTCGGACGTCACCATCCCGGCGTCCCTCCGTGCCGCTCGCACCCGGCTCATCAGAGCACGCATCAGCCTGACCCGCATCGCTTCCCGCACTGTCTTGTACATCTCAACCCCCGGAGGCTCTCTTCGTTGATCGTTCGGTTTGATCGTTCGGTTCATGGATCACTGGTCATCGCCCGCTCACGCCCTCCCAGCCATCACCCACCACCCCCTCCCAACAGCCCGTCCGCCAGGCCGATCACCACCGGAAGTACTCCCACCGCGATGAAGGCGGGCAGGAAGCACAGGCCCACCGGGGCGGTGACCATCACGGCGGCTCTGCGGGCCCGTTCCGTCGCGGCGCGACCCCAGTCGGCGCGCGCCTCGGCGGCGAGGCGGGCGACCGGGGCGGCGGCCGGCACGCCGGTCTGGTCGGCCCGTTCCAGGAGGCGGGCCAGTGGCCCCGCCCCGGGGAGGGCGGCCAACGCACGCCACGCATCGGCCGGTTCTCCCCCGAGGCGGGCCTCGGCCGCGCCTCTGGCCAGCCGCTCCCCCACCGGCCCGCCCAGGGCCTGACCCACGGCCTGGGCGGCCACGACAGGGCTCGCCCCGGCCGTGATGCAGGCCGCCAGCAGATCGGCGGCGAGAGGCAGTTGCCGGGCGGCCTCCGCCGCGTCGAACGCCTCCGTCGGCGCGCCGTCCGTGCTCCGGGTCCGCCGTAGCCACTGCCAGACCCCCGTGCCGGCGGCGAGGCCCAGCGTCAGCCCCGGGAGCCCGCCGATCAGCACCCATCCGGCGCACACCGTGCCGGCGACCGGCAGCCACCGCCGTATGGCGTCCCGCCGGGCGAGGCGCCGTCGGGGCGGAGCGGCGGCCAGGGCCAGGACCGCGTCCAGCCGGGCGCGCAGACGCCGTTCGCGTCGGACGGCGGCCAGCGAGCGGGCCGGCCACCACAGGCCCACCAGAGCGCAGAGGGCCACCCCCAGCCTGTGGACGACTTCCTCGTTCATGCCATCCCCGCGCTCATGCCGTCTCCGCTCGCCGTACGATCCGCAGCGCCCACCACAGGCCGGCGCCCTCCAGCACCGCGCCGACCACCAGACAGCCCAGCCCGGCCGCGCTGTGCAGCACGACGTGCAGCGGGTCCGCGCCGAGGGCGGTACCCAGCAGCAGGCCCAGCACCGGGAGCCCGGCGAGCATCACCGCCGTCGACCGGGAGCCCGCCAACTGGGCGCGCAGGTCGGCTCGCTGGTCCCGCTCGGCGCGCAGGGCGCCCTCCAGACGGTCGAGTCCGGCGGCGAGGCCCGCGCCCCGGTCGACGGCCACCCGCCAGCACGCGGCGAGCCCCAGCAGTCCGTCGGCGCCCGGCTGCCGCGCCGCCCCGGCGAGCGCGCCCGGCACGTCCCCGCCGAACCGGGCCGCCGCCAGCACCACCGCCTGCGCCTCACCCAAACCGCCCGAGTCCCGCGCGGCCCGCAGCAACGCCTCGCCCGGCTGCCTCCCGGCCCGCACCTCCCCGGCGAGCGCCGCGCACAGCGCGACCACCGCTTCCCCACGCCGCTCCCGGACCCGGCGCTCCTCCGCCGCCCGACGTACCCGCCGCAGCAGCGGCACCCCGGCCGCGCCCACGAGGACCGGCAGCACCGAAGCCCCCAGCACCGCCAGCAGCGCTCCCGCCACCGGCGCCCACCACTCGAAACCGAGCCGCCGTACCCGGCCGACCGCCCGCTGCCAGAACGGCGGTCCCATCGCCCCGCCCCCGCCGAGCAGGAACCCGGCCCATCGAGCGCCCGTGTCCCGGCCACCGGCCACCATCCAGGCCGCCGCCCCGGCACACACCAGGGCGACCCCGGCCGACGCCTCATCGACCCCCGTCAAAGGATTCACGTCCTTCCCGCAGTTCGCCCCGGAGCAGACCCCGCAGCCGCTCCCAGCCCCGCTCGTACACGAACGCCTCCGCGCCCCATCGCAGCGCGGGCACCGTCACCACCAGCCCCGAAGCGTCGCGCTCCAGCACATGAATCTCGGCGATCCGGCGCCGCCCGTCCCGGTCCCTGATCAGGTGCAGGACCACCGACAGCGCGGCCGCCAACTGGCTGTGCAGCGCGGCCCGGTCGAGCCCGGCGGCCGTACCGAGCGCCTCCAGCCGGGCCGGCACCTGACCGGCCGCGTTGGCGTGCAGGGTGCCGCTGCCGCCCTCGTGGCCCGTGTTCAGGGCGGCCAGCAGGGACACCACCTCAGGGCCACGGACCTCACCGACGACCAGCCGGTCGGGCCGCATCCGCAGCGCCTGCCGCACCAGGTCCTGGAGTTCGACCAGGCCGACCCCCTCCTGGTTGGCCGGCCTGCCCTCCAGGCGCACCACATGCGGATGGTCGGGCCGCAGCTCTGCGGAGTCCTCGGCGAGCACGATCCGCTCCCCTGGGTCGACCAGACCGAGCAGCGCGCTCAGCAGGGTTGTCTTGCCGGTGCCCGTGCCGCCGCTGATGACGTACGACAGCCGGGAGCGGATCAGGGCCCGCAGCACCCGGTCGCCGCCCGGCGGCACCGTGCCCGCCGCCGCCAGTTCGTCGAGTGTGAACGCCCGGGGCCGGACGACCCGAAGAGACAAGCAGGTCGAGCCCACGGCCACCGGCGGCAGCACCGCGTGGAGGCGGGTGCCGTCGGGCAGCCGCGCGTCGACCCACGGTCTGGCGTCGTCGAGGCGGCGTCCGGCGACGGCCGCCAGGCGCTGCGCGAGCCGTCGTACGGCGGCCGCGTCCGGAAAGGAGATCCCGGTCAGCTCCAGGCCGCCGCCACGGTCCACCCACACCCGGTCGGGCGCCGACACCAGCACGTCGGTGACCGAGGGGTCAGCGAGCAGCGGCTCCAGGGGCCCGCTCCCCACCAGCTCCGAGCGCAACCGCTCGGCCGCCCCGAGGACCTCTGCGTCCCCGAGCACCCGCCCCCGCTCCCTCAGCGCCTGCGCCACCCGGGCCGGCGTGGGCTCGGCCCCGCTCTCGACAAGCCACTGCCGCACACCGTCCAGAAGCCCGTCGTCGAGCATCCCGCTCATCCGCCCTCACCACCGGTCCAAGTCGTCCCGCGCACGGCCCGGAGGCCAGGGGTCTCACTGCGCCGTCCCGCCCTCCGGTTCACGCCGCCTCACCCCTCACGGCCACCCGCTCCCAGAAGCCCTCACAGAAGCGGGCCAGTGGGCCGCGGGAGGTGCCTCCCGGGGGTTTCGCGGCTTCGTTCAGGCCCGGCTCGGTGGGGACCTCACCGGCGAGCGGCAGTCCGAGGAGACGGGCGATGTCCTGGTCGCCGAGGCCGGGCGCGTAGGGGCCCCGGACCGCCACGCGCAGGTCGCGCAGGACCATGCCGAAGGCCGAGGCGACCCGGGAGGCGGCCGCGACGGCGCGCAGCTCGGCGGGGACCACCATGAGGCCGATGTCGATCTGGGCGAGGGCCTCGGCGACGCTTTCGTCGATGCGGCGCGGCAGGTCGACGACGACCGCCCCGCCGCGCCGCCGGGCGGCGGCGAGGACCGCGCGCACGGCCTGGGGCGGGATGGCGACGGCGTCACCCCGGTCCCAGCTGAGGACCCGCAGCGAGTGCAGTTGCGGAAGGGACTCCTCCAGGGCGCCCCCGCCGACCCGGCCGCGCGAGGCGGCGAACGCGGGCCAGCGCAGTCCCTCGGCGCGTTCGCCGCCGAGGAGCACATCGAGCCCGCCGCCCAGCGGATCGGCGTCCACGAGGAGCGTGCGCCTGTCCTGCCGGGCGGAGGTCACGGCGAGCGCGCAGGCCAGGGTGGACGCCCCCGCGCCGCCACGTCCTCCGATCACCCCGACGGTGAGCGCGGGTCTGCCCACTCCCTCGGTGACGTCGGCGATGCGGTCGACGAGCCACTGCTCGCCGTCCGGCAGCATCAGCACGTGGTCCGCGCCGATCTCCACCGCGCGCTGCCAGACCCCGGAGTCGTCCTGGTCCTTTCCGACGAGCACCACCCCACGTCGGCGGACGGCCCCGAGCAGTCGACGCGCCGCGTCGTCGCCGACGAGTACCAGCGGTGCCGCCTCCCAGCGGCTCCGGCCCTCCGGCACCTGGTGGTGGACCTCCGGCCTGGCACCGGCGGCCGCGCACAGGCGCAGCAGGTCGTCGAGGAGGTCCACGTCCTCGGTGACGATCAACGGACCGCCCTGCTGCCCCTCGGCGGCCGACTGCCGGTCGTCGGTGATGGCTCCCGCCACGATGTCCAGCCCCCTTCGCTGCGTCCCGAGCGGCGCTCGGGGCCGTCCTTCGGCACTCCCCGGCCCCGCCCGTGTCCCGGACGCCCGTGTTCAAGTCCTGTGTGAAGTGCCGGTCACCGGCCGCAAATGAGCGGTCAGTGGAAACCGGCCGAAGACGCCCGAGAAACCGGACCGGCCAGGAACTCGCCGCCGTCGGGACGCGCTGGAATCACGGTGCAGCGATCCCGGAAATCGTGTGGATCTTGGTCGAAAACTGTGGACAACTCGACCGCTGTGAATATCGCCGTCACCCGAACGGGCGATCCGCCGCACGGCACCCACAGCGCAGCACAGTGGCTACGCAGCGTGACTTTTCCTGTGGGAGGGCAGAGCAATGCCCACGAGGGCGTGGGGCGGCCTCGTGGGCTGGGGAGAGGAGCGGAAAACGCATCCGGACATGCGACGACCCCCGCCGGGGGGGAGAGCGGGGGTCGTCCCCACGGCCGACTCGGGGGGGGAGGAGTCGGGCCGGGTTAGCACGGTCGCGAACGATCCGTGACTTCCATGGTGTACCCGAGAGCCCTCTCAGGCAAACCCACGCGCCCCACACTAGCCCGAATGGCGGGCGCATATGCTCAGGCCCGTGGAAAACCACTCCTTGCCCCGCACAGCGGCCTTCTTTGACCTGGACAAGACGGTCATTGCGAAGTCGAGCACGCTCACGTTCAGCAAGTCGTTCTACCAAGGCGGCCTGATCAACCGCAGGGCCGCCCTGCGGACGGCATACACCCAGTTCGTGTTCCTCGCGGGCGGCGCCGACCACGA
Organism: Streptomyces sp. NPDC030814; assembly: GCF_055572155.1. Taxonomy (NCBI): domain Bacteria; kingdom Bacillati; phylum Actinomycetota; class Actinomycetes; order Kitasatosporales; family Streptomycetaceae; genus Streptomyces; species Streptomyces sp. NPDC030814. Next base: position 144,079 of record NZ_JBVIDX010000006.1, read on the forward strand.
CCAGATGGAGCGGATGCGGAAGTATCTCTCCGCGCTGTGCCGGGGCTGGAACGTCCAACAAGTGAAGGACATAGTCGCCGAGACCCTTCACGACCTGATCGACCCGATCATCTACGACGAGGCCGCCTCCCTCATCGAGGAACACCACATCGCCGGGCGGGACGTCGTGATCGTCTCCACGTCCGGCGCCGAGGTCGTCGAGCCGATCGGTGAGCTGCTCGGGGCGGACCGCGTGGTGGCGACCCGGATGGTCGTCGGCGACGACGGCTGTTTCACCGGCGAGGTGGAGTACTACGCGTACGGCCCGACCAAGGCCGAGGCGATCCGGGAGCTGGCCGAGTCGGAGGAGTACGACCTGGCGCACTGCTACGCGTACAGCGACTCGGCCACGGACCTGCCGATGCTGGAGGCGGTGGGGCATCCACACGCGGTCAACCCGGACCGGACGCTCCGCAGGGAGGCTCTCGCGCGCGGGTGGCCGATTCTCGACTTCCACCGCCCGGTGCGGCTCAAGCAGCGGCTCGCCGTCCGGCCCCGGCCCGCCCTGCTCGCGGTGGCCGCCATAGGAGCGGCGGCAGCCACCGCGGGGCTGGTCTGGTACGCGAGCCGGCGCCGGGTGGCGACCGCCTGACCGGCCACCGGGTGACCAGGGCCGATTCGCCGTCCTTGAATGCAAAAGTAAAGAAGCACATCGGGGGGTTCCGCTTGCTCCGGTCCTGGAGTAGAAAGGATTCAAGGCCCGCGAGACCAAAGGCCGTCCGAGAGGATCACCTTTAATAACTCATTTTGGCCCCACGGACCTAGCATGAACACCGGGCACCCACGCGACGTCGACCCGTCGATTACGGGCCAGCCGCACCAGGTTACGGGCTGAGTTCCCGACCTGATGGGCACATATCGAGGACGCTTGGTAACCCGGTGGACATGCCAGCGGCGGTACGAATTCTCGTACCGCCGCATCTCTTTTCCGGGGCTCTACGCCGCTCCGCGCTGCAGTGCCTCGCACACCGCCGTGGACTCGCGCGCACCCAGTTCCACCGCCCTGCCGCAGTGGGCGATCCAGGCGGCCATTCCCTCAGGAGTTCCGGAGACATAGCCGTCCAGGGCGGCGAGATAGGCGGCGCGGCCGAGTTCCGCATGGCCGACCTCCGCCGGACAGACCGACTTGGGGTCGAGGCCGCTGCCGACCAGGACGATCCGCTCGGCCGCGCGCGCGACGAGGCCGTTGCCGAAGCAGAAGGGCCGCAGGGCGAGCAGCTCGCCGTGCACCACGGCCGCCGTGACCAGAGCGGGCGCCGAACTGCCCCGGATGATCAGCTCCGCCAGGCCGTCGAGGCGGCCGGAGACCTCGGCGGCGCTCGGCAGCGGCAGTTCGACGAGGGGCTCGTCGACGGGTTCGCCGTCCTGCCGGGGACGCCCCACCCGCGCATGGTCCTCGCCGGCCGCCACCAGGTGCAGCCGGGCGAGCACCCGGAGCGGTGACTGCCGCCAGATGGACAGCAGTTGGCCGGCTTCGGCGGTCAGGCGCAGGGCGGCGCCCACGGTGCGCGCCTCGTCGTCGCCGCCCTGCCCGCTGAAGTCGGTACGCCGGCGCACCTCTTCGAGCGCCCAGTCGGCCCCGGACAGCGCCGCCGAGCCGCGCGCACCGCGCAGGGCCGCCTCGGAGGTGATCTCGTTGCTGCGCCGCCGCATGACGCGGTGGCCGTAGACCCGGTCCACGGCCTTGCGTACGGACTCCACGGACTCGGCCACACCAGGCAGCTCGGCGAGGGCCGCGAGCGGATCGGCGGTCGCACCTGTCGTACTCATGAGTACGACCCTACGCGCCCCGGCCGCCGAACCCTCGAAGGAGTGGTCTTCCGCCGGACCGATGCACCGTGGGCGATCGTCCAACTACCTTTGGTGAACATGAAAATTGCTTTCGCCGGGAAGGGCGGGAGTGGCAAGACCACGCTGTCCTCCCTGTTCATCCGCCATCTCGCCGCCTCCGGAGCCCCGGTCGTCGCCATCGACGCAGACATCAACCAGCATCTGGGGCCCGCTCTGGGGCTCGACGAGTCGGAGGCCGCGGAGCTTCCGGCCATGGGCGAGCGGCTGTCGCTGATCAAGAACCATCTCCGCGGCTCCAACCCGCGGATCGCCTCCGCCGAGACGATGATCAAGACGACACCGCCCGGCGAGGGTTCCCGGCTGGTGCGGATCTGCGACCCCAACCCGATCTACGACGCCTGCGCCCGGCCGGTGGAACTCGACGGCGGCGCCATCCGTCTGATGGTCACCGGCCCCTTCACCGACGCCGACCTGGGCGTCGCCTGCTACCACTCCAAGACGGGAGCGGTGGAGCTGTTCCTGAACCACCTGGTGGACGGCCGCGACGAGTATGTGGTGGTCGACATGACGGCAGGTTCGGACTCCTTCGCGTCCGGCCTGTTCACCCGCTTCGACATGACGTTCCTCGTCGCGGAACCGACGCGCAGGGGGGTCTCCGTCTACCGCCAGTACAAGGATTACGCCGGCGACTACGGCGTCGCCCTGAAGGTCATCGGCAACAAGGTGCACAGCCCGGAGGACCTCGACTTCCTCCGCGCCGAGGTCGGGAACGACCTGCTGGCCGCCGTCAGCCACTCGGACTGGGTACGCGCCCTGGAGAAGGGCCGCCCGCCGCGCTTCGAGCATCTGGAGGAGTCCAACCGCCGGGCACTGCACGCCCTGCACGAGGCGGCGGACGCCACGTACGAGCTGCGTGACTGGGCGCGCTACACCCGTCAGATGGTGCACTTCCATCTGAAGAACGCGAGCGGCTGGGGCAATGAGCGGACCGGGGCCGACCTGGCTTCTCAGATCGACCCCGACTTCGTCCTCGGCGAGCAGCTCGTGGCCGCGGTCTGACCCGCTCCCCCGTTTCTCCGCTCCCCGCGGTTACTCCTTCGGCCTCGCCTCACGGGCCGTCCGCCCCTGCGGCGGGGCCGCGGGAGCGCTCGGAGCCCCCTCGCGGCCCGGGGCGGGGCCAGCGGAGAGGAAGGCCTCCCAGCCTTCCTCCGGGGAGCGGCCGACACCGAGGGTGCGCAGCTTGTCCAGGACCTCCGGGTCCTGGGCGTCGAGCCAGTCGACGAGTTGCCGGAAGGAGACGCAGCGCACGTCCGGCTTGCCGCAGACTGTCTCGATGGTCTCCTCGACGGCCCGCATGTAGGCGCCGCCGTTCCAGGACTCGAAGTGGTTGCCGATGATCAGGGGCGCGCGGTTGCCCGCGTAGGCGCGCTCGAAGCCCGCGAGCAGGCCGTCCCGGAACTGGTCGCCCCAGTACTGGTGCATGGCCGGGGAGCCCGCACGGGCACCGGACTGGTTGACGTAGAAGTTGTAGTCCATGGTCAGCGTCTCGAAGGCGCGGCCGGGCATCGGGACCAGTTGCATCGACAGGTCCCACAGGCCGTCCTTCTTCTCGGGCCAGACCTGGTCCCGGACGCCGCTGGTGTCGTAGCGGAAGCCCAGTTCGCGGGCGGCCTGCATGAAGTTGGCCTGGCCTTCCAGACAGGGAGTGCGGGCGCCGATCAGCTCCTTGTCGTAGTCGAAGGGCAGGGGTTCGGCCTTGTCGGTGCCCGTGTTCGTCTTCCATGCCTTCACGAACGCCTTGGCCTGCGCGATCTCGTCCTTCCAGTCCTCGACCGACCATTCCCCGACCCCGCCGCCCGTGCCGCAGAAGTGGCCGTTGAAATGGGTGCCGATCTCGTTGCCCTCCAGCCAGGCACCGCGCAGTTGCTCCACGGTGTCCTTGATTCCGCGCACATCGTTGAAGCCGATGTCGGAGCGGCCGGGCGAGTGCTGCGGCGGCCGGTAGAGGTCCCGCTTCTCCTCCGGAAGCATGTACACGCCGCTCAGGAAGTACGTCATGGTCGCCTTGTTGGCGCGGGCCACCTCGCGGAAGTGGGAGAAGAGCCGCTGGCTGTCCTCGCCGGCGCCGTCCCAGGAGAAGACGACGAACTGCGGGGGTTTCTGACCGGGCTTCAACCGATCCGGCTCGGGCAGATGCGGCTGCGTACCGGTGAACGCGGTGGACCCGTCGCCGATGAGCCGGACCGCCGCCCTGGGCGGGGCGGGAGCGCCCTCCTTCACTCCGGGCGCCGCCTCCTGGCCGTCGCGCATCCCCTCCTTCCCGGTGTTGTTCGCGCCGGTCGAGCCGGCGGTGCCCGTGTCGCCGGCGCCACAGCCGGCGAGCGCCGCGACGCAGGTCGCGGCGAGTGTCACGCCGACGGCGATCCTCTGGGTGACGGCCATCTTCCGCCCACCTTCTTCCTTCGCTCAGGGGCAGCGGGGCCAAGATCACACAGAGTGGCGACCGGATTAGTAGGACAAGCCGATGAAATATCCAATTCATCCCCCTGGGTGATCTGGTAACCCATTCGCTACGAATGTCCGCGCATGACCTTTACTCTGCATTACGATTCGTTTACTGAGTGTTGAGAAATCCCGCCGCTGTACGCCGTGACCCACGGCCGCGACCCGACCCCCGCCGCAGAGCAGGGGACCACCTGTTCCGCGACCGCGCAGCCCCGGAGGAGACGGGAGAACATGTCCGCCTGCGTCCCCACCCACGCCCCCGACTCCAGCCCCAATCGGGCGGAGTCCGAACACCAGCCCCACAGCCCGCCCAAGGAGCCCCGCCGGTTCCGCATCGCGGGCGCCGATGTGTCCGCCTCCGTCGCGGTCTTCCTGATCGCGCTCCCCCTCTCCCTGGGCATCGCCCTGGCGACCGGGGCACCGCTCCAGGCCGGCCTCGTCGCCGCCGCCGTCGGCGGCCTCGTCGCCGGACGCCTCGGCGGCTCACCGCTCCAGGTCAGCGGCCCGGCCGCCGGTCTGACCGTCGTCACCGCGGACCTCATCCATCAGTACGGCTGGCGCACGACCTGCGCCGTCACCGTTCTCGCCGGGATCTCCCAACTGGGCCTGGCCCAGCTGCGCGTGGCCCGCTCGGCGCTCGCCGTGAGCCCCGCGATCGTGCACGGCATGCTCGCCGGCATCGGCGTCACCATCGCCGTCGCCCAGCTGCACATCGTGCTCGGCGGCACCCCGCAGAGCTCCGTCCTCGACAACGTGAGCGCGCTGCCCGCCCAGTTGGCGCACCTGCATCCCGCCGCCGTCTCCATGAGCGTGCTCACCCTCGCCCTGCTGTTCGTCTGGCCCCGGATCCCCGGCCCCCTCGGCCGGAGGCTGCGCAGCGTCCCGGCCGCCCTCGTCGCCGTCACCGGTGCCACGGGAGCGGCCGTTCTCGCCGGGCTCAGCCTGCCCAAGGTCGAGCTGCCGTCCTGGCGCAGCCACGCCCTGGCCGGACTGCCCGCAGGCCCGGTACTCGGCCTGCTCGCCGCCGTCCTCACCACGACACTGGTGTGCAGCGTGCAGTCGCTCCTCGGGGCCGTCGCCATGGACAAGCTGGCGGCGGGCCGGACCGACGTACGGCGCTCGGACCTGGACCGTGAGCTGCGCGGTCAGGGCGCGGCCAACGTCGTTTCCGGAGCCCTCGGCGGCCTGCCCATCGCCGGCGTCGCCGTCCGCAGCACGGCCAACGTCCGAGCCGGCGCCGTCAGCCGGAACTCCACGATGCTGCACGGCGTCTGGGTGGTGGCGGCCGCACTGCTGCTGGTCCCGGCGCTGGAGCTGATCCCCCTCGCCTCGCTCGCCGCCCTGGTGATGGCCATCGGGATCCAGATGGTGTCCCTGAACCACATCCGCACGGTCACCCGCCACCGTGAGGTGCTGGTCTACGCCGGCACCACCATCGGCGTCGTCCTCCTCGGGGTGTTGGAAGGCGTCGCGCTCGGCATCGCTGTGGCCGTCGGCGTCGCCCTGCACCGCCTCACCCGCACCCGCATCACCCACACGGAGAAGGACGGGATCCACCACGTCCATGTCCGGGGGCAGTTGACGTTCCTCGCCGTGCCCCGGCTCAGCCGTGCGCTGCACCAGGTCCCACAGGGGGCCGAGACGGTGGTGGAGCTGGACGGGTCGTTCATGGACCACGCGGCGTACGAGTCGCTGCAGGACTGGCAACACGCCCACCGCGCGCGCGGCGGCTCCGTGGAGATCACCGGCCGGGCCGGCATCCGGATCGCCGAACCGGCCGGTTCCTCCGCAGCCGGCTGCCGCTGCCGGCCCTGGACGGCATGGCGCAACCACCAGTGCGCGGCCCCCGCCCCCGCCCCCCTCGGCGACCCGGCCGAGAAGACGGCCGAAGGACCGAGCGGCCATCAACTGGCGCGCGGCATCAGCGCGTTCCAGACCAACACCGCTCCCCTGGTGCGCCACGAGCTGGCTCGGCTCGCGCGGGAGGGCCAGCAGCCCTCACAGCTCTTCCTCACCTGCGCCGACTCCCGGCTCGTCACATCGATGATCACGTCCAGCGGCCCGGGCGACCTCTTCGTCGTGCGCAACGTCGGCAATCTGGTGCCCATGCCGGGCGAGGAGAGCGGTGACGACTCGGTGGCGGCGGCCATCGAGTACGCGGTGGAGGTGCTGAAGGTACGGTCCATCACCGTCTGCGGACACTCCGGTTGCGGCGCGATGCAGGCCTTGCTCACCACCGAGCACCGGGGCTCCCGGACCCCCCTCGAACGGTGGCTGCGGTACGGCCTGCCCAGCCTGGAGCGTTCCACCGACAAGAACCGTCCCTGGGCCCGCATCGCCGGACGCGAGCCGGCCGACGCGGTCGAGCAACTGTGCCTGACCAATGTCATCCAGCAGTTGACGCATCTGCGGGCACACGAGTGCGTCGAGCGGGCCCTGCGCGAGGGCACGCTGGAACTGCACGGGATGTACTTCCATGTGGGCGAGGCCCAGGCCTACCTCCTCACGGAGGAGGCCCCGGACAGCGGGATCTTCGACCGAGTGGCCGCAACGGCGGGGGCCACCGGACCCATGGGGGCGGTTCTGCACGACACGCGCACATGAACCGAACCGCCCGCCGGTCCGTGACAACGGGTGGCCCCATGGCCGTGGGACCACCCGCCCACAGGTCTAAACCAATCCCAGGAAGACCCTTGTCACCGGGGGTCCGGGTCTGATGAGCTGTGGCCTGGGACACAACGGACACCCTGGGAAAGGGAGATGTCGTGAGCAACGAAAGCCTGGCCAACCTCTTGAAGGAGGAGCGACGCTTCGCGCCGCCCGCTGACCTGGCCGCGAACGCCAACGTCACGGCAGAGGCGTACGAACAGGCCAAGGCTGACAGGCTCGGTTTCTGGGCGGCGCAGGCCCGGCGGCTGACCTGGGCCAAGGAGCCGACCGAGACCCTGGACTGGTCGAACCCGCCGTTCGCCAAGTGGTTCAAGGACGGCGAGCTCAACGTCGCGTACAACTGCGTCGACCGACACGTCGAGGCCGGCAACGGCGACCGGGTCGCCATCCACTTCGAGGGCGAGCCCGGCGACAGCCGGGCCATCACCTACGCCGAGCTGAAGGACGAGGTCAGCAAGGCGGCGAACGCCCTGCTGGAGCTGGGCGTCCAGGCCGGTGACCGGGTCGCCGTCTACATGCCGATGATCCCGGAGACGGCCGTGGCGATGCTCGCGTGCGCCCGCATCGGCGCCGCGCACTCCGTGGTCTTCGGCGGCTTCTCCGCGGACGCGCTCGCGACCCGCATCCAGGACGCCGACGCCAAGGTGGTCATCACCGCCGACGGCGGCTACCGACGCGGCAAGCCCTCCGCGCTCAAGCCGGCCGTGGACGACGCGATCGCCAAGGCGGGCACCATCGAGCACGTCCTCGTCGTACGCCGCACCGGCCAGGACGTCGCCTGGACCGACGGCCGGGACGTGTGGTGGCACGACATCGTCGACCGGCAGTCCGCCGAGCACACCCCGGAGGCCTTCGGGGCCGAGCACCCGCTGTTCATCCTGTACACCTCGGGCACCACGGGTAAGCCGAAGGGCATCCTGCACACCTCCGGCGGTTACCTCACCCAGACGGCGTACACGCACCACGCGGTCTTCGACCTCAAGCCGGAGACGGACGTGTACTGGTGCACCGCCGACGTCGGCTGGGTCACCGGCCACTCGTACATCGTCTACGGACCGCTGGCGAACGGCGCGAGCCAGGTCATGTACGAGGGCACGCCCGACACCCCGCACCAGGGTCGGTTCTGGGAGATCGTGCAGAAGTACGGCGTGACCATCCTGTACACGGCGCCCACGGCCATCCGTACGTTCATGAAGTGGGGCGACGACATCCCCGCGAAGTTCGATCTCAGCAGCCTGCGGGTGCTGGGCTCGGTGGGCGAGCCGATCAACCCCGAGGCCTGGATCTGGTACCGCAAGCACATCGGAGCGGACCGGACGCCCATCGTGGACACCTGGTGGCAGACCGAGACCGGCGCGATGATGATCTCCCCGCTGCCGGGTGTCACCGAGACCAAGCCGGGCTCCGCGCAGCGGCCCCTGCCGGGCATCTCCGCGACCGTCGTCGACGACGAGGCGAACGAGGTGCCGAACGGAGGCGGCGGCTATCTGGTGCTCACCGAGCCGTGGCCGTCCATGCTGCGCACCATCTGGGGCGACGACCAGCGGTTCCTCGACACGTACTGGTCGCGGTTCGAGGGCAAGTACTTCGCCGGTGACGGGGCCAAGAAGGACGACGACGGAGACATCTGGCTCCTCGGCCGCGTCGACGACGTGATGCTGGTCTCCGGCCACAACATCTCCACCACGGAGGTGGAGTCGGCGCTCGTCTCGCATCCGTCCGTCGCGGAGGCGGCCGTGGTCGGCGCCGCCGACGAGACCACCGGCCAGGCCATCGTCGCCTTCGTCATCCTGCGGGGTACGGCGGCCGAGACCGAGACCCTGGTCGGCGAGCTGCGCGACCACGTCGGCGCGACCCTCGGCCCGATCGCCAAGCCCAAGCGGATCCTGCCGGTGGCGGAGCTGCCGAAGACCCGCTCCGGGAAGATCATGCGGCGCCTGCTGCGTGACGTGGCGGAGAACCGCCAGCTCGGTGACGTCACCACGCTCACGGACTCCACGGTCATGGATCTCATCCAGACCAAGCTGCCGGCGGCACCGAGCGAGGACTGAGATCGAGCCCACGAGGGCTGAACCCCGGCAGGGGCGGCGGTCGGTAGTGGCCGCCGCCCCGTCGTGGACCGGCGATGCGGTACGTCCATGGCGGGCACCCGGTGATCGGCCGCCATGGTGCCCTGCGGCGCGCCCTTAGGTAGGCTAAGCAACGAGGTGTGCCGGGAAGTCTGGTCGGCGATCGTTCTGTCCTGCCCTCGACCGGAGGTCCCCGCCGTGGCCGCGTCCCGTCCCACCCCCGCCCGGAAGGTCCTCGACCGGCTCTCCCTTCCCGAGCGGACCTTCGTGGCGGACGCGCTGCGCACGGAGACCGTGGGCGGCGTTTTGCTGCTCCTCGCCGCCGTCACCGCGCTGATCTGGGCGAACGTCCCCGCACTGCACGACAGTTACGAGACCGTCAGCCACTTCCACTTCGGCCCGGAGGCCCTCGGCCTGAACCTCTCTCTCGAGCACTGGGCCGCCGACGGACTCCTCGCGATCTTCTTCTTCGTCGCCGGCATCGAACTCAAGCGGGAGCTGGTCGCCGGCGATCTCCGGGATCCCAAGGCGGCCGTACTGCCCGTCGTCGCAGCCCTGTGCGGCATGGCCGTACCGGCCCTGGTCTACACACTCACCAACCTCACCGGCGGAGGTTCGCTCGCCGGCTGGGCCGTGCCCACGGCCACCGACATCGCGTTCGCGCTCGCCGTGCTGGCCGTCATCGGGACCTGGCTGCCCTCCGCGCTGCGCGCGTTCCTGCTCACGCTCGCTGTCGTCGACGACCTGTTCGCGATTCTGATCATCGCCGTCTTCTTCACCGACGGCCTCGACTTCGCCGCGCTCGGGGGTGCCTTCGCGGGCCTCGCCGTCTTCTGGCTGCTGCTCAGGAAGGGCGTCCGCGGGTGGTACGTGTACGTTCCGCTCGCCCTCGTCATCTGGGGGCTGATGTACAACAGCGGCGTCCACGCCACCATCGCCGGTGTCGCGATGGGCCTGATGCTGCGCTGCACCCGGCACGAGGGCGAGGAGCACTCCCCGGGCGAACACATCGAGCACCTCGTGCGCCCCCTCTCAGCGGGGCTGGCCGTGCCACTGTTCGCCCTGTTCAGCGCGGGTGTGGCCGTGTCGGGCGGCGCGCTGGGGAAGGTGTTCACCCAGCCGGAGACGCTCGGAGTGGTGCTCGGGCTCGTCGTCGGCAAGGCGGTCGGGATCTTCGGCGGCACCTGGCTGACCGCCCGCTTCACCCGGGCCTCCCTCTCCGAGGACCTGGTCTGGCCGGACGTCTTCGCCGTCGCCTCCCTCGCAGGGATCGGCTTCACCGTGTCGCTGCTCATCGGCGAACTCGCCTTCGAGGGCGACCCGGCACTCACCGACGGCATCAAGGCGGCCGTGCTCACGGGATCGCTCATCGCGGCGCTCCTGGCGACCGTCCTGTTGAAGCTGCGCAACGCGAAGTACCAGGCGCTGTGGGCCGCCGAGCACCGCGACGACGACCAGGACGGCATCCCCGACATCTACGAACAGGACGACCCGGCGTACCACCTGCGCATGGCCGAGATCTACGAACGCAAGGCCGCCGAGCACCGCAGGCTTGCCGAAGTGGCGGGCGGGGCAGGCGACGGGAACGACGGTCCGGCATGATCTGACAGGACCATACAAAACGCAGGGCGCCCCGGCACCGTACGACGGCCTTCGAGCCGAGGCCCGTACGCGGCGGGGGCGCTTCCGGACGCATATGAGGGAGACCCCGATGAGCGCACCCGACGGCAGCCCGGTCGGTGCCGAACGCAGTGTCGGCCAGCTGTTCGCCTCGGCGACGGCCGAGATGTCCGCACTGGTGCACGACGAGATCGCGCTGGCGAAGGCCCAGCTCAGGCAGGACGTCAAGCGCGGTGTGGTCGGCGGCGGGGCGTTCGCGGCGGCCGGTGCGGTGCTGATCTTCTCCCTGCCGATGCTGAGCTTCGCCCTGGCGTACGGCATCCGCACCTGGAGCGACTGGAATCTGGCGATCTGCTTCCTGCTGTCGTTCGCGGCGAACATCGTGGTCGCCGTCGTCCTGGCGCTCATCGGTGTCGCCTTCTCGAAGAAGGCCAAGAAGGGGCAGGGCCCGCAGAAGGTCGCCGCGTCCATGAAGCAGACCGCCGGAGTGCTCCAGAACGCCAAGCCGCACCCCCGCCGGCCCGCCCGGACCGACGGCGCCGCCGAGGCTGTGGCACGCTCGACCTCATGACGGACCCCGCCACCTCAGCCGCCTCCGGCCAGCCCGCCTCGGTCGTACGACTCGACGTGCCCGGCGCGAAAGAGGTGATCCACCGGGATGTGGCCGCCAACGGCGCCCGCTTCCACATCGCGGAAGTCGGCGACGGCCCGCTGGTGATGCTGCTGCACGGCTTCCCGCAGTTCTGGTGGACCTGGCGGCACCAGCTGGTCGCGCTCGCCGACGCCGGATTCCGCGCCGTCGCCATGGACCTGCGCGGGGTCGGCGGCAGCGACCGTACGCCCCGCGGCTACGACCCGGCCAACCTCGCCCTGGACATCACGGGCGTGGTCCGGTCCCTCGGCGAGCCCGACGCCGCGCTGGTCGGCCACGATCTCGGCGGCTATCTGGCGTGGACGGCGGCCGTGATGCGCCCCAAGCTCGTACGGCGGCTCGCGGTGTCCTCGATGCCGCACCCGAGGCGCTGGCGCTCGGCGATGCTGTCGGACGTCCGGCAGACCGCCGCCGGGTCGTACATCTGGGGATTCCAGCGGCCCTGGATCCCCGAGCGGCAGCTGACCGCCGACGACGGCGCCCTGGTGGGCCGGCTGATCCGGGACTGGTCGGGGCCGCGGCTGCCCGACGACGAGGCCGTGGAGGCGTACCGGCGGGCCATCTGCATCCCGTCGACGGCACACTGCTCGATCGAGCCGTACCGGTGGATGGTGCGCTCCCTCGCCCGCCCCGACGGCATCCAGTTCAACCGGCGCATGAAGCGACCGGTGCGCGTGCCGACGCTCCATCTGCACGGTTCACTCGACCCGGTGATGCGGACCCGCAGCGCGGCGGGTTCCGGGGAGTACGTCGAAGCCCCGTACCGCTGGCGGTTGTTCGACGGGCTCGGGCACTTCCCGCACGAGGAGGACCCGGTGGCGTTCTCGTCGGAACTCATCAACTGGCTGAAGGACCCCGAGCCCGACCGGTGAAGCCGGCCCGCGAGCGTTGTCCGTGAGCCATGTCCATGAGTCCTGTCAGTGGGGCTTGCCCATGAGCCCGGACAGGCAGCCCGCCACCCGAGATTGAACACCTGTTCCACCGGCAGCCACTTGCCCGGCGCATAGGCCAATTGGGGGGCGCGGGGGAGGTTACTGACCTTGGGGCGGGGGCACACGTCGGGGTATGGGCTGGACGCACGACTACAGTGACGCAGCACGCAACCGCCGCTCGGCCGCAGGCCTGAGCTCCCACCAGAGGGGCGCCCCGCAGGTGCCGGGTACGGACCAGGACGCGGACCCCCGGCTGGGCATTCCGCGCATCCTGCGCCGCCGGGCCCGCTGGGTCTCGGCCCGCCTGCGCCATTCCCGCCCCTGAGGCGCGGGGGCGTCCCCGAGTCGCGGAGGGCCCCGCAGCCCTCGTCCGTGCGCTGGGGGCGTGGTCGCCCGATCCGGCCCGGCCTCAGAGCGCGCAGCTGTCGCTGTCGACCTGCTGGTTGGCCCTGCGCCCCTGGACGATGTCCTGCTTGACCTCGTCCGCGCTGAGCGCGTAGCCGGTGTTGGGATCGTCGAGGGACTTCGCGAAGACCACGCCGTACACCCTGCCTTCGGGCGTGAGCAGCGGGCCGCCGGAGTTGCCCTGGCGGACGATCGCGTAGAGCGAGTAGACATCACGGCGGACGGTTCCCCGGTGGTAGATGTCGGGGCCGTTGGCCGTGATGCGACCACGCACGCGCGCCGGACGGACGTCGTACGCGCCGTTCTCCGGGAAGCCGGCGACGATCGCGTCGTCGCCGCTGGCGGCGTCGTCGGCGGTGAACCGCAGCACCGGGGCGTCGATGTCCGGCACGTCCAGTACGGCGATGTCGCGCTCCCAGTCGTAGAGGACGACCTTGGCGTCGTACTTGCGGCCCTCGCCCCCTATCTGGACGGTGGGTTCGTCGACTCCGCCGACCACGTGCGCGTTGGTCATGACGCGGCGCTCGTCGAAGACGAAGCCGGTGCCTTCGAGGACTTTGCCGCAACTCTCGGCCGTACCCATGACCTTGACGATGGACCGCTTGGCGCGCTGGGCGACCGGGCTGTTCGCGAGCGCGGGGTCGGGGGGCTGGACGTCGGTGATCTGCTCGTTGGCGAACGGGCTGAAGACCTGCGGGAAGCCGTTCTGCGCGAGGACCGAGGAGAAGTCCGCGAACCAGGTGTCCGCCTGGTTGGGCAGGGCCCGGGCCACGCCCTGCAGCACCTTGGAGTTGCGGACCTCCTTGCCGAGCGTCGGCAGTGTCGTCCCCGCGAGCGCGGAACCGATCAGCCAGGCGACCAGGAGCATCGCCACCACATTGACCAGGGCGCCGCCGGTCGCGTCCAGGGCGCGGGCCGGTGACCAGGTGATGTACCGGCGCAGCTTGTTGCCGAGGTGGGTGGTGAGGGCCTGGCCGACGGAGGCGCAGACGATCACGATGACCACGGCGACAACGGCAGCCGCCGTGCTCACCTCGGAGTTGTCGGTCATCCAGTCCCAGATGAGCGGGAGGGTGTAGACGGCGACGAGGCCGCCGCCCAGGAAACCGATCACCGACAGGATGCCGACGACGAAGCCCTGGCGGAAGCCGACGATCGCGAACCAGACGGCGGCGACCAGCAACAGGATGTCCAGCACGTTCACCGCTTCAAGCCTCGCCTCGTCACTTCGCGATCACTACAGGTCGGCCCGGGGTACGGCCCGCCGCACAGCGACCGGGGGACACGACGCTCCCCACGAGACGCGGCACGGCAGACACCCTGTCATGAGCGCCAGTCGAGCGGGACCTGCTTCCCCCGGTCCCAGGGGCGCTCCCAGCCCGAGTAGTGCAGCAGGCGGTCGATCACACCTGCCGTGAAACCCCACACCAGTGCCGATTCGACCAGAAATGCCGGACCCCGGTGGCCGCTGGGGTGGACGGTCGTGGCGCGATGGGCCGGATCCGTGAGATCCGCCACGGGGACGGTGAAGACACGTGCCGTCTCATTGGGGTCGACGACCCGGACCGGGCTGGGCTCGCGCCACCAGCCCAGCACGGGTGTCACGACGAAGCCGCTCACCGGGATGTAGAGCTTGGGCAGCACGCCGAAGAGCTGGACGCCGCGCGGGTCGAGGCCGGTCTCCTCCTCGGCCTCGCGGAGGGCGGCCCGCAGCGGGCCGTCGGTCTGTGGATCACCGTCCTCGGGGTCGAGGGCGCCGCCCGGGAAGGACGGCTGTCCGGCGTGCGACCGGAGGGAACCGGCGCGCTCCATGAGCAGCAGCTCGGGGCCCTGGTCGCCCTCGCCGAACAGGATGAGGACCGCCGACTGCCGGCCCGATCCGTTCTCCGGGGGCAGGAAACGGCTCAGCTGGAGCGGCCGGACGGTCTCGACGGCGCGGACGACCGGGTCCAGCCAGGAGGGCAGGCCCGTCTTGTCGAGGAGGGGGTGTCCTTCGGCCTGCCCGGCCCCCTTGCCGCGTCCCGTGCCCGTATCCGTATGCGTACCGCCGTTGGTCCGGCTCGCGCGTGTCATAGCCACCCCCGTCGTTCTTCCCGTGCCAACGCCCGGAGGCCGACTGATCGTTCCGCTGTGGCCGAGAGTCCCTCGTGTGGGTGGCTCGGGGCTCGCCGGACCCGGCGACCGGCCGCTCGGGGTGAGCAGCTCGGGCCGGGGCGGGAACGGGGCGGCACGGTTCGCTTGGACAGGCACGTCATCCGGCGGCCCCCAGAGGCGGGGCCGGGATGCCGCCCGCGTCCAGGTACGACTGCGGGGGCTTGAGGCGCTGGCCGGGGAAGCCGCCCTTCTCGTACTTGAGCAGCTTCCTGGCCTTCTCCGGGTCCGTCTCGCCCTCGCCGTACGCCGGGCAGAGCGGAGCGATGGGGCAGGCGCCGCAGGCCGGCTTGCGGGCGTGACAGATACGGCGGCCGTGGAAGATCACATGGTGCGACAGCATCGTCCACTCGCTCTTCGGGAAGAGCGCCCCGACGGCCGCCTCGATCCTGTCCGGCTCGGTCTCCTCGGTCCAGCGCCAGCGCCGGACCAGCCGCTGGAAGTGCGTGTCCACGGTGATGCCCGGCCGGCCGAAGGCGTTGCCCAGCACGACGAAGGCGGTCTTGCGGCCGACACCGGGCAGCTTGACCAGGTCTTCGAGGCGGCCGGGAACCTCGCCCTTGTGGTTCTCCACGAGAGCCTTCGACAGCCCTATCACCGACTTCGTCTTCGCCCGGAAGAACCCGCACGGCCGAAGGATCTCCTCGACCTCCTCCGGATCGGCCGTGGCGAGGTCCTCGGGGGTGGGGTACTTCGCGAAGAGCGCCGGGGTCGTCTGGTTGACCCTCAGGTCGGTCGTCTGCGCGGACAGGACGGTGGCGACGATCAGCTGGAAGGGGTTCTCGAAGTCCAGTTCCGGGTGGGCGTACGGGTACACCTCGGCCAGCTCACGGTTGATGCGCCGGGCGCGGCGGACCAGGGCGGTGGCCGACTCGGCCTTGGGGGGTTTGGAGGCCTTCGCAGACTTTTGGGCGGCGGCTGCCTTCTTGGCGGGTGCTTTTGCGGCGGCCTTGGCGGGTGTTTTGGCCGGCGCCTCGGCGGGAGCCGACTTCCTGGACGCGGGCTTCGCCGCCGGAGGCGCCTGCTCCGCCACCGCCGGGGGCGCCGGCGCGTTCGTCTTCTTTGCCGTTTTCTTCGCTTCCGAGGAGCCCTGTTCGCCCACAGCGGAATCGCGACGTACAACCACCCGTCCAGCCCCCTTGGCCTGTGCTCTCACCGGCGATTTGGACACCCGGCCAGCCTAAAGCCCGGCACCGACATCCGCCCCGGGCCCTGAAGACCGGCCCCCAATTGGACCCCTGACGCTTACCTCGGGACATGTGTGCGGCATCCTTGTGACAGATCACACTGTTTGGACCGTCCGGCTAAACGGGGAACACGGTCCCCTGGTACTACGGGGAGCAAGATCCCCTGAGCAGGTCGACAAGGAGAGAACTCGTGGACGACGTTCTGCGGCGCGCCCCGCTCTTCGCGGCGCTCGATGACGAGCAGGCCGCGGAGCTCCGCGCCTCCATGAGTGAGGTGACCCTCGCGCGCGGTGACGCTCTCTTCCACGAGGGCGACCCCGGGGACCGCCTCTATGTGGTCACCGAGGGCAAGGTCAAGCTGCACCGGGCGTCGCCCGACGGCCGCGAGAACATGCTCGCCGTGCTCGGGCCCGGTGAGCTGATCGGCGAACTGTCGCTGTTCGACCCGGGACCGCGGACGGCCACCGCCACCGCGCTGACCGAGGTCAAACTCCTCGGCCTCGGCCATGGCGACCTCCAGCCGTGGCTGAACGCCCGGCCCGAGGTGGCGGCCGCGCTGCTGCGCGCCGTCGCGCGGAGGCTGCGCAAGACCAATGACCAGATGTCCGACCTGGTGTTCTCGGACGTCCCCGGCCGTGTCGCCCGTGCGCTGCTGGACCTCTCCCGGCGGTTCGGTGTGCAGTCCGAGGAAGGCATCCACGTGGTGCACGACCTCACGCAGGAGGAGCTGGCGCAGCTCGTCGGCGCGTCCCGGGAGACCGTCAACAAGGCGCTCGCCGATTTCGCGCAGCGAGGGTGGCTGCGGCTCGAGGCACGCGCGGTGATCCTGCTCGACGTGGAACGACTGGCGAAGCGGTCGCGCTGAGCCGGCGGGGTTCGGGCGATCCCTCGTCCGCCGGCGCCGTGAGCCGGTCGCCCCGAGCAGTGTGAGTACGTTGGTGGGGTCCGTCCCGTTCCTGGGGGCGGACCCCAGCGGTTTTCCCCTTCCTGCGGCGCGCCTCCCTTGCCTCTGCCCTGCCTCCTGCGCCGCGCTGTCCGCCTTGAACGACCTGCCTGTCCCCGCGCCCGGGGGCACAGTGGTCGTATGGCTGCGACAGGGGCCCGAAGAGGGCTGGACGCACGGGGGTACATCGAGCGGGAGGGGGCGCTCGGGCTGGTGGCGGAGGGGTTTCGGGGGGTGGTGGCTGCGGCTCGTGACCGGGTGCTGGAGGTGTTCGGGGCACGGCTGCACAGCGCGTACCTCTACGGGTCGATCCCCCGCGGCACGGCCCGCCCGGGCCGGAGTGACTTCGATCTGCTGGTGGTGCTGCGCGACGAGCCCACCGATGCGGACCGTGCGCGGACCAGAGCGCTGGACGAGGCGCTGGACCGGGAGTTCCCGCAGATCGACGGGGCCGGAACGCTGCTCGTCAGCCGGGCGCAGGTGCTCAGTGACCTGGAGCGCTACGACCTCGGGTGGTTCGTCGCCTGCCTGTGCACCCCGTTGCTGGGCCAGGACCTCGCCGAGGACCTGCCCCGCTACCGGCCCGACTCCCTCCTCGCCCGCGAGACCAACGGTGACCTGGCGCGGCTACTGCCCCGCTGGCGGGAACGCGTCGCCGACGCGTCCTCCCCCGAGGCCCGGCGTTCCCTCGTGCGCTCCTGCTCCCGCCGCCTCGTCCGCACCGGTTTCACCCTCGTCATGCCCCGCTGGAACGGCTGGACCAGCGACCTCCACGAGATGGCCGAGGTGTTCGGCGAGTACTACCCCGAGCGGGCCGGCCAGATGCGGGCGGCGGCCGTCGCCGCGTCCGAACCGGATGCCGACCCCGAGGGGCATGAAGCGCTCCTGCGGTCCTACCTCGACGACCTCGGGCCCTGGCTCTCCGAGGAGTACGCGCGCGTGCACGGCGTCAAGGCACCGCGTCCGGAGGAGTGACGACCGCCGCGGCCCACCGCACGCCCCAGTGGGCTTCCACGGGCCTCAGCGCGCCTCTCCGGCCCCTTGCGCCGCCCCTCACGTCACCGGAGGGCTCAGAACGTCACCAGAGGGCTCAGAGAGGCTCAGAGGGCCTCAGCCGGGCGTTCGCGGCGCCCTGGAGCCCCTCGCGCCCTCGCCGCGCGGTCATCGGCGTGTCCACGGCCTCAGATCAGGCCATGATCGGTCAGGTACTCCAGCTGTGCGCGAACCGACAGTTCCGCGGCCGGCCAGAGGGAACGGTCGACATCGGCGTAGACATGGGCGACGACCTCGCCGGGGGTGCCGTAGCCGTTCTCGACCGCCGTCTCGACCTGGGCCAGCCGGTGGGCGCGGTGGGCGAGGTAGTACTCGACGACGCCCTGTGCGTCCTCGAGGACGGGGCCGTGGCCGGGCAGGACGGTGTTCACACCGTCGTCCACCGTGAGGGACCTCAGGCGCCTGAGGGAGTCGAGGTAGTCGCCGAGGCGGCCGTCGGGGTGGGCCACGACCGTCGTACCGCGGCCGAGGACGGTGTCGCCCGTCAGGACGGCCCGGTCGGCCGGGAGGTGGAAGCAGAGGGAGTCCGCGGTGTGTCCGGGTGTGGGGACGACACGGAGTTCCAGGCCGTCGACGCTCACCACGTCACCGCCGCGGAGTCCCTCGTCGCCGAGCCGCAGGGCGGGGTCGAGGGCCCGTACGTTCGTCCGGGTCAGCTCGGCGAAGCGCGCGGCCCCCTCCGCGTGGTCGGGGTGGCCGTGCGTGAGCAGGGTCAGCGCGATCCTTTTGCCGGCCCTCTCCGCCGTCTCGACCACGTTGCGCAGGTGGCCGTCGTCGAGGGGGCCGGGGTCGATCACGACCGCCAGCGCCGAGTCGGGCTCGGAGACGATCCAGGTGTTGGTGCCGTCTAGGGTCATCGCGGACGCGTTCGGCGCGAGGACGTTCACCGCGCGCGGGGTGGCGGGGCCCGAGAGGACTCCGCCCCGCGGCTGTCCGGGGAGGGCTGCTGCGTCGGTCATGTGGAGCCTCCCCCGGACGGGATGCGCTTGGTGAACTCGTCGTGGCCGGGCCAGGAGAGGATCACTTCGTCGTTCTCCAGGCGGGCGTGGGCGAGCACGGGGGTCAGATCGCGGCCGGGTGCCGCGGCGAGCGCCCCGGCGGCCGTGTCGTACGCCATGAGCTGGCGCAGGGTCGCGATGGTGGGCGGCATCATCAGCAGCTCGCCCTTGTCGTAGCCCTCGGCGGCGTCGCGGGGGCGGATCCACACCGTGCGGTCGGCCTCCGTGGAAGCGTTGCGGGTGCGCTGGCCCTGCGGAAGGGCCGCCACGAAAAACCACGTGTCGTACCGGCGGGACTCGAACTCGGGGGTGATCCAGCGGGTCCAGGCGCCGAGCAGGTCCGATCGCAGGACCAGGCCCCTGCGGTCCAGGAACTCCGCGAAGGACATGTCCCTGGCGGCCACGGCGGCGCGGTCCGCCTCCCAGTCGTCGCCGGTGGTGTCCCCGACCACCGTGTCGGGGGTGGGACCGGCGAGCAGGACACCCGCCTCCTCGTACGTCTCGCGGACGGCCGCGCAGACGATCGCCTGGGCGCCGGACTCGTCCACACCGAGCCTGGAGGCCCACCACGCGCGCGTGGGGCCCGCCCAGCGGATCCGGTGGTCGTCGTCGCGCGGGTCGACTCCGCCGCCCGGGTACGCGTACGCGCCTCCGGCGAAGGCCATGGAGGCGCGTCTGCGCAGCATGTGCACGACCGGGGTGTCGGCCGTGTCCTTGAGCAGCATGACGGTGGCGGCCCGCCTCGGGGTCACCGGTGTCAGCGTGCCGGCCGCGAGCCGGCGGATGCGATCCGGCCACTCGGGTGGATACCACTGCCCGTTTGCCATGGGCGGAGGCTAACCCGTGACGGCCAGATGTTCGAGTGAGCCTCCGCGATCTTGGACAGCCGAAGGCGGCCGGGGGCGGTCACGCCGACGTCAGTTCCACCTGGATCTCCACCTCGACCGGCGCGTCCAGCGGCAGCACCGCCACACCGACCGCACTGCGCGCGTGCACGCCCTTGTCGCCGAGGACGGCTCCGAGGAGCTCGCTCGCACCGTTCAGCACGGCGGGCTGACCGGTGAAGTCCGCGGCCGAGGCGACGAAGCCGACGACCTTCACGACACGGGCCACACGATCCAGGTCGCCCGCGACCGACTTCACCGCGGCGAGGGCGTTCAGGGCGCAGGTGCGGGCGAGGTCCCTGGCCTCCTCGGGGGTGACCTCGGCGCCGACCTTGCCGGTGACGGGCAGCTTGCCGTCCACCATGGGGAGCTGGCCGGCGGTGTACACGTACACCCCGGACTGCACGGCCGGCTGGTACGCGGCGAGCGGCGGGACCACCTCGGGCAGGCTCAGCCCGAGTTCCGCGAGCTTGGCCTCGACGGCGCTCATGCCGACTTCTCGCGCTTCAGGTAGGCGACGAGCTGCTCGGGGTTGTTCGGCCCGGGCACGACCTGGACGAGCTCCCAGCCGTCCTCGCCCCAGGTGTCCAGGATCTGCTTCGTGGCGTGGACGAGCAGCGGCACGGTCGCGTATTCCCACTTCTTGGTCATGCGGCCGACTTTAGCCGCTGGCCGGGACCGGTTTCGCCGCTGCCCCGGGCGGTCCGGGCGGCCATGTGTGGCCGAGTTGTCCACAGCCTCCCGCGTATGCCGCGCGCGGACTGGTTAGTCTCGAATACGTGAGCAGGCTCCAGGTCGTCAGCGGCAAGGGCGGGACCGGAAAGACCACGGTCGCCGCCGCACTCGCGCTCGCCCTCGCGACCGAGGGGAAGCGCACCCTCCTGGTCGAGGTCGAGGGCAGGCAGGGCATCGCACAGCTCTTCGAGACGGAGGCCCTTCCGTACGAGGAGCGGAAGATCGCGGTGGCCCCCGGGGGCGGGGAGGTGTACGCCCTGGCCATCGACCCCGAACTGGCCCTGCTGGACTACCTCCAGATGTTCTACAAGCTGGGCGGTGCCGGCCGGGCCCTGAAGAAGCTGGGCGCCATCGACTTCGCCACCACCATCGCGCCGGGCCTCAGGGACGTGCTCCTGACCGGCAAGGCGTGCGAGGCGGTCCGCCGCAGGGAGAAGAGCGGGCGGTACACGTACGACTACGTGGTGATGGACGCCCCGCCCACCGGCCGCATCACCCGCTTCCTGAACGTGAACGACGAGGTCGCCGGGCTCGCGAAGATCGGCCCGATACACAATCAGGCCCAGGCGGTCATGCGGGTCCTGAAGTCCCCGGAGACGGCCGTGCACCTGGTGACGCTGCTGGAGGAGATGCCCGTCCAGGAGACGGCCGACGGCATCGCCGAACTGCGCGCGGCGAAACTGCCGGTGGGGCGGATCATCGTCAACATGGTGCGGCCCGAGCTGCTGGGCTTCGAGGAGCTGGAGCTCGCGCGCTCGGCGCCCCGTACGGCCGTCGCCAAGTCCCTGTCCACGGCCGGCCTCGGAGGCGCGCGGCGCGGCGGCAACGCCGAGCGTCTGGTGGAGCCGCTGCTCGCGCAGGCCGAGGAGTACGCCGAGCGGTACAGCCTGGAGCACGAGCAGCGGGGTGTCCTGGGCGAGCTGGGTCTGCCGCTGCATGAACTGCCGTTGCTCGCCGAGGGCATGGACCTGGCGGGACTGTACGAACTGG
Organism: Streptomyces sp. NPDC030814; assembly: GCF_055572155.1. NCBI lineage: Bacteria > Bacillati > Actinomycetota > Actinomycetes > Kitasatosporales > Streptomycetaceae > Streptomyces > Streptomyces sp. NPDC030814. The sequence goes on from NZ_JBVIDX010000006.1 coordinate 165,703, forward strand.
CCACGGAACTGCGTCAGCAAGGGATCTCATGACTTCGGACCCGGCCGCCGCCCCGCACGACTCGGCCCAGGCCCCTGACGGGCACCGCGCGATCAACTCGATCCGCCCCCTCGCGGTCGACCCGCTGCTCGACGACCCGGAGACCCGCATCGTGGTGTGCTGCGGCGCGGGCGGCGTCGGCAAGACGACCACGGCGGCGGCCCTGGGGCTGCGGGCCGCGGAGCGCGGCCGGAAGGTGGTCGTGCTGACCATCGACCCGGCCCGGCGGCTCGCCCAGTCGATGGGCATCGACTCGCTGGACAACACCCCGCGCCGGGTGAAGGGCATCGAGGGCGAGGGCGAACTGCACGCCATGATGCTCGACATGAAGCGCACGTTCGACGAGATCGTCGAGGCGCACGCGGACCCCGAGCGGGCGTCGGCGATCCTGGGCAACCCCTTCTACCAGTCGCTCTCAGCGGGCTTCGCGGGCACGCAGGAGTACATGGCGATGGAGAAGCTGGGCCAGTTGCGTTCCCGCGACGAGTGGGACCTGATCATCGTCGACACCCCGCCGTCACGTTCGGCGCTGGACTTCCTGGACGCCCCGAAGCGACTCGGCTCGTTCCTGGACGGCAAGCTGATCCGGGTGCTGCTGGCTCCCGCGAAGGTCGGCGGCCGGGCCGGGATGAAGTTCCTGAACGTCGGCATGTCGATGATGACGGGGGCCCTGGGCAAACTGCTCGGCGGTCAACTGCTGAAGGACGTACAGACGTTCGTGGCCGCGATGGACTCCATGTTCGGCGGATTCCGTACCCGCGCGGACGCCACGTACAAGCTGCTCCAGGCGCCCGGCACGGCGTTCCTGGTGGTGGCCGCGCCGGAGCGGGACGCGCTGCGGGAGGCCGCGTACTTCGTGGAGCGACTGGCGGCCGAGGACATGCCGCTGGCCGGTCTGGTGCTCAACCGCGTCCACGGCAGCGGCGCGGCCCAGCTGTCCGCCGAGCGCGCGCTCGCCGCCGCGGAAAATCTTGACGAGCCCCGCATTGTGGATCAGATGGACGGGAAAGCAGTTCGTAACTCTCCCGACGCGTCCGGCAGTTCAGAATCTCCCGCGACCACCGGCGTCCAGGACGACTCCCCCGCCCCGGACCACGCCGTCGAACGGCTCACCGCAGGTCTGCTCAGGCTGCACGCCGAGCGGATGCGGCTGCTCTCCCGCGAGCAGCGCACACGTGACCGCTTCACCGCGCTGCATCCCGAGGTGGCCGTGGCCGAAGTGGCCGCGCTGCCCGGTGATGTCCACGACCTGGCTGGTCTGCGGGACATCGGGGACCGGCTCGCGACCGTACGTCCGGAGCTGCCCACCACGGACGTCTGACCCACGCATGCGACGCCTGACCGACGAAAAGATGCCCGACGCACAAGACACCCGAACCGCCGAGACGTCTGAACCACCAGACCGCTGACACACGAGACCGCTGACACACGGGACGACAGACCGGCGAACGATCAGTGTCCCGGCGGTTTGAGCGGTGTCTCGGGGCACCCGGGAGTCGGCACACCTGCCCGACGCGCCGACACCTCAAAGGCGCCCTGGACCCTGAACGGACGTGACCCCCCACTCGCGGGGTCGCGTCCTCAGCTCACCGCTGCGTAGTTCTCGTACATCTCGTCGTCGTCGAGCGGCAGAATGCCCGCGCCACGCTCGTACTCCGTGCGCGCGGTCTCAAGAAGCCGGCGCCACGAGGTGACAGTCGGTCGCCTGCGCAGCAGTGCGCGGCGCTCACGCTCCGTCATTCCTCCCCATACGCCGAATTCGACGCGATTGTCCAGCGCGTCCGCCAGGCACTCCGTACGCACCGGGCATCCGGTGCACACCGCCTTGGCCCTGTTCTGCGCTGCTCCTTGAACGAACAGTTCATCCGGATCGGTAGTGCGACAGGCAGCCTGCGCACTCCAGTCGGTTACCCAGCCCATACCGGCGCCGTCCTCTCCCGAATCGAGGCTCCCCCACGGCGGCAGCGGCATATTCACCGCCGCCAGTTGAGGACGTTACGGAAGGAGGGCACAGCGCAACACCCCCTTCGGGCCCAATCTTGAATGGCCCGAACGGACTATGCGTAAGCGGCAGATCACCCGCGGGAGTGACCCGAGGGCATACGTGACTATCCCGACAGACCGGGACAGTTGACATGCGTCACAACGGACACCGAATGACACACGAGGCGGATTCGGACACGGCCCGCGAAAAAAATCGGAAGAACGTCGGAACGATTCGGGCTCGCCGGACGTACTTGATACAAGGGCCAACGGTTGTGACAGTTGAGAGCAGCTTAGGCCAAGGCCTATACGTGTGTCCGGCGAATGAGAACGTAGGCTGCCTCCATGCCAAACAAGCGCTCGGGCGGTGGTCTGTCTTCCACGCAGCAGGCCGCCAAGTTCCTCGGTGTCAGCGTGCTCGCGGGCGCCGTCATGGCGGGCATCGCGCTGCCCGCGGTCGGTGCCCTGGGACTGGCCGCCAAGGGGTCGGTCGAGGGATTCGACGAGCTCCCGGCCAACCTCAAGCAGCCGCCGCTGAGCCAGCGCACCACGATCCTGGACAGCAAGGGCGACCAGATCGCCAGCGTCTACTCCCGGGACCGTACGGTCGTCGATCTCAAGGAGATCTCGCCGTACATGCAGAAGGCGATCGTCGCCATCGAGGACGCGCGTTTCTACCAGCACGGCGCGATCGACCTGAAGGGCGTACTGCGCGCGCTCAACCGGAACGCGCAGGACGGCGGCGTCACCCAGGGCGCCTCCACGCTCACGCAGCAGCTCGTGAAGAACGTGGCGGTGGAGGAGGCCGGTGACGACCCGACGAAGGTCGCCCAGGCCACCCAGCAGACCCTCGGCCGCAAGATCCGCGAGCTGAAGTACGCGATCCAGATCGAGGAAGAGCTCGGCAAGAAGAAGATCCTCGAGAACTACCTGAACATCACCTTCTTCGGTCAGCAGGCCTACGGCGTCGAGGCGGCCTCGCGCCGCTACTTCTCCAAGTCGGCCAAGGACCTGGACGTCGAGGAGGCGGCACTCCTCGCCGGCATCGTGCAGTCACCCAGTCGCTACGACCCGGTGAACGACCCGCAGGAGGCCACCAAGCGGCGCAATGTCGTGCTGCAGCGCATGGCCGACGTGGGTGACATCTCGCAGTCGGAGGCCGACAAGGCCAAGAAGAAGCCGCTCGGCCTGGACGTCAGCAAGCCGAAGAACGGCTGCATCACGGCCGTCAAGGGCGCGGGCTTCTTCTGCGACTACGTCCGCGAGGTCTTCCTGAACAACCCGGTCTTCGGCAAGACGAAGGAGGACCGGGCCAAGACCTGGAACCAGGGCGGCCTCACGATCCGGACGACGATGGACCCGAAGGCCCAGAAGTCCGTCCAGGCCTCCATCAAGGACCACGTCTACCAGAAGGACGACGTGGCGACCGCCGCCACCATCGTGGAACCCGGCACCGGCAAGATCCTCGCGATGGGCCAGTCCCGGCCGTACGGCATGGACGTCAAGCAGAACGAGACGACGATCAACCTCTCGGTCGACAAGGACATGGGCGGCGGAGCGGGGTACCAGCCCGGTTCGACGTTCAAGCCGATCGTGGCCGCGGCAGCGCTGGAGGGCGGTATGTCCCCCGGCAAGTCGTACTCCGCCCCGTACAAGATGGAGTACCCGAGCCCCATCTCGGTGTGCGGCGGCAAGAACTGGGTGAACACCGACGGCACGACGCTCACCAACGAGAACGAGTCCGAGGTCGGCCCGTACTCGCTGCGGAAGGCGACCGCGCTCTCGGTCAACACCTACTTCGTCCAGATGATCGCGGACGTGGGCATCTGCCCGGTGACGAAGATGGCCGGGAAGATGGGCGTCGACCGGGCCGACGGGGCGAAGATGGGCCAGAACCCGTCGATCGCACTGGGCACCCAGGAGATGTCCCCGCTGACCATGGCCAACGCGTACGCGACGTTCGCCGCGCGCGGCATGTACTGCACGCCGATCGCCATCGAGTCCATCACCCGGCGGATCGGCGAGAAGTCGAAGTCGCTGGAGGTCCCGAAGTCCACCTGCTCGCGCGCGATGTCGGAGAACACCGCCGACACCATCAACACCCTGCTGCAGGGCGTGGTCGAAGACGGTACGGGTACGGAGGCGGGCCTCGGCCCGAGCCGCCCCAGCGCCGGTAAGACCGGTACGACGGACTTCCGTTACGCGGCCTGGTTCGTGGGCTACACCCCGAACATGGCCGGCGCGGTCTGGGTCGGCGACCCGGCCCACAAGCGCCGCATGGTGAACATCAGCATCGGCGGCACCACCTGGGGCAAGGTCTTCGGTGGCAAGGTCCCGGGCCCGATCTGGCGCGACATGATGTCCGGCGCGCTGGCCGGCGAACCCGCCCCCGGCTTCACCACCGTGCCCCTGCCCGAGGACCGGCCCCGCGATCGCGACGACGACGACAACGGGAACGGCGACGGAAACGGCAACGGAAACGGAAACGGCGGCAACGGAAACGGCAACGGGGGTGACGACGGCTTCGTCGGCGGCACCGACGGCGGTACGTTCCCGACGCCCGAGTTCACCCTCCCCGAGGGCTGGCTCGAGGGCCAGACGAACGGCGGCAACCGTGGGAACGGGAACGGCGGGGGCTTCGGCGGCTGACCGCCGGGTCTGACCGGCCCGCCCCCATGGGATACGGCGGTGGGGTGCCCTCTTGTGAGAAGGGGCGCCCCACCGCCGTATGTGCTTCCTGGAAGCGGGAGGCCGCCGGGCGGCTCAGCTGGTCGGCGGCTCAGTGGCTTGGCCGATCAGCGGCTCACCCGGCTGGTCGACCGGAGCTCAGCAGCTCAGCTCCGGTCGGTGGCTCAACCCGCCGCGAGCTGCTGCTTGACGATCGCGGCGACCCGGCCGCCCTCGGCGAGACCGGCCACCTTCGGGTTGACGATCTTCATGACCTGGCCCATGGCCCGCGGGCCCTCGGCGCCGGCCGCCTTCGCCTCCTCGACGGCCTGGCCGACGATCTGCTTCAGCTCCTCGTCGGAGAGCTGCTTGGGCAGGTACTCGGCGAGGATCTCGCCCTCGGCCTTCTCCCGCTCGGCCGACTCGGCCCGACCACCCTGGGCGAAGGCGTCCGCGGCCTCGCGGCGCTTCTTGGCCTCCTTGGTGATCACCTTGAGGACCTCGTCGTCGGAGAGCTCGCGCTTCTCCTTGCCCGCGACCTCCTCCTTGGTGATCGCGGCGAGCGTCAGCCGGAGCGTCGAGGAGCGGAGCTCGTCGCGCTCCTTGATCGCGGCGTTGAGGTCTTCCTGCAGCTTCGACTTGAGCGTGGTCATGGGGTCGATTGTCGCAGGTGTGGTGCGGGAGGCGCGCCTTGATTTCGCTGGTGCGCGCTGAGCGGGGCGGCTCGGGAGGGCGGTTCCGGAGTCGGTTGTCCACAGGGCGAGTTGGTGACCGGTAGTGGTGGAGCACGGTTGTCCACAGGCTGCACGGCGTCTCGTCGGGGTCTGACACGATGGACGCATGCGAGCGCGTTACGGAGTACCTCTGGGGATCGCGGCGGCCGGTGCCGCCGGTGTGTTGTACGCGGCGGGTTTCGAGGCCCGCTCGTTCCGGCTGCGGCGGGTGACGGTGCCGGTGCTGCCGCCGGGCATGCGGCCGCTGCGCATACTCCAGGTCTCCGACATCCACATGGTGAGCGGACAGCGCAAGAAGCAGCGCTGGCTGCGTTCCCTGGCCGCGCTGCGCCCCGACTTCGTGATCAACACCGGGGACAACCTGTCGGACACCGAGGGCGTCCCGGAGGTGCTGGACGCGCTGGGCCCGCTGATGGAGTTCCCCGGGGCGTATGTCTTCGGGTCGAACGACTACTACGGCCCGAAGCTGCGCAACCCCGCGCGGTACCTGATGGAGAAGGCCCAGGGCCGCCACGGTCTGAACGGCAACAAGCCGGTGGTCGGCGCCGTCCACAACCCGTGGGAGGACCTGCGGGACGGCTTCGACGGCGCCGGCTGGCTGAACCTCACGAACACCCGCGGCACCCTGAAGATCGAGGGCATGTCGGTGGAGCTCACCGGCCTGGACGACCCGCACATCAAGCGCGACCGCTACGACCGGGTCGCCGGCGGGCCGTCCGAGTCTGCCGACCTCTCCCTCGGTGTGGTCCACGCGCCGTACCTGCGCTCCCTCGACGCGTTCACCGCCGACGGCTACCCCCTGATCCTGGCGGGCCACACACACGGCGGCCAGCTCTGCATCCCCTTCTACGGCGCGCTCGTCACCAACTGCGATCTCGACACGGACCGCGTGAAGGGCCTCTCCACGCACACGGCCGACGGCCGGACCGCCTATATGCACGTCTCTGCGGGCTGCGGCACCAACCGCTACACGCCGGTCCGCTTCGCCTGCCCGCCGGAGGCGTCGTTGTTGACGTTGGTGGAGAGGGATCCGGATCTGTAGGGCGGAGGACCGACCAGGCGGCCGAACCGGACAGGCTGAACGGGACAGGTGGACCGGACAGGCTGAACGGGACAGGTGGACCGGACAGGCTGAACGGGACAGGTGGACCGGACAGGCTGAACGGGACAGGTGGACCGGACAGCTGAACCGGCTGCACCGGACAGGGTGAACGGACAGACCGATCGGGTAGGCCGACCGGGCGGGCTGAACCGGACAGACCGATCGGGTGGGCCGACCGGGTGGGCCGACCGGGTGGGCCGACCGGGTGGGCCGAACCGGCGTGATCGCGCCGCCGAGCGGGGCGCTCCGCTCGGCCAACGCCAACCACCCGGACGGCTCGCCCGAATCGCCCGGTATGTCGGCTCGGCCTAGCTTGGGCGCATGACCGCACCGATACCCAGGGACATCCCAGGCCTGCCCGCGATCTCGAGCATCCCCGCGCCGGTGACGTCCGTCGTGCCCGCGACTGCGGTGGTGGAGCCGACTCGACGCCCACTGACGGCGGCGTTCCGCGCCCTGGTGGCACTGGCAGCGTCCGCGGCCGTGACGATCGAACTGGTCGGGGGCAGCCCCTTGCGCGCCCTCAGCCATTTCTCGGTCCAGAGCACCGTCCTGGTGGCGCTGGTCTTCGCCGCGGCGTCCCGCCGCGCGTGGGCGGCCCGCCGCCCGCTGCCACCACTGGTGACGGGTGGCACGGTCCTGTACGTCACGGTCGCGGGCCTGGTGTACCACCTGGTCCTGATGAGGGACGCGACCCCCTTCTCGATGACGATGACGCCGACAGGGGCGCCGGTGACACCGACGGGCTGGCACGCCGTGACGAACCTGGCGTTCCACACGGTGATCCCCGCGGCGGTGGTGGCGGACTGGCTCTTCCTGACCCGCCCGGCGGCCCTGCGGCTGAACCACACCGTGGTCTGGATGCTCTACCCGATGGCGTTCCTGGTGTTCTCACTGGTCCGCGCGGCCCTGGTGACCCCCGACTGGCCGGCGCCGTATCTCTACCCGTTCCTGGACGTCGCCCGCCACGGCTACAAGAGCGTCCTCGGCAGCGCCCTGCTCCTGGGCCTCGCCCTCTACGCCCTCGCACTCCTCCTGGTCGCCGTCGACCACCTCCGCCCGGACGCCGTCCGCCCCCGCCGAGGCCGCCCCAGCCGCCATGACCGCCGCCTCGAAAACCGGATTTCGTCTCCAGCCCCCGGTGGGCTAAAGTAAACGACGTCGCCGCGACAAGCAGTGACAATCGGGGTGTAGCGCAGCTTGGCAGCGCGCTTCGTTCGGGACGAAGAGGTCGTGGGTTCAAATCCCGCCACCCCGACAGTGAAGTACCAGGTCAGGGGCCTGATCCGCTTAGCGGGTCGGGCCCCTGAGTGGTTCCTGGAGATCGCTTGGGAGAAATCTGGGAGAAGATCTTGGTCGGCTTCTCCCAGGAGCAGTCTCCAGTGCCGCAGGAAGAGCGGTGCCTACGCGCCCCTCGGACCTGCGCGTTCGCGAATCCAGGGCTCGTAGCTGACCAGGAACACCGCGGCGGGCCGCCCCAACGGTCGTTAGGAACACCGCACATGGCAGGTCATCGCTCAGCGCCTCCCCACGACCACGCCCGTGCGCTCGCCCAGAGGGTACGGGCGTTGCGGGAGGACCGGGGGTGGACGCGGGAACGGCTGGCCAAGGAAGCAGGCATCGCCGTCGGAACGCTGGGCCCTCTGGAGAGCGAGGGAGCTATCCAGCCAGGTTTCTTCACCGTCGGCGCAGTGGCCGAGGCTCTTGCGGTCTCGCTCGATGATCTGTTCCGGGCGGCCCAGGTCCCGCCCGTCACGCACGGTCTCTGGTCGGCCGGATACGAAGGGCGGGACATCGACTCGTTCGTCGCCTCGCTTGTCGAGAACCGCATCGGTGTCGTGGCGGATGTTCGGCTCACCCCGATCAGCCGCAAGAAGGGCTTCAGCAAGACCCGCCTCGGGGAGGCTCTGGCCGAAGCCGGCATCGAGTACACGCACCTGCGCGGCCTGGGCAATCCGAAGGACAATCGGGAGCCTTTCTGGGACGGCCGCGTCGAAGTGGGACGGGCGCGTTTCCGTGGCCTGCTTCGGTCCGAGGAGGCCCAGGCCGACCTTGACCGCCTCGTAGAGCACGCCCGAGCGTCGCGGGTCGCGGTGCTGTGCTTCGAGAAGGACGAGAGCCGCTGTCACCGGCAGGTCGTCCTGGAGACGGTCCGCAGCCGGGTCTCAGTGCCGGTGAATCCCTTGGCCTGACTTCGTCCCCGGCTTTCGCACGTGCCCTTGCCAGCGGTGCATGCCTCTCTTCCAATCAGATCGGGGAGATCGATGGAGGGGGCACACCATGGCGTCGTCGGCATTCGCGAAACGGCAGCGCGCACGGATCATGATCACGGTCAAGACGTATCCGGAGCTGTCCAACAAGTACCGCGAGACCAGCTGTGTGGCCGGCATACGCCTGGACCAGGGCGAGCCGCAGCACGTCCGGCTCTTCCCGGTACCCTTCCGGCTTCTGAGCGAGGACGCCCAGTTCTCCAAGTACTCAATCATCGAAGTCGACGTCGGACCGCATCGTCCGGAGCGGGACTCCCGCCCGGAGAGTCTCCGGCCCGACCTCGACACATTGGAGATCGTGGGTGAGGTACCGTCCGACGGCGGCTGGAAGAAGCGGTATCGGTATGTGGAGCCGCTGGTTGCCCCGTCGCTCTGCGCCATCAAGCGGGATCAGGAGGAGCGAGGAACCTCCCTCGGCGTCTTCCGCCCAGCCGAGATCACCCGTTTCCGGCTGGAGCCCGCCGAGCCTTGGTCCGTCTCCAAGGCCGCGCTGGCCAACCAACTCGACTTGTTCGAGCAGGAACTGAATCCGCTGGAGTGGGTGCCGCTCGACTTCCGCTACAGCTTCCGCTGCGCCGACGACGACTGTCCGACCCACGACATGGGGCTGAAGGACTGGGAGGCCGGCCAGTCGTACCGCAAGTTCCGGCGCAAGTACGGCGAGCGCGGGGTCCGTGAGGCACTGCGCGAGGTTTGGTACGACCGGATGTGCGCCCCGAACCGGGCCGTCCACTTCTTCGTCGGCAACATCGCGGCCCATCCCAAGACCTTCATGCTGCTGGCCGTCTTCTACCCGGAGTGGAAGGTCGTCGAGTACGTGCAGGACAGTCTGTTCGGTGAGTGACGCGCTCCTGCTGGAGATTCAGGCGGACTTGCTGTGCTGCGGCGCGTCGCTCACTTCTGACGCCTCCGCCTCTGGGGCGAGCCGACCTGGACAAAGCAGCCTTACACCCCAACGGAACCTGCGGGCTCTGGCCTGCGGCGAAGTCCCGCTCACCCATGACGGGCTGAACCAGCTCACTCACGGAGGAACCTGGCGCCACTATGGCCCTGGCGACCTCTTACGGTGACCAAGAGCCCTCAATAGCCGAGGTCGTCAGTTCTGCTCTCCTGGCCGCTACCCGGCAACTTTGCTCCGCCGGAACCGTCGAGCGCGGCCACCACTCCCCGCACAGAAACGCGATGGGGGTAGATCTTTTCACGCCGGACCCCGCGTTGGTATATCTGGGTGGCAGTAGGGGGTGGCTGGCCACTTCCGCCGTGCCGGAAGGTCGGGCATCTTGAATACCGCACCCATATGCGGTTACTGCCGCCAGATCGTCGAACTCCGGAGCGGGATCATCATCCCGCATTGGAGAGAGGATTTCTCTTCTTCCCTGTGTCCTGCGTCCTACCGCGAGTCCACCCATGTCCGCTGGCTGAGGGGCGAAGAGTTAGAGCACTACCAGGTCAACCGGGCGAGGAAGGCCAACCGCCGCCGCCAGCAGCTTCGGGCCACCCACGACGCTGCCCGCCGCGCCATGAACCCCTACGACGACGACCCGGTTCCAGCGCCGGAATTGCTCCCCATGCACGAAGGTCGCCGCTATGTGGCCGTCATGCTTCCCGGCTCAGGCCCGGCGGATGTGTGGCTTCCGGGCAAGACCCGAGGGGAACAGCGGCGCTTCATCGGCCGCTTCCTGCCGAGCACACACGGCCTCAGGTGGAACGAGAAGCGGGGCTGCTGGAGTGTGCCTACCCGTCACTTCCTCGAGCTGGCTCGCCACCTGCTGCGCTATGACCAGGTGATCATGCTTGGGCGTGAGTTCAACCCGATCGAGAAGTGCAACGGGGCCTGCCGTCACGCAGCAGGCCCCGACTGCCAGTGCTCATGCCGGGCGAAGTATCACGGTCAAGGGCAATGGAAGGCAGGATGGATCGAAGTGAACGAGTTCGACACCGACTACCACGGGGACTCCTGGCACTGGACCATCTTCAGCCGCGATACCGACAGGCGATAACACCTCGATCAGAAGCCCGAAGCACCTGGCGAAAAGCCCACACCACAGGTGCACCGCAGCAATCCGCCATTTCGTCCTCTAGGCCCCAGCTGCGGTGGTCGCCAGAGGCTCGGCCACAAACGACGACACCACCGCCCGGCTCGCAGAAGAGGCCGGAGGAGCCTGGCGGTGCTATGGCCCAGGCAACCGCCGACTACTACAAGCACATCCTCGACCACCCCACGGACGACACTATCGAAGACCACCTCACCAGGCATGAAACAACCGCCCCATCACCGAACGCTACGGCCTCGACCTCGCCTACACCCGCGAACCTGAACCCCTCGAACAAGACGACCTCTGCAATCCGTAGGTACCTGTGCGACAGCCGCCTCGAAAGACCCGCCTCGATGTCTGCGAACGCTGGCATGATGCGCGCTCATGGGAACGAGAGACGACAGTGACGAGGCGTACGTAGTCGGCTTGTGCAACCAGGTGCTCGGCGAGACCGCACTGACCCAGCACAAGTTCGACTGGCTGCAGGGCGACCCCGGGACGGGCGGCCGACGTGCCAAACTGCCGGTCGACGCCTACTGGCCCGGCCACCAACTCGTGGTCGAGTACAGGGAACTCCAGCACGACCAGCCCATGCCCCACTTCGACAAGCCCGACAGGCTCACTGTCAGCGGCGTCCACCGGGGCGAGCAGCGGGCGCTGTACGACGCCCGGCGCGACACGGAGATTCCCGCGCACGGACTGCGGCTGATCGTGATCCGGCCGGCCGACCTCGATGCGGACGGTCGCGGACGACTGCGCCGTAACCAGGAGACGGACCTGGCCGCGCTGAAGAGGATCCTGGCACGCCACAGCGACGAGGACCGGGTCACCGACGCCTTCCGTACGTGGCTTCTTGCCCAGGGCTGGACACCGGTTAATCCCACCGACCGTTGGACCGATCTCGAAGCCGTGCGCGGCGATGAGCGGCTGATCTGCGAAGCCAAAGGCCGCACCAGTGAGAAGGGAATCGACGCCGACATAGCCTACGGACAGTTGCTGCGGCGGATGACGAGCCAGGAACCCCACACGCGATACGCGCTGGTGGTGCCGTCCTCATCCGTGAAGGCCGTCGAGCGCGTTCCGGCGCATGTTCGCAAGCTGTTGCGCATCGACGTGTACGAGGTGACGGACGACGACGTGGTACGCCGACCGTCGGCATAGAGGGGTCCCCGTCCCAGACCGCTGCGCCCCAGTGCAAGACGGTCAGCCGCAAGACAGCCAGTTCGGTGACGGATTCGCGACGCTGACGCCGTCGGGCGCCCCGAGCTCAGGACGTGGGCCAGTGCTTCGGCGGGGATGCCTTCGGGTCAGTGATCTGCAGACGGTTGTGGCGCGAAGGGTCGACGGCCGTGAGGGACACCAGCCGCTGCCCATCGGCCCCTTCGAGTTCGGCAAGGGCGTGCGGCAGTGCGGCACACACGGTGGCTATCGCGGTGCCGAGGCCGACCAGGCCGCCGTGCTTGTTGTTCTGGCGGTACTGGATGCGGTGGAGTCCCGACCGCGCAATCGCCTCGACTTCCATGGGCCGGTTCAGTTGCTTGGCGTCATTGGTGATGATCGCCTGGAAGCCCTCCGTCTTGGCCTTCGCGTACAGTTCGATGTCCTTCGTGCCGGCCCAACCGTCCAGCTCATGGACGTGCATCACGTCGTGCGCGGTGAGGAGAATGCGCACGATCTCTGCCATGGGCCTGGGGACGTTCTCGTCGAGCAGCAGCTTCAAGCGACAACCTGCCGAGAGCCATCGACGTAGCTGTCCACGTAGTCGCTGAAATCGACCGCGTCGCGTGCAGCGGCAGCACTGACTCCTGGGTAGAAGTCGCTAACCCGGTCCGGGGGGACACCATCCCTCACCAGGGCAGCCACCTCAGCCGCCGGGATCCGTGTCCCTTCGATGACCGGCTCACCGCCACGCACCGCGGAGTCGACGGCGACGTGGTCGCGCGGCTTCAGCAGGTCCGGAATGTGGCGGCCGTCCTTGTAGAAGGGCGCGAGCACGTCCACCAACTGGTGGATGACCACGTTCCCGCCTCTGATCAGATCGACTGCTTGCTCGGGCTCCGCCAGATAGATCGTGTCCGGCCCCGCGACGAGAGCGTAGGCGGACAGGTGCTCTCGCTCCCCCAGGTCCTCCCGGAGCGTGTCCACGGCCCTGCGGATCTTCTGCAGCGACGTCTCCTTGCGAAGCTTCACGCAGGCCCGCAGCGCCACCACGTCGCGGAAGGAATACAGGATCGGGCGTGAGTCGGAGATCTCCGGAATGAGGAGCGCGCCCTTCGTGCCGGAAGCGCGGCGCCAGTGAGAGAGCTGCCGCAGCGTTGCGCCGGAAAGGGCCGCGGCGAGCTTGGGCTCATACGACACCGCGTTCCTCCTCTCCGCCCCCATCGGATCTTTGGTGACCGTACTCCATTCTCGTGCCTTCCGCCGAGATCGGAAAAGACGGGCTCCGTTCGAGGTAATCGGAGCCCGCCTCCCGACCATCAGGCCATCGTCGTGGCACGAGAGCGCAGCAGCCGATCGAGTACGGCGACCGGCGAGCGCGGGTACAGGCTCCGACGGACATCGAGCGCTGCTTCCCACTGCACGGTCAGGCCGACCTTGAGACGCTCACGCATGCCGGGGGTCACGTGGGCGTAGCGCGCTGAGACCGAGCCGTCGATGTGGCCCATGCGCTCGTCCATCAGCACCTTCTCGGTGCCGAGGTCCTCCAGGTGCGTGCGGTGGGAGTGGCGCAGGCCATGCGGGGTGAGCCCCCTGGCGACGGGCAGCCAGCAGGCGTCGGCCCGGCCTTGGGCGTTGCGGCCACGGACCGGGATGCCGGGCCAGGGCTCGCCGAGTAGCGGGACCGGGCGGGCCTCCTGAGGTGCCTTCTTCGGGTACCAGCCGGAGGTGGCAGGCGCGAACAGCCACGTGGCGAAGCCGTTGCGGCGCCAATGAGCGGCGTTCTCCGTCGGGATGCCGCCGCGGACAAAGTTCAGCCCGGCGACGGCGAGTTCGACGCGGGCGCGGGTGTCCTCCCGTACGCGTTCGGGGTGGTTGAGGACGTTGGACACGGTGCCGGTGGAGACGCCTGCACGGCGGGCGACGTCCACGAGCTTGGCACCGGTGTGTCCGCCGGTGCGGGCGGTGCCCTGGCCCCGGAAGACATAACGCTTTCCGTGGCAGGGGCACGGCGTCGGTTTCGTACGGGCGATGTGGTCGGCGACCAGGGCCGACAGCCAGTCCATCGCGTCGATGGTGCGGTAGCTGTCGTCCTTGGGCGGGCAGCGGGTCAGCTCGCCCGAGTCCAGTTCATACAGCTGGTGTTCCACGCGTATAGCGCCGGGCCGGGCGAACTCGGTCTCCAGGCCGACGATTTCGCCCCACCGCATCCCCGTGTAGCCCTTGAGGATGACGGCGACGAACTCGTCGTCGCGGCCGGACAGCAGGGCTGCGCGTTCGGCGATGAGGAGCAGACCGAGCGGGTCGGTGATCACCTTCTCGGGCCCGCGGTCGCGGGAGCGGCCGGCGCGTTTGCCGCGCCCGCGCCGCTTCGCTGCGGGGTTGGAGGCGATGAGGCCCTCGTCCACGGCGTCTTCCAGGATGAGGTGGAGCGTCGAGCGCCACGTCTTGACGCTGGATGCCGCGTAGGCGGCCTTCTCGCTCTTCTCCCAGGTGTCCACGTCCGTGCGGAGGATGCCGGCGAGGGCCTTGTCCTCGAACTCGGGGAGCAGGTGCTCCTCTATGTGGCGGCGGTAGTTCTGCATGGTGGACGCGGCCAGGTCCTGGGCGTCGTACCAGCGGCTGGCGTACTCGCCGAAGGTCTCCTGTCCGGCCGCCGGGTCGCGCCAGGTGCCGCGCCGGACCTTGGCCTCTTCCTCGTCCGCGGCCTGCTTGGCCTCCCGCTTGGTGGCGAACTTGAGCACCGCGCCCGTCGGGTCGACGACGGTGCCGTACTTGCCCTCGCTGACCTTGTATCTACCGCGCCAGTAGCTGCCGCGCTTCTCGGCGAAGCCCACGCCTCGCATCCCCTCCTTTCTCGGATGTGCCGGGTAGAGCTACGCGGCAGTGCCGTACTGGGACCTGCGGGGCGGTCGGGCCCTGAGACGTGGGGCGGAGGTCGTGGAGGGCCGCGTCTGCCGAGTCGGACGCGACGGCGCCATAGCCGACTCCGGCGGACTGGCCGGTGACGGCGTCCTCTGGGCTCTCTGTCGCGCCGGCTCCTCGTGGATGCGGATGATCTCGGCGAGGTGATCCGCGGTGAATCGGTAGGCGCGGCCGACTCGCGTGTGCGGTATCAGGCGCCGGCGCGCGCGGTCCTTGACCCACCAGGCCGAGCAGCCGAGAGTCTCGGCGATCTCCTCGGGGCGGTAGAGACGGGGCAGGGCAGCTTCGCCATCCGTTCGGTGCGGAAGGCGTGCGAGGGCAGGGGGCATCGGGGGGTGGGGCAAGAGGGATGGGTCCTTACTCGGTGGAGGATGCTCGATCAGCGGCGGTGGGTGGCCCGTCTCAGGTGGTGCTCGGTCCCTCCAGCAGCACGAGGGGTGAGACGAGGAGTGCTTCGGCGATCGCGACGAGGTCGTCGACGTCGCAACGCCGCTGGGCACGTTCGATTCGGGACAGCATCGTGTTGGACATCGGACGGCCGAGGGCCGTGATGCGGTCGGCCAACTGACGCTGGGCGAGACCGCGTTCGGTGCGGAGGATTTCGATGGTGTGAGCGGTCCGTATTCCTGCCGGACCCATTTCCAGAGAACGTGCTGCCATAGCTCCAGTTGTAGCGCGCATTCCCCGGTTTGGTTAACCGGCGATCGTCGGCTATGTTGCGCCCGCTTGATAAGCGGGCAGGGGAAATTCCAGTCCCCCACTCTGATGTCGCGCGACCTCACACAGACACCTCGAAGTGCTCCTGACGTGGGGTGTTGTGTTGTAGCTTCGCCGTCGCCAGCGCGTCAACGGCTTCCCGATGTGATGCTTCTGGCTCGGTCGGCAGGGCAACTATTTGGTCAACCGGCGATCGTGCCCTACGGTTTTGGTCCCGCCCGCTACCAGCCTGATTTCCTGCGGCCTTTCTGCCGTGAGAGATTGCGCCGGATCGGGCTGGACTTGCGCAACCTGGGTGTGGCTATGTTGACGACACCCCCGGAAAGCGCAGTCGGTTCGCGGCGCACGCCGCGCCAACGTCCCGACCCCTCCGTTCGAATCCCGCCCCGACCGACGGTGAGCCGTGGTGTCCGCCCACAGGCCGCCGAGTGAGGACCGTCCCGCTCTTGGCACGAATCCGCACCATCAAGCCAGAAGCCTTCGTCTCCGAGTCCCTGGCCACTGTCTCCCTGACCGCGGAGCGCACCTTCCTCGGCCTGCTCACCCAAGCCGACGACCAGGGCCGCCATCGCGACCACGCCGCGATCATCGCGGGCCAGCTGTGGGTCCTGCGCCCGGAGCACACCCCACCCGACGTCGAGACGGACCTCGCCCAGCTCGCCGACGCCGGGCTGATCTGCCGCTACAAGGGGCCGGACGACAAGCGGTACCTGCACATCGTCACCTGGCACCAGCACCAGAAGATCAACCGGCCCAGCAAGAGCCGCCTCCCCGCCTGCCCCCACCACGACACACCGGTCGGCACCGCGCCAGGCGTCGCCACGCCGACTGCGCAGGCCAGCATCACGGAGCCCGCACCGCAGCCTCACGGAACCCTCCGTGAAAGCTCCGGGCAAGTGCGCGAGCCTGCGGTGAATCCCAGCGCCGATGACGAAACCGCAGGTCAGATCGACTTCACGGAACCCTCCGTGAGGGAGCGGGGAGGACTTCGTGAGGCAGCAGTGACGCCTCACGGTCCGGATCTAGGACCTAGGATCATGGATCTAGGAGATACCCCTTCGGGGGGCGCGAGCGCCCCCGCACCCGGCACCGTCTCGGCCCAGCAGCTCATCGCCGAGTACGCCGCCGCCTGCGCCCACCGTCCGCCCAAGGACGTCCTGGGCCACCTCGGCCGGGAGGTGCGCAAGCTCGTCGACGAGGGCATCGCCTCCGTCCACATCCGGGCCGGACTCGAACGGCACCGCGCCAAGGGTCTGCACCCCAGCACCCTGCCGAGCCTCGTCCACGAGGTCATGAACGCGACCCCTGCCACGCCAACCGCGCTGGCTGTCCACAGGGCGTGGACAAACCCCACCGACATTGAAGCCGCCTTCGGAGGCGACCTCTGACCGCCACCCTCACCCGCGAGCCTCACCGGGTCGGCCCGCTCTCCGACCGGCTCAACGGCATCTTGGCCAGCCGCGGCATCGACCCTGGTGTCACAGCCGAGGAACCGCCAACGGAACCTGTCACGGCCCTGGAGGTGGCGGACGCCCGTATCCCCGCCCGCTACCGCCGGGCCCTGGCCGACCAGCCGCAGGTCACCGCCTGGGCTGACGAGATCGCCCGCGCCGGACGCCCTGGTCCCGGTGGACCCGGCATCGCCGAAGGCCCGTCGCTGCTGATCGCCGGCCCCACCGGCACCGGCAAGACATATCAGGCGTACGGCGCCGTCCGCGGCCTCCTCAGCCGTGGCGTCCGCCTGCGCTGGGAAGCGACCACCACCGCCGACCTGCACGCGCGCATCCGTCCGCGTGCCGGCCACGACGCCGAACGCGACCTGCAGACCCTGGCCCGCTGTCCGCTGCTGCTCCTGGACGACCTCGGTGCAGCCAAGACCAGCGAGTGGACTGAAGAGCTGACCTACCGGCTGATCAACCACCGGTACGAGCACATGCTCCCCACCCTCATCACCACCAACCTCCCCACCGCCGAGCTACGCACGACCCTCGGCGACCGCGTCGCTTCCCGCCTCGCCGAGATGACCGAACGCGTTGTCCTCACCGGCCCCGACCGGCGACGCCACACCGCGGCCACCGCCTGACCGGCCATCCCAGCCGCCTCCCCCCCTGCCCTACCTCGCTGCACCGCTCGCGCTCACACCTGCCCTGGCCCGCGCAGACTCCTCGCGCAGGCGCGCTCAGCACTCCGCCGCGTTCGCCCTCCTGTTCCCTCTGCACCTTGGAGATCCACCCTGCTTCCTCTCCCCTTCGCGCACCTGGCTGCCCAGAGCAGCGGCACGCTCCTGCCGGACTGGGCCACCTCCCCCGCGATGACCGTGGCGCTCCTCGTCCTGCTCGTGTTGTCCGCCCTGTTCGCCGGATGGACGATCCGCCAGCAGCACCGCCGGCCGTCCGCCACCAACCGCCGGCGCGGGACCATCGCCGTGCCCGTCGCGGCCATGGCCGCGATCGGCTGCACTGCCTACAGCGCGGACACCAGCTGGCGGTTCGCCGCCGACTACCTCGATATGGGCGGCACCACCGAGCGTGTCGCGATGTTCGCCGCCGCCGAGCTCGCCCTGTTCGCCACCGCGCTGATGGCACGCCAGAACCTCAACGGCCCGAAGCAGGCACCCGGCACGCCCGGAACCCTCACCTGGGTCATCACCGCCGTCCAGATCCTGCCCGCCTACGCCGAGTCCGGGCTGCTCGGCGGCACAGTACGAGCCTTTGTCGGCCCCGTCCTGGCCGCGATTCTCTGGCACCTGGCCATGGGCATCGAACTGCGCCACCGCACCCCCGACGCCACGTCACGCAGCCTGGCCGCCATCCTCATCCGCCAGGCACGCGAACGCCTGCTCGCCCGACTCGGCATCGCCGACCAGGACGCCGATGCCGCCCGACTCATCCGCGAGCGCGCGCTGACCGAAGCCGTCGCCCTGATCCTGCGCGCCGAGTCGATGACCGACAAGAAGCGCGGCAAACGGCGGCGACGACGCCTGACAGAGCGCCTGCACCAGGCTCTGGAGCGGGCCGATGTCGACGGCGATCCGTTCCAGGACGAGCTGCTGCTGCGCAAGCTCGCCACGCGCAGGCAGGCCCTCGGCCTCGCCTCACTCACACTGCCGCCGCGCTGGCAGGCCCCGGCCTCGTATACCGCCCGCGAATCCGGGCAGAGCCGCCAGGGCTCCGCCCGCCCGGCGTCAGTGCCACGGGCAGAGCAGAACGCTTCCCGCCCCCACCCATCAGACCCGGGCGACGACGAGGTGCCTCCGGCTGCCCACCCGCGGCCTGCCCGTTCGGCGCCAGGGCTGCCCGCCCGGGCAGACACCGAAGACAGCCCGCCGCTCACGGGCAACACCTCGGGCAGCGCTCCGGGCAGGCGCGAGCGGAAACCGGCTGCCCGGAAGAAGCGCGACGACGGCAAACCTCGCGCCTCCGACGAGGCCATCCTCAGATACACCCGCCACATGTACGAGGAGACCGGCAGCGTCGGACGCGACCGGGTGGAGGACGCCCTGCGCGCCGCCAGCTACACCGTCTCCAGTGACGACGTCGGACGAGTCGTCCGTGACTTCAAGGCCCAGGTCAAGGCCGAAGCCGACGCTCCACCCCGGTGATCCCCGCAGCACCAACGCTCCCCACCACGCCCCGACACGGAAGGCCCCATGTACTCTCCGCACGACCCAGACCCCACCACCCACGAGGACTCCCTGCCGATCACCCCTGCCCCAGGCGGAGCAAGCAATGGCGATGGACCGTCCATAGGCCGGTCCATCGCGAACACCTCCGCCCCGGGGGTGGCGGAGGAGCAGCTCCGGCACGAGGGCGTGCCAGAGCAGGAGTGGGTGAGCGCCGGCGAACAACCGACCGGTCTCGTCACGGGGGCCAAGCAGCGTACGCCACACCGCCGCGCGAACCTCGACGCGCAGCGTTCCGAGCACGTCACCGCCCGCTTTGCGCCACATGAGAAGCACGACATCCAGTCGGCGGCGAAAGCCGAGCACGTGACCATGGCGCGATACATCGCCGACGCCACCATGGCCCGCGTCCGCGGTGAGATCACCGTCGCCGCCCCTCGCACTGTCTACGACGATGCGGTCGACGAGCTCGCCACCCAGCGGGCGCAGATCGCCCGGATCGGCAACAACGTCAACCAGATCGCCCGCCGCCTCAACTCGGGCGGCGATCCACACCCTGTGGACGCCGCGATCCTTCAACGAGCGGAGCGCCTGCTCGCCACCGCCCATGACACGGTCCGGGCGATCGACGACGCGGCTTTCCGGGCAGCCGGGCAGAAGGCGGGCGGCCTGAGTTGATCGCGAACATCGTCAAGCCGGGCAACAACACCTACGGCGTCCTGGCGTACCTCTTCGACAAGGGCCGCGCCAACGAACACACCGACCAGCACATCGTCGCTTCCTGGGATGACTTCGTTCCTGATCCCGGCCCGTATGACAGCCCCGGGCACAAGCAGCGGCTCGGCCAGCTCACCAAGGCCCTGGATCTGCGGGTCGAGCAGGCCGGCGACAAGGCACCCGAGGGGCACGTGTGGCACTGCTCGGTGCGCGCCGCGCCCGAGGACCGCATTCTGACCGATG
This sequence comes from Streptomyces sp. NPDC030814, assembly GCF_055572155.1. NCBI lineage: Bacteria > Bacillati > Actinomycetota > Actinomycetes > Kitasatosporales > Streptomycetaceae > Streptomyces > Streptomyces sp. NPDC030814. Next base: position 185,916 of record NZ_JBVIDX010000006.1, read on the forward strand.
ACGAGTGGGCGACGATCGCCAAGCGCATGGTCCATGCGACCGGCATCGCTCCGGAGGACGATCCGGACGGTTGCCGGTGGGTGGCCGTGCGTCACGCGGACGACCACATCCACATCGTCGCCACCAAAGTCCGCGGCGATCTGCGCCCGCCGCGGAACTGGAACGACTACCACCGCGCCATGGCCGAACTCGCCGGGATCGAGAAGGACTTCGGCCCCACCCGGGTTCCGCGCGGCCCCGAAGCCGCCACCGGCACTCCGGCGGCGAAGCGCCCCACCCGCGCCGAGCAGGAGAAGGCCAAACGGCTGGGCCACAACAAGACGGCGCGCGAGCGGCTGCGGCACACCGTGCGCACCGCGCTCTCCCACGCGAAGGACCTGGACGAGTTCTTCAACCTGCTCGCCGACGCCGGCCTTCAAGTCGAAACGCGCACTCTGCCCTCTGGCGACCTCGGCGGCTACAAGGTCGCTTTGCCTGACGACGGCACACCCATCTGGTACTCCGGCTCCAGCCTCGCCACCGACCTGTCCCTCCCGCAGATCCAGCAGCGTCTGGCCGCCACCGAAGCGCACACCGCCACGGCAGCCTCACCAGCCGGCCACTACCGCCGCAGCCCTTGGCACCAGGCCACCGCGGCTGCAGAACGTATCCCCCACCACCTTGATCACGCCGACGACAGCGCTGCACAAGCCCACCTGACCGTCTTCAGCGAAGTCCTCTACGCCTTGCCCGCCCACGCCCCCGTCCATCTCAAGGCCGAACTCCACCGCGCCGCCGTCGCCTTCGAGCACGCCGCCCACACCCGTGCCCGCGCCGATCACCAGCACGCCCGCGCCCTGCGCGGCGCTCTGAAGGCCATGCGCTACCAGCCCGCGGACCACACCGGCCTTGCCATGCTCCTGGACGCCGCCATCCTCGTCGTCCTCGCAGCCCAGCGCCGCAGCGCGCTGCACCACCACGACCGGCAGGTGGCCGCCGCCCGGCAAACGCTCATCCATCTCCAGGCCGCCTACGACCAGATCGCCCCCACCAGCCTCGCCGTACTCGCCGGGCGCCGGCCTTCCGACGGCACCGTCCACCGGTACGCCCGCACCCTGCACGAGGTCCTGCCCTCCCACTCCGGGCAGATCCTCACCGAGGCTGCCTGGCCCGCACTCACAGCCGCCCTCGCCGCCGCCGAAGCCGCAGGCCACAACCCCGCAACCGTCCTCCGACAAGCAGCCCAGCAACGCTCCTTGAGCGACGCCAAATCGGCATCCGAAGTTCTCGTCTGGCGCATCCAACGCCTCGGCGACCGGCACGCCCCCGGCCCAGGTGCACGAGCCGCACAAGCCCGTAGCTCTCACATCCCCCACGTCCTGTCCACAGCGCGGGCCACCGCCGCGACACCCCCAACATCCACGCCACCGACACCGGGCACTCACCGGCCGCGGTGAGCACCAGCCCGCTCACACGGCGGCCCCGCACGCCTCGCACCCGCTACCGAGAACCACCGGCGGCGAGCAGGCGCCGCTTGAGGACGTCGTTCTTCGGGACTGTGCCGTACTTGCGGCGACGGGGTCCTTGGCTGCCGCGCGGGCCTGGCGGCCGACGGGGACAACCACCGCCACACCGTCCGCTCGCTTGCCCCGGGGCTGCAGGCGACGGTCCGTACGTGCGCGGCCGTCAGCACGCCGACCGCGCGCAGCCCGGCATCTACCCGCAGGGCGCGGGCAAGGTCCTCTGCGTGGTGTTCGCCGCGATGGCGGAGGTCGAGCGGGAGTTCATCCACGAGCGGACCCTGATCGGCCTGGACACCGCCGCGGCCAACGGCAACCAGGACGGCGGCCCGCCCCCGGCCGTCGACGCCGACATGCTCGCCGTCGCCCTGCGCCGCCGCGACGCCAAGGAGTCCGTCACCGCCATCGCCGAGCACCTTGGAATCTGCCACTCCACCCTTTACCGGACCCTGACCACGTACGACGAAGCGATCGCCACCAGCCGCGAGCCCGACAGCCCATGAACGGCTTTTGCTTGGGGCGATGGGAGTGTGCTGAGGCGTAGGGTGTGCAGGGCAGATTGCGCCTGCCCACTCCGAGCCATGATGGCCCACATCCATCGTGCCGGCGAAGACAAGGTTCCCCGAATGACCTACCGACAGATCACTCCGCCGACCTTGGCGGAGGTGATGCAGCAGCATCCGCAGCTCGGCTCCTTCGGCATCGGGGTCTTCGACTCCTCGCGAAAGACGGCCAAGCAGCGCCAGGCCGAGCTTGCCGCCGACCGCGAAGAGTTGGCCGGTCGCGAGGCCATCGTGATGGAGACGGCCGCATGGCTGTGGGAGAACATCACGGCGATCGAAGCACCTACCGTCAGCAGCTACACCGTGCTGCACGCGATGCAACAGGCAACCAGCAGGTACGTCAAAAATGGCGAGCTCATCGCCGCCGCTCTCATCGCTGGCTACAGCTTCGAGTACGACCAGCCCAACGTGCTATTCGGCATGAGCGACCGGGATCTGAAGGAGATGAATTGAGCGCCTCAGCAAGGATCCTTCCGGCTGTCTGAACAGGCTCAAAGGGACTTGTGAGGGAGTCTTTCGTCGTAGCCGCCATGGTTGATGGCCCTGCCCGCCGTGCTCCCGCCACTGACAGAAGCCGTGTCGTCAGGCACTGACAATCCGATGTCGCCCAACACCCTCTTCGAGAGTGGGGTGGAACCGGTCGACGGGACCGGAGTGGCGGTTGAACCAGGCCACATCCAGGCCGGGCTCCTTCGTCTCGTGGCCCGCCCGGCAGCGCAGCCACACCGAGTCGTCGCGCATGCAGAAGACGATCCAGTCCCGGTACGCACCGCACCCAGGAAACGTACGGACCTCGCCGTCGACGACGAGCGGCTGCAGCCAGCGCATCATCACCCCGGCCACTTCATGGCGCGACGGCACCCGCAACTCCGGCGGCAGGAAATGAGGCACCACCGTTTCCTCTGCGGCAGGGGCCTATGTGATCGGCTCGGGGCAGTCGGGCCGCAGTCGTGCGGACTGCAGCCGCAGGAGCAACTCGTGGCCCGCACGCTGGGCTTCACGGAACGCGCGGTCCTCGCGAGTGCGTCGAAAGAACAAGACTCTCTCCTTCTCTGTCATAGGGCAGGCGCGGGGGACGCTCCTCATACGTCTGGGCGGCTGCAACTCGGGGAGATTCGGTGACGGGCCGCACAACAGCAGCTCCTCTGCGGCAGGTGTTGTCAGCTGCGGCGGACGATAGTGAGCCGCCCCTCCGCGATCTCGGGCACAGTGTGGCGAGGCACCGGGACCGGGGAGGCGAGTGAGGAGGAGAACGCGGCGACCAGGTCATGGGGGACGCTGGCGCTGAAGCTGGCGCACCACAGATACGGCGCACCGGGCACGGGTTCCGCCCACGCCTGCCAACCCACCAAATCCGGTCGCGGGTCGGCGTCCTCGATGAGCGGTGGCAGCATCTCCAGAGAGACGCAGGAGGAGAACCCTGGGTCCGTGGCAGTGGTGCGGGGGCGATCCACGTCGCGGATCCAGCCCCGGACACTCAGCGCGTCGAGGACCGTCTCGGGCTCCTCGAAGCCGACGTCGGGCGCCTCACGGGCGTCGAGCGCCATGAGGAGATCGGCGAGCGCCTCGTAGGAGACGCCGGTGGTGAAATACGCGTTCCACTCCGGCATCGCGGAGCCGGCATGCGCGCGGGCGCTCAGCTGCCAGGCGACGGGCAGACCGCCCAGCTCGAACGGGTAGGCCGCGAGGATCCACTCGGCGCCACGCAGCCCGTCCGGGCTTACGTACAGAAGGGTGTGACGGGAGGTGGGCCACATGCGCCAGCCGAGGTCGGACAGGATGTCGCCGATCCGTTCGGCGAGCACACCGTCGTCGCCGGCCAGATGACGCGGGGTGACCCAGTACACCGGGTCCGGCAAGTCCGGCCGGGAGCGGTCGCTGGAGTGGTGCGGGAGCAGGGGCGCCTCCATGAGCTCGTGGGGTAGAACACTGGCCGTCCAGGACCATCGGCATCACTTCGCTGACCAGGTCTTCCGGCAAGGTGTTGGAGGGTGACATGGTTGTGCGGCTGTTCGCCAGTCGTTTCGGGGTCTTTCCTGTCTGCCTGCGGCGAACTACTGGAAAGATGGACAGGATTGCCCAAAGAGGCGGGCCGCGCCCATCGCAGCTCCGGCGTGTGATCGCCAGCGGCATACGTCGCGGTGGCCCACGACGGACGGCCGTCGATGGCACGCAGCGCGGTCCACGTCCCGCACTTGATCGACTAGCCTGGGAGCCCTGGCCCTGCCGTTGTCGTAGCCGACAGCGCGCCTTGCGGAAGCTGGTGCACCCCATGGCTCAGACGCGCCCTTGACCAAGGTCTACGAGGATTGTTCCGTTAGGGAAGTTGGGGCGTTCTACTCGGGGGTTGCCTTCGTGACCAGGTCGGTTGGCAGTGCGTGGTGTCTCATCAGCGGCACCAGGGGTGAATCGGCCGCTCCCCTGACTGCTGCTGGGGCCTCCGTATGAGACTCCGGCGCGGGATCGCGATCGCCGTCGTCGCCGGAGGCGGCGCTGTGACCACCATGCTGGTCGGGCTCGTCACGAACGCCGTGTCCGATGAGTCGCGGTGGCCGGGCTGGCTGGGGTGGTTACAGGAGCACGCCTGGTTCTCGTTCGTTGTGCTGGGTGTGACGTTGGCGGGGCTGACCGCCCTGCTCGCCGGGCTCTCCGAGACGCGGCCTCCCACCCCTCCGGGCCGACCGGAGGATGGAGCAGGGCCAGGGGCCGCCCAGGTGCTGCGTTCGTTGCCGCGCGACACCGCCGCGTTCACCGACCGTGCCGCGGAGCTGGAGCGGCTGGTGGGCTCGGTGCGGGCCTCACAGGAGCGTGGCGAGGGGCTGCCCGTTCACGTGATCGACGGCATGCCCGGCGTCGGGAAGACCACCTTCGCCGTGCACGCCGGCCACCTGCTCTCGGAGCGGTTCCCCGACGGACAGCTCTTCGTGAATCTCAACGGGCACACGCCGGGGCGTACTCCGGTGCAGGCCGGCGAGGCGCTCGCCTCGCTTCTCGCGGCCGCCGGCGTGCCGACGCAGCAGATTCCCGTCGGTGACGACGTCGGAGCGGTCACGGAGGCCCGGGCCGCCATGTGGCGGAGCAGGCTCGCGGACAAGAAGGCGCTGCTGATTCTCGACAACGCGGCCAGCTACCGACAGTTGGAGCCACTGCTCCCCGGTGGGAGCGGGTGTCTGGTGTTGGTGACCAGTCGCAAGCGGCTGGTGGCGAACGAGGAGGTGGTCATGTCGGTGGACGCACTGCCGCCGGATCACGCGGTCGAACTCCTCGTACGGCTCAGTGGGCGGCCGGCCGATGCTTTCGGCCGGGATGTGGTGGACGAGTTGGTGCGGCTGTGCGGGTGCCTGCCGCTGGGGGTGTCGCTTCTCGCGGCACGGCTGCGGCACCATCCGTCCTGGACCGCCGAGGACCTGCGCGGGCGGCTGGTGGCGGCGCGGGACCGCCTGGGAGAGCTGCGCGCCGGGGAACGCGCCGTCACCGCGACGTTCGATCTGTCCTATCGAGATCTCGCGCCGGAGCGGCAGCGCTTCTTCCGGCGGCTCGGGTTCTTCCCCGGCACCGATCTCGACCCGCACGTCGGTGCGGCTCTGGGCGAGGACTCGGTCGTGGTGGCCCGTCGGCACCTTGAGGCGCTCTACGACGACCACCTGATCGACGAGCAACCGGGGAGTCGCTACCGGCTGCACGATCTCTTGCGCGACTACGCTCGCGGTCTCGCCGCCGAGGGAGACAGCATGGACCATGTACAGGCCGTCCAGCGCGTGTGCACCTACTACCTGGCCGCTCTCGCCGTCGCGAACGGGCACACCGTGCGCAGCGGAGCCGCGGTGCCACCGGCGCCGGACGACGCCTCGCGGGTGGAGACGCCGATCCTGGAGTCGCGGGCGGATGCCCTGAGCTGGCTGGAGACCGAGCGGGCCAACATCCTGGCCTGCGTCCGTCGGGCGAACGGCCTCGCCCTGTACGACCTCGTGGTCCGACTCGCCGCGGCCATGGCGCCGTTCCTGCGCCAGGCCGGCCCCTGGGACCAGGCCATCGCGCTCCATCGGACCGCCGCCGAGGCCGCCCGCCACACCGGCGACCAGCGGGCGCAGGGCGATGCCCTCGCCGAACTCGGTGTCGTACGCCGCTTCATGGCCGCCTACCCACAGGCGATCGATGCCCTCAACGACGCCGTGACGGCGTACGAAGCGGTCGACGACCGGCGCGGCAAGGCGGACGCACTCAACCAGCTCGGCATCGTCTGGTACCTGACCGCGGAGAACGAGGACGCGGCTCGCGCCCAGACCGAGGCACTCGCCCTCTATCGAGAGCTGGGGTACCGGCTCGGGCAGGCGAACGCGCTTGCCGATCTCGGCATGACACACCGGCAGATGAGCCGGTTCGGCGCGGCGGTGGAGGCGCAGAGCGAGGCCCTGGCGATCTACCGAGAACCCGGTGACCGATACGGGGAGGCGAACTCCCTGCGGGACCTGGGTGTCGTGCACTGCCTCATGGGCGCGTACGGCCTGGCCGCGCAGCATCACCAGGAAGCGTTCGACATCTACCTGGAGCTGGACGACCGTGTGCACCAGGCTTACGCGCTGAACGAGTTGGGCGTCGTCCGACGGCTGACCGGAGACATCGAGGGAGCGCGGACGGCACACAGCCAGGCCCTGACGCACTTCACCGAGCTCGGCGAGCGGTTCGGCCGCGCGAACAGCGTCCGCCACCTTGGCGTCGTGGAGCGTGTGACCGGGGATGCGGCAGAGGCGATCCGGCTTCTGGAGGATGCCCTGGGCGCCTATCGCGAGCTCGGCAGCCGTGGGGGTGAGGCCGCCTCGCTGAGCGAGCTGGGCGTGGCGCGCGGCATCGTTGGTGAGCGCGACGGCGCGATCGAGGCGTTCCAGCGCGGTGTGGAGATCCTGAGGGGCCTGGGCGACCGGTGCGGCGAGGCGGAGGCACTGAACCACTGGGGGATGCTGCTGCTCACGTCGGATGAACCGACAGGCGCCCGTCGGCACTTTGGTCAGGCGCTCACGCTCGCGCGGGACATCCGCTGCCCGCTGGAGGAGGCGCGGGCACTGGAGGGCATCGGCCGCTGCGACTGGACGGTTGACGGGCCTGGTCACGGCGTGGACTCGCTGCGAGCCGCCGTGACCGTGTACCGACGGTTGGGAGTGAGCGCGGCCGTGGGCGACATCGAACGGTTGCTGGTGTCGCGGTCCGGCTGACGCCGACCATGTGGCCGAATTTCATGTGCTGGCTGGGTGGTTGAGGATGCTACGTTTCCGGCTGATCTGTCGCTTCAGCCCCGTCGCACCGTGCCGTCTCCGGCACGTACCTCACGAGGAGCGTTGAATGCCGTCACCCGCGTCCGTCACCGAGCCACGCATCATCACGCCCGCTGGCCCGGAGTCTGCGGAGCCGACGGTGGTCGGCACCGCCGTCCTGGACCGCGTGGCCGCCCGTGTCCGGCAGCGGCTGGAGGCCGAGGAGGGCGCGACGGCCCGGGTCGGCGACGGTGCCCACGCGGCCTCGCTCATCTGGCCCTGGCCGCTGTGAGCACGTCCGCTCGATGACAGAACCCGAAGGCCCCGTTCCTTTCCGGACGTTCATCCTCAAGGTCGCCAACCGCTGCAACATCGACTGCGACTACTGCTTCGTCTTCAACTCCAAGGACCAGGCGGCGCGGCGCCTGCCAGCCCGAATGGACCTCGCTGTGGCCCAGGCTGCGGCCCGGCAGATCGGTGAACACGCCTCCGCACACCGCCTTCGGACCATCCACGTCGTCCTGCACGGTGGAGAGCCGCTTCTCGTCGGCGTCGGGCACATGGCCGGTCTGCTGGAGGCCGTCCGGGACGCTGCGCCGGCCGGGACCCGGGTCCTCTTCGAACTCCAGACCAACGGGACTCTCCTTTCCGGTGCCTGGCTGGACCTCTTCGAACAGTACGAGGTCGCGGTCGGCATCAGCCTCGACGGGCCGCCACCTGCGAATGACCGGCACCGGCTGACGCACGCCGGGCGGTCGAGCGCCGCCTCCGCCGTGCGCGGCATCGAACTCCTGCGGTCGCGGCCACACCTGTTCGCGGGACTTCTCGCCGTCGTGGACCTGGCCAACGACCCCATGGAGGTCCACGACTACCTGGCGGCGTTCGAACCGCCCGTGATCGACTTCGGCCTCCCGCACGCGACCCACGACGACCCGCCGCACCGCTCCGACCCGAGCGTGCCCGAGTACGGGCTGTGGATGAGCAAGGTGTACGACGCCTGGCTCGCCCGGCCCGAGTATCGGCACAGCGTCCGGATGCTGGAGGACATCGTGGCCCTCAGCTCTGGCGTGCGCGGCTCGGTGGAGACACTCGGCCTGGCCCCGCCGACGAGCGTCGTGATCGAGTCCGACGGCTCCATCGAGGCCGTGGACACCCTGCGGTCGGTCGAGGAGGGCGCCTCCTGGCTCGGGCTCGACGTCCTCCGCCACTCCTTCGACGAAGCGCTGTCCCACCCGAAGCTGCTGCACCGACAGCACGGCAAAGAGGCGCTCGCCGAGCAGTGCCGCGCCTGCCCACTCGTGGACGTGTGCGGCGGTGGCTACCTCCCGCACCGCTTCAGCGAAGCCCAGGGCTATCGGAACCCATCTGTCTACTGCGCGGACCTGGAGCACATCATCCGACACGTCCAGAACTCCCTCCGGCAGCACGGCTGGAACCCCTACGCGCAGGCCGCCTCGTTGCCGTAGACGCGTGTGCCGTACCGCCAGGAGGGGATCACGCGTTGGAACGAACGAGTGCAGCAGCGACCGAAGCAATCGAGGAAGGACAGGAGGCGCCGATGACCGTGACGATCCGTCCCGCGGAGAAGCGGGACGTCCCGGCCGTGGCCGAGCTGATCGAGGAGATCGAGCGGTTCTACGGGGCGACTGACACAGATATCCAGCCGATCGAGGAGCGCCGCCTCCAGGTGGAAGAAGCCCTCTTCGGCGTGCCACCGCTGGCTTCCGCCCTGCTCGTCGAGGACGAGACCGGGGGCATTGTGGGCCTCGCCGCGTATTCCTTCCTCTGGCCGGCCGCCGGTTCCTCGCACTCCCTGTTCCTGAAAGAGCTCTACGTCCGCGACACCCTGCGTCGGCAGGGCATCGGTGCTCGCCTCATGGACGAACTCCGCGCCTTGGCCGCCGCGCGCCCCGGCTGCAGCCGGGTGGAATGGATGGCCGACCGCGACAACCCAGGCGCACGGGCCTTCTACGAGTCGCGCGGGTTCACCGAGTCCGACGGGAAGATCGTCTACCGGGTCGACTCCAGCAAGGCGTGAGGGTGGTACGAGGCCAGTGGAAGTAGATCGCTGCGACGAGTGCGGCGGCAAGATCGTCATCGGGCTCGGATGTGAGTGTCCGCCGGGCTCGTCGGCGTCGGCGCCCACGCGTTCCGTAGGCACGTTCGTGAAGAGGGAGTGGCGTACTCACCCGGATGACACGATCCTGATCTCCCCGAAGCAGATCGCGCACAGGCCCGGATGGTGCGACCACATGACCGAGGACGACGTACGGCCCCCGCGGTGGGGGTGGATCCCGCATCCTCCACCTGGGCTCTGGGAGCGGTTGAGCAGTGCTTCTCCGGCGACCGCCACCGCGGGCAATCCGAGGCGACGGGCCGTGCGACGGTGCACCGACTGTGAGGCGAACCTCGCCCAGGGCTGACCACCGTGCTCCGACGCCGCGCTGTTCTCGTTTCGGTGGGCACGGCCGCACCTGCCAACGGCCACGCCCACCGGCGTCAGGATCAGTAGGTGATGACGAGCCGCACGGAGGGCCGGTCGATCACGGCTCCGTCGGCGAGGTCGCTGTCCGGTGTGTCCGCGGGGTAGGCCGTGACGACGGGTTCGGCGGTCCGGGCCGGGCTCCAGGCGCGGATCTGCGCGCAGATCCGCTCGGCGAGATCGGCGCCGGCGGGACCGTAGCCGACGGCTCCCAGCCGGAATCGGGGTTCTGCCTCGGGGTCTTCGGCGGTCCGCTCCAGAGTGAGGTACGCGATGGAGTCCCCCTCGACGAGGGCGGGGCTCAGGGCGGGTGAGGCGGGGCGGGGGAGGCCGGCCTCCACCGCTGCGGGCTTCGCAGTGATGCGGCAGGTCGCTCGCTCGGTGGCGCTCAGCCGCAGCCAGACGCCGTCGAACGACTCGACGGGCCCGACCGTCACACCGGTCCAGACGACCGACTTCTGTCGGGTGAGCGCGTCGCGAAGAAGTTCCGGGACGATGGACTGGTCCTCGTCCCAGTAGAGCCTGACGAGCCGGTCGTCGTCGATGTAGTCGTTCCGCTCCCCGTCCTGGCCGATCACCGGGAGGAAGCCGCACATCTTGACGGAGTCGGACCGCATCCGCCCCTCCTCGCGTTGGAAGGCCACGGCCCTGGAGAGCCCGCGCCATCGCAGCGGGACCACGAGGCGTCCGCCGACGGCCAGCTGGTCCCACCAGGCACCGGGGAGGTCCCACATGCCAACCGTGGCGATCATTCGGTTGTACGGGCTGAATTCCGGGGCGCCGAGGGCGCCGTCCCTCGTGACGACGCGAACGTCTTCGTATCCGTTTGCGTCCAGCATCTGGCGGGCGTAGGCGGTCACGTCGGGGGCGATGTCGCATGTGGTGACCTGTCCGGACTTCCCGGTGAGGTGCTTGAGCAGGGCGGCGTTGTAGCCGGTGCCGGCCCCGATCTCGAAGACGTTGTCGCCTTCGCGGACGGCGAGCTGGACCAGCATGAAGTGCACGACGTCGGGCTGGGAGACGCAGCTCAGCGGGAGTGCGTCCTCGTCGGGGTTCTCCTTGATCGTCACGCTCTTGTTGGCGTACGCCTCCTCGATGGGTGTGTCGGGGAGGAAGGCGTGGCGGGGTACGGTCCGCATGGCGGTCTCGACGCGTGCGTCGCGGAGGCCGGAGAGGTCCTCTTTCAGGATGGCGTCGACCAGGCGGTTGCGCAGGTTCTCGGGGGAGGCGCCAGTGGTGGTGTTCATCGCGTCCTTTCGGAAGGTACCCGGCTGTGCGTACGGCAGGGACAGATCGTTCTCATTTGTTCTGGTGTGCGGGATGCGGTTCGCGGCGTCACCCTGTCAGGAGCAGGCAGCGGTCCCAGGGGGCGGTGATCGCCGTGTTGACGGGGTCGGTGAGACGGGCCAGGTGGATACCTGCCGTGCCGTCCATCAGGCCGTTGCCGTCCGGTAGTCCGTGGTGGTCCAGGTGCTTGTTGAGCCGGACGTTCAGGCGGCGTAGATGCGATGCGAGTTCGTCGTCGAGGGCGTCGGCGGCGGCACGGAAGACGGTCTGTATGAGCCCCGCCCAGCCGTGGCAGAGGGAGGCGTCGGTGAGCTGGGCGCGCTGCCGGTCGTCGGCCAGGCATCCGGCCAGGGCCTGCTCGGCTTGCCGTTGCCGGTCACGGTCGCCGAGGGCGAGGCCGGCGAGTTGTTGGGCGCGGGCGATGCCGGGGGTGCCGTAGCACCAGGACGGGCGTCTCGGTCCTGGGCGCTGGAGTTCGCCGCGTCGGTGTTCGGCTCGGGTGATCAGGTCCGGCCACCAGGCGTGCGAGTCGGTGCCGTTGCGCCACCGGTCGAGCCAGTCGCAGATTCGAGTGATGGCTTGCGTCTGTCCGGGCACCGTGTGGCCGTGTCGCAGGGCCGTGGCCAGCAGCGCCAGCGGTCCGGTGATGCCGTGGGCGAGGCCGAAGTTGCCGTGTCCGCCGGGCCATCGCGGCGTCGGTCGCAGATCGGGGCTGTCTCCCGTCCACCAGCCGGGCAGACGTTGCGCTTCGATGGTGATCGGTTCCGTCAGCCGCACCAGGTAGGCGAGGACGTCCCGAAGCTCCGTCTTGTTGCCGCGGTGCAGGTGGTATACGCCCAGCCCGGTCAGTCCGCTGATGAGGTCGTACTCGCCCAGGGTGGGCAACGCGCCGCGATCGATGCGGGCATGTGCACGCTTGAGTCGTTGGCCTGTGACGTCGGCGAGGTGTGTGTCCAGGGTCGCCAGGGCGCGCGTGGCGGCGTTCGTGTGCGTGAAGCTGAGGACGTACGCGACGGCCGGAGCGCCCTCGTACAGACCGCATGCCTCGGGGGCGGCCTGGATCGGGCCCTTGAGCATGGCGGCGGCCCACGGCCGGAGCGCGTCCCGGTCCTCTACGCCGGTGTGGGCCCTGACGGCGTGCAGCAGCGCGACCCCCGCCGCGCCGGAGTACAGCGACTGCCCCCAGCCGGGCCCGGTGGGTGTGGGCGGCGCGTCGTAGTTCATCAGCGGCTCTCCCCCGGCCAGGCGGCCCATGCGACGGCGGACTGACGGGCAAGGCGGCGGCAGATCCTCTCGTCCTCCCGGTCCAGGCCACGCAGGCGGTTATGGTGCATGTGCAGCAAGGATTCCAGGACGGAGTCGAGGTCCATGCTCTCGGCGAGGCCCTCGCGATACAGCGCCAGGGCCACGGCGCGACGGTGCCACGCTTGGGCGAGCACTTCGCCCCAGCCCCGGGCATGAGGCGTAGTGCGGCGAGCGAGTTCGATGGCCTGGTCGCTGACGCCTCGTTCGACGCGAGCCGGAGGCGCGGGCCGGTTCGCCAGCCACCGCATGCCCTCGTCGGGGCCGAGCAAGCCGCAGGCGGTGTCCACCATGCCGACGGCGGCCAGCGCGCGTCCGTCGACGCCGTCGGCTCGGGGGCCCTGCAGGGCGGCGAGTGCGTAGGCCGAGTCGGCCGTGAACACCGTCTCGGCACAGCGCAGGGCGGCGCCTGGGCCGTAGCGGCCGATCTCGGGGGTGTACGTGTCGAACACGAGCCTGCTGCTGATCCCCTCGCGGCGCAGCCCGGCGGCCCATCCGGCGACGAGCTCAGTGCAGGCGGCGTACTGTCCGGGGTTGCGGGTGCGGATGCGCAAGCGGAGGTGGTCGAGGTCGTGCGGGGTGCGGTAGCGGACGAACCACCACTCGGGCGTACCTGGGAGTTGGGTCACGAGCCTCGCGAGGTGGGTGCCGATCAGCTCATCGAGCTGTTCGGGGTGGCTGTAGATCTTGGCGTTCAGCCAGGGTGCCTGTACCGCCCCCGGTACGGGCCCGAGGGTGCTGTTGGTGAGCACGGGGAGGAAGCCGGAGAGCGGGTCGGGTATCGGCCGGCGGGTGCTGGTCATCGGCAGGGCGATCTCGTGGACGTGGCCGCCGGTCCAGCCGTAGGTCTCCTCGGCCGGCGCCTCCGTCAGCACGGCATGGGCTTCCCGGTCCAGGTGGGCGCGTAGGACGGTGGCGTGTGCGGGCACGTCGAGTTGGAGCCGACGTGTCCGGTCGTCCTCCCGCAGCTCGACGGCACCGTGGCAGTGCCACCGCTTCCGCCACCGGCCGAGCGCGTCGGTCCACTCCCGCGTGTCCGCGCCGCGGCTTGGAAGGTCGTCGGCGGTCACGTTCCAGCGACGGGGAGACAGGATCACGCGCCCGTAGCGGACGCGCGGCAGGAACGGCAGCCGTGCGCCGTGCGGCCCCCAGTCGAAGCTGGTCCAGGCAGGGCCGAAGGAGCGGGTCAGGTGCGCCAGGAACCTGGCCAGGGGCGGGGGTTGCTTGTCCAGAGCCATGGCGTGGAAGACCTGCGGGTCCACCAAACGACGGCGGGAGATGCTGACCAGGTACAGCCGGGTGTGCGTGGCCGTGACCGCGAGGTCGTCGACGTCGATGACCGTCGGCGCGGTGTCATCCGGGCTTCGGTGCTCGCCCAACGGGATCACGTGTGGAAGATAAGCGGGGATGCGGGCGACGTTCTCTGTGTGCGGGTACAGAGGCGGGAAGGACAGCTGCGCGGTCAGCGCGTTCTCGACGCCCGTGGGAATTTGGCGGTAGACCTCGTCGAGTCCGGTGCCGACGGCGACCGGAGTGAACCGGGAGGTGAGCGTGCCTGCGGCACGGGCCGGTGTCACCGTGAGCGTGAAGTCCCCGTCCTCCAGGGCGGACAGGCTGTCGGCGTGCAGGCGCGCGCACATCTCCACGTGGGGCGGTGCCTCCTGCCCGGTCGGTGCATCGCCGGCGAGGCAGTCGATCAGGTCGTCGGTGAGGACGATCTCCCTGCTGCCGTCAGCCAGCGCCTGCCAGGCCAGGCCCAGCAGCCGCTCGTCACGCTCGGAGACTGTCGGGGGCGGTGCGGTCATGCGGCTGCCGGGATACTCGGCTGGATAGCCAAGCCCGGACGCCGGGTCGACGACCTCCTTCACCGGCACGAGCGTGCCGGTGCCATACCGCTCCCAGAACGCGACCTGGTACTCCTTCCACACGCCCTGGCCCGCCGGTCGGCGTGTGAGCCGCAGTAGGGCATCGGCAGCCCTCTCCATCTCCTGCGCGACGCTCTCGGGGATCCGTACCTCGGCGTCCAGCCTCAGGTCGACGGCCAGGGGGCTTCGGCCCGCGCCTGAGAGCCCACGTAGTCGACCCGTGAGTTCCTCCCGAGCCAGCCCTTGCGCGCCGGCCGGGCGCCGGTTGTGCTCGTGTACGGCGCGTTGCACTGCTTCCAGCTCGTGCAGAACCTGCGCGACCTGCGGCACCGTGTCCGCGTCCGCGCCGTGCAGCCGGTCAATCAGGTGGGACAGCGGATCGGTGTTGGTCATCGGCGCGCGCAAACTGGTGATCAGGAATTTCTCGCGCACCAGCGCGCCGAGCAGTGTGCGGATGTTCTGCGGCTCGGTTCGGGGGAAGGCGGCGGCCAACTGCTCGGCGAGGGCGGCGAAGTGGACCGGCCGGCGTGCCAGGTCCTCGATCACGCGTACCGCACTGGTGCGCCGGACGGTGGCGCCCATCGGTCCGCCGTGCGGGACGTGAAGGCGTCCGCCGCGGCGCGCCGCCAGGTTGTTGAGGACGACATCCAGGCGCTCCAGCAGGATCGGGCACGCCTCCAGGCGGACGATGACGTCGTCCAGCCACTCGGTATCCACCCGCGCCACGGCCTGATGTGCATCTCCCCACCTCACGTGTGGCGTCGAACCCACGCTGGCCGCGGTGACTCCCGCGAAGAGGCCGAACGGGGTCGGTCGCCCAGTGGCGCGCAACAAGTAGCGGACGGTGGCCATGGCGGCGCGCCGGACCTGCTTGGAGCGTGTCGGCTGCCCGTCGCAGATCGCGTCGACCCGCGTGGCGAGATCGCCGCTCGCCTGCCGGACGGCGTCGGCGAACCGCGCATCGGCCCACACCTGCCTCAGCCACCTGCCGCACGCCTCCGTGTCGGACGGGTCAGGCCACCATGTCGGCAGACCCGTCAGCGGCATCGCGGCGGCCCGGAGCAGCGCCGCGCCCGTGTGCTGGTAGAGCTTTCCGTCGCTTCCCATCCCCATGCCTCCGCCATTAGTGCTGTGAACGAGCGGGGTCGGGGGCGGCAGTGCCCCCGACCCCGTGCACGGGCCGTCGTCAGACGGCGCTGGCGCAGGACGAGGCGCAGGAGGCCGCGCACCCGTCACCGGTGCCGCATGCCTTGGGGAGCAGGTCGGCGCCGATCTCCGTGACGATGGTCAGGTCGACGTCGAACGGGTCGGCGGGCGCCTCGGGGGCGGCCGTCGCAGCGGACGCCCCGGTGGTGGCCGTCATGATCGGGCTGAGCATGGTTGCGGTCATCGCACTTCCTCTTCTGTCGGAAGGATCCGAACGGTTCGTCGTGCTGCCCGGCCTGCGTATGGATTGCCGCAGGGCCGAGTTTCTGCGTTCGCACCTTGGGTGCGGCCCCTCTCCGGTTGACCGGATTCCGTGGGGGACATGGATTCGGAGCATCCGGAGAGGGGGGGTCGAGGACACGGGCCGGGTCTACCGGGCCTGGCCCGCGTAGAGCGTGGTCAACGTTGTGCCGGTCACCAGGACGGGCAGGAACAGAACCTGGAAGGTGCCGAAGCCGAACCGACCGATGTACGTCGCCGGATGCCGCAGCACCCATCCGACCTGGTCGAGCAGCCGCAGGAGCGGCCGTTGCCGCATCCGGGCCATCACGCTGCCGACCTCCGTGCGCCCGTGGAGCCAGCGGCATCGACGACCGCCCACGGCGTCGTGATCAGCGCTCCGGTCCGAGCCTGCCAGGCAGCGAGGTTCGCCCTGTCCTCCTCCAGATGCCCCAGCATCACGAGCAGAGGGGTGACGATCCCGGCCGCCTTCCCCTGCTCGACCGCGGCCAGAGCGTTGTGCCAGCCCTCGCACAGGGCGCGGCTCTCGAACGGTGCCGCTCGGTCGACGTACGTCTCGACCGCCTCCCAGCCGGCATCGGCCACGTACCGCCGTGCGCTGGCCACGCTGTGGTCGGCGGCCTCACCGAGTGACGCGGGCAGACAGGCGTACAACACCAGGAGCGTGCCCGGGGGCACCTCGTGTGGTGCGGTCTGCCTCGCACTGCCGCTCATTCCGCGTTACCTCCAGCCAGGTGAGCCGAGACGCCGAGGTTCCGGCGCCTCGACGAAGAGCCTCGTCGGGGGCAGTCGGCGGCGGTACGCCGTCAGCACGCCGTTTGTCCGCCGTCCGGCGGCGCGCGAGGAGGCGGAGCCGCGGCGTACCGCTGCGGCTCAGGCGTGGCGAGGCTGATCGGTCCAGTGCCAAGCGGAAACGGAAGCGGCGATGGACGCGGTGGACGAAGAGCGCCTTTGCAGGCGGACGCCAGTACGGCGTTGTTGGGTGAAGCTGGCGGATTGCACCGAGCCTTCGGGCCTCGCGCGCAGACACGTACGAGAGTTCCTCAAGGGACGTACCGCGCCGGAGCGGGTCGACGACGCCGTTCTGATCGCCTCGGAGCTCGTGGGCAACGCGCTCAGGCACACAGCCGGCGGACCGGACTGCATGTGTGTGGAGGTCTACCAGGACGTGGCGGTACTGCGCGTCCATGATGCGGGACGGGATGTCTCCAGGGTACGGGCACGCTCTGCGGAGGAGTCGGTGGATGAGTTGAAGGGCAGTGGTCTCGGACTGCTGCTCGTCGGGGAGTTGGCCTCCGCGTGGTCCGTCCGGCCGACCGCGATCGGCAAGGAAGTGGTCGTAATTCTCGCTCTGGATACGAGCGGGCTACCCGAGCGCGACGTTCCTCCGCACATCCCAGCGGTACGTCCGCCCCTCACGGCGGAGCTCCACCAACTGGACGACGGACACGGAGAGTTCGACAGCCGGTAGAGCGCGAAGCCCTGAGACCGTCTCCACAACGGGCGCGGCGGGGCGCCGGCGGTTGTTGTACGCGAGGCTCAGGTGCGGCCGGAATGCGGACGTCGGCTTCTTCGGGGCCAGACCGACGCTGCTCCCTGCCTTGGCCAGCGCGTGGTGCAGCCGGAGCAGGGGTTCCCAGGGGCCGAGGGACAGGCGGACGGCGCCTCGGGATCCGGCCAGCGGCATGGCGCGTACGGAGAACGCGGAGGGCAGCAGCGCCTCGGCGTCCCGCGCCAGGCTGTCCAGCTGGCCCGGGGTGACGACGCCCGGCGTTCCCACTCGGGCGAGGGTGATGTGCAGTCCGTCCGCCGGCACCAGGTCGAGACCGAGGGGTGCCAGCTCCTCCTGGCAGTGCCCGGCGAGAGTCGCGAGCCGCTGATCATCCGGAAAGGTCAGCATCCAGTAGTACGCCCGGCTGCCGTCCGACCAGCCGGGGCGTGCCCAGTGGTCGGTCATCTCGTCGAGTGCGCTGAACGCCGCCCAGTCGTGGGCCGCGGTGACCGCCGGGTCGTGCGTGTCGGCGGGGGGCTCGGCGGGGAACGCGGCGGGATCGGCGCTGAGCAGGGGCACTCGACGTACTCCTTCGGCTTCACACTGCCCCGGAGTACGACGACACCGACGGCGCCTACGACGCGGATGACGCCATGGCCAGGGCCGCTGGCTGCGAGCTCCAGGTCCGGAACTCGTCGCCATAATCGCGTACCGCCGGGTGATCACGCCACGGCCCGGCCTGCTCATGCAGGTCACGGGAGCGTTGGTAGACGGAGCTGATCGGTGTGTCTCCGCACAGCCGCAGGGCCTCACGGCCCAGCGCCATCGCGTGGTCGATGTCGGGCGTGCGCTGCTGCAGCAGCGCGGTGGCGACGTCGAGGCGTACGAGCGAACGGCTCCAGGAGGAGGTCGAGTGCTCCACCAGATCGTCGATGTGTTCGGCGTCGCGCAGTACCTGGGCCGTGTTGCGCAGCGCGACGTGTGATGTGACGGCGTTGGCCAGCGTCCTCGCCCGTCCGTACGGCTCGAAGGAGATGCAGGAGGTCAGCCCGACGGGTACCTCGTGGAGGTCGGAGAGGCGGAGTGCCTGTCCGATGGTCTGCTCGACGGCACGCCGGTCGCCGGTCTTGCCGAGGGCCCGGGCCCGGCCGTTGGCGAGCAGGCGGATGCACTGGGCGTGGCGTGGGGCTCGCTCGACGGCCGCGGCCGCGCAGGCGTCCGCCTCGTCGTACCGGCCGGCGTAGTAGAGGCTGAAGGAGAGGGTGCCGCACGCCCAGAGGTCGGTGTCCAGGTCGCCGATCTCACGGCTGAGTTCCCGGGCTTCGGTGCAGTACGCCTCCGAGAGCGCGAAGTCGCCCGTGTTCACCGCCATGTAGCCGAGCAGGCCGGAGGCGCGGGCGGCGAGGCGGAAGAGCTCCCGGCGCGTGCGTGGGGGCTGGCGGCCGTCGAGGAGGGTGTGGGCGAGCTGCCGTACCTGGCGGGCCTGGGGGCGGAGGACGTACGGCCCGTCCTGTTCATACCGACTGGCGATGCCCTCCAGCGAGGAGTCGAGGAACGCGAGCGTCGCGTCGTCGGCGTTGCTGGCCGTGAGCTGCCGGGTCCGGGTGACGATGTCCAGCGGGTGCTCGTCGTCCTCGCGTGGCGGAGGCGCACTCGTCGCCTGCTGGCCCGTGTTCGACTCCTCGTCGCGGTCGTGCGCGGAGTCGCCGTAGTACGCCGTGGAGAACAGCTCGGACACGGGTCTGCCCAGCATGTGCTCCAGAACCCGGCAGGCGTCAGGACGGGGCAGAGTCAGCAACTCCCCGCCGTACCAGCGGTCGAACTGACGTGGAGAGACCTGGAGGGACGCCAGGCGGGGGTCTCGGTCGAGCTCCGCCAACCGGGCGGCGGCCCGCTCGTACTGGGCGGCGAAAGCCTCGTGCGTCGTCAGGTGCCGTTGCTGGAGCAGCTGCCGAAGCAGCGTTGTCCGTGGCATGGCCCACCCTCCTGGTACGGCGTGCAGGACCGACGCGGAGGCACTTGCCGGTAGCGAGGTCGTGGCCATGCTCGCCCATCGGTCGACTGCGGCGCACGCCCGTACCAACGCGCGCCGCGACTCCTGACAGCATGCCGACGCAACCACCAACTAGGCAATATGTCTGGTGAAGTTGACCCGTATGGGTTGTAGAGGCGTCGCCGGTACGGAGAGACTTCCGGCATGGCCTTGAAGAGAAGCCTGGTCCCGCAGTCGGTGTACCGGCGACAGCTCGCGGCACGGCTGAAGGAACTGCGTGACGCGACCGGGCTCACCCTCACCGAGGTCGCCGATCAACTGGAGGTCAATCAGGGGTCGCTGAGCCGGATCGAGAACGGCGAACGCGGTACGACGCCGGTCCTCGTCCGGGCACTGCTGGACCTGTACGGCGTCAAGGACGAGGACCGGCGCGCCGACGTGCTCGACCTCGTACGGGCGGACAAGGAGCAGCAGAAGCCCTGGTGGCGGAAGTACTCCACAGTGCTCACCCCGACCCGCTACGACGGGTACCTCGCGCTGGAGGCCGGCGCGACGCACCTCGCCAGCTACCAGCCGATGCTCGTGCCAGGGCTGCTCCAGACCGAGGACTACGCGCGTGCCGTGATCTCCCAGATGAGGAAGGACCTGTCCCCGCCGCAGGTCGAGTCCCTGGTCAGGGTCCGCATGGAGCGGCAGAACAGCCGCCTGGGCGGTGAGGCCCCTGCCAGGCTCTGGGCGATCCTCGACGAAGCCGTGCTGCGCAGGACGGTCGGCTCCGCTGACGTGATGCGCGACCAAATGCGGAAGCTGGTGGAGGCGAGCGAGCGGCCGAACGTCACCGTGCAGCTGTTGCCGTTCTCGCTCGGCGCGCATCCCGGGCTGTACGGCCCGTTCGTCATCCTGACCTTCCCGCCCCCCACGCCAGACTTGGTGTGGCTGGAGAACCCCAAGAACTCCGTGTATCTCGAGTCCCCAGAGGACGTGGAGAACTACACGGACATCTTCGACCAGTTGAGGAGCACCGCCCTCGACCCGTCGGAGACGCGCACCCGCATCGCACGCATCAGCAAGGAGCTCGAAGAGTGAGCACGCCCCGCATGGCCGCCCCGCACGATGTCACGACAACTCCGTACGACGTCGATCTCGCGCACGCGCGGTGGCGGAAGAGCTCGTACAGCGGGGGTGCGAACGACTGCGTGGAAGTTGCTGCACTGGTCGACCGCGCCGCAGTCCGCGATTCCAAGGACATCAGCCGTGGGCCGTTGTTCTTCTCGAAGGCGGCGATGCGCGCGCTGGTCAGTGGGATCGCCCGCGGGTCAGTCAGTGAGCGTTGGAGCTGAAAAGAGGGCTGAGGCGCGAGGACATCCCAGGCAGAGCTGGCTCCACACGGCCTTCGCCCGGCGGGCGCTGTCGGCCTCGACGCAGCTGCGGAGCCAAAGCAGCCGGCGTTCGCTTCGAGCCCTCACAATTCGCCCGCGGTGCCCTATGGGCAGTGAGGCTGCCGGCGACCGCACCCTCGAGCGCGGCCCGCAGCGAAGGCCGCGCCCGGTACCGGCTCGCCGCAGTGGCGGTGAGCACGGTGGGCGAAGCGGATACGACCGTGGCGGGGCCGGCCATAGTGGGGCCGCCTACGTCCGCGAGAAGCGGGTCGGCGGTGTCGATCAGCTGGCGGATCGTCGGGTCATGGTGTGACCTCCTCCGGCTTACGCACCGTCTGCGCTACGGCCTCAATGTCGTTCACGAACCGGTGGGGTCCGGCACCGACGTGCCCGACGGATGGACGCCCTCCTGACACCGGCGGATGAGGTCCACCGCCCCAGGGCCGCAGCGCCTGCGGATCTCGCGGTAGACGTCACCTATCCCTCCGCTCGTAGCGTGGAGTCCGTGATCGCAGGGGAAACTCCAGATCACATCAATTGCGATAATTGGGCAGACTCCGACACCGCATGTCAGTGGCGTGCGCGATGATGTAGGCCGACCAGGGGATGAGAGAGGTTTGGCCGCTGTGGATGTCTTTGAACTGCACCGGAAGCTTGTCGCTGACTACCGGCAGTTCACTGAGTCATTCGTGGGCATCCGGGACCCCAGAATTCGTGAGGCCGTCGAGCGTGACCTCGCAGAAGGCGGCCAATGGCCGGACGCATGGCTGTCGATCAACCCTCTCTTCGAACCGGGGGGCACGGTTGACGAGCTCGTCAAGGACCAGCTGCTGCACCCCGAGTGCTCCAAGATCTTCCGCACCGGCAAAGACGCCGGAGGGGCTCCCGGCGTTCCCATCTCTTTCCACCGGCACCAGCGAGAAGCGATCGAGGTAGCCACCACCGGCAGGAGCTTCGTGCTCACCACCGGCACCGGTTCGGGCAAGAGCCTCGGCTACATCGTGCCAATCGTGGACCACGTCCTGCGTGCACGCGCCGCGGGCGATACGGAACGCCGTACGCGCGCGGTGATCGTGTACCCGATGAACGCTCTGGCGAACAGCCAGCGCAAAGAGCTCGAGAAGTTCCTTCAGGCAGGGTACGGGCCAGAGGCGTCGCCGGTGACCTTTGCGCGCTACACCGGCCAGGAGTCCGAGGAGGAGCGCCACCGGATCCTGCGCGATCGCCCCGACATCATCCTCACGAACTACGTGATGCTCGACCTCCTGCTCACCCGCGACAAGGAGCGCGGAAACTTTCTGCATGCCACACGCGATCTGCGTTTCCTCGTCCTGGACGAGCTCCACACCTACCGCGGCCGGCAGGGAGCGGATGTCGCTCTGCTGGTGCGGCGTGTGCGGGACGCCTGCGAGGCGCGGAGCCTTCAGTGCATCGGCACCTCAGCGACCATGTCGAACGAAGGAGATCATCTGGAGCGCCGTAAAGACGTGGCGCGCGTGGCCAGCCGGATCTTCGGAGGGCCGGAAGACGTCGCACCGGAACATGTCATCGGCGAGACACTCCGCCGCGCCACCCGAGGGCCGGATCCGTCACCGGCGCAGTTGACCGAAGCCGTACTCAGGGCACCGGATCGGCTCACCCGCGGCTACAACGACCTTGCTGAGGATCCGCTCGCGGTCTGGATCGAGAACACGTTCGGTCTGCGAGACCAGGCTGGGCATCTCGAGCGGCAGCGTCCGATCACGCTGGCCGATGCTGCGGTCGGCCTGGCCGCCTTGGTGAATCTGGACGAGGACACGTGCAGGGCTGCCATCGAGGACATGCTGCGCGCCGGAGCGAAGGCCAAGGACCCTGACACGCATCGCCCCTTGTTCGCCTTCCGCCTGCACCAGTTCGTCTCGAAGGGGGACACCGTCTATGTAAGCCTTGAGCCCGAGGCGACGCGCTACGCCACCAGGCGATACCAGCGTGTGGTCCAGGGCGACCGGGGCAAGCTCCTGCTGCCCTTGTCCTTCTGCCGCGAGTGCGGCCAGGAGTACCTCGCTGTGTCCCGGACGATGAGAGCCGGCCAGGTGGCTTACGAGCCGAGACACGATCACGAGTCGGACGACGATCAGACCGCGGACGGCTATCTGTATGTGAGCACCACCGCACCGTGGCCAGCGGATCCTGTCGCGGACGGGCGGCTGCCGGACTCATGGCTCGTGCGCGACGAATCCGGTATCCATGTGACCGACAATCGTCGGCGCTATCTTCCGGTGCCTGTGACCGTCACTCTCGACGGTACAGAAACGGGGTACGGCGGCGCAGAGAGCGAGTCCTCAGCCGCAGGCGACCACGGCACTGACCCTGCCGACGGTGCCGAGGGTCTTAGGGCTGCATTCGTCCCCGCCCCGTTCCTGTTCTGCCTGAACCCCGAGTGCAAGGTCTCGTACGAGCAGGTCCGTGGCCGGGACTTCGCCAAGCTCGCCAGCCTCGACTCGGAGGGGCGCAGCTCCGCGATGACGGTGATCAGTGCGAGCATCGTCCGGAGTCTGCGCAGCCAGCCACCCGGCGATGAGATGCCGAGAGAGGCTCAGAAGCTGCTCACCTTCGTGGACAACCGTCAGGACGCCAGTCTGCAGGCTGGGCATTTCAACGACTTCATCCAGGTGACGCATCTGCGGGGCGCCCTAGTCAAGGCGTTGAGTGACGCCGGTCCAGCCGGGTTGCGTTACGACACTCTGGCGCAGCGTGTCACCGATGCTCTGGCCCTGCCGGTGGAGTCCTACGCGGGCAGGGCGGAGGTTCGCTTCAGCCATCAGCGGGAGAATGTCACCTCTGCTCTGCGCGCGGTGGTGGAACTCCTCCTGTACCAGGATCTGCAGGGGTCCTGGCGTGTGACGATGCCGGGCCTGGAGCAAACCGGGCTGCTGGTTTTCGAATATCCGGCTCTCGGTGAGATCGCCGCTGCCGAGGACCTTTGGGAGAGCGGGCACGCGGCTCTCGCCGACGCCGCCCCGGAGCAGCGCGAGCAGCTGCTGCGGCTGGTGCTCGATGAGATGCGCCGCAATCTCGCCGTCGACGTCGAGGTTCTGTCCCGCACCGGTTTCGAGCGGGTGCGTTCGCGCTCCGACCAGTGGCTGACTGGCCCTTGGGCGCTCTCGGAGAGTCATCCGGAGCCCCGCCCTGCGGCTGTGTTCCCAACGCCGGCGCGGCCTGGCGGGTACCGCAGTGACGTCCACTTCACCGGCCGGTCCATGCTCGGCCGCTATCTGCGCGCGCCGAGCTGTTTCCCGCACCTGTCGGACCGCCTGACCGTCGACGACGCCCAGCTCGTGATCCGCAGGCTGCTCGAAGTGCTCTGCGAAGCAGACCTGATCACGGAGTCCGTGCCACGGTCGGAGACGGGTACCCCCGGTTACCGAGTGAAGGCGTCCTCGCTGCTGTGGCTGCCTTCAGACGGTTCCGAAGGCATGCGCGATCTGCTGCGTCGCCGACACGGTGCCACCGCACCGCGCGTTAATGCCTTCTTCCGTGGTCTCTACGCGGATCTCGCACACAGCCTCGCTGGGCTGCAGGCAGGGGAGCACACCGCTCAGGTCCCCACGCCCGTACGGGAGGAACGGGAGGCTCGGTTCAGTTCTGGCAGGCTGCCGTTGCTGTACTGCTCCCCGACGATGGAGCTCGGCGTCGACATCAAGAGCCTCAACACCGTCGCGATGCGTAACGTGCCGCCTACCCCGGCGAATTACGCGCAGCGTTCCGGGCGCGCGGGACGTTCCGGTGAGCCCGCCCTGGTCACCACGTACTGCGCCACTGGGAACGCACACGATCAGTACTACTTCCGTCGGTCGCACCTCATGGTGCAGGGGCGGGTGGCACCGCCGCGCCTCGATCTCGCGAACGAGGATCTGGTCCGCAGCCACGTCCAGGCGATCTGGCTCGCCGAGACCGGAGCCGACCTGCACTCGAGCCTGCCCGAGGTACTGGATCTCGCTGATTCGATGCGCGGTTATCCGGTGCGCGAGGAGATCTGGGCGCAGATGCTCGATCCGGCACCGGCCCGCCGCGCGGAGGAGCGTGCTCGGAACGTGCTCGCGTCCGTGCCGGATCTCGACAGCTCAAGCTGGTGGAGCCCGCGCTGGCTGGAGGATGTCGTCCGCAACGCCGCCCGAGGCTTCGACCGAGCCTGCGACCGCTGGCGCAACCTCTACCGGGGCGCTCTCGCGGAGCAGGAGGAACAGAACCGCCGCGTCCTCGACCAGTCGCTGAGCCCCCAGTCCCGTGAGCAGGCGGCCCGGCGCAGGCGCGAGGCCGAGAACCAGCTCAAGCTGCTGCGAAACGAGGACAGCCAGCGCCTCGGCCACAACTTCAGCGACTTCTACACGTACCGCTATTTCGCGTCTGAGGGGTTCCTGCCCGGATACTCCTTCCCGCGGCTCCCGCTGGCCGCGTACATCCCGGGCTCCCGCAAAGCTCGGGGTGCGGGTGCTGAGGGCGACTACCTGCAACGCCCCCGCTTCCTGGCTATCAACGAGTTCGGCCCCGGTGCCCTCATCTACCACGAAGGAGCCCGATACGAGGTCAAGCGGGTGCAGTTGCCCATCGCCGAGCCGGGCGAGATCGACACCGAAGCAGCTCGGCTCTGCCGCCACTGCGGCTACTTCCACGAGCAGCAGGCCGGTACGGATCTCTGCGACAACTGCGGTGAAGCGCTCACCGGGCTCATCCCCAACCTGATGCGGCTAACCACGGTCGTCACCGAGCGTCGCGAACGCATCTCCTCCGACGAGGAAGAACGACGCCGGGCAGGCTTCGAGCTGGAAACCGCTTACCGGTTCAACGCGCACGGCGACCGGCCAGCCAGGCTGGACGCGCAGATTCTCCGCGATGGCCAGAAGCTTGCCGACCTGGCCTACGGAGACACCGCCAGCCTGCGCATCATCAACAAGGGACGACGACGGCGCAAGGACAAGGCACGGGTCGGTTACCGCATCGACACCGCGACCGGCCGATGGCTGCCCGACAAGCAGGCTGAAGCCCTCGAATCGGACGAAGGGGAGTCGTTTGCGGATGCCGACATCTCCCGCCCCGTGGTCCCTTTCGTGGAGGACCGACGGAACATCCTCCTCCTGCGTCTCGCCAAGCCGGTTGACGAGGTCACCGCCACAACGTTGCGTTTCGCCCTTGAGCGCGGTGTCGAGGCGGCCTTCCAGTTGGAGGACTCCGAACTGACCTCCATCGCCCTGCCGGACCCGGATAACCGGGCCCGGATGCTGTTCACGGAGAGCGCCGAGGGCGGCGCCGGGGTGCTTCGCCGCCTGCAGTCCGAACCAGACGCACTGGCGACCGCGGCCGCCGAAGCCCTGCGCATCGTGCACACCGATCCGGACACCGGTGAGGACGTGCCGGCGTCGGCAGGTCTGCCCGAGCCCTGCGAACTCGGTTGCTACGACTGCCTCCTGTCGTACGGAAACCAGAGCGAGCACCGGCTGATCGACCGCACAAAGGCGATCGGGCTGTTGAGGGGTATCGCAGGGGCAACGGTGCGGGGAACGGGCGGGGCAGCCAGTCCTGCTGACCGGCTCATCATGCTCAAGGAGGACAGCGAGAGCGAACTGGAGCGCGCCTTCCTCGATTTCCTCGCCGACCGGGAGCTGCGCGTGCCGGACGAGGCGCAGGTCCCGCTGATACATCTCGCGGCCCGCCCGGACTTCGTCTACCGCCTCGCCGGTGCCGACGTCGCCGTCTTCGTCGATGGTCCACACCACGACCGGCCCACCCAGCAGCAACGCGACGAGGAGGCCGAGGACCGGCTGATGGACGCAGGCTGGCTGGTTGTCCGCTTCGGGCACACTGACAACTGGCAGAAGATCGTCGACCGTTACCCGAACGTGTTCGGATCCGGAGGAGCCCGGTGACCAAGTACGAGACCGGCAACCTGGTGGCCGCCCGCGGGCGTGACTGGGTCGTGGAGAAGGTCACCGAGGATTTTCTGGTAGCACGCCCACTGGGCGGTGACCCGGCATTCACCACTGGGCTCTTCGTCGACGAAGTAACGGATTCGTCCTTTCCCAGGCCGAGCACCGACCCCGACGAGGTGGGTGACTTCAGCAGCGCGGGGCTTCTTCGAACGGCGCTGCAGATCGGGTTCCGGGACAGCGCGGGCCCCTTCCGATCCCTCGCCCAGTTGAACTTCGAGCCTCGGCGCTACCAGCTGGTACCGCTGATGATGTCGATGAGCATGGATGTGACGCGTTTGCTCATCGCCGACGATGTCGGCATCGGCAAGACTGTGGAATCGGGGCTCATCGCAAAGGAGCTGGTGGCTCAGGGGCAGGTTGACCGGTTCAGTGTGCTGTGCCCCCCAGCGCTGGCCCGGCAGTGGCAGGACGAGCTGCGGGACAAGTTCGGCATCGAAGCCGCGCTGGTCCTGCCCAGCACCGTCAAGAAGCTGGAGCGCGACCTCATGGGCGCCGAAAGCCTCTTCTCCCGGCACCGATTCACCATCGTGTCGACGGACTTCATCAAGCGGGAGGACCGCCGCAGCCAGTTCCTGCGCAGCGCACCGGAACTCGTCATCGTCGACGAAGCCCACACCTGCGTACCGGACGCCGCCGACCGGGCGGGCAAACACCGCCAGCTGCGCTACGAGCTCCTCACCGAGCTTTCCACGTCACCACAGCGCCACGTCATTCTGGTCACCGCCACTCCTCACAGTGGTAAGGAGGAGACCTTCCGCTGTCTTATCGGGTTGCTTGACCCTCAGTTCGCCCCGGATACCGGCTCGTTCGACCCGTCCCAGTCCGAAGACAGGATGCGCCTGGCCAAGTTCTTCGTGCAGCGACGCCGACGCGACATCAAGCACTACCTGCAGGAGGAGACCCACTTTCCGGACACGCGGTTCCTGCGGGATGTGCCCTTCCGGATGCACGACGAGTACGCCGATCTCCTTGAGGATGTACTGGCGTACGCGCGGGAGACCGTGCGTACGAGCAGCGGTGCGACCCGCGACCGCATCCGCTGGTGGTCCGCCCTCGCCCTGTTGCGCTCGCTCGCTTCCTCGCCGCTGGCCGCCGCCGCCACATTGGAGACCAGGGCCGCCGTCGAGGGTCTGACCGACGTGGAAGCAGAACGGCTCGGCCGGGCCTCCGTCCTCGACGGTACCGAGGACGACAGCGACGAAGGCACCGACGCCGCACCCGCCGGTGATGCCACTGAGGCACTGATCCCTCTCAAGGCGGTGGAAGGAGCCGAAGGGAGCGAACTGAGCGAGCGGGACAAGGCCCGGATCCTGGAGGAGCGGAAAAGGCTCCGGCGATTCGCCGAACGCGCCCGGCAGCTGGCCGGCCCCGAGCATGACCGGAAGCTCCTCCAAGTGGGCAAGGAAGTCAAGTCGCTGATCACGGCCGGCTACAACCCCATCGTCTTCTGCCGGTACATCCCCACCGCCCAGTACGTTGCGGATTATCTGAAGTCCATCCTCGGCAAGATCACCGTCGAGCACGTGACCGGACTGTTGCCCCCGAAGGAGCGCGAGGACCGTATCGCGACGCTCACTCAGGACCCTGCCGCTCGCAGGGTCCTGGTCGCCACCGACTGCCTGTCGGAGGGCGTCAACCTGCAGCACGGCTTCCAGGCTGTCGTCCACTACGACCTTCCGTGGAACCCGACGCGTCTTGAGCAGCGCGAAGGACGTGTCGACCGTTTCGGCCAGCGTTCGACGTACGTGCGGGCCGTGACCCTGTACGGCGAGGACAACGGCATCGACGGTGTGGTCCTCGAAGTCCTGCTACGCAAACACCGCGCCATCCAGAAGGCGACCGGCGTCGCAGTGCCGGTCCCCGAGGCAGCCGACAGCCTGGTACAGGCACTCGTACAGGGCGTGCTGCTGCGCGGCCGCGAAGAGCGGCAGCTGACCCTCGACGTGGAGGCCGAAGAGGCGGCCGAGGCACTTGAACGACAGTGGCGCGACGCGGCCGAACGGGAATCCAAGGCACAGACCCGCTACGCGCAACGCACCATCCACCCAGAAGAGATGCAGCAGGAGATCGACGCCCTCCGGCAAGCCATCGGTAGCCGGGACGATGTCATCCGGTTCGTCCGCACCAGCCTCACCAAGCTAGGCGCCACCCTGCGTCCCGCTCCCTCCCGCGAAGAGGTCTCGGTCTCCGCCCGCCGGAAGCCCGCCGCTTCCGCCGCGACCGCCCAGCCGGTACTCACGGAACCGAAAGAAGAAGCAACGGACTTCACCGCTGACCTCACCGGGCTGCCCCCCGGACTGCTGCGTGACCTACAGCTGGACGGCGCAGCCCGGACCTTGGAGCTCACCTTCCGCGCAGAAGGTGCTGAACGGCTCGGCGAAGTTTCCCTCACCAGGTCGGATCCCCGTGTCGTCGCCCTGGCCCAGTGGGTGCTCGACACCTCCCTCGACGGATCGATCGCCATCGGGCGGCGCCTGGCCCGGCGCTGCGGCGTCATCAGGACGACGGCAGTGGACTCCCGCACCACGCTTCTGCTGGTCCGCCTCCGCCATCACCTGACCCTGCCGGGGCGCGGCACCACACCCACAGTGGCCGAGGAGGCCCGCGTCCTCGCCTACCAGGGCAGTGCGAGCGCGCCCGAGTGGCTCACCCCGCAGGAAGTGACCCAGCTCCTGGACGCCGAACCCACGGCCAACGCCCTGGAAGAACACGTACGCCAGTACGCGGACCGGGCCGTACGTGATCTTGACCGAATCCAGCCGGAGTTGGACCGCCACGGAGAGGCAGCAGCATCCGAGCTCCTCGCAGCGCACCGCCGCGTCCGCCGCTCGGCCTCCGCCGCCCGGCGCGGACTGCAGGTGACGTTCCAGCCCTCGGCCGATGTCCTCGGCGTGTACGTGTACGTTCCTGACACAGCATCAACCAACCGGACCACCACAGCCGGAGGCACCGCGTGAGCCCGACTGCCGTCCCTCTCGCGAGCGACGGATTCACCGCTGTCCGTATCGAAGGCAGCGTGCTCTCCCCCGAGATCCTGGCGCGTATCTCCGCAGGAGACCGCGCCCTGCCCGGGATGACACCGGGCGAGTACAGCCTGCCAGTCGGGCGGCTAGGCGACGCCGTGAGCCGGTCGTGGGCGTATCTGCAAGGCGTGTACCAGTCCTACCGTGACCAACTGCAGCAGCTGCCAGCGGCCGACCTCGGCACCACCCTGACCCGGCGGAAGTGGCTGCTCCCCCTCTTCGCCGAACTCGGCTACGGCCAACTGCCCACGACACGGCGGGGAGTCACAGTTGGCGGACGGTCCTTCCCCGTCAGTCATCTCCACCGTGAGCACTTCCCCGTCCACTTTCTGTCCTGGCACGCCGAACTGGATCGCCGCCCCGCGAAGGGAGGACGCGTCCCCCAAGCCATGCTGCAGGACTGCCTCAACACCGGCGGCTCGCTGTTGTGGGGGGTGCTCTCCAACGGCCGCCTGCTGCGACTGGTGCGGGACTCCACCTCCCTCGTCGGCTCCGCGTACATCGAGTTCGACCTCGAATCGATCTTCGACGGGGACCTGTACGCGGACTTCTACCTGCTGTATGCCCTACTGCACGCCTCCCGCATCGACCTGCTGCCCCGCGAGGACGACGCACCCGGCGAGCCAACCGCTGCCGACTGCTGGCTCGAACGCTGGCGGGAGGAAGCCCTGGAGAGCGGCTCGCGCTTCCTGCAGGGCCTGAGCACCGGGCTCCAGCTCGCGCTGGAGGAGCTGGGTTCCGGCTTCCTCACCCACCCCGCCAACGAACAGATAAGCAAGGGGCTCAGGAGCGGCGACATCCCCAAGGATCGCCTCAACGCCGCCCTGCTACGCCTCGTCTACCGACTAATCTTCCTGTTCGTCGCCGAGGACCGGCAGGCGCTGTTCGGCAAGGACTGCGATCCGCAGGCCCGGGACCGCTACGAGGCGTACTTCTCCAGCAGCCGGCTGCGCCGCCTCGCGCTGACGATGAAGGGCGACCGCCGGGACGATCTGTGGCAGGCCCTGATCATGGTGCTGAACGCCCTCGGTAAAGAGGGCGGGGACCCTCGGCTCGCCCTGCCGGGACTCGGCGGCGTCTACGATCCCAGTCCCCAGGACCACCTCTTCGACGACGTCACCCTGGCCTCTTTCCGGCTGCCCAACGACCGTCTCCTCGCCGCGGTGCGTCACCTCTCCCGGGTCCGTAGCGACGACGGCAGCCGCTGGCTGCCCGTCGACTACCGCCACCTCGGCGCGGAGGAGCTGGGTGGGGTGTACGAGGGCCTGCTCGAACTGGTCCCGGATCCCGATCCGGACCGCAAGACCTACCGCCTGCGCAACTCTGCCGGGCATTCCCGCAAGGCTTCGGGCTCGTACTACACACCTACGGCACTTGTGGACACCCTGCTCGAATCCGCCCTGGATCCCGTCCTGGAGGAAGCGGCGAAGTCATCCAACCCCGTGGACGCCCTGCTGCGGGTGACCGTGTGCGACCCGGCGTGCGGATCAGGACACTTCCTGGTCGCCGCCGCCCGCCGCATCGCCAAACGCATCGCCGTCGTACACACCCAGGAAACCGAACCACCCGTCGATGCCGTACAACGCTGGCTGCCCGACGTCGTGGCCCGCTGCATCCACGGCGTGGACCTCGACCACATGGCCGTCGACCTCGCCAAGTTCGCACTGTGGATGCAGGCCCTTCAACCGGGCAAGCCCCGCCCGATGTCCTTCCTCGACGCCCACATCCGCCAGGGCAACGCCCTGCTCGGCGCCACACCGCGCCTGTTGGAGCAGGGCATCCCCGATGTGGCGTACCAGGCCCTCGAAGGCGACGACGCCAAGCAGGTCGCCCGGCTCCGCAAGCGCAACCGGGAGGAGCGCGACGCAGGTCAGGACGCGCTGTTCTCCACCGGCGGCGTCACCGTGGCCACGGGCAACGCCCACCACGCCCACGTCATCGCGGACATCCACAGCAAGTCCGGCCGCGAGCTCGCCGACATCCACCGGCAGATCGACAAGTACCGCTCATGGCAGTCGTCCCCGGAGAAAGTCAGGGACCGCCGTATCGCGGACGCCTGGTGCGCCGCTTTCGTGTGGCCCACCTATGTCGGCGGACCGGAGGGAATCGCCGCGGACTCCTGGCGCCGCATGATCGAGAACGGCAGCGCGGGTGCGGTGACCGACCAGACGGTGGACCAACTCGCCCATGAATACGGGTTCTTCCACTGGCATCTGGAGTTCCCGCACATCTTCAACAGCTCGGACGACGAGGCACCCGGCTACGACCCGGACCTGGGATGGAGCGGTGGCTTCTCGTGCGTCCTGGGTAACCCTCCCTGGGACCGGGTGAAACTCCAGGACAAGGAGTTCTTCGCCACACGCGTTCCGGAGATCGCGGACGCCTCCAACAAGGCTGCCCGCGACCACGCGATCGCCGAGCTCGCCGCCTCGCCGGAGCAGCGCTTCCACTACGACGCCTACCTCGCCGCACGCCGGCGCTCCGAGGGCACTCTCCACTTCCTGCGTGACTCGGGACGCTTCCCGTTCACAGGACAGGGCGACGTCAACACGTACTCTGTGTTCGCCGAAACGGCCCGGCAGTTCATCGCGGGGCGCGGTCGTATGGGCATCATCGTGCCGACCGGCATCGCCGTGGACTCCACCACGGCGCCCTTCTTCCGGGACATCCTCCAACAGCGGCGCCTCGACTCCTTGCTGGACTTCGTCACCAATCCGCGGATCTGGACGGATGTGGGAAACCGCCGCTACCGGTTCTCGCTCCTAACGGTCACGGGCCGGGACACCGAAATCACGCAGGCCGAATCCTGGACCCTGGGGAAACACCCGGACGAACTACCACCGCGCGGTGAGCGCATTCAGGTCAATCCAGCGGACCTGCTGCTGGTGAACCCGAATACCGGCACCATGCCGATGTTCCGCACGCAGCGTGACGCTGACATCACGCTTGGGATCTACCGGCGTGTACCAGTGCTGTGGGACGAGAACGACGACGCCCCTGAGGCCAACCCCTGGGGCATTTCCTTCATGCGCATGTTCGACATGGCCAACGACTCCGACCTGTTCTGGGAACAGCCCCAGTTGGAGGCCGGGGGACTACACCTGGAGGGCAATGTCTTCACTGACGGCACACACCGGCTGCTGCCGCTGTACGAGGCGAAGTTCGTCCACCACTACGACCACCGGCTGTCGTGCTACAGCAAGCGGCCCGAGGGCAGCCAGGACACGGAGCTGCCGCGGCTGACGCTGGAGGAAAAGAACGACCCGGGGCGGGGTCCGATTCCCCGGTACTGGATGTCTGAGTGTGATGTGGACTATCGCTTGAATGGGCGGTGGGACAAGGGGTGGCTGCTGGGATGGCGGGATGTGACTCGATCCACGGACGAGCGAACGATGATCACGTCTGTCATCCCCAGAACAGCCATCGCCCACACGACACCGCTGCTACTCCCTGGCGTCGAGCAACCTGCTCAGCTCATCGCCAATCTGAACAGCTTCGCCTTTGACTACGGCGTGAGGCAGAAGGTTGCTGGGATCCATCTGACCTACTCGTACCTGCGGCAAGTCCCTGTGCTCGCTCCTGAGCGCTACAAGCTAGCTGCAGCATGGGACGCGAAGGTCAGCCTCGCTGATTGGATCACCCCGCGAGTCCTGGAACTCACCTACACAGCCCACGACCTCACGCCCTTCGCCCGCGACCTCGGCGACGAAGGCCCCCCCTTCCGCTGGGACGAAGCCCGCCGAGCCCAGATCCGCGCCGA
Organism: Streptomyces sp. NPDC030814; assembly: GCF_055572155.1. NCBI lineage: Bacteria > Bacillati > Actinomycetota > Actinomycetes > Kitasatosporales > Streptomycetaceae > Streptomyces > Streptomyces sp. NPDC030814. Next base: position 219,222 of record NZ_JBVIDX010000006.1, read on the forward strand.
ACTCGACGCCGCCATGTTCCACCTCTACGACCTGACCGAGGCCCAGGTCGATCATGTGATGGAGACGTTCCCCATCGTGCGGGGAAAGGACATGGCGGCCCACGGCAAGTACCGCACGAAGCTACTGATCCTCGAGGCTTACGCGGCCATGACCAAGGCCGCCCAAGCGGGCGACGCCTACGTCTCACCGCTCAGCCCACCCCCGGGACAAGGGCCAAGGCATGTGCAGGAGTGACCAATTCTCCGTGCGACGAGGGCGCGGCAAGCTCGACACTTTAGGATCTGAAACGGCGTGACTACGCATCAGCGAGGGGACAAGGTGAGCGGCGTGGGTGACGGGGTAACGGCGCAGCAAGCGGCGGCCGTACTCAAGAAGGTGCTCGACGACCGCACCGACCTCGACCGTGATGAATACGGGGACAACAAGCGCCTGCTCTTTGCCCTCCAGCTGCACCAGGGAATCGACGACATCCATGCAGTGGCCGTCGATTCCCTGACCGACGGGGGCCAGGACCACGGCTGCGACCTGGTTTACATCGACCCCGACTCCGAGAAGCTCATCATCGCCCAGGGGTTCGAGTCTCCCAAGTCATCTCTGGCAGAGCCCAAAGTATGGAAAGCCACCGCCCTCAACGAGAGCGTCGCTTGGCTGCTGAGCGGGAAACCGGAGGACCTGCCCGCACGGCTGAAGCCCGCCGGCGAGGCCGTCCGCCAGGCCCTCCAGGACGGACGCATCAAGGAGGCGCAGTTCTGGTTCGTCCACAATCAACTCGAGACCGCCAACGCACGGGCCGAGCTCGACGCGACCGTTCGCATGGCGACGCGGGTGCTTCAACAAGCGTATCCGGACTCCGCTCCGGAGCGCGTCATCGGTCTCGAGGTAGGTGTGCCCACCCTGTACCGCTGGTACAAGGGGTCGCGGAGTCCCATTCTGGTCACCGACGAGATCACTCTCACCGTGGATGACTGCTTCGAACTGTCAAGCGGTAAGTGGAGCGCCGTGTGCACCGCCGTGGACACCGCCTGGCTCCAGAACCTGTACTGGGAACACAACGGCACCGAGGAGAACCGTCTGTTCTCCGCCAACGTCCGTGGCTTCGTCGGAGTCAAGGGCAAGAAGGGCGCTATCAACAGCGCGATCCGCAAAACCGTGCAGGATCGGCCGGAAGATCTCTTCGTCTTGAACAACGGCGTTACGGCCCTCACCCACGGAGTCGAGGTCGGTGAGCCCGGCCCCGACGGTCGGCGTGTCATCACGTTGCAGGGCCTGTCGATCGTCAATGGTGCCCAGACGACCGGGGCCGTGAGCGACGAAACCCTCCGTAGACAGACCGAGGCCGGCCAGTTGCTGATCCGGTTCGTGGTGTGCGACGATCCTTCGCTCGTCAGCGAGGTGATCCGCACCACGAACCGTCAGCTCGCCACCCTGCCAGCGGACTTCCGGAGCAACGACCGTACTCAGCTGCGCCTCATCAAGGAGTTCCAGCAGCTCGGCGACATTGCCTACGACGGCGGTCGCCGTACCGACCCCAGCGACATCGCGGTGGCGCCACCCGCGAACCGCGTCGTGGCGACAACGGCAGCCAAGGCTCTCGCGGCCTTCCACGGTAAGCCCTACATCGCTTATAACGAGCCGGGCAAGATCTGGTCGGACGACGCGCTCTACGCCAGCCTCTTCGGCGACCACACCACGGCGCGGCATGTGCTGTTCTGCTACGGGTTGCAGCGCGCGGTGGAGCAGACGAAGACCGAGTACGCGGCAAGATGCAGGAACGATCCGGACCTCAAAGGCATCCCGCGCAAGGTGCATGACTTCCTCCAGCGCCGCGGCGCTGTCCCCGTGGTGATCGATGCCGTCGCCGCTTGCATGGACACCCTGCTCGGCCGCGGCACGCGCGACCCGTTCACGCTCGGGTTCTCCCGGCAGCCCACGCTCCCCAAAGTGATCAAGCACTGGCATCAAGTAATCAAGCCCATAGTTCCGTTCCTCCCACACCTCGCACCCGCTCTCCAGCGTGGGGGCTCGAAAGGTGCCGGCGAGCACGACCGGGCGAAGGCGGTTGAGGACGCCCGCACGAACTTCGCCGGGATGGTCGAATCCCTGAGCGATCAGGACCACACGAAGACGGTATTTGACGTCTTCCGGCAGAACCTCGGCGAAAGGGCTGACTAGCCGCCGCACCGCCTCGTCCCCCTAACCAAGGCTCCGCCACTTTAGAGGATCCAGAGACCTTCGCGTGCTCTCCCCCGACAACGCCATGTTCGGCACCCACGAACTCATCACCCGGGTCACAGAAGACACAGGTGACGCCGGTAATTTGGGCGTCGTACTCGCGCTGCTCACCTCTGGGACCTGGGCCACCCGAGACGACGTCGCCGACGTACTGCGAGTCGATCCCGCCACCGTCATGCGCTATGCACGGCAGATCCAGTCCAGCGCCTCCGATCGCATCGTCAGCAACGCGGCTCAGCCCGATTCGCAGGCCCAGGCGCACGCCATGCGCAGGGAAGGCACGCTCCTGCCACAGTCCGGGAGACCGGATCCGGCCCGGAGAGTTACCGTCGAAGCTATGCGCGAAGCTCTGGGCACCGCTGCACCATCCCAACCGCGCCGCGCCTGGCTGGTCCGGGCCTCCGACACGGGCCCCTCTGACCTGCTACAGGACTGGCTGAACGAGGGGTACTGCGGCGTCGAGGCGTCACGCTTGCGGGTGTTGGAGCCGGGCAGTGGCGAGGATGCCGTACGTCTCGCCGTGGAAGCCGATTACGCCCATCTCGCCCAAGTCGCCCTGAGAGACAAAAGCGCGGAGATCCACCTCTTCCTGAACCGGATGCGTGAGGGTGACCTCGTGCTGACCCCGGCCAGGGAGGGTGACCAGTTGTATCTGGGGGAGGTCACGTCGGGCCCTCACTTCACCTCGGACCGCACGGTGGCCCTGACCCGCAGTGTGCGCTGGCTCAACACCGCGGCTCCTATCGATCCCTTCGAGGACGACATACCGGACGGCCTCAACGGCAAGCTCGGCGTCCAACTCAGCGTCGTCGACCTCACAGACCTCGCCGACGACCTCGCCGCCATGCTGCCGACCGAGGCCGGTGCTACCCCACCTCCGCCCCGTCGCAGTCTGCACCTCCCCGGGCCGGACGCCCGGTTGGCCGAAGATCTGCATATCCGTCCGCAGGATCTCGACGACTGGATCGAACTCCTCAAGGAACGGCCTCAGCTCGTCTTCTACGGCCCGCCGGGCACTGGCAAGACGTTTCTCGCACGCAAGCTCGCTCTGCACCTCACAGCAGGACGACGTGAACGCGTCACCCTCGTACAGTTTCATCCCTCGTACGCCTACGAGGACTTCTTCGAAGGGTTCCGCCCACGCCAGGGCAAGGACGGGCAGCCCGGATTCGAACTCGTGCCCGGCCCATTCCGGCGCACCGTCGAGAACGCCCGCAAGGACCCATCCAGCCCTCATGTCCTGATCATCGACGAAATCAACCGGGCCAATCTGGCTCGGGTCTTCGGAGAGCTGTACTTCCTGCTGGAGTACCGCGACGATATAGTGCATCTCCAGTACGGAACCGACGACGGCAACGGCTTCACGCTCCCGCGGAATGTCGTCATCATCGGGACGATGAACACGGTCGACCGGTCGGTGGCACGCGTCGACGCGGCCATGCGGCGACGCTTCTCCTTCGTTGAGCTGCATCCCACCGCCGAACCCACCTCATCCATGCTGCGCAGCTGGCTCCGCAGCGAGGGACTTCCGGACACCGCAGCCCTACTCATGGAAGAGCTCAACAGCCGCATCGCCGAGCGGGACTTCCAACTCGGGCCGTCATACTTCATGCGTCGTTCGCTGTATGAGGAGCCGGGCGCGCTCGCCCGCGCCTGGCGGACCTCGATTCTGCCGCTGCTCGCCGACCAGGAACCCGGCGACACCATCGATCGGTTCTCGCTAGACGAGATCCTCGACGAGCTCGGCATCGAGGAGGCAACTCTGCTGCGTCAGGCCCCCTCAGCTGACGAAGCTCCTGGCGAGGATGTCAGCGGTCCGGCATGACGCGCCTCGACCTGTCCGAGAGCGGCAAAGCCATTCAAGCGGAACTCAGCCCGCGACAAGCAGCTGCCCTAACCTCGTCTCGCATCGTGCGAGTGGAGCCAGGCCGCCGCCCGGGTCTGTGGCGAATCAGCGGCAACCGGCTCGTCGGCGCCGCGCGAATCGGGGGCATCGACGTCCGCATCGCACCTAAGACACCGGTCGCACGCCTGCTGTTCCTCCTGGCGTACACCGCGGCTCCGGACCGCTGGTACTCCGAGCCCATCGAAGCATCGGAGCGTGACGGACTGCTCCCGGCGGTGGCGTACGCTTTCGTCAGAGCCGCTGAGCGCGGCCTCCGCCACGGCGCCCTACAGGGGTACGTCAGTGTCGACGCGACGCTCCCCGTCGTGCGCGGCCGTATCCGCCATGCCGACCAGCTGCGCCGGCACTTCGGCAGATCCTTCCCCGTGGAAGCCAGCTACGAGGAATTCACCGAGGACATCCCAGAAAATCGCATCCTACGCTCGGCGGCCCGGCGTCTCTTGGCTCTCCCGGGAGTACCGGCAACGTGCCGTCCCGAGCTCAGGCGGGTGATCGCCGCACTCCCCGATGTGGGAGACGTGCCATCGACGCGGGCCTTGCCCGACTGGACTGCCGGCCCCGACAACGCGCGCCTGCGTACTGCAATCCGTCTCGGCGAGCTCGTCCTGCGAGGAGCTTCGTACGAACTCGACGACGGCGGAACCGTCCCCGTGGATGGCCTGCTGATCAATATGGAAAAGGTTTTCGAGGACTTTGTTGCTGCATCGCTCCGGGAAGCACTCCGTCCGTACTCCGGATATGTGATCACCAATGGCGGCCGCCACTTCCTCGACGAGGCGCACCGGATCCGCCTGCTCCCCGATGTCATTTGGTGTCGCGGCGACGGCACAGCTGCCGGGGTGGCCGACGCCAAGTACAAGGCAGACTCTGTGCGTGGCTTCCCGAACGCCGATCTCTACCAGATGGCCTCGTACTGCCTCGGTCTGGGACTCGACCGCGGCCACCTCATCTACGCTGCGGGCGAGAGACCAGCCCTGCGTCACACCGTTCGGCACTCGGGCATTGAGCTCATCCAGCACACCGTGCCGCTGGCTGCTGAGCCACCCGCAGTACTCACCGCCATGTCACGAATCGCCGCCGCACTCACTAACAAATCATGATGGTCTGACCAGAACGCCTCAAGAAGGCTCAGCAGCATCCCACCACCCGACAGTATTCCCCGCCCTCTTCCTCCCTAAGTTCACGGATCAGGCCGATCAGCTATAGCGAAGATCGCTACGGTAAGAGCCTGGACGCGAGGGAGGGGACCCCAAACCATGAGAGCGGACACGGTCGACCTGCGGCGGATCTTCGGCAGGGACGTGCGCTACACGGTGCCGCTGTTCCAGAGGCCGTACGTGTGGAACCGGGACGACAACTGGTCGGCCCTGTGGGAGGACATCCGCCGCACCGTCGAGCGGGCCGAACAAGCGGCATCGACCGGGGAGACGGTGGCACCGCACTTTCTCGGAGCGCTTGTTTTCGACGAGACCCCGTACCTTTCATCAAGTCTGGAGACGCGGCAGGTCATCGACGGCCAACAGCGTCTGACAACACTACAGTTGTTCCTGTTCGCGGCCCGCCTGTCGGCGGCGGCTCTCAACCACGAGCGCTCCGTACGCCTGCTGAGTAAGTTCCTGGAGAACGACGAAGACCTGTTCGACCGCGCCCAGCATCCCGACCATCTCTACAAGGTCTGGCCGACCAATGCGGACCGTGACGAGTTCCGCGCCGTCATGCTCGGCCAGGGAGGGGGAGGACGGCTCGCCGAAGCCGTCGCCTACTTTCAGCGGGAGATTGACACATGGCTGGCGGAAGCAGCTGAGTCGCAGGAGCGGCTGGCGATGCTGGTGCATGCGCTGCGGGAACAGCTGCGTTTGGTCATCATCGACTTGGAAGAGCACGACGACGCGCAGGTCGTCTTCGAGACGCTGAACAGCCGCGGTACACCGCTGGAGCACGCGGATCTGATCAAGAACCTGCTGTTCCGCGACGCCGAACGTGCCGGTGCGGACGTCGACCGGCTCTACAAAACGTACTGGGCGCCCTTCGACCAGGACGAATGGCGCGTGGAACAGACGACTGGCCGCATTACGCGAAGCCGCCTCGACGTGTTCCTGACGTACTGGCTCACGATGCGTACGCAGCGCGAGTTCACTGCCTCCGCCTTGTTCAAGGAGTTCGAGCGCTGGCTGCTCTCGTCTGCCGTCCCTACGGAAGACGTCTTTGCCGAGCTGACGCGATACGCCGAGATCTATGACCTCATCGACGACCATCCGCTGCACGGCGTCGAGGGACGGTTTCTGTATCGGATGAAGGTCCTTCAGACCTCCACTCCGATGCCCCTGCTCCTCTTCCTCTACGGCCTGGACGAGTCCGTGCTGCCACTGCAGCGCCGACGGCGGGCGATCCGGGCCATCGACAGCTACCTCGTACGCAGGGCGGTGCTCAATCTCAGTACTCGCGACTACAACAACGTCTTCCGTGACCTGGTCGCGGCCGTAGCCCGACAACCCGACCGCGCGGACGAAGCCGTCATCAAGGCCCTCTCGGCAATGCAGGGCCACCACCGTCATTGGCCAAGCGACTCCGAGTTCCGTGCCTCGTTGGAACAGGACCCCATCTATTCCCGCTTGGTCCGGCGCAGCGTACGCATCCTCCTGGAAGCACTGGAGGACGAGTTGCGCACCGACCACACCGAACAGCTCACCGTCCCCGTCGGCGAACAGGCCGGCGCAAAGTTGACCATCGAGCACGTCATGCCGCAGAGCTGGCGCGACAACTGGCCGCCCCTTGAGAACGATCCGTCTGAAGGAGCCGACCGCGACGAACTGGTCCACACACTCGGCAACCTGACACTGGTCACCGCCCGCCTGAACCCCACTCTGGGCAACATGGCCTGGGAGGACAAGCGGCAGTGGCTCGGCAAGCACAGCCTGCTACGCCTCACCCACGGCACGTTGCTCAGTGCTCCATCGAACACTGACATCAGCGACTGGGCGACCACCTGGGACGAGCATCGAATCCGCACGCGGGGCATGTACCTGGCCTCGCTGTCCTTGGATATCTGGCCGCATGCCGACGATCTACGCACCGACCCGTTGTCTTCCGAACACCACAACACGTGACGCTCACAATCAGCACCTTCATGCGAATTTGCTGCTGCAATACAAGTGCGGGTAGAGCCACCGCGCTGGCAGTCCACCACCTGGGAGAAATCTGGGAGAAGATCTTCTCCCAGAGCCCTCGCGACACCTCCCGAGACCGACCACCACCAACTCCCTGACCTGTGCCTATACCATCGATAGCAGACGGGCAACGTGATCGAACCTCGTTCGGGACGAAGAGGTCGTGGGTTCAAATCCCGCCACCCCGACAGCTAAGTAGCAGGCCAGAGGGCCCTTACCGAATCGGTGAGGGCCCTCTGGCGTTGCCGCGTGTCTAACTGCGTGACTATGGATTCCTGAGTGCTTGCCGCGTGCCTACGGCGACGGCTACGGCTGCTGCCGGACGGCACCGAAGATGCCATCCATGACGACGGCCCCGGTTGAATCACGGGCCGGATCTGCTTCCGGTAGACCTCCTCGGTGACGGCGGTGCCCGGAGTGACCGACGAGGCACGAGATCTCCCCAGTGGCGCGCCGCGGTCGCAGAGCAGGGACACTCGACCGGGCTCGGGCCGACTTTTGGGCTGCCCCGCCCCCGCTTGGCCTGCACGTGCGAGGCATCGATCGTGGCGCGGGAGAAGTCGAGGCGGTCCGCTGCCCGAAGCCGGTCCAGCAGCACCCGCGGGAGTTCCTCCCACACTCCGGCCCGCTGCCACTCGGCCAGACACCGCCGGCAGGTGGGACCCGAACCGAACCTCAACTCCTGCGGCAGGAACTCCCACTGGATGCCGGTGCAGACGACGAACAGCACACCCTGGAGCGTCTTGCCGTCATCGATCCGTTTGCGCCCCGGGTGCCGGAACCGCCGCTCCTGCTTCGGCAGCAGCGGCTCGATCACCGCCCACAACTCGTCACTGACCTCCCACGGCTTCCGCCGCGCCATGGTCACACCCGCAAAACAGGGAGTCACATACACCTCCACCGTGCCACAAGAGGATCATTCTGCAAGGACCCCTAATTGCGTGACAACGCCGACGAACAGCGGCCGACAAGCGCGGACGCCTGCGGATCATCGCAACAGGTGAGAGGCGTAACGGCGCAAGGTCAGACACCCGCCCAAGTTGCTTCGGGCCACTTTGACCGCCAGATCACCTCCCGTTGAAGGAGCCTGGAGCGGCTACGCTAGGCGCGCGATTGCCAGGGCAGCGAGCCGCAAGGTGGCGACAGAGCTTGGGGGCGGAGTGCAGCCGGACAGTGGCCTGGGCGTTGGTCTCAGCCCGAGGGAGGCAGCCGCTCTCCTCTTGGACAAGATTCGTCAGGGCAACGGCTACGCCCGCGGCAAGAAGAAGCGGTTCAGTCGAAGTGCCGCCGTCACCAAGGTGGCGATGCTTGTACTGTCCGCTGCGTCCACCGTCATCCTGGGCCTGCAGAACCTCAACGCGTGGGCTGGTCTGGCCCTGGCGTGTGTGGCGCTGGTGACGTTGCTCGGAGCCGTCGAACCGTTCTTCAACTGGCGCTCCCGGTGGGTTTTGATGGAGGAAGCGCAGTACCGCTTCCAGCGACTTGCCGATGACCTCGAATACCTCGTGGCATCGACGGCCGCCGACGAGCTCACGTTCGATCAGCTGAACGAGATCTTTGGTCAGTATCAGGCGATCTGGGGCGACCTGAGCCGCACATGGCTGGAGCATCGACGGGAACCCGCGCCGTCGGCCAATGCCTGAAGGTGCGCGTATCCACAGGCTGAGGCGCGGTCAAACACACCTGGTGCACGATCAAGATCGCCTACTGCGGCCGTGACGTCCAGAGCTCCTGACGCATCAAGCGCACCAGATATGGCGGGGAGCAGCGGGGACTACGGTGACAGCGACGGCGCTGACCACGGCCGCGAAGCAGCCGTTCGGCCAGCTCAGGGACTGAATCGACCAGGCATCCTCAGCTTCCCAAGCTGAGGCACCAGTACGCTACCGCCGGCAGTTGTCAGCACAGACGAGGAGCGTCGTGGAGCTATCGCCACCGATGTCGAACCGTCTTGCGAACAGCGGCCTCGGAGCTGTCCCGGCGGCCGCTGCTGTGGCCTACGCAGCACAAGCCAGTACCGGCTTCTCGCGGCTCACTGCCTGTTTCGCTGTGATTGGGTTCGCGATCCTCGCCGTGAGGGGGTACCGGCTCGGCGTGACGTGTGAGCGCGAAAGACTCTCAATCCGCGGCTACCTGCGCACACGCGTGATTGCGCGAGAGCGCATCACGGAGATCACGGACTTCCCCGCCGTCAGATGGACGGCTCGCAAGGGTGGTAAGCGGTGGACCCCTATCACGGCGTTCATGACGAGCCCGAGCGAAGCCTCGGCAACCCGCCTTCACAAGGCCCATGTCACCAGGAACTTGCGACGGTGGGCGGGACACTAGCGACGGCCAACGCGGGACCGTCTCCCGATGAGCGCGCGGCCGGCAGAGCTGACTTTCGTATCTGTGCCGGGCCGTCTCTGGGCCGTCCGAGGTCGCTCACCAGTGGCCAATGACGACCAACGACGACCACCAGGCGCACGAGCCCACCGCCCTTGACCAGCAAAAAACCCGGCTCACCGAGTCCCCGACAAGACCCAGGGCAAGACGCCTTCTGTGAGCGAAGGGCCCTGACCACGTGTGGCCGCGCAGGTCACGAGCGGCTGTCCAACGGCACAGCGTGTGCATCATGAGGCATGGGCATCGATCTGGAGCTGCACTCATCACGGCCGGCGCGCAAGAACTGGCGTGCGACGCTCTTGCAGAGTTCCTACGGACACGGCGACGCTCTGGCCGATGCGCTCGGCTCGTTTCAGCTCCTTGGCGTACCCGGGAGGCTCACTGCCGTCGATCTGTACGGGGACACGTTGATGAACGAGCAGGAGGCCGCAGCCGCCGCTCGGGAGATTCGCGATCTGAAGCAACGATGCGGTGACGAGCGTCAGCTCGCCGCGTTGGACGACCTCGCGAGGATGCTCAGTGCGTGCGCAGCCACTCCAGGCAGCTACCTGTGTTTCGCGGGTGACTGAAGCCGATGTCGCGCCTGCTAGGTGAGTGTCTACTGATCTTTTCGGCGTGATGTCGGTGAGGGCTGACGATGTGTGATCGTCGCGGTATGCCGGTTGTGTGAGATATCCGCAGGATGGTGGGCTGACGCCTGAACGGCAGGTGTTTCGCGAGCGGATCCGGCTGGAGGCCGCGGAGCGATTCGCTGCGGGTGCCTCCGGCGCCGAGATCGCGAAGGACTTACGGGTGAGTGTGCGCTCGGTGCAGCGCTGGCGCCGATCCTGGCATCACGCCGGCACCGGGGGGCTGCGCTCTGCCGGGCCCGTGTCACGGCCCAAGCTGAGTGAGGCCCTGTTCTCCGTGCTCGAGCAGGAGCGCGCCAGGGGGCCGGGGTCGCGCACGGCTGGCCGGACCAGACGTGGACGCTGGCGCGGATCAAGACGCTGATCGGGCGCCGGTTCCACACGAAGGGGTCGTCCTGACCGGATCCAGGAACTCCAAGGAGCGGCGTCCGGTGCGAGCGAGGTGCGGCGAGAGGGCGTGCCGGACGCCTCGACGCCGCGCAGATCGAGAGAAGGGCACTGGCCCGAATGCCGCCTGCCCGCGCGGAGCCGAGCAGCTTCCGTAGCATGAGGGCTGTGACAGCCCAGGCACAGCTCCGCGCTGCGCGATCGCCCGGCGGGCGGTGGCGGGTGCTGCTGGTGCTCGGGCTGCTGACCGGTCTTCTCGGCATGCACGCCCTCAGTCCGGGCGGGGCCGTGGCCGCCGGCACCCATCACGCCTCCTTCGCCACTGCGCATGCCGGGATGGCGATGGGGAGCGACGAGTACGTCTGCCACGGTGACAGCGGTGACGGCCACGCCGAGCACGCCGATGCGACGTGTGCGTCCGGTGCGGTCGGCACGGGACCGGTCCTTCCAGCGCCGTCGCCCAACCTCGTCAGCACGCTCGCGCCCACCGACGGCGGCCACGGGTTCCTCGCCGCCACGCCCGGCGGCGGCCGGTCGCCGCCCACACTGGCCGAACTGCAACTCCTGCGGATCTAGGACAAGGCCAAGCCGTATCCCACCTCGCCGGCTCTGCCCCGGCGAGCGGCCGTACGGCACTCAGCCATGTCCCGCGCCGCTCGGCGCAGCATCCTTCGCAGACCGCAGGAGTACCACCATGACCAGCCCCCGTTCCCTCATCCGTCGTGCCGCTCTCGGCACCACGGCCGTGGCCGCCGCCCTCGTCCTCGCCGCCTGCGGCGGCGACAGCGGCTCCGACACCGGATCCGGTACGCAGTCGCCGGCCTCAGCCGGCGCCGATGACACCGCCGGTGCCCATGACGACCAGGACGTCTCCTTCGCGCAGGACATGATCCCCCACCACCAGCAGGCCATCCAGATGTCGGAGATGGCCGCCAGTCAGGCGTCCTCCCCCACGGTCAAGGACCTGGCCGCACGCATCGGGAAGGCCCAGGGTCCGGAGATCGAGACGATGTCCGGCTGGCTGGAGTCCTGGGGCGAGGACGTGCCCTCCTCCATGCCGGGCATGGACCACGGCGGTCACTCCGGAAGCTCCGACATGCCCGGGATGATGGACACCGAGGACATGGACGAGCTGATGAAGGCATCCGGCAAGGGCTTCGACACGATGTTCCTGACCATGATGGTCGAGCATCACGAGGGTGCCGTGGAGATGGCCACCACCGAGAAGAACACGGGCCGGTACGGGCCGGCCAAGAAGCTGGCCGACGACATCATCACCGCACAGAACGCCGAGATCGAGGAGATGAACAAGCTCCTCGGCAAGAGCTGACGCCCCCGCCACACACAAACACGCACCGCCACACAGACACATCGTGGGCCGGGCGTGCTTGCACGCAGCCCGGCCTCCGTGCGGGCACGTCCTGCGTCTGTCCCTGAGCCCTGCTCGCCACTCCTCCTCGCGCCTCGGAGAGATACTCAGCATGAAGATTCGTTCCCGCGCGGCCACCGCCATCACCGCAGTCGTCCTCGCGGCCGTGGTGGCCGCATGTTCCTCCAGCGCCGGCACCTCGTCCGACACGACGTCGGCCGAAGGCTCCGGCGACCTCGCCGTCAGCCACGTCCACGGTCTGGGCATCGACCGGGCCGACGGGCGCCTGTACGTCGCCACCCATGAAGGCGTGATCGCCGTGGCCGACGACGGCACCGCCCAGCGGGTCGGTGACAAGGCCGACTACATGGGCTTCACCGTCATCGGCCCGAAGACCTTCCTCGGCAGCGGCCACCCGGCCGAGGACAGCGGCGATCACGGCAACCGCGGCCTGATCCAGTCCACAGACTCCGGCAGGACCTGGAAAACACTCTCGCTGGGCGGCACCACCGACTTCCACTCCCTGGAGTACGCGCACAACACCGTCTACGGCTACGACAGCACCCGCGGCCTGCTCCGCGTCAGCGCCGACCGGACGTCCTGGGACGACCGCGCCGAGCTCGCCGCCCTGGACATCGCCGTCAGCCCGAAGGACCCGGACGTCGTGCTGGCGACAACGGAGGACGGCGTCGCCATGAGCACCGACGGCGGCCGGAAGTTCCGCGCGGGGCCCGGGCAGGTCCTCGCCTTCCTGTCCTGGCCCACGACCGACGCCCTGTACGGCGTCGACCTCGCCGGTGGCCTGCACCGCAGCACCGATGGCGGCACCAGCTGGAAGAAATCCGGGACCGTTCCGGGCGGGCAGCCGCAAGCCCTGACGGCCGTCGACGCCAAGCGCGTCCTCGTGGCCACACAGGACGGCGTGTACGACTCACGCGACGGCGGCGGGACCTTCACGCAGCGGCTGCCCGTGTCGGCTGCCGAGGGCCACTGAGCGCACGAGCCGTCAGTGGCTGTGGCCCGAGTCGCCGTGGTCATCGGCAGCCGGGGAGGAGGCGGTCGTCGGCTCCTCCCTCGGGCTCGTCCCACGGGCCGGGCTCTCGGAGGAGCCGGGTTCGTGCTGATGGCCATCTGTTCCGGTCGTCTCCGGATCGGTTTCTGTGGCGGGCTCTTCCCCATGGCTGTGGCCGTGGCCGTCGCCGCCCGGTTGCGCGGCCATCTCCTGGGCGATGCCCTTCAATCCGACGAAGGCGACGGCCGCCGTGACCGCCACCAGGATCCCGGCCGGGCCGAGGATGCTGCGCCACCGGTCCGGACGGTGGCGCAGCACGTACGAGACGAAGGAGAGCGCGAGACCGAAGGGGATGAGCATTGCCGCGCGTTCGGGGAAGTCCTCGAAGTGCTGCAGACCGCCGCTGAGCATGCCTATGCCGAAGGACAGCCCGAGGGAGGCCGCGACCACTGCGCAGACCTTCGCGGCGCTGGGGCGGCTGCGGGTGAGGACGAACTCGTTGAGGATCGTGGCGCAGAGGAAGACAGCGGCGCCCATGACGGCGATGAGGGTGTAGCGGGTGGGATCGAGCGGGTGGTGCACGATGGCGCCGCTGATCAGCCCGGCGCCGACGAAGGTCGCGGCGTAGCCCAGGTAGTCACCGAGCAGAGGGGTGCGTTTGGGAGCCCGGCGACGTCCGCGCCGGGCGCCGGTCCGGCTCTCGTACGGCGCCGGTTCCGCGCGGCGCGGCGCGGGCACGCTGCCGCCTCGATCGACAAGGTGCGGGCTGTCCGGCGCTGTCGGGCGGGGAGGGTGCGTGGGGTGGGATGCGTACGGCGGTGCCGGCCTGGAGCGGGCTGCGGTGACGTGGTGCTGGGACACGGGAACGGTGACACCTTTCGGCATGGGTCGGCCGTGTGGCCCGATGCGCTGTAGGGACGTACGGCGTATCAGGGCGCTGGACGGCGGCCCGGAGAACACGGACGGGGAGAGCGGTCGAGCAGCTCCTCGGCGGAGCGGCGGACCTGAACCGTGCGCCGCACAACGGCATGGCGGTGCCGTCGGCGCTGGTCTCCTCGCTAGATCCGCAGGACTCCCAGCGCGTGGGGTGAGATGGGTGCGCGGCAGCTGAGAAGCCCGTCGGCGGGCGGCGCCCCGTGCGGGTCGGCCGTGGTCCCGGATGCGAGCTGGGCCGGGGGGACTGGCCACGCCCCGGTGGGTGCGGAGGCCCAGCAGTCGGCCTCGGGCAGGGAGTCCGGTTCCGCGGTGGCGACGGCGGTCGTAGGGTGCGGGGCTTCGCCGGGTGTATCCCTCTCGCGTCCGTGATGTCCGTCGGACGGCTCCTGGTCCGCGGCAGCCAGGTCGAAGTGGTGGGCGCTCGTGGGTCCGGTGACGCCGTCATGGGCGTCGGCATGGGCGAGCGTGTGGACGACGCCGAAGCCGATGAGGAGCAGGCCGAGCAGCAGCAGGCGTGCCAGGAGACCCCTGGTCGCTCCGGCTGTCCTCGTCACGTCGCCGCTCCTCGTCCGCGCCCCCGGGCGGGGCGCTCGTCCTCGTGCTGGCGGCATCAGCGTACCCATGGCCCGCCGGGGTCGGTCCCCCGATCCGGCCGAGTGCACCCCAGCCCTCGTGCCGGGCGGCCGCGCGCACAGGTCACCGGTGGGGCCCCCTTGGGGTCAGGTCACGGTGAGGGTGCCTTTCATGTTCGGGTGGAGGGTGCAGAGATAGGAGTAACGGCCCGGCGCGGACGGCGCGGTGAACGTAACGGTCGCTCCGCCCGTGATGTTGCCGGTGTCGAAGACCTTGTCCGCGGTGGCGGTCACGGTGTGCGCATCCGGGTCCCGGTTCACGACGGTGACCTTCGTTCCGGGGCGCACGTGCAGGTTCGCCGGACTGAAGGTGAAGTTGTCGATCACCATCCGTGTCCCGCCCGGGCCCGCACTGGTCGCGGCGGATGAGTCGCTGGTGGTGGCGGGGCTGGTGCTGTCGCCGTTCGAGCAGCCGGCCAGGGCGAGCAGGGCGCAGGCGCTTCCCATGGCGAGTGCGGCGCGGCCCCGGTGCGGAAAGGTGAGTGCCATACGGGGGCGCCTTTCGAGCGAGGCTGATGGGGGCGGGGCACGGCCGGAAGCCGACCGGCGTGCTCAGGTTCGCCGGACGAGGGGGCGCCCGCCATGGCGATGCCGCCAAACGCCTCGTGGTTCGCCCGAAGGGCGACACGAGGCCGCCGTGGGTGCGACGTGTCATCGGTGGGTTGGGCCGCCGTCGGTGCGACGTGTCATCGGTGAACTGCGACGGCGGTGCGGCGGAACATAGCGGCCGCTGCGGTGGTGAGGGCGGCCAGCCAGGCGAGGGCGATCAGCAAGGGGCCGGTTTCGTCGAAGGCGGGGGTGAGAGCGGCGTCGATCAGGACTCGGGTGGCGCCGTAGCCGGGCAGGGTGTGGGCCCAGCCGGGCGGGGCGGCGCGGAGCATCGGGCTTTGTTCGATGCCGAGGTCGATGAAGGGCAGCAGGAAGGCGATGAGTACGCCGCCGACCCGGCCGAAGAGCGGGCCGAGCAGGACGCCGATGAGGGCGTAGGTGAGCGCGATCAGGACGCTGGCGGCGATGTAGAGATCCCATCGGCGGGCGTCGAAGACGGTGGCGGTGACGGCGAGGGACGCGGCGGTTGCCAGCAGCGCGCCGACCGCGATGACGGCCAGGCGGGAGGCGAGCAGTGTCAGGGGGCGAAAGCCCGCGAGGGCCAGGCGCCGGTCGCCGGAGCGGGCGTCCAGGACGGTGAACAGCCCGGCCAGTGTCGCCAGCGATGCGATGGCGATCGGGGCCATGGTGCCGCCGTGGATGTCGGGCAGCCACGCCTCCTGGGAGAGGGTGCGGCCGTTTTCGCGCACGGTCAGGGTGGTGGACTCGTCGGGGGTGGTGGCCACCGCGAGGAGGACGAAGACGACGGGTACGGCGATGAGCAGCGCCCACAGCACCCGGTTGCGGGCCGCTTCCCGCAGTCCCATGCGCAGGCCGGCGAACAGCTGGCCGGCCGTTGATCCGGGTCGGGTGCGGTGGCGGGGCCGGGCGGTGCGGCTGGCGGTGGTGATCACCGACCAGCTGATCACCATGGCCGCTGCCGCCCAGGTCAGGGCCCAGCCGAGATCGCCGACGCGTCCGCTGTGCCGGGAGGGCAGGTCCACCATCCACAGGGTCACGAAATGCGTCGGCAGCACCCGGGTCACCGGCTTGTCGGCCGCTCCGAGCACGGGTCCGAAGAACACGTCCAGGATCCACACGAACAGCACCAGCACGGTGCCGTTGACCGGGCTTGTGACCAGGGTGCCGATCAGTGCCCCGATCGCCAGGTAGATCACCGCGTACATCAGCGTTCCGGCCAGTGCCCGCCCCGGATCGTCACCGATACCGGTCCGCGCCGTCAGGGCCAGCAGGGCCGCCGCTGTGGCGATCAGCGCCAGGCCCAGGCCGGTGGCCATGCGGGCCGCCACCAGCCGTGAGGGGGCGAGCCCGGCCAGGACCAGGCGGCGGTCGGCGGCGCGGGCGGCGCGCATCTGGAAGTACATGGCGATCGCGGCGATGAACCCCGCGGCCCATCCGGCCGTGGCGGTCTGCACGGCCGGCCCGCCGGGGCCGCCGAGCAGGTCGGCGGCGTCCGCCAGTGGGCGGGCGGCCACCACGACGAACACCACTGGCACCAGGATGAGCACCAGGAGGTTCACCGGGGTGCGTGCGGCCTCGGCCAGGAAGCGCCGTTCGAACAGCGCGGTCGTCATCGGGGCACCGCCCGTCCGTCCCGCAGTTCGATGATGCGGTCGAAGCGTTGTTCGTCGGTCACGAAGTGACTGATGATCAGCACCGAGCGTCCTGCCTGGCGGCGTTCGCCGACCAGCTCCCAGAACTTCAGGTAGGTGTCGAAGTCGAAGCCGGCGTAGGGCTCGTCCAGCAGCAGCACCTCGGGGTCGGCCAGCAGCGCCAGTCCCAGGTTCAGCTTGGAGAGGGTGCCACCGGAGAGGCGGTCGGTGCGCGTGGCGGCATACCGCTCGAACCCCAGCGCCTCGTAGAGCTCCCGGCGAGCGCGGCGCTCGGCCTGGTCGGTCAAGCCGTAGGCGCGGCCGAAGAGTTCGAAGTGTTCGTCGCAGGTGAGGCGTTCGTAGACGACTGGCTCCTGGGGGCAGTACCCCAGCCGTCCGTTGCGGGTCACCGTGCCGGCGTCAGCGGACAGAGCCCCGACCAGGACCTTCATCAGGGTGCTTTTGCCCGACCCGTTCTCCCCGACCAGGCCGATCACCTCGCCAGGGGCGAGTGCCAGGTCGACGCCTCGCAGCACCCGCACCCGCCGCTGGGCGGGCCACACACCGCGCCGGTAGGTCTTCTCTATCCCGGCCGCCGCCAGCACCGCCCGGTCGCCGGGTTGCCCGTCGTCACGACGGGCGCCGAATCCTGTCACGTGCCACCTCCCCGGACCTGGGTGCCGTCGCCGACCCTTCACAGGCCGGGGGCGCCCCACAGAGGGAACCAGCGGCTCAGGTCCTGCTCGATGCGCAGGTCGTCCTTGACCACTGCCTTGACCTGGAGTTCCAGCGGGTTGTCGCGTTTCTGGCGGGGCAGCGGAGCGAAGGGGTAGAAGGTGCCGCGCTTGTAGAGGTAGACCAGTGCCAGGGGACGCAGCTCGGCGTCGTGGAAGGAGACCAGGGAGCACAGGAGTTGTGGTCCGAAGCCGCTGTCCTGCAGGGCGGTGTTCACCGCGTGCAGATCGCTCACCAGCGCGGGCAGGCTGTCGGGATCGCGGCGCGAGAGCAGCCACGAGTATCCGTAGTCGTCACGGCTGAACTCCACGGGCACACCTGCCCGTTCGGAGTCCGCGTCCAGCAGCGCCCCTACTTCCTGCTGGACTTGGGCGAATGCCCCGCCCTCGATGGAGGCGAAGCACACCGAGGCCGCACCGGTCGGGGTGAAGCCGATGGCCGCCTGGAGCGTGATCGCCGCCGAGGGGAGGCCGAAGAGCTGGTCCAGGTCGGGCTTGACCGGCTTGGACCGGCCGAGCAGGGCATCCAGGAATCCCACGCAGCTCAGCTCCTTCTCATCGCGGCCGGCTGCCCGGTTCGCCAAGCTCGGCGGAGATCTCCGCGAGGGCTTCGAGGCGGCGTTCCAGGCTGGGGTGGGTGGAGAACAGGTTGGCCACCGCGGTTCCGGGGCCCAGGGCGGGGGTGAAGAAGAACGCGTTGAACGCCTGGGCGGTACGCAGGTCCTGGGTGGGGATACGGGCGATGTCGCCGCTGACCTTGGTGAGGGCCGAGGCCAGCGCGGAGGGCTTCGCGGTGAGCATGGCTCCGGCGCGGTCGGCGGACAGTTCGCGGTAGCGCGAGAGCGCGCGGATGAGCAGGAAACTGAGCGCGTACACGAGCGCCGAGACCGCCATGACCGCGACGAGTGCGACGGCGGTGTTCTGGTCGCGGTTGCGTCCGCCGAACAGCTGGGAGTAGAAGGCGAAGCGGACGACGAGGCCGGCGATCACGCCCAGGAACGAGGCGACGGTGATCACCGCCACGTCACGGTGCGCGACATGGGAGAGCTCGTGGGCGAGGACGCCTTCGAGTTCCTCGGTCGTCAGGCGGCGCTGCAGTCCGGTCGTGACGCAGACGACGGCGTGGTCGGCGTTGCGGCCGGTGGCGAACGCGTTGGGCAGGTCCATGTCGGAGATGGCCACCTGGGGTTTCGGCATGTCGGCGGTGGCGCACAGCCGGTCGATGACGCCGTGCAGTTGGGGTTGTTCCTCGGCTGTGACGAGTCGGCCGCGCATCGCGTAGAGGGCGATCCGGTCCGAGTACCAGTACTGCGCGGCCAGCAGCCCGGCGGCGATGACGACCACCAGGACGACGGACTTGAGCAGCACGATCAGTGCGGCAATGAATGCCACGTACACCAGCCCGAGCAGGAACATGGTGACCGCCATGCGGGCGGTCAGCTGCCGGTCGGGCTCGAAGCGGCTGCGCATTGCGTCCTCACCCCGGGATCAGGCCCTCGTCGGACAGCAGGTCCCGCACCTGGGCGAGGCTGGTGTCGGCTTCGGGCAGCACCAGGTCGGACGGCGTGATCCGCTCGTCCGGCAGTGGCGTGCCCGGGCTGCGTACCCCGTCCAGCAGGGCCGACAGAGCGGTGGTGAACGCCGCCTCATCGCCCGCGTCGGCGGCCGGCTGCAGGGCGGTATCCAGCTCGTCGAGCAGGTTCAGGTGCTCGTCGGTGACTTCGTACTGGACCTCGCCGAGAATCCGCATGATCATGATGTCGCCTCCTGGTCCGGCAGGGTCTTCGGGGGTTCAGGGCCTTCCACCGCCGCTGGGGCGGAGGCGGCCGGGAGCTGTGCCTTCATGCGGGCCAGTTCGAGCTCCACGTCCTGGCCCGCGCTCACGCGCTCGAGCTCGGCCTGGATGTCGTCCCGCCCGGCAGGCAGCGTGGCGTCCTCCAGCGCCCCGGAGGCGATCAGCTCGTCGAGCGCTCCGGCGCGGGCCTGCATCTGCTCGGCCTTGTCCTGGGCGCGCTGCATGGCCAGGCCCACATCGCCCATTTCCTCGCCGATACCGGTGACGGCCTCGGTGATCCGGGTCTGGGCCTCGGCCGCCGTGTAGGTGGCCTTGATCGTCTCCTTGCGGGTACGGAACGAGTCGACCTTCGCTTGCAGGCGCTGTGCGGCCAGGGTCAGTTTCTCTTCCTGTGCCGGCAACGACGCCTGCTGATCCTTCAGATCCGTGACCTGCGAGGCCACGGCCGTCCGACGGGTGAGCGCCTCACGCGCCAGGTCGTCACGACCGGCCGCGAGCGCCTTCTGCGCCTGGGACTGCAGCTTGCCCGTGGACTGCCGCAACTGGTTCACCTGCAGCTCCACGCGCTTGCGGCTGGTCGCCACATCGGCCCCGCCGCGCCGTACCTTCTGCAGCATCTGAAGCTGCTGCTCGTAGGAGTAGTCCAGAACCTCACGCGGGTCCTCGGACCGGTCCAGTGCCTTGTTGGCCTTGATCCGGAACAGGGCGGCGATACGCCAAGTGATGCTCGTCATGACAACCGCCTTCCTCTCGCCTCTCGGACTCCGGGTGATGCGGGAGGCACCGGCCGGGCTGTTCGCGGGCATGTACGCGACGGTCCGCCGCCGCAGGGCCACAGCCCCGACCATGGTTCTTCCATTGTCCGGGCGAATTCCCGACCCGGCAGGTCAACCCGCTCCGGGCCAGTGCGTGCCTCGGGCCGGTCACGGCATCCCCCCTGCCGCAGCCGCGCCCTCAGAGGCGCGGCCGGCACGCAGAGTGTCGGCGAAGGCGTGGACGAGGGCTGCGGCGATGCAGTCGGCACCCCACAGGCCCCAGGCACCGGCGGGTGCGTCGGTGGCGAGCAGGGCGGGAAGGGGCAGTACCCCAGCGATCAGGAGAGCGGGGGAAGTGCGGCGGATGCCGCGGTCCAGCCCTCGGGCGTCGTGCCTGCCGCGCCGGGCGAGGAGCACCCCACCGGCGGCGGTGGTCAGGACCTGGAGCCCGAGAAGCAGCCAGACCAGGAGGCCGACCGTGTCCATCTCGGTCACCTCCGGACGGGGCGGCCTGGTCGGCGGTGGCGCTCTGCCTGGGCGACCACGGCAGGCACCACCGTTGTTCCGGCGAGGGCACCGTCTACGATCACGGCCCGCATGGCCGCAGGGATCCCGGTCATCGGCTCCTCCCTGTGTGGGAGTGGGGGGTGCCGGCCGTGCGCGGTGGCTGCCGCTGCTGCCCGGATGCGGCGTGGGGACCCGGCCGGAGCGTGGTGCTGCGACCAGGACGGTGGCGTGGCACGAACGCCGGGGTGCGGGCGGCGTAGGCATCCCACTGCTCGCCGAATTCCCTGGCGACCTCGCGTTCCTCGCTGCGGGCCAGGCGTACGTACACGTACACCAGGACCGGGAACATGATCAGGGTCGGGATGGTGGGCCACTGCAGCAGGAACCCGATCATGATGAGCAGGAACCCGTCGTACTGCGGGTGGCGCACCCACGCGTACGGCCCGGCGGTGGCGAGCTCGTCGTGCTGGGCGGCCTCGTGCAGGCGCTTCCAGGCGGCGGCGATCAGCCAGAACCCTGTACCGATGGCGACATAGCTGGCCAGGTGGAAGGGACTCAGATGCGGGTCGCCCTGCCAGTTGATCAGGTCGTTCCACAGGTGGCCGCCGGCGTGGGTGTCCTTCAGCAGCGGGAACTGGGAGCCGAGCCAGCTGCCCAGCAGGTAGATGGTCAGCGGGGTGCCGTACATCTCGGTGAACAGGGCGACCAGGAAGGCACTGTAGGCGCCCATCGCCCGCCAGTCCCGTTTGCTCTTGGGGTGGAAGAAGCCGGCGGCGAACACCACGAAGAGGATGGTGTTGAGGACCACGAGCGGCCACAGGCCGTATGCGGCGTCAGCCATGACGTCCTCCCACGGCGTTGGTCGTTCCGGTGGTGGTGCGGCGCTGTCCGTGGGCGAGGGCGCTCATGCGGCGCTGGTGGGTGGCCGCGTCGACACGGTGGTGAAGGCGCAGGCCCACAAGCCACCGTTCCGCCTCCTCCAGTGCGGCGCGCCGTCCGCGCAGGCGGGTCAGCGGTGGACGACGAGGCTCGTCTGGGGTGATCAGGCGGGCGATGTCGTAGATGATGCCCGCCAGGATCAAGGCCCCAGCCAACGCTGCGATCACAGCGGCCATGGCACTTCCCCCTGGCCCGCCCGGGCCGGTCAGGGCCGCCCCGGCCCGGTGTGGTGGTCGTGCTTGCGCAGCAGGTCCTCGTCCCGGTCGTTGCGGTGCTCATCGTGACCGCCGTGCATGCCCTGGCCGTGCATGCTCTTCATCATGAAGAACATCATCAGCGGGCAGGCGGCGACGAGAGCGAGCCACACCAGGCTCTCCAATGACGCGCCGACGATCAGGGCGCCGACGACGACGATCGCTGCGGCGAGCGCGTACATGCCGTAGTTGCGCTTGTCGTTCATCACGAGCCTCCTTCAGGGGAGGGCCGAGGCCGCGACGGGCTGCGGCCGGTGTTCAGGATTTGGTGAGAGGGCCGGCATGCAGCGCGTCCAGGCGACGCCGGTACTCCTCCTCGTCGATCTCCCCGCGGGCGAACCGCTCACCGAGGATCTGCTGCGGTGTGGGTGCGGCGGGGGTGTGAGGGGTGTGGGTGTGTTCGTGGGGCCGGTTGACGGCGCGGAAACCCAGCACGAGGGCTGTGACGACCAGTGCCCAGAACGCGACCATGCCGATCGACATCCCGAACCAGCCCCACCCGCTCATGTCGTGGGCGTACCAGAACATCATCGCCACTCACCTGCTTCGGGTTATCGGCGACCGGGCGCTGGATGGGCTCCCGGGGACTTCTTGCCTTCACGTCCATCATCCTTCTGCCTGGTGAGGCTGTCTGGGGCCGGACGGCCCAGGACCGGCGGGCCGTTCAGCCCCTACCCGGCAGGGGTACGCGAGCGCAGGCTGGACAGTGACCCGCCAAGGGAGGCGAGAGGCCCATGGGTGCCGTCGATGTCGTTGTGGTCATGTCCTCGGCCGTGCTGGTCGCTGCGCTCGGCTGGTACTTCTTCGGGCCGCGCCGGGCTGGCGCCGCCCTGTTGGAAGGCGGCGTCCAGCGGGTGGAGGTGACGGTACGGGGCGGCTACAGCCCCGACGTGATCAAGGTGCGCCAGGGTACGCCGGTGGAGTTGGTCTTCGACCGGCAGGAGGCCGGCGAGTGCACCTCCCGTGTGGTCTTCCCCGACCTGAAGGTCGGCGCGGGCCTGCCCGCCCACACCCGCACGACCGTGCGGCTGAGCCCGGACCGGCCGGGTTCCTTCGGCTTCGCCTGCGGCATGAACATGATCCACGGCACGCTGCTCGTCGAACCCGCGGAAGGCCCCGCGCCGCCCGCCACGGACGGTCACGGTGCCACAGCCGCCGCTGCTCCTGCGGTCGGCGGGCCGCCCTCGACGGGCGAGGAACGGACGGCGGCCGAGGCGGAGGCCGCGGACGCCGCCGAGCGGCAGGCGGAGATCAATGACCTCACCCTCAGGGTGCTGACGGGAGCGGTGCTCACCGCTCCGGTGCTCTTCGCCGTGATGGCGCACGAACTCTTCGGCGCGGACTGGGTGCCCGGCTGGATGCTGAACCACTGGCTGCAGCTGGCCCTGATCACGCCGGTGATGTTCTACACGGGGTGGCCGATCCACATGACGGGCTGGCTGACCCTGCGCCACCGCGCCGCCGACATGAACTCCCTGATCACGCTGGGTACGAGTGCTGCCTACGGCTACAGCCTGTTGGTCACCCTCGCCCCCGGCCTGCTGCCCGAGGACGTACGGGAGGTCTACTTCGAGGCCGTGGGCGTCATCCTGACCCTGATCCTGCTCGGCCGGCTGCTGGAGGCCCGTGCGAAGGCCGGCACCGGCGAGGCCATCCGTGCCCTGCTGGGACTGCAGGCCCGCACCGCACGCGTGGTGCGGGACGGCGCCGAGTCCGAGATACCCGTCGAGGACGTCGTGGTCGGGGACGAGATCGTCATCCGGCCGGGAGAGAAGATCCCCGTCGACTCCGACGTTCTCTCGGGTGGTTCGGCGGTGGACGAGTCGATGGTCACCGGCGAGCCGATGCCGGTCACCAAGCATGCCGGGGACACCGTCATCGGCGCCACCGTCAACGGCACAGGGTCCCTACGGGTACGGGCGGCCAAGGTCGGCTCCGACACGATGCTTGCCCAGATCATCCGCCTGGTGCAGCAGGCCCAGGCGTCCAAGGCCCCCATCCAGCGGCTCGCCGACGCCGTATCGGCGTACTTCGTGCCCGTGGTCATCGCCATCGCGGTCGGCACCTTCGCGGTCTGGTTCACCCTCGGGCCGTCGCCGGCGCTGACCCTGGCGCTGGTGTCGGCGGTGGCGGTGCTGATCATCGCCTGCCCGTGCGCGCTCGGACTCGCCACGCCGCTGTCGGTCATGGTCGGTACCGGCAAGGGCGCCCAGGCCGGCATCCTGATCCGCTCCGCCGAGGCCCTGGAAACCGCCCACAAGCTGGACACCGTGGTCCTGGACAAGACCGGCACCGTCACCGAGGGCAAGCCCGTCCTGACCGACGTCCGTGCTGCCGACGGCTTCGACGAGACGGAACTGCTGCAACTGGTGGCCGCGGCCGAGAGCGACAGTGAACACCCACTCGCGCGGGCCATCGTCGCCGGCGTCCGCGACCGTCGTCTGCACCTGCCCGTGGCGACCGGATTCGACTCGGTCACCGGCAAGGGCGTCCAGGCCACCGTCGACGGGCGTGCCGTCCTGGTCGGCACCGCCCGTCTCCTCGGCGACGTGGGTATCGACACCACGGCTTTGTCCCCGGTCGCGGCCGACCTGTCGGCCGAGGGCAAGACGCCCGTGCTCGCGGCCGTCGGCGGACGCCCCGCAGGGGTCCTCGCCGTCGCCGACACACTCAAGGACGACTCGGTCTCCGCCATCGCCGCCCTCAGGCGCCTCGGCATCGAGGTCGTCATCATCACCGGCGACAACGCTCGCACCGCCGCGGCGATCGCCGCGCAGGTGGGCGTGGAGCGGGTGCTGGCCGAGGTGCTGCCCGAGCACAAGGCCGACGAGGTCCGCCGTCTGCAGGGCGAAGGCCGCACCGTCGGCATGGTCGGCGACGGCATCAACGACGCGCCCGCCCTGGCCGCCGCCGACGTGGGCCTTGCCATCGGAACCGGCACCGACGTGGCCATCGAAGCCGCCGACATCACCTTGATCTCCGGCTCGCTGGGCGGCGTTGTCACCGCGATCCGCCTGTCGCGAGCCACCATGCGCAACATCCGGCAGAACCTGTTCTTCGCCCTGGTCTACAACGCCGTCGGTGTCCCCCTCGCCGCGGGCGCCCTCTACCCCCTGTGGGGCCTGCGTCTGAGTCCGATCATCGCTGCCTCGGCCATGGCGCTCAGCTCCCTGTCGGTCGTCACCAACGCCTCCCGGCTGCGCCGCCGGCACACCGAGCCGCTCCCCGAGGCCCAGCCCGCCCGTGTGCAGCCCCGTGTCGAGTCCGGCGACCCGGCCCAGGCCGGCGGCAGCATGGCCGTGGCCGGGCATGGGCACCACCACCCCGCCTCCCAAGGTGGGGGCACCGTGGTCGCGGACCCGGTGTGCGGCATGCAGGTGGACAGGACCAGCGCTGCCGAACACCGGAAGACCGAGCACGGCACGTACTACTTCTGCTCCGCTCACTGCGCGACCACGTTCGACGCCGACCCGGACCGCTGCACCGGCCCCTCGACCGGCAGCCCGCACGAGGGAGGTGAACCCCGATGACCACCGCTCCGATCGCCTCTCGCCAGGCCCATGAACAGCGGACGCAGGCACCCGGTTACGCCGACCACAAGGCCGACCACCTGGCCCGATTGAGCAAGATCGAAGGCCAGATACGCGGCATCTCCCGCATGGTCACCGGCGACCGCTACTGCATCGACGTCCTCACCCAGATCACAGCTGCCGGCCGAGCCCTCCAGGAAGTCGCCCTGGCTCTCCTCGACGACCACGTGCGCGGTTGCGTCACCGACGCCGCCCGCACCGGCCCGGCCCAGGCCGAGGAGAAGTTCGCGGAACTGAGCGACACCATGCGCCGCGCAGTGCGTCTGTAGCCGCTCTCGCGGTGGTGTCGGCGCCCTCCCCTCTCCAGTCGCCGAATTACCCCCGAGGGGTATATTGACGACGACGAGCCGTTTTCAGCACCAGCACGGACGGAAGCGATGACGACAGCCGACCACCGGCGAGGGCGCGCCGGAAGCGCCGCACTCCGGTGGACGCGTGCTGCCGTCATCGCGCTGTTGGCGGCGGTCGCCGTTCTCGTTCACCACGAGACGGCTGTGGCCGTCACGTCTGTGCCGCCCACAGTGGCCGGGGACACGAGCAGCCCCACGGGTATGCGCCACGCGGCCGCCATGTCCCCTGCCGTCCACCTGAACGGGCACGCCACGTCGCTGGATGCCACGGCCACGGCCGACGACCATGGGGCGTGCTCCGGCACGGTGGTGCAGCACTGCTCCGCCGCCGGTGTCGACAGCGTGCAGCTCGTGCCTCCTCACCACTCCTCCCTCAGCTGTGCTCCGGCCCTCCCTTCCGCCGCAGCCGTTGGCCGCGACGTCCCGGGAACGACGGGCCGGGCACCACCCGACCTTTCGGTTCTCTCTCGATTGCTGCTGTAGGCCGCGCCCTCGGCGGCGCACGTTCACGTATGCGCTCAGCCGATCCCGCACGCGACCGGACAGAAGCGACATCAAGAAGAGGACATCCCTGTGAACAGCATGAACCGCCGCTCCGTCCTGCTGGCCGGCCTCGGCGTCGCGGGCGCGGGCGCGCTCGCCGCCTGCAGCGGCTCCGGCAGCACACCTGCCCTGATCAACCCTTCCGGACCGGCCGTCGGCGCCGCCGACAAGAAGCGCACGAAGAGCGGCAGGACACACGAACTGACCCTGACGGCCACACAGGCCAAGGTCGACCTGGGCGCCGGACTCACGGCCGGCACCTGGGCCTTCAGCGGCCGGACCCCGGGCAAGGAACTGCGCGTCTCGGCCGGTGACACCCTCGCCGCCACGCTGTCCAACCAGCTGCCGAGCCAGACCGCCACCTCCATCCACTGGCATGGCATCGCCCTGCGCAACGACATGGACGGGGCACCGCCGGCCACCCAGACCGCCGTCCGAGCCGGCCGCAACTTCACCTACCGGTTCACCGCGGACGCTCCCGGCACCTACTTCTTCCACCCGCACGTCGGAGTCCAGCTCGACCGGGGCCTGTACGCGCCGTTGATCGTGGAGGACCCCAAGGAGCCACTGTCGTACGACGAGGAGTGGGTGGTCGTCCTCGACGACTGGCTCGACGGCGTCACCGGCACGCCGGACGACGTCTTCGCCGAGTTGAAGCAGGGCATGGGCGGGATGCACGCGGGCGAGGCTTCCGGCAGCTCGTCCAGCTCCTCCGGCCACGACCACATGGGCGGGATGGACATGGACAGCGGCACGGGCGCGACGAGCAGCTCACCGTCTCCGTCCCCCGGCGCAGGCATGTCGACGAAGTTCATGTTGATGGGCGCCCGGAGCCCACTGCTCGGGGGCGACGCCGGCGACGTGAAGTACCCCCACCATCTGATCAACGGACGCGTCCCGGCCGACCCCGAGGTCTTCCGCACCAAGCCCGGCAAGCGGGTCCGGCTGCGACTCATCAACGCCGGCGGCGACACCGCGTACCGCGTCGCCCTCGGCGGCCACAGGCTCACCCTCACCCACACCGACGGCTTCCCGATCCGGCACCAGCAGGTCGACGCCGTGCTGATCGGCATGGGCGAACGCTACGACGCCCTCGTCACCCTGGGCGATGGCGTGTTCCCCCTCGTCGCGCTGGCGGAGGGCAAGAACACCACGGGTATGGCGCTGGTCCGCACAAGCTCGGGCAGCGCGCCGAAGCCGACGACGCGCCCGAAGGAACTGGACGGCACCGTCATCACCGCGTCACGGCTGCGCGCGGCCGACGACGTACGGCTGCCCGCAAAGCCGGCGGATCAGGTCCACCGCATCGAGCTGACCGGCGGCATGATGACGTACAACTGGGCCATCAACGGCCAGCGGTTCGACATGGACAACCCGACCGCGAGCCCCATCACGGTCGAGCAAGGCCGGCGAGTACGGCTGGACTTCGTCAACACCACCACCATGTGGCACCCGATGCACCTCCACGGCCATACCTACCAACTCGGCACCGGCGGCCCGCGCAAGGACACCGCGATCGTCCTTCCGCGGAAGACATTGTCGGTGTTCTTCGATGCGGACAACCCGGGCCAGTGGATGCTGCACTGCCACAACGCCTACCACGGCGAAGC
This sequence comes from Streptomyces sp. NPDC030814, assembly GCF_055572155.1. NCBI lineage: Bacteria > Bacillati > Actinomycetota > Actinomycetes > Kitasatosporales > Streptomycetaceae > Streptomyces > Streptomyces sp. NPDC030814. The sequence continues at coordinate 247,156 of NZ_JBVIDX010000006.1, forward strand.
CGGAATGATGGCCCTGGTGGCCTACCAGAGCTGATCTTGCAGCAGTGCGGGTGGGGCAGCCCGCTCCCCGGTTCTCCTCGGCCGACGACGAGTCGGCCGAGGAGAGTACGCGCATCACACCGGATCGGCGAGATCCTCGGCATGGTCGTCGGCACCGCGCTGCGGCAGGGCAACCACCACGTCGGCCAGGGGCGGCGAGGTGCAGGATCCACCGTGCATCCCGGCATGGCTCAAGCTGTACGCGACGCCGGCACCCGGCAGCACCAGGTCCGGCCGTACGAGTCGCAGGGCTCGGTCGCCCGGCCCCGCCCCCGTTGCCTACGCGTCACGCCGGGCCTGGCCGGCCCGCATCCTGAGGACGCAGGCCGGCCAGGATCACCGTCGCGAGCCGCCGCACAGCAGCCTTCGACGGCAGGGTGCCGGCCCCGGCAAGTGCGTGCAGGCAGTAGCCGGCCAGTTCGTCCGGAGAGACGTCGTCCCGGACCTCGCCCGTCTGAACCGCTTCGGCCAGCAGTCCCCGGACGAAGTGCCGCAGATGCTGTTCGGCGTGCGCCACATGGTCACCCTGGTGCAGGACGGCGGCCAGCTCTCCCCCATGTCCGTGCCGCTGCTGCTGGATCAACGCGTAGCGCTCCAGCACCGCTTCGAGCCGCTCACCAGGGGTGCCGGGACGGTCCTTGAGTTCGGCGAGTTCGGCAAGGTGACCGGCGATCTGCCCCTCGTGCCACGCCGCCATGATCGACTCGACGTCCGGGAAGTACTTGTACAGCGTGGCCCGTCCGATGCCGCTCTCCTCGGCGATCCGCGACATCGTCACACCCCGCAGCCCCTGCTCTGCCACGAGCGTCGCCGTGGTCTCCAGAACCACGTTGCGCACGGCGCGCCGATGTTCCTCGATGGTCTCGTTCCACAGCCTCGGCACGCGCTCAGTGTACGCGGCGACGGTGACGATACATCACGCCTTGACGTAGACAGAGTGTCTCGATAAAGGTGGGCGCATGGAGGACACGTCCGAGGCCCGGCCTCATCCGACCGAGGGAGTCCGCATGACCCGCTCATCGACCGACGACGAGACAGCTCCCGGCGCCCCGCGCTGGGTGAAGATCTCCGGCCTCGTGGCGCTCGCCGTGGTCGCTCTGTTCCTCGTCCTGCACCTGACCGGCAGCGGCATGGGTCCCGGCATGCACGGCGGTCACTGATGGCCATGCCGCCCGCCCTGCGCAGGCTCGCACTCACCGCCCACGTGACGTCGTCGGTCGGCTGGCTCGGCTCGGTCGCTGTTTTCCTGGTCCTCGCCGTCGTCGGTCTGACCGACCAGGACACCCAGCGGGTCCGTGGGGCGTATCTCGCCATGGAGACGACCGGCTGGGATGTGATCGTCCCGCTGGCGTTCGCATCGTTGCTGACCGGCCTCGTCCAGTCGCTGGGCACGACGTGGGGACTTCTGCGCCACTACTGGGTCCTGGCGAAGCTCGCACTGACCGTGGCGGCAACGTTCCTTCTTCTGCTGCACATGCGGGTGGCCGAGCGCGTGGCGGACGCGGCAGCACGGACGAGCCTGTCGGGCGACGACCTCAACGGACTGAGGGTTCAGCTCGTGGCCGACGCCGCGGCTGCTGTGGCCGTCCTGCTCGCGACCACAGCGCTGTCGATATACAAGCCGCGCGGCGTCACCCGGCACGGATGGCGGGTGCAGCACGGGCAACGAGCGGAAAGCCGAGGGTGATGTGGGCGGAGCGCGCTGAGACCGAGCCCTCGATGTGGCGCCCATGCGTTCGTCCATGAGCACCTTCTCGGTACCCAGGTCCTCCCTCACGGTCCGGTGGGTGTGGCGGAGGCCGTGAGGAGGGGCACCGGCCGTGCCCCCGCGGCGTCTTCTTGGGGCACCAGCCGGAGACCGCCGGGGTGAAGAGCCAGGTCGCAAATCCGTTCCTGCGTCCATGGGCGGCATGCTGTTCGATGACGCGGTCGGGATGGTGGAGGACGGCCAACCGGGCGTTGCGCGGGACCACATGCGTGCGGGCGACGCGCAGGAGTGGGTCGGCCTCGCGGCCACCCTGAACGCTCGGTCCGTGAGGCGGCGGACCGTGTCGCCGATGGGGGCGCGTTCCGGCGTACCCGGCCGGCGGAGCGGTCGATGACGTGGAACCTCGTTCGTGGGCGCGCAGGTGCGCGCGGAGTTGGGCGGACAGGGCCAGGCCGGTCGGGCCGCCTCCCAGGGTGAGGGCTACCGGGGTGGTGTCGTCGGGTCGGTTCTCCAGGCCCTTGCCTGGGGGCCGAAGCCGTGTCGCGTCGCGTAACTCGCCATGCGGGTGTTGCGTGCCTGCGCCTCGGGGCCGTCGGGGAGGTGGTAGTCCTCGCCGGCCTGGGCCGAGTGGGCCTGGACGGTGGTTGCTGTGGCGAGGCGGCGGCTTACGTAGTGGTCGAGGGCGCTGGGGACGTCGGCCGGGGTCGCGTCCTTGAGGGTGTCGGCCAGGACGGCCGCGTCCATGATCGCTTGGGCCGCGCCCTGCGCCTGGAACGGGACCATCGCGTGGGCGCTGTCGCCCAGGAGGGTCACCCGGCCGATGTTCCAGCGGTCGAGCGGGGTGCGGGTGTGGATGCCGTAGCGGCCCATCCGGCCGGCGCGTTCGAGGAGGTGGAGGACTCGGCGGTCCCAGCCTTCGAACGCGTCCAGTTGTTCTCCGGGCTCCGCCCGGGCCGTCCAGGACTCCGGTGCCGCCTCCGCCTTGACGACGGCCACCACGTTGAGGAGTTCCCGGCGGCGCACCCAGTAGTGCACGAAGTGGCGGTCCGGGCCGAGCCAGATGGCGAAGTCGGGGAGGCCCTCCAGGTCGGCCACGTCGGCGGCGGGGAGCAGGGCGCGGTACGCCGCCGTGCCCGAGAAGACCGCCTCGTCGGCGCCGAACAGCCACCGGCGGGCCGGCGATCGTACGCCGTCCGCGGCCACCACCAGATCCGCGCTCAGGCGTTCGCCGGTCGCCGTCATGACGTACGCCGACCCGTCGTCCTGGTCGATCGCCACGGCGGTGCTGCCCAGGCGTACGGACCGGGCGGGGACCGCGGTCGCGAGGGCCTGGTGCAGGTCGGCCCGGTGGACCTGGAGGTAGGGTGCGCCGAACTCGGCCTCCGCCTCGCGGCCCAGCAGGTAGCGGGCGATCTCCGAGCCGTCGGACCAGGTGCGGAAGCTCCAGTGGGAGGGGCGGGCCGCTTGGGCGGCGACCGCGTCGAGCAGGTCCAGGTGGCGGAGGACCCGGGTGGCGTTGGGCGCGAGTTGGATGCCGGCGCCGATCTCGGCGAAGCGGGGCGCGCGCTCGATGACTGTGACCTCGCATCCGGCGCGGCGCAGGCTCACCGCCGCGGTCAGTCCTCCGATGCCGGCACCGACGACGATCGTGTGTATGCGGTGCCCGGCCCGGTCGGGTCGGCGGGCTCGCCGCCATGCGGTGTGGCCCTCCTCCCTCCGTACGCCCCCGCCCGGCCCGCGGGCGTCCGTGTTGCCGTCCGCTCCTGCGTCAGCCATCCCCCGGCCTCCCCCTCGGCATACCGCATGGAAACGGCATAGCGCCGAAACGGGACGATGTCATCCCCGGCGGCACGCTGGTGGTCGCCGGCCAAGGCTGCGGTCGGAAGGCGGTGACGGGGTGCGCGGGCGGACGATGACGAGGGGATGCGGCCGCGGCGACCGACGACACGCGTCGCGCCAACGACAGGGGCGGGACCGGCGACGGCAACGGCGACGGGCACTCAGAAGTGAAGGACGCCCGCGGGCGTCGGCCGCGCTTCGTCCGGCACCGGTCCCTCCCCACGTGGGGACCGGTGCCGAACGGTGCGGGGGTGCTCGATCCGCGTCAGGGGACTGGATCGAGGTATTGGCGGACGGATCGTCGGTGATCGCGTCCGTGAGCGTTGGTGATCACATCCGTCGGTGTCGGTGATCGCGTCGGTGAAGCTGACCTAAAACGAACGGCGGGCATGAGTCGTCTCTGCGTGCGCTGCGCTGGTGGCCTGCGAGGGCGCCGCCCGAACCGGCGGCTGCTTGGTCGTGATCCTGCCAGTCGGGGCCAGCGACGAGGAGGGTCCGGAGGCATCCGGCCAGCTTCGCCGCAGGTCAGGCATATAAAGTGAGTTTTCCGGTCCGGATGTCCGCAGCGGGGGAAGTAAGGGGTGGAGGCCTTGAGTTACGACTCAGGGGCACGCACGGCCTTCGCGGAACGTCTCGCGCTGCTGTACAAGGAAGCGGGCAATCCTCCCCTCAAGAGTGTTTCCGAGTCGGTCGTTCGACTGCAAAGGGTCGATGAACGCGGGCGTCCCGTGCGGGTCTCCGCCCAGCGGATCAGCGACTGGCGGCGCGCCAGGAACGTGCCCGCCCAGTTCGCCGCCCTGGCCGCGGTTCTTCATGTCCTGATCCCCGAGGCCCGGCGTGCGCGGCCCACGCCGGTGTCCAAGGGCCTTTACGACCTGGCCCAGTGGCAGCGGCTCTGGGAGCGGGCGGTGGCCGACCCGGCCGGCGAGCGGCCCGCCTCGACCGGCGCGTCAGCGGAAGAGGAACAGCAGCCTCCGGGTGATGCGTCGGCCGTGCCCGGCGGCGTCTGCCCGTACCGGGGGCTGGCCTCGTACCGGCAGCAGGACGCTCGCTGGTTCTTCGGGCGGGAACGCAGCACGGACGCCCTCGTCGGCCAGCTCCGGGCGGTGGAGAAGACGGGCGGCCTCGTCATGCTCGTCGGCGCCTCGGGGGCCGGGAAGTCCTCCCTCCTCAACGCCGGGCTGGTGCCCGCCCTGCGCGACGGCGCGCTCGGGGGCGCGAACGGCTCCGTCGGCGAGGTCCTCCAGCTCGTCCCCGGGGCCGACCCCCTCGGGGAGCTGACCCGGCGCATACCCGAGCTCGCGCAGGTCGTGTCCGCCGCGTACGAGCCCGGCACCCCGATGTTCGCCGATGCGGTACGGGAGGCAGTCGGGGCCTGGGCCAGGCGACGCGCACCCTCCACCGACGCCGGACAGGACACCTCCGTCACCGCCGGACCCGCGAGGCCTGCCACCGCCGGACCCACAGGCTCCGCCACCGGAGGCGGAGGCCCCGCCTCCGCCTCCACCCCCTCTCACTCCCCCGCCCCCTCCCCCACCCGCCCCGTCCTGATCGTCGACCAGTTCGAGGAGACGTTCACTCTCTCCTCCGACGAGGCCGACCGGCGTACGTTCATCCAGTTGCTCAACGCGGCGGGCACGCCCGGTGCGGCGGGGGACGTCGCCCCCGTGCTCGTGGTGCTGGGGATCAGGGCCGACTTCTACGAGGAGTGCCTCGGGTATCCGGAGCTGGCCGACGCGTTGCAGCACCGGCACATGGTGCTGGGGCCGCTGACGACGGCGGAGCTGCGGGAGGCGGTGACGGGGCCGGCCAAGGCCGTGGGGCTGGAGCTGGAGCCGGGGCTGGCGGAGCTGATCGTGCGGGAGGTGAGCGCGGACGGGCCGCGGGGCGCGCATGACGCGGGCGTGCTGCCGTTGCTGTCGCACGCGCTGCTCGTCACCTGGCAGCGGCGCAAGGCGGGGCGGCTGACGCTGGCCGGGTACCGGGCGGCCGGCGGGATCCAGGGAGCCGTGGCGGCGACCGCCGAGCGGGCCTGGTCGGGGCTGGACCCGGCGGCCCGTACGGCGGCCCGGTTGCTGCTGCTGCGGCTGGTGCGGCTCGGCGAGGACACGCAGGCCACCCGGCGGCGCGGGACCCGGCGGCAGCTCGCGGACGAGTCGACGGACCCCGGCAAGACGGAGGAGTCGCTGGAGGCGTTGGTGCGCGCCCGGCTGGTGACGCTCGACGCGGAGACCGTGGAGATCACCCACGAGGCGCTGCTCCACGCCTGGCCCCGGCTGCGGGGCTGGATCGACGAGGGGCGCAACGACCATCTGCTGCGCCAGCGGCTGGAGGAGGACGGCCGGGCCTGGGAGGAGTCGGACCGCGACACGTCGTTGCTGTACCGGGGTTCCCGGCTGGAGCAGGCCCGCAGCTGGGCGAGGTCCGCCGACGACACCCTGCTGACCCGCAGCGCGGTGGAGTTCCTGGCCGCCGCGGTCAGGCTGCGCAAGCGCACGGTGTGGATCAGCCGGAGCGCGGTGGCCGCCCTGGTGGCACTCGCCCTGGTGGCCGTCGGCTCGGCGGTGGTCGCCTGGCAGCAGCGCAACGACGCGGTGTTCGAGCAGGTGGTCGCCGAGGCGGACCGCGTCCAGTACACCGATCCGTCGCTGTCGGCCCAGCTCGACCTGGTGGCACACGGGCTGCGACCCGGCGACGAGGGCACCAACAACCGGCTGGTCTCGATCGTCAACGCCCCGCTGGCCACCGCGCTGCTCGGCCACACCGGCGCCGTCTACCTCACCTCCTACAGCCCGGACGGGACGTACCTGGCCACCGCCAGCTACGACCGGACCGTACGGCTGTGGGACGTGTCCGACCCGTCCCGTCCGAAGGCCATGGGCAAGCCCCTCACCGGGCACAGGAGCTGGGTGAGCAGCGCCGTCTTCAGTCCGGACGGCCGTACCCTCGCGGGCGCCGGCGACGACGGCGAGATCCGGCTGTGGGACGTACGTGATCCCCGCTCGCCCCGGTCGCTGGGCGCGCCCCTGACCGGCCATGACGGCACGATCTACCTGGTCGCCTTCAGCCCGGACGGGAAGACGCTGGCGTCCGTGGGCGAGGACCGGACCGTACGGCTGTGGGACGTGTCCGACCCGTCCCGGGCCGAGCCCCTGGGCAGGCCGCTGACCGGGCACACCGCCCCGGTGCGCTCGGTGGCGTTCAGCCCGGACGGGAGGACGCTGGCGGCGGGCGGCGACGACCGGACCGTACGGCTGTGGAACACGGCGGATCCCCGGGCCCCGGTTCCGCTCGGCACGGCGCTGAAAGGCCACACCGGCACGGTGCACTCCGTGGCGTTCAGCCCGGACGGCCGCACCCTCGCCAGCGGCAGCTCCGACAACACGGTCCGGCTCTGGGACGTCGCCGACCCGCGCCGCCCGGCCGCGGTCGGCGCCCCGCTCAGCGGGCACACCGGCCCCGTGTGGTCGGTGGCGTTCAGTCCCGACGGGGAGATGCTCGCGGCCGCCAGCGCGGACAGCACGGCGAGTCTGTGGAACGTCCGTGATCCGGCGTACCCGTCGCAGGTCGGCGAGCCGCTCGCCGGGGCCAGCGGCGAGATGTACGCCCTGGGCTTCAGCCCCGACGGCAGAACCCTCGCCACCGGGAGCGGTGACAGCAAGGTCCGGCTGTGGTCGATCCCGACGGCCGACATGGTCGGCCAGCAGGGGGTGTTCCGCCCGGACGGCCGGGTGCTCGCCACGACCGGGCGCGACGGCCGGATCCGGCTGTGGAACGTGGAGGAGCCCGGCCGGCCCGTACGGCTGAGTGAGAAGTTCCTGGCGAAGGGGAGCGGCAACCGCTCGATGGCGTTCTCCCCCGACGGGCGCACGCTCGCGATGGTGACCGGGAACCGGACGCTGCACCTGTGGGACGTCAGTGACCCCACCCGCCCGGTCCCCCACGGTTCGCCCGTCACCCTGCCGATCCGGTACACGGACGCGCTGGCCTACAGCCCGGACGGACGCACGCTCGCCACGTCCTACCGGGACCACGACGTGCAACTGTGGGACGTCGGCGACCCCTCCCGAGTCGCCCCGCTCGGCAAACCCCTCACTGGCCACAAGGGTTATGTGCTCGCCCTCGCCTTCAGCCCGGACGCCCGGACGCTGATCAGCGGCAGCGCGGATGGCACCATCCGGCTGTGGAGCGTGGCCGACCGGGCCCGCGCCACCCGGATCGGCACCCCGCTCACCGACCACCGCGGCCCCGTCAACACCCTCGCCTACAGCCCGGACGGCACCACGCTGGCCAGCGGCAGCGACGACGACACCGTCCGGCTGTGGGACGTCTCCGACCCCGCCGACGCGACCCGGCTCGGTGAGCCGCTCACCGGCCACACCGAGGCCGTCGTGTCGCTGACCTTCAGCGAGGACGGCCGGACCCTGGCCAGCGGCGGCAACGACAACACCGTCCGGCTGTGGGACGTCTCCGAACCGGCGGACGCCTCCCCCATCGGCCAGTCGATGAGCCCCAACGCGAAGACGGGCAACTTCCTGTCATTCAGCCCGAAAAGCGGCATGCTCGGCGTCTCCAGCGGCGCCGACACCGTACGGCTGTGGAATCTCGACGTGGACGTGGCGGTACGGCACATCTGCTCCGCCACGCGGGGCGTGCTGACCCGGAGCAAGTGGAACGAATACCTGCCGCGGTTGGACTACGAGCCGCCGTGCAAGGACACCGACAGGCGTTGACCTGCGCGGACGGATGTGCGGGCCGGGCCGATGAGGAGTGTCCGGACGCCGTCCACGCCATCCCATCCCATCTAACAAACGTTTGGTTACTGCCTCTTCATGGCGTGATCCCGATCACAACTTGTCCATGCAGTCCGACAGTCGACTCCCGTCGCAGGGGCGACCTTGTTAGCCTTGGCCATAGCCCGGTCGCTGGTGCATCCCCCGTCGCCAGCGGCCGGGCGTTGTCATGCGGCCGATCGACGCGACACCTCGAAGGGTGGTGGCTGCTGCCGTGACCCGGCGCATCGTCGTCGTCACCGCCGTCCACGCCCCCTCCGCCCCCTTCCTCGCCGACGCCTACGCGTCGCTGCGCGACCAGCGGTTACCCGGCGGCTGGGAGTGGCACTGGGTCATCCAGGAGGACGGCACCTCGGACGCCGTCGCCCCATTCGTCCCCGACGACACCCGGGTGACGTTCCGCCAGGGCCGCCCCGGCGGCCCCGGTGTCGCCCGCACCATCGCCCTCTCGGAGGCGGACGGCGCGTACGTGAAGGTCCTGGACGCCGACGACCGGCTGACGCCGGGCGCGCTCGCCCGCGATCTGGCCGCCCTCGAAGCCGACCGCACCCTCGGCTGGGCCACCTCACGCGTCCTGGACGTCCTGCCCGACGGCTCCACCCTCGGCTTTCCCGGCGACCCCGACCACGGCCCGATAGAGCGAGGATCCGTACTCGACCACTGGGCGGCCCACGACTTCCTGTCGCCCGTGCATCCCGCGACACTCTTCGTCCGCCGCGAACTGGCGCTCGCGCTCGGCGGCTGGATGGCCCTGCCCGCCTCCGAGGACACCGGGCTGCTCCTCGCGCTCAACTCCGTGAGCCGCGGCTGGTTCTCCGCCGAGGTCGGCCTCCTCTACCGCAAGTGGGAGGGCCAGGCGACCAGCCAGGCGGCCCACGTCGACAAGGCCGAACGAGCCGCCCGCATGGCGGTGATAGAAGCCCGCGCCCGCGCCCTGGCCACGTTCCGCTGGAGCTACCCGGACCGCCTGGACCCACTCGTCCACAGCCACGGCCCGCGGCCGGGCGGGGAGCACCGGGAGGACGGCGGCCTCTAGGGGGTGCTGTGCGGGACTTTCACAACACCCCCTAGGTCTGTCGTTGGATCACGCCGACTTCGGGTTGTGGCACCTTGATGGCTGCCGGTGAGCGGGGCTCGGTGCGTGCGGCTGCAAGGCGGAGGAGGGAGCCAACGTGATGGGGCCCCCGCGCGAGGTCGTTCGCGCGTGGGGGAGTCGGGGACCGACGACAACGTGGCAGATGTGCGTGCCAAGCCCGGAGGCCCAGGCGTGATCCAAACGACAGGCCCCAGTGCCCCGCCCCGGGACAGCGCTCAGGGACGGCCGGCGCCCGCCGCGGTGAGCCAGTGGGCCACCCTGCGGACGGTGGTCTCGTCGAGACCGTCGACGACGGCCCGGACCGCCGCCAGGTCGTCCGGCGCCAGGTCGTAGAGACCCGCCTTGCCCAGACCGGCCAAGAGCACCTGCTGACGCCGGCCGGTCATCCGCTCGGCGAGCGTGCTGGGCTTCGCGGCGGGCGCATCGGCGGTCCGGGCGGGCGCGCGGGTGCCCGCGGCGTCCGCGACGAGGGCCGCCGGGTCGTGCCGCTCCCAGGCGCCGCCGCCCGGCCCGCCCGCGGGGCCCCACACCGTGACCGCCGGCTCCTCGCCGCGCGCCCGCAGGGTCTGGGTCATCTCCCCCACCGCGTACAGCACGGGCGACCGGTACGGCGACTCCGCGCCCACCCGCCAGGAGGACGACGAGGCCTCGTAGAACATCGCGACCCAGCGGGGGGCACCGGGCGGCTGCGGGCTCGGGGGACGTGTCGGCACGGCACTCACCTCTCCGGGTACGGCGTTGCCGGCGACCATAACTGACGTCCCGTCAGCTATCCAGAGCCGCGCGCCTTCCGGGAGGTCGGGCGGTCGCGGTGGCGGGACGCCGGTGCGCCGGTGCGCCGGTGCGCCGGTGCGCCGGTGCGCCGGTGTCAGCCGTTCCATGCCTCGTCGTACGGGTCCTGCGGGGCCTTGACCGGGCGGGTGGAGGCGACGGAGAGGTACGGCACTGCCGTGCCGTTGACCGGGTCCTTCGTGCGCTTCGGGGTGTAGGTGCCGGTCACCTCGATCCAGGTGTCCGGCTGGAGGACCGGGGGGAGTTCACCGGTGAGGGCGATCTTGACGGGCTGGGCGTCGGCGGCGCAGCAGTTGAGGGCCATGCGGACGAGATACGGGGCGCCGTCGCCGTCGAGGGCGAGGAAGCCGGCGACCTTGATCCGCCGGCCGGCGAGGGCACGGCCCCCGTCGTACACGGCACGGCCCGCGTAGTCGGCGACGCTCAGCTTCAGCGGGCCGTCGGCGGGGAGCTTCGGGTAGCCCCAGGGCTGCTCCTGCAGTGCCGATCCGGTGCGCATCGCGGTGTACGAGCCGGCGGCGGGCGGGGCGACCAGGACGAGGGCGAGGAGGGGGAGGACGAGGAGCCAGGAGACACGGGGTTCGCGGTGGGCGTGCCGTTCGGGCTCGTGCGCCTGGTTCTGCTCGTGTCCTTGCTCCCGCCGGCTCCGTACCGCCCGGCGTTCGTACCAGAGGGTCGCCAGCGCCGCCGCCATCAGCACCACGCCCGCGCCGATGAGCAGTGGCTGCAGGCCCGCCTTGACGTAGCGGAGGTAGAGGTCGGTGGACCCGGCGTGCAGGAGGGCACCGCCGGTGAGGAAGAGGACGACGGTCTGGGCGTGGCGGTTCACAGGAGCACCGTCCCGACGAGGGCCGACACCAGGATCGCGAGGGCGAAGGTGGCGGGGGCGAAGCGGAGGGCGAAGGCGCGGCCGAACGTGGCGGTCTGCATGGCGAAGAGTTTCAGGTCGATCATCGGCCCGACGACCAGGAAGGCGAGCCGGGAGGTCAGGGAGAACTGGGTCAGCGACGCGGCGACGAACGCGTCCGCCTCGGAGCAGATCGACAGCAGCACGGCCAGCACGGCGAGGGCCAGAATGGCGATGAGCGGGTTGTCCGCGGCCGCGTTCAGCCAGCTCGCCGGGACGACCGCCTTGAGGGTGGCCGCCGCCACGGCGCCGACGACCAGGAAGCCCCCCGCGTGCATCACGTCGTGCCGCACCGAGCCCCAGAACGCCGCCCCCTTGCCGAGCTCTTCGTAGGACGGCCGCTCCGGCGGGCGCATCCACTCGCCGCGCCCCAGCCGCTGCCACAGCCAGCCCATCGCGCACGCCACCAGCAGGCTCGCCACGAGCCTGGCCAGCACCATCTCGGGGTTGCCCGGGAACGCCACGGCGGTCGCCGTCAGCACGATCGGATTGATGGCGGGGGCGGAGAGCAGGAAGGCGAGCGCCGCGGCGGGGGTGACCCCGCGCCGCACCAGCGCGCCCGCGACCGGCACCGACGCGCACTCACATCCCGGCAGCACCACACCGGCCACACCCGCCGCGGGAACCGCCAGCGCCGGCCGCTTGGGCAGCGCTCGGGCGAAGAACGACGGGGGCACGAACACCGTGATCACCGCCGACAGGAGCACCCCCAGCACCAGGAAGGGCAGCGCCTGGACGACCACCGCCACGAACACCGTCATCCAGCTCTGCGTCACGGGCGCGGCCAGTACGCGGCGGAGGGGGCCCTGCGCGGCGACGGCCAGGACCAGCAGCATCGTGAGGAGGAGGGGGGAGTTGAGGTGCCGGCCGCGGGAATCCTGCGGTGCGCTCGGAGGGTGCGGCGCGTCCGGGTCGTGCGGTGCGGTCGAGCCGCCCTGGGCGCCGGGACCGGGCCGGTCGGGGGCTTCCTTGGTGATGGCCACGGGGGACGGTACCTCCGTACGGGTACGGCTGTGCTGCGCGGGTCGGTGCGACCTCCCCTCCCATACGGCGGCGAGGGCGTTCTCGCTCAGGTGCCGCACTGCGACGCGCGCCACAGGTCTGTCCGGGCGCGGAGGCGAGGCGGACCCCCTTTTCGTAATGGGATCCATTTTCATGTAGCGTCTCGTGCGGCATTCCGCCGTTCGTCGAGGAGGACCCCATGGCCGTGCCCAAGCGGAAGATGTCCCGCAGCAACACCCGTCACCGCCGCGCCCAGTGGAAGGCGAGCACACCGCAGCTGGTGCCCTTCACCGTCGACGGCGTCACCCACCTCGTACCGCAGCGGCTGCTGAAGGCGTACGAGCGCGGGCTGATCCACCCCGAGGGCTGAGCGCGGTGGCCACGGCGTACGACGGACCCGACCGGCTGCCCGTCACCGTGCTCTCCGGCTTCCTGGGCGCGGGCAAGACCACCCTTCTCAACCATGTCCTCGCCAACCGCGAGGGGCTGCGGGTCGCGGTCATCGTCAACGACATGAGCGAGATCAACATCGACGCGGCCCTGGTGCGCGGCGGTGAGGCGGCGCTGTCGCGGACGGAGGAGCGGCTGGTCGAGATGACCAACGGCTGTATCTGCTGCACCCTGCGCGACGATCTGCTGGAGGAGGTCGACCGGCTGGCCCGTGAGGGGCGCTTCGACTATCTGCTCATCGAGAGTTCGGGGATCTCCGAGCCGATGCCGGTCGCCGCGACCTTCGCCTTCGCGCGTGACGACGGTGCCACGCTCGGGGATCTCGCCCGGCTGGACACCATGGTCACCGTCGTCGACGCCGTCAACTTCCTGCCGGAACTGGCGGGTGGCGACGAGTTGGTGGCGCGGGGGCTCGACCAGTACGAGGAGGACGAGCGGACCGTCAGCGATCTGCTGATCGATCAGGTCGAGTTCGCCGATGTGATCGTGCTGAACAAGCTGGACCTCGTGGACGCCGCGGCCGCGGAGCGGCTCGCGGCGACCCTGGCGCGGCTGAACCCGGCCGCTCGGGTCGTACCGGCCCGGCACGGGCGGGTGCGGGTGTCGGAGGTACTCGGGACCGGGCTGTTCGACCTGGACCGGGCGCAGGAGGCGCCGGGGTGGGTGCGGGAGCTGAACGGGGACCACGTGCCGGAGACCGAGGAGTACGGCATCTCGTCGACCGTGTTCCGGGCCGGGCGCCCGTTCCATCCCGGACGGTTGTGGACCTTCGTGACCGAGGAACTGGACAGCGGGCGCTTCGGGGAGGTCTTGCGGTCGAAGGGGTTCTTCACGCTGGCGAGCCGGCCCCTGGTGGTGGGCCTGTGGTCGCAGGCGGGGTCGGTGGCCCGCTTCGAGCCGTCGGCGGTGCGGGGTGGCTCCGCCGGTGAGGCGCAGGAGTTGGTGTTCATCGGGGCCGGGTTGCGCGGGGAGGCGTTGCGCGACGCGTTGGGTGAGTGCCTGGTGCGGGACGGGGAGGTGGGGGGTTCGGCCGGCTTCGAGGATCCGTTTCCCCTGTGGGAGACGTTCGGGGTGGAGGAGCGGTGTGAGCACGAGGTGGAGTTGGGCGCCTAGGGGCTCGGAGCCGCGGGTGCGGGTGCGTCGTGGTTTCTCGCGCAGTTCCCCGCGCCCCCTGAAAGCGACCGCTGCGCCCCGTGCTTTTCAACGGCGCCTTCCGGGGGAGGGCGGGCCGTAGGCCCGTCCCTCCAGGGGCGCGGGGAACTGCGCGAGAAACCACGAACCCACCCGCACCCGCCCGACGACAGTGACCCCCGAGCTACCGGGCGCCCCGGCCCCCCTAGGACGTGGACCGGGTCCGGCGGCCCAGGAGTTCCGCCAGGCCGCGGCGGGTCGCGGCCAGAACCACGCGGTCCTCGGCGCGGAGCACATACGTGGGGGGCAGGTCCCAGATCGGGCCCGACCCGGCGGTCGGGCCGCCGGCCCGCTCCGCGGGATCCGTGGCCGTGTCGAGGGCCAGGACCCGCCACGCCCCCGCGCTGAACGCATCGGCCACGGTGCGCCCCTCCAGCCGGGGGTGCCCCCGGACCTCGACGGCGGCGAAAAGAAGGACGCGGCGCTCGACGGGGATCGCGCCCAGGATCTGGCGGCCCATCATCGCGCCGGCGAAGGCGGGCGCCGCGAGGTGGGTGACGCTGCGGCTGCGGGTGAGGGCGTGGGGGTGGGCGGCACGGAGCGTGCGGTACACGGCGGTCGCGAAGTCGTCGTCGTAGAGGCGCAGGACGACCCGCAGGTCGGGCCGTACGGAACGGGCGTACAGGCCGGCCTCCAGGTTCGTCGTGTCCGAACTCGTCACCGCCAGCAGCGCGTTGGCGCGGTTGATCTTCGCGGCCTCCAGCACGCCCTCCTGTGTCACATCACCCAGCACCACCGGCACCCGCAGCCGCCGGGCCTCCGCGAGACCGCGGGCCTCGGGATCGGCCTCGACGCACACCACGGGGATGTGCAGGTCGCGCAGGCGGGCCAGGACGCGGGTGCCGATCTTGCCGAGGCCGAGGAGGACGACATGGCCGGAGAGGCCGCGCGGCGGCTTCCGGAAGGCGGAGCCGCTGCGGAAGGTGCCCAGGGCCTCCAGCACGGCGGCCAGGAGCACGGGCAGGAGGAGTAAGCCCATCAGGCCCGAGAGCAGTTGAAGGATCTTCCGGGAGTCGCTTCCCTCGGTCGCCGGGTCGTTGATCGCGAAGAGATCGAGCAGTGTCACGTACGTCGCCCGCAGCGGATGCTCCCCGGTCGTCACCATCTGCGCGACGGCGAGGGCGAACACACAGCCCACCAGCCCCGCGAGGGACCACCGCAGCCGTCGGGAGAACAGCGACCTGAAGGCGCCGATCGCCCCGAGCGGGCCGCCGCCCGACCGGCCCGGCGGCAGCGCGGGGCCCGCGTAGCGGACGGTGTCCAGGACGATGGACCCGCGTCCGGTGGCCCCGGCCACGGCCCTTTCGTCGGGCAGGAGTTGAGGGCCGCGCTCCCCGCTGCCCTCCGAACCGTCGGCGCCCGCCGGGTCGTTGGTGGTGGCCGACAGCAGCGCGAGCGTGCACAGGCCGCGGCCGGGACCCTGGGCGGTGTATCCCGGCGGACGCTCCACGGCCCGCAGCATCAGCCCGTCTGTCTGGACGACCTTGGTGGTGCCGGCCACGGCGGTCGCGGCCAGCGCGGGCGCGGCGGTGTCCGCGTCGGAAAGGACGGTCGTGGAGGCGCCGAACCCGTCGATACCGTCGCCGGCGTCGCCGCCCGTGGCCAAGGCGGCGGCCCGGTCCAGGAGTTCCTCGATGTGCTGGCCCAGCCGGCGGTTGTAGAGCCGCAGGACGAGCCGCAGCCTCGGGTTGAGCCGCCGGGCGGTGAGGGCGGCCCGGATGTTCGTCTCGTCGTCGTCATAGACGAGCGCCAGTGCGGCGGCCCGCTCCACCCCGGCCTCGGCGAGGACCGCCTCGGTGGCCTCGGCTGCCTCCAGGAGCCGCTCGCCGTGCGGGGCGATGCCCGGCGCCGCGTTCCGGCCGTTCCCGGATCCGGTGCGGTCGGCGGTCGCCGGATCGCCGTTGCCCGCCGCGCGGTTGACCGCCGCGGAGACCCGGTCGAGGATCGCGGCGGCCCGGGTGCGGCCCACCACCGGCCGGGGTGCCACCCGCGCGGTCGGCGGCACCACGAGCGTCACCTGCTCCCGGTACACCGTGCACAGTTCCGCGGCGAGCCGGTGCGCGAGCCCGTCGTCGCCGCAGACCACCATGTGCGCCCCGGAGTCGGCCGGACCGCGCTGCCCGCCGAGTCCGGCGAGAATGCCGGGTCTGGGCGGGACGGCCGGTGTGCCCGGCGCCGCTTGGGAGTTCGGGTCGGCCGGACCTGCCTGTCGGCCCGGACCGGGCTGGCTGCTCTGCTGCGAAGGGCTCCCCACGAAGCAGAAGCCTGCCTTATGAAGTCGGCCGGTCTCCGCGTGATCCGGATCACAGTTGAGGGTGTGAGTGCGACCGCGGGTGGACATCCGTACTCAAGGGGGACGGGGGTGACGACCGGTGTCCGCATGCGAGGACGGGGCGCCATGATCGCAGGGTGGTGTTCGCGCACAGTCCGGGCCGCGATGTTCGCGGCCGTCTGTGTGCTGCTCGCCGCCCTGGGCCACGTCACCATGTCCGGCAGCCCGGTCCCCTGGTGGGCCATGGGAACGGCGGCCGCCGCCACCGGCGGGGTCGGCTGGTGTCTGGCCGGCCGTGAGCGAGGGCTCCCGCTGATCGTGTCCGTCGTGCTCGCCGCCCAGACCGTCCTCCACTCGGGGTTCTCGTTCGCACAGCCGTCGCACCGCGCCGGTGCCGGTTCCATGGACATGGGCTCCGGCCACATGGATCACACCGCCCACATGGGCTCGGGCGGTCCCATGAGCCATGTGGACCACACCGGGTACCTCGTGGACGGGCCGTTCTCGGCCTCGGCCGGCATGCTCGCCGCGCATCTGCTGGCCGCGCTGCTGTGCGGACTGTGGCTGGCGTACGGCGAGCGCGCCGCCTTCGGGCTGCTGCGGGCCGTGGCCGGCTGGCTGGCCGCGCCGCTGCTGATGTCGCTCGCGCTCACCCCGCCGCCGGAGCGGCCGCGTCCGCGGGTGCGCCGCGGCCGTTCGGATCGTTCGCCGCGCCGTCTCCTCCTCGTCCACACCCTCACCTCTCGGGGACCGCCCGCCAGGACTGCTGTCAGCTGACGGCAGCCGTTGCCCCGGGGCAGCCGTGCGAGCCATGCGGGCCATGCGTCCGCGCATGCCCGCGTCTCGTTCGCACAGCCGTGCGCGCCTCGGGCCTCGGTCGTACCCGCGGCGCCCAGGTCGGCGCCCCGGTACGGCCGCCTTTCCCCACCGGATCGCCGACGCACGTGCCGTGATGTCCACCGGCCGCCGCGTCCGCGCGTCCCCGATGACCCGAGAAGGACTTCAGGTGCCCACCCCTACCACCCCCACGCCCTCTGCCGTCCCCGTCACCCTGCCCGCTCCCCCGTCGGCCCGGTCGGCCCGGTCGGCTCGGCCGGGCCGGTCGGGACCGGCGTCGAGCGACGAGTCGATAACCGCCTGGGCGCTCGCCGCGCGCGGCGGCGACCCGGAGGCCGTCGAGCGGTTCGTCGGCGCCCTGCACCGCGACGTCCGGCGCTTCGTCGCCCATCTCTGCGCCGATCCCCAGGCGGTGGACGACCTGGCCCAGGACACCTTCCTGCGGGCGCTCGGCAGCCTGCACCGGTTCGAGGGCCGCTGCTCGGCCCGTACCTGGCTGCTGTCCATCGCCAGGCGGGCGGTGACCGACAGCTTCCGGTACGCGGCCGCCCGGCCCCGGCCGGCCGACGTACCGGACTGGCGGCTGGCCGTGGAACGGGCCCAGCCGAGCGGGCTGCCCGGCTTCGACGACGGGATCGCGCTGGCCGACCTGCTGGCCGCGCTGCCCGACGAGCGGCGCGAGGCGTTCGTGCTCACACAGGTGCTGGGGCTGCCCTACGAGGACGCGGCACGGCTGACCGCGTGCCCCGTGGGGACGGTGCGCTCACGGGTCGCCCGGGCCCGGGCGACCCTGGTGGAGCTGCTCATGGCGGCCGAGGCGCCCCGGGACACCGCGGCGCCTCGGAAGCCGGCGGCGCCGGCGGCCGCCTGAGCGGTGCGCGGGAAGCGGGATCGCCGGTGCTGTGACCGGACAGGATTGCCGGACGCCGCGAGCCGGTGAGCCCTTCCGGTCACAGCGCTAGGCACCCACCCCCAGATGGCGTGCGGCGAAGTCCAGTTCCA
This sequence comes from Streptomyces sp. NPDC030814, assembly GCF_055572155.1. NCBI lineage: Bacteria > Bacillati > Actinomycetota > Actinomycetes > Kitasatosporales > Streptomycetaceae > Streptomyces > Streptomyces sp. NPDC030814. The sequence goes on from NZ_JBVIDX010000006.1 coordinate 265,084, forward strand.
GCCGGAGCTGCTTGATGCGTTCGTCGACGACGAGGGAGCCGTGGCCCGCGTCGTAGCGGTAGACCTCGTGGACGGCGGAGCGGGCCTCCAGTCGGTCGACGTAGTTGTCGATCTGACGGATGGGGCAGCGCGGGTCGTTCACCCCGGCGGAGATGTAGACCGGGGCCTTCACCGCGTCGACGTACGTCAGGGGGGAGGAGGCCGCGAAGCGTTCGGGGACCTCCTCCGGGGTGCCGCCGAGGAGGGTGCGGTCCATCGCCTTCAGCGCCTCCATCTCGTCGTGGTAGGCGGTGACGTAGTCGGCGACGGGGACGGCGGCGATGCCGAGGCTCCACAGGTCCGGCTGGGTGCCGAGGCCGAGGAGGGTGAGGTAGCCGCCCCAGGAACCGCCGGTCAGGACGAGGCGGTCGGGGTCGGCGAAGCCGGTGCTCACCGCCCACTCGCGGACGGCCGCGATGTCCTCGAGCTCGATCAGGCCGACCCGGTGCTTGAGGGCGTCGGTCCAGGCCCGGCCGTAGCCGGTGGAGCCGCGGTAGTTGATGCGGATCACCGCGTACCCGTGGTCGAGCCAGGCGGCCGGGCCGGCGGCGAAGGAGTCGCTGTCGTGCCAGGTGGGGCCGCCGTGGATGTCGAAGAGCGTGGGGTACGGGCCGGAGACGCCGACGGGGCGCTGGACGAGTGCGTGGACCCGGCCGCCGGGGCTCTCCACCCACACGTCCTCCACCGGAACCGAGCCCGGGCACTTCAGGCCCGGCGGGTCCAGGACGACCTCGCCCGTCGTGGACCGCACGACCGGCGGTTCGGCGGCCGACGACCACAGGTACTCCACACCGCCGTCGGGGCGGGCCGTGGCCCCGGAGACCATGCCTCTCGGGGTCTCGACGCGCTCCAGACGGCGGGTCGACAGCTCATAGCGCCACAACTCGCTGCGGGCCTCGAAGCTGTGGACGACGAGCAGGGCGGAGCCGTCCGGATACCACTCGGCGCTCAGGTCACCCTCCAGCTGGTCGGCGAGGCCGAGGTCGGTCTCCTCACCGGACGCCACATCCCAGACCAGGGGCTCCCAGCGGCCCCTGCGCTGGTGCCCGATGAGCAGTCGGGTGTCGCCGTCGACGGGGGCGAAGCCCAGCACCTCGAGGCCCAGTTCGACTGTGCCGCCCTTGGTGTCGTCCAGCTCGGCGACCGTCGTACCGTCGGGGCGGACCACGCGCAGCGCCGAGTGCATCGCGTCACCGTGCTCGGTGTGCTCGACGGCGATCAGCGAACCGTCGTGCGAGAGGTCGCCCACGCCGGCCGACTCGCGATGCCGGTAGATCTCGACGGGGGCGGAGCCCTGCCGGACCAGATGGATCGTCGAGCCGTCCTCGTCGGTGGAGCGGCCGACGACCGCCGTGCGGCCGTCGCGGCCGATGGCCAGGCCCGCCGGGTACGACGCCTCCAGGCCCGGCGTCGCCTCCTCGTCCGGGCCGCCGTGGAAGGGCTGACGGCGCCAGACGCCGAACTCGTCGCCGTCCTTGTCGTCGAACCACCAGATCCACTCGCCGTCCGGCGAGAGCACCCCGTCCGTCGTCCCGTTGGCCCGGTCCGTGACCTGGCGCTGCTCGCCGGTCACACGGTCCCACGCGTACAACTCGTACGTCCCCGTGGCGTTGGAGACGAACAGCGAGCGGTGCGGCGCGTCCTCCGCCCAGTCCGGCAGCGACACCCTCGGCGCCCGGAACCTCTTCTCCCAGTCGGGCATGGACCCGGTCTGCTGCTGCGGGGTGGCCCCGTTGCTCTCAGTCATGGCCCCATACTGCCCCGCCCGTCGGACATTGCGTCACCGAGACCCCCAGCCTGTGGAAAACTTCCGTCCGGCCGCACCCCCACCCCTGTGGACAACCGGTGAACGCCCAGGTCGGGGCCGACTGCGGCCGGGCGGCCCGGGGCCGACCGCCTGGGTGGCCCGGGGCCGATTGTCAGTGGTCGGCTGCAGACTCGCCGCATGACCTCAACGAGCGATACTCCGATGACGGACACCCCGGCGGACGGGCTGCGCGGGACCGTCGAGACGTACTGGGCCGCCGCGGAGGCCCGCGACTGGGCCGCGTTCGCCGGGACCCTGGCAGAGGACGTGGTGTACGAGCTGCCGCAGACGAGGGAGCGGATCCGCGGCCGCGAGCGGTATGTGCGGTTCAACCGCGACTATCCGGCCGACTGGCACGCCCGCGTCGAGCGGATCGTCGCCGAGCCGGGCCATGTCGTCAGTTGGATACACGTCACGGTGGGGCTGGAGGAGATGCACGCGATCTCCTTCTTCACGGGCGACGCGCACGGCCGGATCACCTCCGTCACCGACTTCTGGCCCGAGCCGTACGAGCCGCCGGCGGGCCGGGAGCACCTCGTCGAGCGGTACTGAGCCCGCCCCACCGGCCGCCCGGCCCGGCCGACCCCGCGGCCGGGCGGGCGGTGCGGGCACCGTACGGTGGAAGGCGTGTACCGGTTTCTGCTGACGCCCCGATGGTGGGGGATCAACGTCTTCGTGCTGCTCGCCATCCCCTTCTGCGTGTACATGGGGTCGTGGCAGCTGAGCCGGTTCGAGGACCGGATGCAGGACCACCGCACGGCGACCGAGCGCGTCGACCCCGCGGACCGGGCCCCGGCCCGGCCGCTGGACGAGCTGCTGCCGGTGGACAAGGAGACCTCCGGCGAGCTGGTCACCGCGAGCGGACGGTACGGCAAGCAGCTCCTGGTCCCCCACCGTGAGCTGGACGGCAAGGACGGGTTCTACGTCCTGACACTGCTGCGCACCGACGGGGGCAAGTCCCTGCCGGTCGTACGGGGCTGGCTGCCCGGCGCCGCCGACCCGGACCGGGCCCCGGCCGCGCCCACCGGCGAGGTCACCGTGACCGGTGCGCTCCAGGCGTCCGAGACACCCGGTTCGAACGGTGTGCCCATGCAGGGCGGTCTCCCGGTCGGCCAGACCGGCGCGATCAGCGCCGCCACACTGGTGAACCTGGTGCCGGACGACCTGTACGACGCGTGGGTCACGCTCGACAAGGCCGACTCGGGGATGGAGGCCGTGCCCGCGACGGCACCGCAGGACACCGGGCTCGACCTCAAGGCCTTCCAGAACCTCGGCTACACCGGCGAGTGGTTCGTCTTCGCCGGCTTCGTCGTCTTCATGTGGTTCCGGCTGCTGCGCCGCGAGGTCGAGTTCATCCGGGACGCGCAGCTGGGCCTGGGCACGGACGAGAGCCGCACGACGGACCCGAAGGAGGGGACGGACCCGAAGGAGGGGACGTCCGGGGACGACGGTTCCGGAGACGGCCGTTCCGAGAAGGACCGTTCCGGAGACGACCGTTCCGACGAGGACCGGTCAAGGGAAGCGGAGCCCGCCCAGTAGGGCCGAGCCGCCCCGCGGCGCCGGGCCCGAACGGATGGACCGGGCGGGCCGGTACGGACCGCTTCCCAGGAAGGGTTCCGGTGCCCGGGCCCCGTGCGGGCACCGCCCGGAGCGGTTCCCGCACGGTCGACGGTCGGCGCGCGGTCAGGACGCCGCGAGCAGGCCCGTCCGGTAGACCGTGCCCGCGCAGGCGTTGGCGACGCCGGTGGAGTACGTGGCGACGCCGCCCTCCGCCGTGTGGGAGACGACGATGCTGCCGTCTGCCACGCCGTCCTCCCTGCCGAGCTGGGTGGACATCGAACTGCCGCCGTCGGCGGTGGTGCCCGGGTCCTCCTGCGTGGGCGTCGGGTCCGGGGTCGGATCCGTGCCGCCGTTGCCGCCGCCGTCGGTGGTGCCGCCGCTGGTGGAGGGGCAGGGCTCGGAGGGCACCCAGGCGAACCGCACCTCGTACGCGGCCCCAGGCTCCAGCACCATCTGGGACAGGGACAACGCCGGGTCAGGCAGTCCGGTGGCCACGTCGCCCGCGGCATGGCTCACCACGGTGATCCTGGCGGCGTCCGCGGCGCCCTGGGGCGTCGCGCTCACCCCGCCCGCGCCGGCGACCGTACAGCTGGAGCCCGAGACGTTGGACACCCGGAAGCTGCCGTAGACCGCGCCGCCGGAGTCCGGGGCGCCGACGCTGGCGCTGCCGCTGAGCTGGCCGGACGTGCACAGGGTCGCGCTCGCGGCGGTGGGCGTCGCTTCGGTGCCGCCGGGCACGCCGGCGGACGATCCCTTGCCCTTGTCGCCCTTGCCCTTGCCGCTGTCCTTGCCGGAGTTCTTGGATCCGCCGGAGGAGCCGTCCGACGAACCGCTGCCGCCGGTCTGCCCCTTCGACTGGCCCTCGCTCCCGTGGGTCGCCGAGCCGTGGCCGACGACCGAGGGGTCGGCGTCGGAGCCGTTGGAGTGGGAGACGTGCACCAGGGCCGGGATCGCCGTGCCGATGAAGAGCGCGGCGGCGGCCATCCCGACGACGGCCTGACGCTTGCGCGCCCGCCGGGCCGGTACCGCGCGCCGCAGATGGTCCAGGGTGCCGTCACGGGGCTCGATCTCCGACACGGCCTGGTGCAGCAGGTTCCGCAGGGTCAGCTCGTCCGAGTCGAACCCGCCGAGCCCCTGGGGACCGGCTCCGTCCAGCCCCTTCGGAGCGGAACCGTCCGACTCGGCCCGCGGCGCCGACTCCGACAGGCCGAAGCCCAGGAGGTCCGCCGCCGACCCGGCCGGCTTCGTACCGTTCAAGCCATGCGGGCCGTCCGAGCCCTTTGAGCCCGTCTCGCCCGGATCGGGGTCGTCGAAGCGCGCCTCGCCCGGACCGACGTCGCCGGAGCGGGTCCCAGGCGCACCCGGAGCGTTGGTCTGCGCCTCGGCGGGGGCCGGGTCGTCCGCGCGCAGGTCGTCCGGAGCCGGCTCGTCCGGACCGCGGCCTTCGAGACCCTGACCCTTGGTGGGGCCTTGTTCTTCGGGGCCGTGATTCACAGTTCCGTTCCCAGCGTGCGATTGCGTGTCTTCGTGCTCGTCGAGCCCGCGCCCCCCGACGCGCCGGTCCCGCTCTTGCCCTTCGGTGCGCTCGTCGTCCCGGCGGCCCCAGGAGGCCCGCCTGCGGGCGCCGAGCTCGTCGTGCCCGTCGTCCCTGGCGTTGCCGCTCATGCCGACGCCTCCATGGCGACCCGCAGGGCCGCGATGCCACGGGAGCCGTACGCCTTGACCGAGCCCAGCGATATGCCGAGGGTCTCGGCGACCTGCGCCTCGGTCATGTCGGCGAAGTAGCGCAGCACGAGGACCTCTCGCTGGCGGCGCTGCAGGCCCTTCATCGCCTTGATGAGGGAGTCGCGCTCCAACTGGTCGTAGGCGCCCTCCTCCGCGCTCGCCATGTCGGGCATCGGCTTCGACAGCAGCTTCAGACCGAGGATGCGGCGGCGCAGGGCGGAACGGGAGAGGTTCACGACCGTCTGGCGCAGATAGGCGAGCGTCTTCTCCGGGTCGCGGACGCGCTTGCGCGCGGAGTGCACACGGATGAAGGCCTCCTGCACGACGTCCTCGCAGGAGGCGGTGTCGTCGAGGAGGAGGGCCGCGAGTCCGAGGAGCGAGCGGTAGTGGGCGCGGTAGGTCTCGGTGAGATGGTCGACGGTCGTGCCGGAGGCCGGCAGCGTCGTCGTGTCCTCCGCGCCGTCGCGCTGGCTGGGGATGCGGGTGGGCCGCGCCGCGGGCATGGGCGCGATCACCGGCATGCCGCCGGGCGGACCGGGCATGCGGGGACGGCGGGGTGGACGCAGGGCGGTGCCCCTCGTCTGAACCGCGGTGAAGTCGAGTACCTCTGCCACGCCTGTTGGACCCGTATCCCCCCGTGGGGGTTGTACGCGACAGGCATCACTTTTGCGTCAGACCGAGCGCCTGTTCGCACGGCATCCATGCCCGGCCGTGCGCCGCGCGCACCGCCTCGCACGGCCGACCGAACGGCGGACAGCGCGTCGAACGCCCTCATGCGTACCAGCTCTTCCCCTATGCCCCGAGTCCGTGCGCGCCCAGCCCCGCCGAAGGGCGCTCGTTAAAGACGCTCCCCGTCCGCCGCGCGGTTGCGGCGGACGGGGAGCAAAATCCTCGATCCCCGGGAGGCCTGAATCAACCCGGAAATCACACGGCTGTCCGGCCGGAAATCCTTCGCCCGCCGAACCGCCGACTCGAAGAACTTACACGCCGCCACCGACAGCGCCCGCGGCAGCCGACGGCGCTCACGCCCCGCGACAGCCGGTCTATCCCAACGCCCGCCTCCGCGCGACGGATTCGCGGGACGGTGCACGCAGGGCCAACGAACAGTGCACCCCAGGACAACGCCCGATGGACGCCGGGCCCCTGGAAGGGGCGCCCACACGTGCGCCCCAGGGCTACCGGCCGCCCCTCACACGCGTCCGCCCACCACCAGCTCCGCGATCTGCACGGTGTTCAGCGCGGAGCCCTTGCGGAGGTTGTCGCCACAGGCGAAGAAGTCGAGGGCGGTGGGGTCGTCGAGGGCCCTGCGGACCCGGCCGACCCAGGTGGGATCGGTGCCCACGACATCCGCGGGAGTGGGGAACTCCCCCGCCCCGGGGTCGTCGAAGAGGACCACACCGGGCGCGGTCGCGAGGATCTCCCGCGCCTTGGCGACGGTGACCTCACTCTCGAAGCGGGCGTGGAGCGTCAGCGAGTGCGCGGTGACGACGGGGACCCGTACGCAGGTCACGGCGACCGGCAGCGTCGGCAGCCCGAGGACCTTGCGGGTCTCGTCCCTCACCTTCATCTCCTCCGAGGACCAGCCGTCCGCGCGCGCCTGACCGGCCCACGGCACCACGTTCAGTGCCACCGGCTCCGGAAACGGCCCGGTGTCGTCGCCGACGGCCCGCCGTACGTCACCGGGGCTGGTGCCCAGTTCCGTACCGGCGACGAGGGAGATCTGCCGGCGCAGGGTGTCGACGCCGGCCCGGCCCGCGCCGCTGACCGCCTGGTACGAGGAGGCCACCAGCTCACGCAGCCCGTACTCGGCGTGCAGCGCGCCCACGGCCACGATCATGGAGAGAGTGGTGCAGCTGGGGTTGGCGACGATGCCGCGCGGCCGGACGCGCAGGGCGTGCGGGTTGACCTCGGGGACGACGAGGGGCACCTCCGGGTCCATCCGGAAGGCGCCCGAGTTGTCCACCACCACCGCGCCCTTGGCCGCCGCGATCGGCGCCCAGCGCTCCGCGATCTCGTCGGGCACGTCGAACAGGGCGACGTCGACCCCGTCGAAGACCTCCTCGGCGAGGGCAAGGACCTCGACCTCCTCCCCGCGCACGGCCAGCTTGCGGCCGGCCGAGCGAGGGGAGGCGATCAGACGGATCTCGCCCCAGATGTCCGCGCGGTGGGACAAGAGCTGGAGCATGACGGTGCCGACGGCCCCGGTCGCCCCCACGACCGCGAGCGTCGGCCTGCCGGCCCGCCCGGCGGCGACGGCCATCAACGGCCGGTGCCGCCGCCGTACGGACCGTACGAACGGACCGTCATCGGCCGGTGCCTCCGTAGACGACGGCCTCGTCGCTGTCGGAGTCGAGTCCGAAGGCGGTGTGCACGGCGCGCACGGCCTCCGGGACGTCGTCGGCTCGGGTCACGACGGAGATGCGGATCTCGGAGGTGGAGATCAGCTCGATGTTGACGCCCGCGTCGGACAGCGCCTCGAAGAAGGAGGCCGTGACACCCGGGTTGGTCTTCATGCCTGCGCCGACCAGGGAGATCTTGCCGATCTGGTCGTCGTAGCGCAGGGAGTCGAAGCCGATGCCGGCCTTGTTCTTCTCCAGCGCGTCGATCGCCTTGCGGCCCTCGGTCTTGGGGAGGGTGAAGGAGATGTCGGTGAGACCGGTGGTCACGGCGGAGACGTTCTGCACCACCATGTCGATGTTGATCTCGGCGTCGGCGATGGCGCGGAAGATCGCGGCGGCCTCGCCCGGCTTGTCCGGGACGCCGACGACCGTGACCTTGGCCTCGGAGGTGTCGTGCGCGACACCGGAGATGATGGCCTGCTCCACCTTCTGGTCCCCTTGCTCAATCGGCTCATTGCTGACCCACGTGCCCTGCAGTCCGCTGAAGGACGAACGGACGTGGATCGGGATGTTGTAGCGGCGGGCGTACTCCACGCAGCGGTGGAGCAGCACCTTGGAGCCGGACGAGGCCAGCTCCAGCATGTCCTCGAAGGAGATCCAGTCGATCTTCCGGGCCTTCTTCACGACCCGCGGGTCGGCGGTGAAGACACCGTCGACGTCGGTGTAGATCTCACAGACCTCGGCGTCGAGCGCGGCGGCCAGCGCGACGGCGGTCGTGTCCGACCCGCCGCGGCCCAGCGTCGTGATGTCCTTCTTGTCCTGGCTGACGCCCTGGAAGCCGGCGACGATGGCGATGTTGCCCTGGTCGATGGACTCCCGGATACGGCCGGGCGTGACGTCGATGATCCGGGCTTTGTTGTGGACCGAGTCGGTGATGACGCCTGCCTGGCTACCGGTGAACGACTGGGCCTCGTGGCCCAGGTTTTTGATCGCCATGGCCAGCAGGGCCATGGAGATACGCTCTCCGGCGGTCAGCAGCATGTCGAACTCACGTCCGGCAGGCATCGGAGACACCTGCTCGGCGAGATCGATCAGCTCGTCCGTCGTGTCGCCCATCGCGGAGACCACGACAACCACCTGGTTGCCGTTCTTCTTGGCTTCCACGATCCGCTTGGCGACGCGCTTGATGCCCTCGGCATCGGCTACGGAGGAGCCTCCGTACTTCTGCACGACAAGGCCCACGTGCGCTCCTCGCTCGGTTTCGTCCCTTATCCGCACATACACACGTACTGCGGTCGGCTCAGTCTATCGAGCGGCCGAATTCCGCCCCCGGGCTCCCGCATGGTGAGATGTCCCGCTCACCTTTCGATCGCCTCGGATTTCTGCGGGCCTCCGCCGGGTTTCGCCCCGCCTTCTTCGCCGGGAGACCGTCGGTGGCCAGGCCGCTCCGGGGTTGTCCCTGCCCGCCCCGGGCACACCGCAGTCCTCAAAGTGGGCGAGGTCACTCGGGGGGCGCAGTTCCGTCGCGGGCCGCCCGGCGCGCGTCCTGAAGGTTGTCGCGCACCTTCCTGACGTGGGAATGGTCCGCGCCGAGTGAGCGTGCGTACGCCGCCAGGGCCCGCTCGTACACGGCCGCGGCCTCGTCCGCCCGGCCCGCCCGCAGGAGGGCGCCGACGAGGTTGTTCAGCGACAGCGAGGTCTGCGGGTGGTCCCGGCCGAGGAGCCGCTCACGGTGGGCGACGTTGCGGCGCAGCAGGTCGATGGCCTTGTCGAGGCTCCCGGCGTGCTGGTACGCCCCGGCCAGGTTGTTGCGGGCGTGCAGCGTGGCCGGATGGTCCTCGCCGTGGCGCCGCACGCAGTCCGCCAGGTACTCCTCCATGACCTGCACCGCCTGCGCGCCGCGGCCGGCCGTGATCAGGTCGTTGAGCAGGTTGCCCCGGGCGGGCGCGGAAGGTCCGGGGGTCGTCGCGGCCCACGGTGTTCCGCAGGATCTCCACCGACCGGGCGTGCAGGTCGGTCGCCGTGTCCAGGTCGTCGGCCGCGTGGTGCACCGATCCCAGGTTGCCGAGGAGCACCCCGTACTCGGGGGTGTACTCGCCCAGGACCCGCTCGCCGACCTCGCGGACCCACCGCATCAGGGAGACGGCGCGGTCGGTGTCACCGGCCTCCACGTACGCCAGAGCAAGGTTGCTCGCCACCACGAGCGCGCTGTGGTGCTCGGCCCCCAGGAACCGTACGGCGACGCCATGGGCGCGTTCCGGCAGGCGTACCGCCTCCCGCACGTCCTGCCCGACGCCTCCACCTTGAGCGCACCCCTCCCTGTCGACGTCGGTCCCCAGCCGGAGCCCGGAGCCAGGCGACCTTCCAGGCGACTGACCGTCTCAAAGTTCAACGATTATGGTTCGCCTGTGCGCGTACTTCTGGTGGAAGACGACGAGCCGGTCGCCGAATCGCTCCGGCGTGGGCTGCAGCGATACGGCTTCGAGGTGGAGTGGGTGACCACGGGCGGGGCGGCGCTGTCGTACGACGGCCCGTACGACGTGGTGCTCCTCGATCTCGGACTGCCCGACACCGACGGGCTCGACGTCTGCAAGGCGATGCGCCACCGCAGTGCCGTACCGATCATCGTGATCAGTGCCCGCAGCGACGAGACGGACCGGGTGGTCGGCCTCGAACTCGGCGCCGACGACTATGTGTCCAAGCCGTTCGGGGTGCGCGAGGTCATAGCCCGGATAAGGGCGGTGATGCGCCGGGTGCAGCCCCGTCCCGCCGACGCGCCCCCGGCCGGCCCCGACCGGTACGGCCCGCGCCTCACCCTCGACCGCAAGGCAGCGCGGGTGCACCTGGACGGCGCGGAGGTGGCGCTGGCCCCCAAGGAGTACGACCTGCTGGCGTTCCTCACCGAGGAGCCGGGCGCGCTGATGTCGCGCGAGCAGATCATGGAGGCCGTCTGGGACGCGAACTGGTTCGGCCCGACGAAGACGCTCGACGTGCATGTGGCGGCGCTGCGACGGAAGCTGGCCGGGGCGATCACGATCGAGGCGGTGCGCGGTGTGGGCTTCCGGCTCATCGTGAACGGCGCCGACGAGAACGCCGGTGCCCTGGGCGGCGCGAGCGGGCGCAACGGCGGCACGCCCGGCGGCGCGAACGGGAACGGCGGCACCACCACCGGCGGCGCCCACGGAAGCAGCGGCACGCCATGATCCGCCAGCTCATCCGCAGCTATGTGCTCCTCGTGGCTGTGGCGATCGCCCTGTTCACCGTGCCGGTGGCGTTCACGCTCACCAAGCAGCTGCGGGACGACACCGAGGAGTCCATCACCCGCGAGGCCAGGACGATGGCCCGGCTCCTCGGCACCGGTGACGTCGCCTCCTGCGAGGCGCTGGCGAAGATGGCCGGGGCGTATCCGAAGAACCAGGAGAAGGTCGAGGTCTCCACCACCGACCGGTGCGTACAAGAGACACTGCGGCGGCCGACGCCGGATCCGGCGCTGGCGAGGGCCCTGGAGCGGGGCGAGAAGACCGTCGACTGGGGCTCCGACTTCATCTGGGGCAAGAACCTGGTGGTCACCGTCCCGGCCTTCGAACGCTCCCCGGACGCCAAGGAGGCGGACGGAACGAAGACGCGCGGGACGAAGACGGACAGGGCGAAGACGGACGGGAAGGAGCAGACGGACGAGGTCGTCGGCGCCGTCCGGATCAAGTTCTCCACCGACCACCTCACGGACCGGCTCTGGCAGATCTGGGGTTTCCGGGCGGGGTTGGCCGTCCTCGTCCTGCTGGCGGCCGCGGGCATCGGCGTGTTCGCCGCGCGGCGGCTGACCGCTCCGCTGCGCCAGCTCAACGAGATGGCGAGCAGGATGAGCGACGGCGACCTGAAGGCGCGTTCCGCGATCACGGGCCCGCAGGAGACACAGACCCTGGCGCGCACCCTCAATCAGGCGAGCGAGCGCCTGGACACGCTCATCGCCTCACAGCGCATCTTCGTGGCGGACGCCTCGCACCAGCTGCGCACCCCGCTGACCGCGCTCCGGCTGTCGCTGGACAACATCGCGGACGGGGTCGACGACGAGTTCGTACGGGAGGACGTGGAGCAGGCCACCGCCGAGGTGGTCCGGATGAGCCGTCTCGTCAACGGGCTGCTGGTGCTGGCCCGGGCCGAGGCGAAGGTGACGGCGGCGGAACCGCTGTCCCTGCGGGAGGTCATCCAGGAGCGCCTGGATGTGTGGAGACCGGCCGCCGACGAGCGCGGAGTCACCATCACGCTCAGGGGGAGTGCCGACGGCCGGCCGCTCGTGCTGGCCAGTCCCGGTCATCTGGACCAGGTCCTGGACAACGTGCTGTCGAACGCCCTGGAGGTCTCACCGGACGGTGCGACCATCACCGTGCGCGTGGAAGCCCGGGGCGACGAGGTGGTGCTGTCGGTGCTGGACGAGGGGCCCGGTATGTCGGACGCGGAGAAGTCACGTGCCTTCGACCGCTTCTGGCGCGGCCAGGGCCTCACCGGGAGGTCCGGCTCGGGCCTCGGTCTCGCCGTCGTCAAGCAACTCGTCACCGACGACGGCGGAACCGTGATCCTCAAGGACGCGCCAAGGGGCGGCCTGTGCGTCGCCCTCACCCTGCGGGCGGCGCGGCACGGGGGTGGCTGAGCCGGGGGGTGAAGCTCAGCCACCGGTACTGGTGCCGGTGATCAGCCCTCGGGCATCGCCGACGAGTGGTGGTTCACGATCTTCCAGACGCCGTTGCGCTTCTCGTACTCGTACGTGTAGCGGGCCGTGACCACGCGCTTGTCGCCGGTCTTCGGGTCAGTGAGCGTGAACTGATAGACGCCGGCGTCGATCGCGGAGTTGCCGTCCAGGACGTTGATGATCGTCTGGACCTTCTCGCCCCGGGGCTTGTTCTCCAGGAAGTGGTGGAAGTAGTCGACGATTCCGGCGCGGTTCGTGCGGACCTTGTTGGAGACGGTCGGCAGCAGTACCGCGTCCTTCGCGTAGCGGTCGGCCACCTTCTTCGGGTCACCGGTCTGCAGCGACTTGTTCCAGCCGTCGAAGAGCGCCGCGATCTCCTTCTTGGAGGGCTTCTTCGGCGCGGACTCGGCGCCGGCCATGCTGACGCCGGCGGTCACCGTACCGGCGGTGACGAGGGCGGTGGCGGTCACGATGGCGGCGCGTATCCGGTTCTTGCGGGTCATCACGATCTCCCGTGCGAAGTGGGGGTGTACTGCCTCCGCTTCTGGTGCGGTGGAAGTGACTCCAGGTTCGCGTGGAGCTGGTTAGGGGCCGTGCAGCGGAGATACAGGGCCCATGCAAGAGGCGGACAACTTACGGTGAGTTGCTCAGCCAACGTGCTCAGCGGTCGGCGAACTGCCGTAAACCGCACGCAACTTGTAGCCGGAAGACATGCGCTCACCACCACGCGCAGGATTCTCATGCCCGCAACGTCCACCCCTGTCCCACTGCCGCGGTTTCGCCACCGCTGGGCCGCCATGGCCGGCCTGCGGGTGCAGGGAGGCGTCCCACGAGGTCACGCGGCGCTACGGCGACATGGTGCGCGACCATGGGAGGCGAACGGTCCTGTGGACGCCGGTCTGCGCCGGAAAGACCTTACGCGCAGCCGGAGTTGCTGCTCGCCGCCGTGACGACGGCGTTCACCGGGGTAGCAGACAGCCATGAGCGAAGTGCCGCTGACTGAGACTTTCCGTAGTGCGTCGGGGGACGTGCGGTGGGGCATGGCCGGGGACGGGCAGGACCCGGTCGTGCTGTGTCACGGAACCCCCTTCTCCTCCTACGTCTGGCGCGGCATCGCGCAAGCGCTGGCAGACACCGGCCGGTACCAGGTGTTCGTGTGGGACATGCCCGGGTACGGGGAGTCGGACATGCACACCGGTCAGGACGTCTCCCTGGCCGCCCAGGGACGGGTCTTCGCCGAGCTGCTGACGCAGTGGGGGCTGAGGGAACCCTCCGTGGTCGCGCACGACTTCGGTGGGGCCGTCTCCCTGCGGGCCCATCTGCTGCACGGGGTCCCCTACCGCGCGCTGGCCCTCGTCGATCCCGTGGCGCTGGCGCCGTGGGGTTCCCCGTCCTTCCGGCTGCTCGGCCGGCACGCCGACGTCTTCGAACAGCTGCCTCCCACGCTGCACCAGGCCCTCGTGAGGGAGTACGTGAGTTCCGCCAGCGGACCCGGGCTGCACCCGGCGGTCATCGACCGGCTCGTCCAGCCGTGGCTCGGCGAACACGGGCAGCCCGCCTTCTACCGGCAGATCGCCCAGGCGGACCAGGCCCACACCGACGAGATCCAGGACCGGTACGGGGAGATCGGCATCCCGGTGCTGGTGTGCTGGGGCGAGGACGACGGCTGGATTCCCCTGGCGAAGGGGCGGGAGCTGGCCGCCCGCATCCCGGGTGCGCGATTCGAGCCGATCTCGGGCGCGGGGCATCTCGTCCAGGAGGACGCCCCCGCCGAACTCACCGCCGTCCTGATGGACTTCCTGCGGGAACAGTCGGACCGCTAGCGCTGTGACCGGACAGGTTTGCCGGACAGCTCGTGGCGTCCGGCGCTGGGGGCACCTCCCACGCCCGTTCAGGCAGTGGGGGAACATCGCAAGGTGGAGGGGTGTCCGCGTACTGGAGGTACGCGGGTGATGCGACAACGCCGGCTCAGGGCTGTCCCGTGATCCGCGGTGGATCAGCGCACGGCCTCGGATGCTGAGGGCACCTCCCACGCCGATCAGGCAGTGGGGGAGCATCGCAAGGTGGAGGGGCGTCCGCACACGGGATGTATGCGGGCGTTCCGACAACGCGACGGTGGGGGAGCATCGCAAGCGGAGTGTCACCCGCGTACTGGAGGTACGCGGGTGATGCGACAACGCCGGCTCAGGGCTGTCCCGTGATCCGCGGTGGATCAGCGCACGCCGTCGGATGCTGAGGGCACCTCCCACGCCGTTCAGGCAGTGGGGGAGCATCGCAAGGCGGAGGGGCGTCCGCACACGGGATGTATGCGGGCGCTCCGACAACGCGACGAGGTGCCGCAGCCGGCGTCGTGCGCCCGCCGGGGATTACGGGAAAGCCCTTCGGTGCCGTGCCGGACGCCGCGAGCCGGTGAACCTGTCCGGTCACAGCCCTAGAGCGTCCCCAGCGCCGGAGCGAAGGCGATGAGGAGCGGGAGGAGGGCGAGGAGCGCGGCGACGGTCGTGGTCGCCGCGCGGCGGGTCCGGTCCAGGCGGGGCGGCGGCGACAGGAGCCGCTCCACCCGGTCGCCGAGCAGCCGGCGGGTGTTGGCGCAGCTCAACACGCCCCGGTGCTGGTTCAGTTCGATCAGGGCGAGCGCGGTGGTGAGGTGGCCGCAGCGGCGGGACGCCGTGTCGTCGGCGGCGAGTTCGACGAGTCGGTGGGTCTGGTCGGCGAAGTGCGCGAAGAGCGGGACGCGCGGGAAGCCGGTCGCGAGAGCGGTGGAGAGGTGGAGCAGCCAGTCGTGGCGGGCGCGGGCGTGGCCGAGTTCGTGGGCGAGCACGGCGTCCAGCTGACGGTCGGTCAGCTTGTGCAACGCGCCGGTGGTGACGACCAGTTGGGGAGGGGCGCCGGGCATCAGCCAGGCGTCCGGGTACTCGTCCTCCAGCACCAGCAGCGGGCCCTGCGCGTCGGGCAGGCCCGCTGGCAGATCGGGGGCCCGCTCGCGCAGATGGGCACGCCGCAGGTGCCGGCGGCGCCGGGCCTCGACGACTTCCCGGGCGAGCATGGCGCCGCTCCACGCGGCCCCGCAGGCCAGCAGCAGGGTCAGGACGGCCGTCCAGGGCGGCGCGGCGGTGAGGTCGTACGCGGCGGTCACGGCCGGCGGCGCGGGCGCGAAGGCATGCGTCCGGACCGTCTCGAACACGGCCGCCGCACCCAGCACCAGCGCCGCGAGACAGCTGAGCAACGCCGCCGCGAGAAGACACTGCCACGCCCACAGCGCGACCACGGGTTCCCGCTCCGGCCAGCCGGCCCGGAGCAGCGCACGGGGGCCCAGCAAGGCGGCGGTCAGGGCCACGGCGGTGAGAAGGAGCAGGAGAACGGTCACGTCGTTGGTCCGGTTCCTTGTCGGGGGGAGCCACGCAGTACGTACGACGGTGCATACGCTACCGCCGGTACCGGGCCCCATCAGGCGCCGTGGACAGGAAATCCGCGGGCCGCCGTCACCGCGTCAGGTGCCCGTGGACGCCGTTCCGATGTCGCCGCCCGCGGCGATGGAACCGGGACCCGACGCGGTCACCCCACCCGTCGGCGGCGCGGGCGCGGGGGTCGGCGCCGGGGACGCGGGCGCCGGGAGGGGCGCGCCCCCGGTGGAGGCCGCACCGATGCCGCCGCCGGCGGCGATCGCGCCGGCGCCGGACGCGGTGACCTGCGGGGGACTCGCGGGCGCGGTGGGCGGTGCCGACGGTGCGGAGGAGCCGCCGAACTGGGCGACGACGGCGAGCACAAGGCCGATGAGGCCCACCGACCCCCCGGCCACACTGGCGATCTGGTCCGCCGTCCCCAGGTCGACGAAGGCGAAGCCGACCAGTGTGGCGACGCCCGCCCCGCAGACGCCGATCCCCGCCCATGCCCATGGCTTGAGTGTCATGGGGGCATCATGCCCGGCCCGAGGCCTCGGCCGACCGGTCTCAGCACCCCTGGGGGTCCGGAGGCGTCCGCGGTGGGGGCGATGGTCGTGCGAGGCACTCATACGTCCCATGACGACCGCCGGTGGGTGCCGCTCGTCATGCATGCGGCGGGAGTCGGCGGCTCACGCGCCGCGCTCCCGCCGTGTGCTCACCCGTCGGTCTACTTGACCTTCCGCAACCCCAGCGGCCCGGCGATCTCCTCCGCCATGACCTTGCCCGCCTCGAACTCCAGGGTTTCGTCGCCCATGAGTTCCTGGTCGGTGTCGAGGCCGTCGAGTTCGGCCAGTGGCTGGTTGAGGCGGACATGCGCGACCAGGGACTGGAGGGCGCGGAGGGTGGCCGAGGCGGTCGAGCCCCAGTTGGAGAAGTAGGAGAACTGCCACCACCACAGCGCCTCGGTGGTGCGGCCCGCGCGGTAATGGGCCATGCCGTGGCGGAGGTCGGCCATGACGTCGACGAGGTCGTCGGAGATACGGGCCGGCACGGGCGCCTTGCGGGGCTCGTACGGGTCGAAGACCTCGGAGTAGACGTCGACCGGGTCGAGCATGGCGGCCAGGCGTTCGCGCAGCTCGTCGACGTCCTGCTCGGGGCCCGGGTCGGGCTCGTAGCGCTCGTCCGGCACGATGTCCTCGTGCGCGCCGAGGCGGCCCCCCGCCAGGAGGAGCTGGGAGACCTCCAGCAGCAGGAAGGGGACGGCCGAGTCCGGCTCGTCGCCCTTGGCCACCTCGGTGACCGCGACCAGGAAGCTCTCGATCTGGTCCGCGATCTGGACGGCGAAATCGTCCGGGTTCTGGCCGGTCGCGTGCAGCGTGGCGTCAGACATCCAGCAATCGTCTCCCCTCGAAGGCGCGGCCGAGGGTCACCTCGTCCGCGTATTCCAGGTCGCCGCCCACCGGGAGGCCGCTGGCCAGGCGGGTGACCTTGAGGCCCATGGGTTTGATCATGCGGGCGAGGTACGTGGCCGTGGCCTCGCCCTCCAGGTTCGGGTCGGTGGCCAGGATCAGCTCCGTGACCGTACCGTCGGCCAACCTGGCGAGGAGTTCCCGTATCCGCAGGTCGTCGGGGCCGACGCCCTCGATGGGGCTGATCGCGCCGCCGAGGACGTGGTACCGGCCCCG
The DNA here is from genome assembly GCF_055572155.1 of Streptomyces sp. NPDC030814. Lineage (NCBI taxonomy): Bacteria > Bacillati > Actinomycetota > Actinomycetes > Kitasatosporales > Streptomycetaceae > Streptomyces > Streptomyces sp. NPDC030814. The sequence goes on from NZ_JBVIDX010000006.1 coordinate 282,309, forward strand.
GAACTCACGGGTCCGCTCGATGGCGACGACGTCCTTCGGTTCCTCCACGACACAGATGACCGACGGGTCGCGGCGGGTGTCGCGGCAGATGTTGCACAGCTCCTCCTGCGCGACGTTGCCGCAGGTCGCGCAGAAGCGGACCTTCGCCTTGACCTCCATCAGGGCCTGCGCGAGACGCCGTACGTCCGTCGGCTCCGCCTGAAGGATGTGGAAGGCGATCCGCTGCGCGCTCTTGGGACCGACGCCGGGCAGCCGCCCCAGCTCGTCGATGAGGTCCTGGACCACGCCTTCGTACACGGACTGCCGTCCTTCCTGGTGTCTTTCAGTACGTACCGTAGTCGGCCGCCGCCGGTCCGAGGAAGGCGGTACGGGGCACGGATGGGGTCAGTGGCGGGGAGGGACGGTTCAGAAGGGCAGGCCGGGGATGCCGGAACCGCCGCCGAGGCCCTGGGCGAGGGGGCCCAGCTTCTGCTGCTGGAGGTTCTGGGCGTTCTCGTTGGCCGCCTGGACGGCCACGACGATCAGGTCGGCGAGGGTCTCGGTGTCCTCCGGGTCCACCGCCTTGGGGTCGATCTTCAGGGCGCGCAGCTCGCCGGAGCCGTTGACCGTGGCCTTGACCAGGCCGCCGCCCGCCTGGCCGTCGACCTCGGTGTTCGCGAGCTCCTCCTGTGCCCTCGCCAGGTCCTGCTGCATCTTCTGGGCCTGCTGGAGCAGCTGCTGCATGTTGGGCTGGCCACCACCGGGGATCACGTTCAGCTCCCTCGTTTCGCTCTCTTGCGGTCGCCCACGAGCCTACGTGGTCGGCCCGGCCCACGCGGCGCCACTCTTTCGAGTGACGAGGCGGGAATTCGTATACCTGATCAAGAATCTCTTCCAGGCGGAAAAGCCATGAAACCGGGGTTTTCGCCACCCGTTGGGAGGTAGGAAGAGCGCGTGCGCACGGCCCGTGGCACGGCGGTGCGGACGCGTCTCGCACTGTCGTCATCAGCGTCGTCTGTAGGGAGTACCGGGTGAGCCAGCCGGAGATGCGGCCCGAGGGGTCCCCCCAGGACGGGCGGGGTGAGGGGTCCGGGCTGTGGGCGGAGCCGTGGACGGAGGCGGCCGGGCCGTGGGCGGGTGATCTGACCGGGCGGCCCTTTCCGCACGGGGACTGGGCGGTGCCGGCGGAGCGGCTGGACGAGCTGTACCGGTGGGTGGAGCGGGCGGCGCTGGAGACCGCCGCGTGGTATCTCGCGGACCGCATGGGGAAACGGCTGGCGGCGCGGATGCTGCGGGTGGGGGCGGCGGTGGGTGCCCTCGCGGGGGCCGGGCTGCCGCTGCTGGACGTCACCGGGGTGGTGAGCGGTATGGCGCCCTGGGGGTATTTGGCGTTGCTGGGGTGTGTGGCCTGTGTGGTGGTGGATCGGTTCTTCGGGGTCACCTCCGGGTGGATGAGGGATGTCGCCACGGCACAGGCGGTGCAGCGGCGACTCCAGGCACTCCAGTTCGACTGGGCGTCGGAGAGCGCGCGCGAGGTGCTCGGGCCGACGGAGGGGACGGCCGGGGAGGCCGCGGAGCGGTGCCTCGGGGTGCTGCGGCGGTTCTCGGAGGACGTGACGGAGCTGGTGCGGGCCGAGACCGCGGACTGGATGGTGCATTTCGGGGCGGGGGCCGCGCCGCTGGGCATCCAGACCGGGGGGTCGGTCTCCCGCCCCGCGGAGATCCCACCCGGCCGGCCGCCGATGCCGCCGGGGGCACGGCCGAACATGCCGCGGCAGCGGCCGCCGGAGGCGCGGTGACCCTCGGCGGGCGGCGCGGGAGTACGTCGGCCAAGGCCTCTGGCGGGGGCGGCGTCGCCGTACGCCGGCCGCGGGTGGACGGGGGCTGGTCGCGCGGTTCCCCGCGCCCCTGAAGGGTTGGACGTGCGGCCTGCCCTTCATGAAGAGCGCGGGGCGCAGACCCTGCTTTCAGGGGCGCGGGGAACCGCACGGACGACCACGACGGGCCCGCGGTCGCCGCGGATCCCGCGGCCCCTGAGTCGCCATGCGAACCGGGGTGCGCCGGCCGGCTCAGTCGCCCTTCGTGTACGTCACCGACTTGCCCGCCGTGTCCACGCGGCGCAGGCGGCCGTCGGGAAGGAGGGTGACGGTGGTGGCGGCGCCCGGCGAGCAGGAGGTGGCCGGTTCGCCCTCGGTGACGGTGGAGGGGCCGATCTCGAGGGGGCCGTCGTCGTCCGGCGCCTCGCTCAGCTCCGCCTCGAACACACAGTGGTACGTACCGCCCCCTTCGAGCGGGCCGTCCGCCGTGAGGGAGAGCACGGGGTCGCCGACCTCGCCCTGCTGGATGACGAGTGCCCGGGTGTCGGAGCCGTCGGAGCCGTCGAGGGTCGCGTTCCAGGTGCCGAGGAACTCCTGCGGGATGGTGCCCGCGTCCGGGGACTCGGTGGTGGGCTCCGGGGAGGTCTCCGGGTCTGTCGGCTCGGGCGTCGTCGGCCCGGGGGTCTCGGGCCCGCTCGTCGTCGGCCCGCCCTTGCCCTCGTTCTCCTTGCCCCCCTCCTCCCCCTTCTTCATCAGCGCGTAGACCGAGCCGCCCGCGCCGAGCGCCACGACCAGGGCGACCACGACGAGCAGCACGGAGGAACGCCTGCCGCCTCTCCGCTCCGGTCTCGGCCGACCGCCGGGGCCCTGGAGGGGGGTCGGCCCGTACGGAGGGGTCGCGCCGAGCCCGCCCGGTGCGGCCTGGTGACCGCCGTACGGCGGCTGTCCCGCGTACGGCTGCTGGTCGGCGTACGGCTGCTGCCCGTAGGCGCCGTACGCGGCCTGGCCCTGCGGGGCGCCCTGCGGATAGCCGTAGCCGGGGGCCGCGCCCGGCGGCTGTCCGTACCCGGCGGTGGGCTGCGGGTGCTGCGGAGGCGCCGGTGGCTGCTGCGGGAAGCCGTACGCGGCGGAGCTGGGCGGCGCGCCCGGCAAAGGCGGCTGGGAGCCCGCCCCCACGATCTGCGTGGGCAGCCGGTCGAGCGGGGCGGAGCCCGGCGTACCTGGCGGAGGCGGCACGGCACCGCCCTGCGCCCCGGCGTGACCGGGGGCGCCATTGAGCCCGTCGGCAGCGGAGGGCAGCTGCTTGGTGAGATCGGGCGCCCCCGCCGGAGCGCCCTGCCCGGCCCCGCCCGCTGAAGCCCCGGCAGCCCCCGCGGCCCCGGCTGCGCCCAGGGCGCCCGCCCCGTTCTGCCCCTGGCTCCCCGGCGCGGCCTCCTCCGGGTCCTCCGCGTCCAGCAACTGGACCGCGTGGCGGCCGAGTTGGGCGACGAGGGCGCTCGGGAGCCAGGGGTCGCGGGAGCGCCCCGCGAAGACCGTGTCCTCGGCGCCGGTGCGCTGGAGGATCTGGGCGAGCGTGGGGCGGGCGGCGGGGTCCTTGCGCAGGCAGTCCCGTACGAGGTCGTAGAGCCCCTCGGGCAGGCCCACCAGGTCGGGTTCCTCCTCGGCGATGCGGAACATCAGCGCGTGGACGCCGGAGTTGGCGGCGCCGAAGGGGAGGTCGCCGGTCGCGGCGTAGGCGAGGACGGAGCCCAGACAGAAGACGTCGCAGGCGGGGGTGATGCGGTCGCCGCGCACCTGCTCGGGCGCCATGAAGCCGGGCGAACCGACGAGGGCGCCGGTGCGGGTGAGGCCGCCGTCGGTGACCGTCTCCAGCGCCCGCGCGATACCGAAGTCGATGACGCGGGGCCCGTCGATCGTCACGAGGACGTTGGACGGCTTGAGGTCGCGGTGGATGAGTCCCGCCGCGTGGATGTCCTCCAGCGCGTGGGCGAGTCCGGCGGCGAGGATGCGCACCGTCCGCTCGGGCAGCGCGCCGTGGTCCCTGCCGACCACGGCCTGGAGGGACGGGCCGGCGACGTATCCGGTGGCCACCCACGGGATGTCGGCCTCGGTGTCCGCGTCCAGCACCGGCGCGGTCCAGTACCCGCCGACCTGCCGGGCGGCCTGCACCTCCTGCCGGAACCGGGCCCGGAACTCCTCCTGGACGGCCAGTTCCTGCCGTACGTGCTTCACGGCGACGGTACGGCCGCGGTCGGACCGCGCCAGATACACGTTGCCCATCCCGCCGGCGCCCAGCCGCGCGAGCAACCGGTACGCCCCGATCCGCTGCGGATCCCCCGGCCCGAGCTTCTCCATGGCCACCGCCCCGCCTCTCCCCCGTGCGATCCCCAGCGCATCTGTACGCGCGCGTACGTAGGTGTACGCACGCCTGTCGCGTACGTACGGTTACGCCGTGTACATGCCGAACGTGCCGAACGTGCGCAACGAACCGATCGTAGTGCGGAGGCAGGAGGTGGCGGGCGAGCCGGTGTCTACGGTTCCGTAACAGCCTCCCGCCCGGCGGACAGGTCCTCCAGCACTGCCGACAGACCTTCCAGGACCCGTACGGTCTCCGCGAACCGCTCCTCGCCGAGGGCCTCGGCGAGCCGGTCGGCGAGGGCCGCGTGACCGGGGTTGATCTTCGCGACGGCGGCGCGGCCGGCCGGGGTCGGGGTGAGGAGCTTGGCGCGGCGGTGGGCCGGGTTGGGGACGTACTCGGAGAGGCCCCGGTCGACGAGGAGGTCGGCGACGCGCTGGACGCTCTGCCGGGTGATGCCCATCGCGCGGGCGACACCGGAGACGGGCAGCGGCTCGGGGAGCACCGCGCCGAGGACCTGCCACCAGGCCGCCGTGAGTCCCGCCGGTCGGGCCAGCTCGTCCGCGACGGACAGGAACTGGCCGTTGAGCCGGAAGATCCCGAGGGCGGTGCGGCTGAGCAGGTCCTGCCGTGCGCGGCTCATCGGGCGGCGGCTTCCAGGACGGCGTACGCCTCCGGGTCCGAGTCGTGGAACAGGCGGTACCAGGCGTCGAGCACCTCGCCCTCGTAGACGCCGAGGAGCCGGAGGACCTCGCGGGCGAAGGCGACGGGTTCGGTGGGGCCCGCGGTGACCAGCAGGCCGTCCGCGTCAGTCACGGCGTCCGCGTCGACGTAGTGCTCGGCACCCTTGTAACCGGTGGCGGCGAGATAGAAGGGGACCGCGCTGGTGTGGGCCCGGTCGTCCAGCAGCCCTTCCCGGGCGAGCCCGGCGGTCGCCCCGCAGATCGCGGCGACGGGGACGCCGGCGGCCAGGAACTCCCGCGCCTTGCGGGCGAACGGGGCGAGGTCGTCGCCGGTGTCCCAGAGGTCCGCGCCGGTGAGGATCAGCAGAGAGCTGTCCTGCGGGCGGAGGTCCGCGAGGGGGGCATCCGGCTGGATCCGGACGCCGGCGATGGTCCGCACGGGGTCTGTTGCCGGGCCGACCGTGCGGATCTCGTGGCCGGCGCGGGCCAGCCAGGCGGTGGTGTGGCCGGTCTCCCAGTCGGCGTAGGTGTCGTAGACGGCGAGGTGGACGGGGGCGCTGGTCATGGCTTCTCCTCCGGGGCCGTTCGCTGCTATGACAGCATGCTGACACTTTGCCAGGATGCTGTCAATGGGGGCCGCGTTATAGCTCGGGGTGCGCCGTCTCTTCGGCGGGTGCGGGTGCGTCGTGGTTTCTCGCGCAGTTCCCCGCGTCCCGGAAAGCACCGGGGCTGCCCCGCGCTTTTCAGGGGAGGGCGGGCCGCAGGCCCGGCCCTCCGGGGCGCGGGAAGCTGCGCGAACAACCCCCACCCACCCGCATCCGGCGTACAACAGGTGCCACCCCTCACCCGGCGCCCAACCGGCCCCCTGGGGCGACACACTGTCGCGGTGCGGCGCCCTGCCGCAGACAGGACGCCGATGTCGGGGCCGCACCACCGGCACCTACCCTCGACGCCATGACCCCTCAGCCCAACCCCCAGCTCGGCGCCGCGGTGAAGGCGGCGGACCGTGCGCACGTGTTCCACTCCTGGTCCGCCCAGGAGCTCATCGACCCGCTCGCAGTCGCCGGCGCGGAGGGGTCGTACTTCTGGGACTACGAAGGCAAGCGCTACCTGGACTTCACCAGCGGCCTCGTCTACACGAACATCGGCTACCAGCACCCGAAGGTCGTCGCGGCCATCCAGGAGCAGGCGGCGACGCTCACCACGTTCGCCCCGGCGTTCGCGATCGAGGCCCGTTCGGAGGCGGCCCGGCTGATCGCGGAGCGCACCCCGGGCGACCTGGACAAGATCTTCTTCACCAACGGCGGCGCCGACGCCGTCGAGCACGCCGTCCGCATGGCCCGCCTCCACACCGGCCGCCCCAAGGTGCTGTCCGCGTACCGCTCGTACCACGGCGGCACACAGCAGGCGGTGAACATCACCGGCGACCCCCGCCGCTGGGCCTCCGACGCCGGCACCGCCGGGGTCGTGCACTTCTGGGCGCCCTTCCTCTACCGGTCCCGTTTCTACGCGGAGACCGAGGAGCAGGAGTGCGCCCGCGCCCTGGAGCACCTGGAGACGACGATCGCCTTCGAGGGGCCGTCGACCATCGCCGCGATCATCCTGGAGACCGTGCCGGGCACGGCCGGGATCATGGTCCCGCCGCCGGGCTACCTGGCCGGTGTGCGGGGGCTGTGCGACAAGTACGGCATCGTCTTCGTCCTCGACGAGGTCATGGCGGGCTTCGGGCGGACCGGCGAGTGGTTCGCGGCCGACCTCTTCGACGTCGTCCCCGACCTGATGACCTTCGCCAAGGGCGTGAACTCCGGTTACGTCCCCCTCGGCGGTGTCGCCATCTCGCCCGCCATCGCGGAGACCTTCGCCCGGCGCCCGTACCCCGGCGGTCTGACGTACTCCGGGCACCCGCTGGCCTGCGCCGCCGCCGTCGCGACGATCGACGTCATGGCGGAGGAGCGCGTCGTCGAGAACGCGGCGGCGCTCGGCGCGTCCGTCATCGAGCCGGGGCTGCGCGCACTGGCGGAGCGGCACCCCTCGGTGGGCGAGGTGCGCGGCGTCGGCATGTTCTGGGCGCTGGAGCTGGTCCGGAACAAGGAGACCCGGGAGCCGCTCGTCCCCTACAACGCCGCGGGCGAGGCCAACGCGCCGATGCAGGCCTTCGCGGGCGCCGCCAAGGCACAGGGCCTGTGGCCCTTCGTGAACATGAACCGCACCCATGTCGTGCCCCCGTGCAACATCACGGAGGCCGAGGCCAAGGAGGGCCTCGCGGCCCTCGACACGGCACTGACGGTGGCGGACGAGTACACGACCTGACGCGCCTTCGCGGCCCGCACCGCCGCGGTCCCGGAACGCCGCGGTCCCGGCCCCCGGTGTCCCTGGGGCGACCGTGGACACCGGGGGCCCGTCATCTCTCGGGTGATCCCGTAGGTCTGTCCTCGGCCGCCGGGGAGTCGGGGTTCCGCGGTGTGCGGGGTGCGTACCAGTCGGTCGGCTGTTCCGGGCCGGTCCCACGCACGGCCGTCGGGCTCGGCCGGCCACCGGGGATGGTGATGCGCAGCCGCACCGGCAATCCGGCCGCCGTGGGCCGGTGGCCCGGTGCCCGCGCGCCGTGCTGACCACGGCCGAAGGCGAAGAAGTCGCCGAGCGCCCGTTGCGCGGACGAAGGGCGGTCCGTGGGGTCGGCGGCGGCGCGTCCGCCGCCGGGTGGAGCGGAGGTACCGCCCGCCGGGGGACCCTCGGGTTCCGGTGTCCGGCAGGGGATGTCGGCCTCGTGGTAGTCGCCGCAGGTACGACACCGCCAGTCGGGCGCCGTCCCGACCGGCCGAGCGCTGTCCGGCCGAGCGCTGTCCGGCCGAGCGCTGTCCGGCCGAGCGCTGTCCGACTGCGCGCTCTCCGTGATCGTCTCCAGGCCGGCCGCGTCCTGCGGCGTCGACGTGAAACCGTGCGCGGGGCCGGGCCACGCGCGTCCCGGCACCCGACGGGGCAGGCGCGGCCGTTCGACGGACGCGGGAACCCTCAGGGACAGCGTCGGGGTGTCCTGGGAACCGAGGGGCGGCGCGGAGGGGACGGCGCGCTCGACGACGGCCGGGGAACTGCACTCCGTGCACAGCGCGGCCCGCCAGCCCTGCGAGTCGTCGTACCCGAAGGACGGCCGCGCGCACTCGGGGCAGGACAGGTCTCCCCGCCGCTGCGCCTGGTCGACCAGGAGTTCGCGGGTCATACGGGCGGCCCGGTATGCCTCCGTCTCGTGCGGCTCGGGGATGTGGACCAGGAGCTTGATGCCCGGTCCCCGTCGCGCGGACGACTCCAGGTCGCTCATGAGGAGCTGGAGGTCTCGGGGGGTGACGCGATCGTGGGTGGTCAGGCGGTCGAGGAGACCGGTCTGCCCGGTGCGGCGAAGACGGGTGCGGGTGCTGCGCCGGGCGCGATCCGCCCTGTCCCAGGCCTTTCCCCACTCCGGGAGTTCGGACCTGCGCATGCTGAGAGCCTCGGCGAACGCCTGCACGAAGGGGCGGCTGGGCTTGGAGCGGCCCTTCAGAACCCGGCCGGCGGTGCTGTGCGGCAGCCGCCCCAGGCCGCCGATGCGGGCGTCCAGACTGCGCAGGGGCGGGCAGCCCGCGTTCTGGTAGAGCTCCAGCATCGCGGAGTGCAGGTCGGCGAAGTCCTTGACGAGGCTGATGTGCACTCCGCCCCGGCGCCCGCTCAGCACCATCAGCGCCTGTGCCTCGTCGCGCCGGGCGAGTCTCCAGTACTTCTCGGCTTCCTTGGCGGACAGGCCGCAGGCCCTCGCATAGGCGAGGACGACCTTCAGATTCCTGGGCACGCTCCGGCCGGACGCGGCGCGCGCCAGGGTGTCGGCGCTGTAGTCGGTGCGGGCGGCGAGTTCCGCGTAGGTGAGCCCCACCGCCTCGCGGCCGGCGCGAAGCCAGGCCGCGAGGGAGTGCAGGGTCTTGCCGCACTGACCGATCGGGTTCTCACGGCGGCCCATGAGGGGGTCAGACCTCGGGGGCCGGTTCGTCCCGGCCGCTGCGCAGCTGACGCAGCAGCCGCAGGCCGAGGGCCGCCGCCTCCGCGACGAGGAGGACCACGCCGGCGGTCGGGAGGCCCGTCGCGGCGAGGGCCGCCGCGACGACGACGATGACGATCAGAACCAGGGCCTCGGGGCCGGTCACCGGACGGGGCCTGGCGGAGGACACACCACAGGGAAACAGGGTCAACGTTCCTTCTCCAATTGTGCGCGTACTGCGGGCAACGAGGTTGCTGTGCAAGGCGGTTGCTGCCGCCCCTCGTGAGAAGTGATGTTGCAGCATGCGTCGGCCGCGGAGCTAACTCACGGCCCGCGTTACCGCAGGCGCGTCCCTTTGCCGGTCCCGCGGCCGGCGGTGCATGTGCCCTGGTCGCAAAGGTCACGCCGGCATCTTTCCCGCAGGTGCGTCCCACCTTTGTGGCCTGCAGGTCGGCCCCTCGCGGCGGATTCCGCAGCGGTGTCCCGAGCGCAGGCACCGCTTCCGGTACCCCGTCGACCCACTCCGCCGCAGGTCAAAGCCGTGGGGCCGGGGCGAATTCCGCACCGTCATCCCGGTGTTGACCTGACGGCACGGCATACCCGATCTTTGATCCTGCATCCGTCACCGCCCTCGGCCGTGGCGGAGCTTCTCCGATGTACTGCGGGCAAAACAGTGATCCGGAGACACCCGAAGACCCGTTGCTGCGCGTCTTCAACCGGTCCTGGCGCCCACACCCGGCGCCAGGACCTTTTCCCCGCGGGACAGGCCCCCCCCACACACGGACAGCTGCCCCGACAGGCCGGTCGCGCGGTTGACGCGCTGCCGTCGCGCGGCGTGAGACACCGGCCCGACCGAAACAGTGCTCCCGGAACCCGAACGCGTAAGGTGACGTGCTCGTAAGAGAACGCAGAGACCACGCACAGGAATGCGTACGCGTACGCGGATGGGGGAACCGGACCACGATGCCCGGCACCGGCGGCGGCAATGGCGCCGTGACTCGAAGCACCCTGCGGCAGCAGCTCGCGGACGCGCTCCGTGACGAGGTGCTGGCCGGCAGACTGAAGCCGGGGCAGGAGTTCACGGTGAAGGAGATCGCCGAGCAGTACGGGGTGTCGGCGACGCCCGTGCGCGAGGCGCTGGTGGACCTGTCCGCGCAGGGACTGCTGGACGCGGTGCAGCACCGCGGGTTCCAGGTGCACGAGTACTCGCCGGGCGACTACCGGCACATGGTCGAGGCCCGCACCCTCATCGGCGACGGCATGTTCCGCCGGCTCGGCGACCGGAAGATGGACACCCGTACCGCCGCGGCGCTCGCCGGGGTACGGCGGCGCGGCGAGGAGGCCCGGCGGGCCGCGACCGCCGGTGATCTCAACGTCCTGATCGGCTACGACCTGCGGTTCTGGCGCGAGCTGATCGTCCTGTTCGGCAACCCCTACCTCTCCGACTTCCTGCACCGGCTGCGGGTGCAGTCGTGGGTGTGCGCGGTGCAGCACCTGCGCCGGGCGGACGACCTCAGGGGCCGGCTGTGGGACCGGTACACCGACCTCGTCGACGCGCTCACCCGCCGGGACGCGATCACCGCACAGGAGATCATCGCCGAGTACGACGACCACTCGCTGACCCTCGTGGAACGGCTGGCCGACGGATGAGCGAGGCCCGCACGGGCGCCGGCCCCCGGGTCGGCGTCGATCTGTCCGTCGTCATCCCCGCCTACAACGAGGAGCACCGTCTCGCCCCCACCCTCGACGCGATCGTCGCCCACCTCACCGCGACGGAGGCCGCCGAGACCTGGGAGGTCCTCGTCGTCGACGACGGTTCGACGGACGGAACGCGCGAGGTCGTGGCCGCCGTCACCGAGCGCGACTCACGGGTGCAGCTCATCAGGGGCGGGCCCCGCAACCGGGGCAAGGGCCACGCCCTGCGCCTCGGGGTCTGCGCCTCGTACGGCCGCCGGGTCCTCCTCACGGATGCCGATCTCGCCGCGCCCATCGACGAGTTGGAGCAGCTCGACAAGGCGCTCAGCGACGGGCACGCGGCGGCGATCGGCTCCCGCGAGGCACCGGGTGCGCGCGTCGAGCGGCGGCAGCACCGGCTGCGTGAGAACCTCGGCCGCGCGGGCAACCTGCTGATACGCGGGCTCGTGGTGCCCGGAATCCGTGACACCCAGTGCGGGTTCAAGCTGTTCGACGGCGAACGGGCCCGCGAGGCGTTCGCCGCCTCCCGTCTCGACGGGTTCGGGATCGACGTCGAGATACTGCGGCACTTCCGGCGCGCCGACTGGTCCGTCGCCGAGGTGCCGATCCGCTGGTCCCACCAGCCCGGTTCGAAGATCCGCGCCCGGGACTACGCCCGCGTCCTCGGCGAACTCGCCTCCCTGAAGGGCCGTTCGGCGCGGTCGGCGGCGCGTTCCCTGCGCCCCGCCGACATGCTCGCGGTCCTCGTCTTCCTGCTGATGGCGGTGGCCCTCTACGCCGGCCGCTGGATCGACCCGAACGGCCGCTACCTCCCCGACTCCCTCCAGGACCAGAACCAGTGGGAGTGGTTCTTCGCCGTCACCGCCGACAACGTCGTCCACCTCAGGAACCCCCTGTTCACCGACTTGCAGGGCTTCCCCGACGGGGTGAACCTCATGGCCAACACGGTCATGCTGGGCCTGTCGGTCCCCTTCACCCCGGTGACGCTCGCCCTGGGGCCGGCGGTCTCCCTCGGTCTCGTCATGACGCTGGGCCTGGCCGCCACCGCCGCCGCCTGGTACCGGCTGTTCGTGCGACGGCTCGTACGGCACCGGGGCGCGGCCTTCACCGGCGCTGTCCTCGCCGCGTTCGCGCCCCCGATGGTCAGCCACGCCAACGCGCACCCGAACTTCATCGTCCTGTTCATGATCCCGCTGATCATCGACCGGGCGCTGCGGCTGTGCACGGGCGCCCGCACGGTACGGAACGGTGTCGTCCTCGGCCTGATGACGGCGTATCAGATCTTCCTCGGCGAGGAGCCCCTCCTGCTCGCCGCGATGGGCATGCTGCTGTTCGCCGCCGCGTACGGGGCCGTACGGCGGGACGTGACCCGCGCCTGCTGGCGCCCGCTGCTGAAGGGCCTCGGTGTCGCGGCCCTGACCACGCTCCCCCTGGTGGCGTTCTTCCTGTCCTGGCAGTTCTTCGGCCCGCAGAGCTACAAGAGCATCGGGCACGGTGACCACGCCGGGAACAGCCCCCTCGCCCTGCTCTCCTTCGCCGAGCGCTCGCTCCTCGCGGGCGACCGGGAGCGGGCGGACGCGCTCTCCCTCAACCCGACCGAACAGAACGCCTTCTACGGCTGGCCGCTGGTGCTGCTGGCCCTCGGCATCGTCGTACGCCTGTGGGAGCGCCCGCTGGTGAAGGCGCTCGGTTTCACCGCGGTCGCCGCCGCCGTCCTCTCCCTCGGCTCCGAGATCCGCCTCCCGCGGACGGACCTGGTGCTGCCCGGACCCTGGGCGCTGCTCGCCGACCGGCCGCTGTTCGAGTCGGTCATCGAGGGCCGGGTGGCGATGGTCTGCGCGCCGGTGCTGGGGACGCTGCTGGCGCTCGCCTTCGAACGTCTGGCGGCGGCGCCGGGCCTCGGCACCCGGTATGTGGGCTTCCTGGCGATCACGCTGGCGCTGCTGCCGATCGTGCCCGCCCCGCTGAAGTCGGTGGACCGGCCCGAGGTGCCGTCGTTCATCGCGGACGGCACCTGGCGGTCGTACGTCGACACGGGGGCCGGCGAGACGCTCGTCCCGGTGCCGCTGCCGGACCCCGGTAACGCGGAGGCGCTGCACTGGCAGACCACGGCCGACTTCGGCTTCCGGATGCCCGGCGGCTACTTCAACGGCCCCTTCGGCGAGGACCGCACCGGGATCTACGGCGCCGTCCCGCGCCACACCTCCGCCCTGCTGCGGGAGGTGCGCTACAGCGGGCGCACCCCCGCGATCGGGGAGGCCTGGCAGGCGCAGGCCCGCAAGGACTTCGCGTACTGGCACGCCGGGGCGCTGGTCCTCGTGCCGCAGTACTACGACAAGCAGTTGCGCGTCACCGTGGACAGGCTGGTCGGGCGTCCCGGTAAGTGGGTGGGCGGTGTGTGGGTATGGGACCTGCACGAAGGGGACTGAAGGCGGCGTTCAGCGACTACGCTTCTTCCCCGCCCACACTGTGAGGAGTGCTCCTTTGGCCTGTGACCTCTGGCTGGTCCCGCTCGTCGACGTGCTGTGCCACACGCCCGACAACCCCTTCGCCGAGGAACTCGCGCTCTACAACCAGGTGCTGGGCGAGGCAGGACTGCCGCCGGTGCCGGTGTACCAGTACATGCCCGGGCTGACCGGGGAGGTCGCCCCGATCGCGGGCTTCGACTACGACGCGCTGCACTTCCTGCGCCGGGCGTACCTGCTGCAGGTGTGCGGTCTGCCGGTGACGCCGGTGGGCGAGCTGGGCGGCGACTACGAGCAGTTGCTGGAGATGTTCGAGACGACGGCCCAGCAGTCGCATCTCGTCTGGCACTACGACCACGCGGGCGCGTACGTCCCCGTGGACTTCCCGCACCCGCTGGCGAACGACGAACTCCTCGCGGGCAACGGTCCCTTGGGTTCCTCCCAGGGCCTGCTGCGCGAACTCGAGACCGTGGGCCCGGCGATCGGGATCGACCCCGCGAACCCGCCTCTGGCCCCCGCCCCGCCGCTCGCGCCGACGTCCCTGGAGGAACCGGCCGCTCCCGCGCCGTTCGACTCCAGCCCCTTCGCGCGCGAACGCCACGTCTGGCTGGGCCTGAACGCGGCGGCCACCCGCAGCCTGGCCCAGGGCTCGATGATCATCTTCAGCTGACGGGGAGGCCGGGCCGGCTGCGGGGGCGGCGAGGGCCGGGGGACGCCGCCTCAGCTCAGTTTGGCGAGGCCCGTCTGCAGGTCGTCGAAGTTCATCACCGGCGTGTAGTCGATGCTGGCGCCCATCTCCATGAACAGCGGCTCGGCGATCGAGGGCATGTCGGAGGAGTCCGTCATATCGAAGAACAGGTACATCGTGCGCCGGCCCTGATCGACGGTGAAGTAGGTGGACTCCGGCCTGGTGCGCTCCATGAGCGCCTCCATCATCTGGGGCAGCTTGCCGCTCCGCAGCATCTCGCTGGACCGCTGGGTGTCGAAGGACGCCTTCAACAGCACGCGCATGGCAGTCTCCTCTCCGCCCCCCTGAGAACTCCCGGCCACCACCCCCCTCTCCCACCCCGTGGACCACACCGGGCACAACCTCAGGATATGCCCGCCAAGCGAACAATGTCCGCCGAGCCGCCAGGCCACCCCACCCCGCGAAAACCGGATGCCGACGAGCGAGAGCCCCGGGCACCATGCGCCCATGGCCACCGAACTGGACGGGATGATCGAATGCCGCCCCGGCGCGCGTCCGTGGGGCCCCGACGACGAGGACTCCGTCTGGCACGCCGCCATGGACCTCTTCGTCCTGAACGTCGGCAACGCGTACGACGCGCTCGCCTGCCTCTTCGGCGTCCGCGACGACACCGGTTTCCGCCCCCTCGCCGAGAACCGCGGCTTCCCGGACACCGCGTCCGAGGCCTTGCGGGACGCGTACGCCCCGTACGCGGACTCCACCGACCTTCGCGGCACGACATGGATCACCTGGTCGGAGCTCGCCTCCGCGGACTGGCACGAGACCGACCGCTCGGGCGGCCGAACCCGAGCCATGGCCGCCGGGCCCGACACCCACTGGGGCCCCGTCTGGACCGTGATGCGCACACTCTCCACCCTCCACGGCCCCGACAACGTCCGGCTTCTAAGGGCTGTCCCGTAATCCGCGGTGGATCAGCGCACGGCGTCGGATGCTGGGGGCACCTCCCACGCCGTTCAGGCAGTGGGGGAGCATCGCAAGGCGGAGGGGCGTCCGCATACTGGATGTATGCGGGCGTTCCGACAACGCGGCGAGGTGCCGTAGCCGGCGTCGTGCGCCCGCCGGGGATTACGGGACAGCCCTTAGCCGCCGATGTTCAGGTCGCCGTTGATGTCACGTGCCTGGACGACCGTGCCGTGGAACGTCCCGCCCGAGATCTCGTTGCGCACGTCACCCGGACCGGTCGGTGAGCCGTGCAGCGCTTCGGCCCGGCGGCGCCAGGACTCAAGCGCCCGGGCAAAGGCCGGATCCTGTCGGGCGCGCACAGCCAGCGTCTCGGACAGCTCCCGGGCCCGCTCGGCGTCGTCCGCCGCCGCGTCGAGAGCCGTCAGTTCGCCCCCTCCCCACGGCTCTCCTTCCGACTGCCGACGTCCGACGAGGTCGCGCAGTGATGCCCAGATCTGCTGCCCCGCGGCACCCGCGGTACCACCGGCAAGGGCCATGAGCAGTTCAGGCGCGATCGGGTCCACGAACACCCTCCCCCGTGTGTCAGCGGTGTACGTCGCGGACCGAGAGTAGGACAACACGACTCCGCGCGGACAGTGCGGACGACGGAACACCGGTGTGCTGTTCGCCCCGTACGCGGTGAGCGTGGATCCGGTGCCACGCGCTCCACTCGTCCATGACGTCCCGTCGCCCACGGGCGCGCATTGTCTTCCTACCCGCTCGGGTCCGGCGGTACGGGCCGGGCGTATCCGGGGCGGGCGTCCGGTGGGCGGATCCTGGCGTGAAGCCGGTACGCAGCAGCCCCCAGCGGTGGTCCCGTCAGCCGTCCCCCGCCCATGCGCTCCCGGAGCGGCACGGCCGGAAGCCGCCCCGCATTGACCCAATGCCCGGTTGTTCTGAGTATCGAAGCGGATACAATCCGTAGTAGCTGAATGTGCAACCAAATGGACTGGGGGCGAGGATGACCCGTGCATGGGAGGCCAACCCTTCCGCGTTATTCGAGCGGAGGCTGGGCAAGTCGGCCAAAGAGCTGGGCAATTCGGACGGCCGGGATGAATGCCCGGACATCTGGCAGCTGGACAACGGCGACATCGCTGTCATCGGCAGGGACCTCACGGCCGCCTATGACGCCCGCCTTCCTGACGGAGTGAGCCTCGCGCCGGACGAGCGTTTGGTGGTCATCCCCGGAAGCATGCTCAGCGCTGCGAAGGCGGACATCCCCGATGCTTGACCTACTTCCCCCGGTTCTCGCTCCCGAGGGCGGCGAACGCCTTACACGCGACGCCTACAAACGGGACTTCCGAGCACGTGAGGCAGCGATCCACGACGCGGACTCCTGGAAGCTGGAGCGGCTTCAGTACTTCGAGGAGCAAGGCAGTTCCAGCCGTGACGCCCTGCGCCGAGGAGATTGGGAGATGGCGCTGCGGCTGCTGGAGGACCGGCGGGACAGCCTGCTCGCCGCCGCTCGGGAGGACACCCGCAGGGGTCATCGCTTCCACCGCGTGCGAGTGGTCGAGAAGCCGTTGTCGCCGTACGTGCAGTGGGAGCTCCACTCGCACAGGCAGCGCGCCGAGTACGGAGAGCGGATTCGCGTCGTCACCGCCGAGCACGTGGCTTCGGTTGAGCGCGAGCACCGTCTGCCGGAAATCGTCGTCCTCGGTGGCGGCACTCTCTTCCAGGTCCTCTACACCGAGGCCGGGGCCACGCTCGGCGCGGTCCGCTACACCGACCACGATCCGGTCAGCAGCTGGGAGAACTACATCAGGAAGCTCTACGAGGCGGGGGAGGACGTGAGGTCCTATTTCGAGCGCGAGGTGGCGCACCTGCCCGCGCCCAGGACGCTGTAGCCTCCCCGGCCCCGGGGCAGCCTCGCAGGAGGACGGAGCAAGCGATCACCGTGTCCGGCACTGACGACGACAACCACCACCCCGGCAGCACCCACTCCGAGGTGTCGGGGACGTCCTCCCGCGATGTCGTACAGGCCAGGGACATCGCGGGAGGCATCCACTTCCACGAACCGGCGCTGTCAGACCGTGGCTCCGCGGCCCCCACGCCGCGGCAGCTTCCCGCCGACGTACGCGGTTTCGTCAACCGGACCGAAGAGCTCAACCAGCTGAACGCGGTGCTGACCAGCGAGAGCGACGATCCTCTCGTGGTGTCGTTGTACGTGATCGCCGGCACTGCGGGCGCGGGCAAGACCTCGCTCGCTCTGCGCTGGGCCCACCAGGTCCGCGATCGCTTTCCCGACGGCCAGCTCTACGTCAATCTCCGCGGCTACGATCCGGGGCGACCGGTCGGCGCCGAGGAGGCGCTGCGCCGCTTCCTGACCTCTCTGGGAGTCCGTGCGCAATCCGTGCCCCAGGACCTCGACGCCGCTGCCGCGCTCTACCGCTCGCTGCTGGCCGACCGTCGGACACTGATCGTCCTCGACAACGCTGCCACGGCGGCCCAGGTCCGTCCGCTGTTACCCGGCAGCGCGAGCTCCCTGGTCGTCGTCACCAGCCGGAGCCGGCTGTCCGGCCTTGCGGTCCGGGACGGAGCACGTCGGCTCACCCTGGGAACACTGCCAGAGCGCGAGGCCATCGCCCTGTTGCGGGCCGTCACCGCCGACTACCGGCCGGAGGACGACGAACAGCAACTCGCGGAACTTGCCCGGCTCTGCGCCCGGCTGCCCCTGGCCCTGCGCATCGCCGCCGAACGTGCGGCCAGCCACCCCCACATGCGACTGCACGACCTGACGGCCGACCTGCGTGACGAATCCGCCCTGTGGGACGCCCTGAGCACCGGCGACGACGACGAAGCCGAAGCAGTCCGCACCGTCTTCGCCTGGTCCTACCGGGCGCTGCCCGACCAGGCGGCCTGGCTGTTCCGTCTGCTGGGCCTACATCCCGGGCCCGAGTTCAGCCTGGCTGCCGCCGCGGCCCTCGCCGGCGTGACGCCGGTCCGGACGCGCCAACTGTTGGACTCCCTGGTCGGGGCCCATTTGCTGGAACAGACCGCCCCGGACCGCTACCAGTTTCACGACCTGCTACGCGCCTACTCCCTTGACCAGGCTCAGCACGAGGAGCCCGAGGAAGGCCGGAGAGCCGCACTGCGCCGCGTCCTGGAGTGGTATCTCCACACAGCCGACGCTGCCCAGAGCTGGATCAGCCCCGACGAGGACCACCTGGACCTCACGTCGCCTCCCGGAGGTGTGTGCCCCCTGTCGTTTCCCGACTACGACGCCGCGGTGGACTGGGCCGAGCGTGAACACTCCAATCTCCTGCAGGCTGTCCGTACGGCAGCCGCCACCGAGGAAGACGGTCTCGCCTGGCAGCTGTGCGCCGTCCTGTGGCACGCGCAGTACCCCTCTGCCGGGGGCGCCGACTGGCTGAGAGTGGGCCCCGTCGGACTGGAAGCGGCAGGCAGGTCCGGCGACCGTGCCGCGGAGGCCCTCCTGTTCACGGAGCTCGGTATGGCGCACTCCCGGGTCAACCGTCTGCCCGAGAGTCTGGAGTGCCACCGAAACGCGCTGGGCATCTGGAACGAGCTGGGCGACCGTCTCAACGCGGCGCACTCGCTCAACCTGATCGGACTGAACCACCTCCATCGCAGGCACCTCGACGCCGCCGCCCGCCACTTCGGTCAGGCCATCGCTGCCTTCGAGGAACAGCAATCGGCTCACTGGGCCGCCACCGCGCTGTCCAACCTCGCGACCACCCACTACCGAGCCGGACGCCTTCCACAGGCCGCGACAGCCATTGAGCAGGCGCTGACAGCACACCGAGCCCTGGGCAACAAACGCGGCGAGGGCAACGTCCTGCGCCTGTTGAGCGGACTTCAGAGAGAGCAGGGGGACATCGAGGAGGCCCTGATCTCCGCTCAGACGGCCGTCGACATCGCCCTCGGCCTCCGCAACCTCCGCCTGGAGGCCTACTGGCTGCTCGCTCTCGGCGAGGCCCAGCAGACCCGCGGCGACCTCGCCGACGCCCTGATCTCCTACCAGCGCTCCGCCACGCTCGAACTCCACCTCGGTGACCGCAGCAAGCAGGCCTTGGCGTGGCACCGTACGGGTGAGGTCTACCGTCGGCTCGACCGCCAGACGGAGGCGGCCGACTTTCACCGTCAGGCCGCCGCCACCCACCACGAACTCGGCGACGCCTGGCACGAGGCCCTGGCCCTCGACGGCCTGGGATCGGCCCTGTCCTACGAAGACCCTCGGGCGGCCCGCAGGCACTGGGCCGAGGCCATGAGGCTCCTGGCCGACTTCGACGACCCACGAGCGGTGGCGACGCGGGCGCGTGTCGAACTCCGCCTGGCGGAATCCGACTGAGTGCGTTGCGGCAAAGGTAGTCCCTGTTCGATGAGCAGGGGCTTCTTCGTGTGCGGGGCGTGATCGCGGAGAGGTAGGGCAGGCAGCGGACGGCTTGTTGTGGATCGAGGAGCGTGCGATGCCGTCGGTGCGGGTTGACGGAACAGCGTGAGGCGCGGAGGAGCAGGATCTGGAGTCCTGGACGGAGGTTCTGGAGCAGGCGCAGGCGGAGGTGGATGCCGCGCGGGAGCGGGTCGAGCGGGGCCGGGTGGGGTGTGAGGAGCTGGTGTCGGTGCTGGCCGAGGAGAGCCCCGTGAATACGCCGGTTCACATGCCGTCTGGCGGTGAGATGGCTGCCGCCGTGGGTCGAGCGGCTCCGGCACGGGGGCATGGCGAGAGGCCGCCGGTGTGGCGGTCGTCGGGGTGGCAGTACGCCTTCGGACGCCCGCCCTGTCTGAGCAGCCAGGCCGGCACCGGCATCGCGGAGCGGACCTCGGCCCACTCCGCGTCCGTCATGTCACTCGGACAGCACCGCGCCCGCCATCCCGGAGCGATCGAACCGAACCTGCGCACGTAGCAGTCACACCCAGGGGTGACCGCGGTGGACGCGAGTACAGCAGGGCTGGTCAACTCGTCGGACAACGGGTCCCCTTGCTCGTGACCGGCCTCAACAACCACGTCACTGCCAAGAGGCCCGTTTCTTCATGCCCACAACCACACCGGCAACCCTGTCCGAATGATCACCCGCACCACAGGCTTCGAACGAGATCCGGTTTGCCACAACGCACTGAGCCAAACCCTGCTGGAGTTGCACGACGCCATCCGGTTCAACAGCTGATGCCCTGGAGGAGAGCCCCGGCGACCGCCGGGACCTTGCTCAGCAGGGCGATCGGCTGACGCTGCTGCTGCAGGCTGCTGCAGTGGCGGTCGAGTCCGCGCCAAGCGCCTGTCGGCCATGCGGCTTGAACTCGGGCCAGAACGCAACCCGGTGAACCTGTGTGGTCAGAGCGCTAGCAGGTGATCGACTTGGTGGGGCCGGTCCTACTGTCGGTATTCTCCCCGTCCAGCCACACCCGCCAGGTGTGAGTACCACTGCACCTGGCCGGCAGGGAAATGTTGCCGGAGCTGTCGCCGCTGGCGTTCCAGCCGTCGCTGTTCGCGGTGTACCAGATCCCCAGGACCTTGCGCTGAATCTTGATCTTCATGTAACCGCAGCCGCTGCCGGTCCAGGCACCGTATCCGGTGACCTGGCCGCCGCCGGTCTTCAGCACATTGCCGGCCGTAACGCTGCAGGAGGCTGCGGCAGCCGGTGACTCTCCCGCGAGGAGGAGTCCCCCGGCCATGACACCTCCGAGCACAGCGGACATGGTCCTCTTCTTGAAGTTGCGCATGTTGATTCCCCCGTGGGCAGTCTTGAGGAGCGGAAAGGAGTAGATGAACGTGCGGAGTACGTGGTGCTGGTGACCTGGGCCCCCAGCACCACGGCTTCCCCTGCCTCAGACTGGACGGTCGACAGCTGAATCCACGACCTGATTCGGCCTGGACCGAACAACGACATAACGGAATTTCCGTAGGAGTTTGACTCACAGCTTCGGGGAGCGATGGTCTTTCGCATTCACTTCACAGCTGAGGATTTGGCCCGCACGAGAGTGGCCGAGGCGCCCATGCCGTTAGTAGAGCTGAAGGCGGCTGCACGGGCCTTGCAAGATCGCAGTCAACTGGCTCGGCTGAGTAGCTGGCGTCGTCATGCACTCGCACAGCTATCCCCTTCAGCACGTCTGACCCTGGACTTCATTCCCTCTGCAGGTTGGTCACCAACTCTCCTCGGTGCGCCCAGGGCCGGCGCGCCGGAGGAACTCATCGAGCAGGTACGTGCGACACCGGTGTCCCAGATCCGGAAGGAGTTGACTACGATCCTCCCGCGAAACAGCCCAGTCTCGCCTCTGACTCACCGCCTCACCGACGCAGACTTCCTCCAAGAAGTCTGCGATGGCCTCAGCGCTCTCTACGAGGCTCTCCTCGCTCCCTACTGGCCAGAGATAGTTGACGCCCTCGTATCTGATCGGTCAGTGCGTATGCGGCAGGTGCTGCACGGGGGCGTGGAGCTGCTACTCAGCCAGGTCAATCCGCAACGTATGCGCTGGAAGGCTCCGATACTGGAAATCTCCACACCGAAGGACGACAACGAATACGATCTGCACCTAGGAGGCCGAGGCCTGCTGCTCATGCCCTCGGTGATGCTGAACAGTCCTGTTATCCACTACGACGCTGAGCC
This sequence comes from Streptomyces sp. NPDC030814, assembly GCF_055572155.1. Classification (NCBI taxonomy): domain Bacteria; kingdom Bacillati; phylum Actinomycetota; class Actinomycetes; order Kitasatosporales; family Streptomycetaceae; genus Streptomyces; species Streptomyces sp. NPDC030814. The sequence goes on from NZ_JBVIDX010000006.1 coordinate 303,563, forward strand.
CCAGCCTGCCGTCACCTACCCAGCCAGTTATGACCAGCCCTTGCGTCGGCTGACCTACTTCACGCCCAAAACCGTCCCCACACAAGGCACCGCACCAGTCGCAGCGCTGCTCGGGCACACACGTGCGGCTGTACTTGCGGCCATCGCCGAGCACCCAGGCTGCTCAACCAAGGAAGTTGCCGCCTTCACGGGGTTGTCCACATCCAGCGCCAGCGAACACGCCACCGTCCTCCGTGAAGCTGGGCTAACTACCACCGTCAGGCACCGCAACACGGCGCTGCACAGCCCAAGCCAGCTAGGGCTCAGCCTTTTGAACCACACCTCAAACTGAGCTGACACCGACCTCCGGTCCGTCCTGGTCTATCCCGTCGCGCGGCACCCGCTGTGGCTCCACGAGCTCAGTAGGCCGGGGACTGGGCCCGGTGGCTGTCGCTCCGTTTCCAGTCCCCGACCCTACTCAGACCCTGGGCATCGACAGTGGCTTCAGAAGCTGTTGTCTTTTCGATCTTGAGAGATGCGCGTCGAACGGGAGTCCCGATCGGGTGGTCGCGGGGTGCTGGGCGCATATGAACAGGGCCTCCTGAACACAACGGAACCGCTAGTGCTGAGATTGATCATGGAGCGGGGCCTCTGCGCGGGAGGGGACTGAGCGTCAGGAGCCGGTCCGGGGGCTGATCAGGGTGCAGACCCGGCCACGGTCTGGGCGTCGGCCTGGGGCGTGAGGGCGCGGGTCTGGGGTGCGTCGTCCCGGTAGGACGGGTAGTCCGTGTAGCCGGCCTGTCCTCCGCCGTAGAACGTGGCGGGGTCGGCGGCGGCCAGTGGCAGGTGCTCGCGGTAGCGGCGGACCAGGTCCGGGTTGGCGATGAACGGCGTGCCGAAGGCGACCAGGTCGGCATGCCCGGCGTCCAGCGCTGCTCGGGCGCGGGCGAGGTCGTAGCCGTTGTTGGCGATGTACGGGCCGGTGAACCGCTCCCGCAGCGCGCGGTAGTCGAGGGAGACGGCCGTCGTCGCCATGCCGCCTTCCAGGACGTGCGCGTAGGCCAGGTTGCGTGCGCTCAGCTGCCCGAGGAAGTACTCGAAGTGGCCCTGCGGGTCGGAGTCCGACATCGAGTTGAAGCCGTTCTCCGGTGTCAGGCGAACCCCCACCCGCTCGGCGGGCCACTGTTCGCATACGGCGTCGAGGACCTCGTTCAGCAGGCGCATGCGGTTGGCCGCGCTACCGCCGTATGCGTCCGTGCGGTGGTTGGTCTGGTTGCGCAGGAACTGGTCGATCAGGTAGCCGTTGCCGGCGTGGACCTCGATGCCGTCGAAGCCCGCCTGCTTGGCCAGCGCGGCGGCGCGGCGGAACTGGTCGACGATGCCCGGCAGCTCGCCGGCGTCGAGCGCGCGGGGCGTCACGAAGCCCTGCGGGCCGGTGTGGGTGACGGCCTGGCCGGCGGGTGCGAGCGCCGAGGGGGCGACGGGCACCTGCCCGTCCAGCAGGCTCGGGTGGGAGACGCGGCCGCAGTGCTGCAACTGGACGAAGATGCGCCCGCCCTCCGCGTGGACCGCGTCGGTCAGACGCCGCCAGCTCGCCGCCTGGGCGGCGGTGTGCAGGCCAGGCGTGAAGGGATAGCCGACCGCCTGCGGAGAGACAGTGGTGGACTCCGCGACGATCAGGCCCGCAGTGGCGCGCTGACGGTAATGGTCGACCATTAGCGAGGGAACGCAGCCGTCGGCGTCGGCGCGGTTGCGGGTCATCGGCGCCATCACCATCCGGTTGGCGAGCGTGAGGCCGCCCAGGTCGAACGGCGCGAACAGGTCGAGGTGCATGCGGAGCTCCAGCGTTGCGGCGAGCGTCGTAGGACAGTTGTCCTAGGGCGCCGTCACGCTAGGCCGCAGATCACGGCGGTGTCAACGGCTTGACGATCTAGGACGGCTGACCTACGTTATGCCTCTAGGTCGACTGTCCTACAGTGTCGGAAGGGGATCACCATGACTGCTGTGGCGACCCGCGAACAGATCGTCGCGGCGGCCGACCGGCTCTTCTACCACCACGGCTACGAGCACACCTCGTTCGCGGACATCGCCGGAGCCGTCGGCCTGTCGCGGGGGAACTTCTACTACCACTTCAAGTCCAAGGACGCGATCTTGGACGCGGTGATCGATGCCCGCCTGGCCGACACCCGGCGGATGCTGGAGCAGTGGGAGGCCGAGGCGCTGACCCCGGCCGGCCGGATCATGCGGTACGTCGAGATCGTGCTGACCAACCGCGCCGACATCCAGGACTACGGCTGCCCCGTGGGCACCTTGACCACGGAGCTGGCCAAGCTGGAGCACGCCATGCTCGGCCAGGCCGGCCGCCTGTTCACCCTGTTCCGCACCTGGCTGCGCGAGCAGTTCGCACTGCTCGGACCGGCCGAGCAGGCCGACGAGCTGGCGATGCACGTGCTCGCCTTCAGCCAGGGCGTCGCCGTCATGGCCAACGCCTTCCACGACGAGGCGTTCATCCAGCGCGAGGTCGACCGAATGCGCGACTGGCTGCGCACCTACGAGAGATGAGAGAAAGCATGTTCGTGGTCCTGCTCCGGTTCTCCGACAACAAGGCCGCCGCCGCCCAGCACATGGCCGGCCACCAGGAGTGGATCCAGCGCGGCCTGGACGACAAGGTCTTCCTGCTGGTCGGCAGCATCCAGCCGGGCCTCGGCGGCGCGGTCCTCGCCCACAACACCTCGCCCGAGGAACTGCGCAAGCGCGTCGACGAGGACCCGTTCGTCGTCCAGGACGTCGTCACGGCGGAGATCATCGAGATCGCGCCGGGCATGGCGGACGAGCGGCTGAACTTCCTACTGTGACGAGACCGTTCCTCGGCCCCGACGGCGCACCGCGCTGCGCGTGGAGCGGCGCCCTCCAGGGGGCGCGTCGTCCGACCGATTAGCCAGCAGCGGCCCTATCCCTGGTGGAAGCGTTTCGATCGAAACGCTTCGCACGGGCGTTCCAATCGTTTCGGTCGAAACGTTTGGTGTCCCATCCATGCCTCACGGCTCCGGTCAGCCCAAGATGCTGCCCCCTCCCGGGCCGACCGTACGCGCCGGGTGGTCTCGATCTCAGTGCCAACCGCAGCACCGTGCCTTACTTGCCTGACAGATCCAGATGCTCGCCGACCTGCTCAGGCGACCGGGGAACCCCAGATAACCCGCCTCGCGGTCGAGAGTGCCAAGGGCGTCTGCCACGGCGCGGATCAGCCGGCCGTGGACGGCCTCCAGGTCGCTGCGACGACCGCGCCTCCGGCATGGTCGACTCCGTCGACGCCAAGTCCCTCACGATCACGTGGGAGGGCGGCGTCGGCGACGAGACGTTCCAGAAGGCGGAGGGGGCGCTGCCCTCGGGGCTGCCGACGGATCTGACGGCGGATCTGCCGACGGCGAGCGCCGGGTCGTAGATGTCGTAGATCATGTGTCGGGCGGGCCGCGGAACCTCCGGGTTTCGCGGCCCGTTCGCACACAACCACACCGCCGGCTACGACAGCGGCCTTGAACTCCCCGGGAACCAACTCCATGCGCACCGTTTCCTTCGCCACCGCCGCCGCCCTTCTCGCGGCCCTCACGCTCACCGCCTGCAGTGGTGGCAGCGACGACGGGAACGGGGGTGGCTCGGGCGGCGGGGACTCCGGCAAGGGCACGAGCAGTTCCGCTGCCGCGAGTAGCGCCTGCACGACGGATCAGGGTACGCACACCGAAGTCGGGGCCCACACTGCTGCTCCGGCCGTCGGTGACGAAGGCGCCGTCCACATCATCGTGACCAACAAGGGCACCGACGACTGCACCCTGGAAGGCGCCCCCACCAAAGTCGAGTTGCTCGGCCCCACCGATTACGACGTCAAGCCGCAGGAGGGTGTCTCAGAGGCGGCGCCGCTGACACTGGCGCCAGAGCAAGCGGTCACATTTACGGTCTCGTACGTGCGTGGGGACGCCAGTAACGGCCAGAAGGGCGCGGGCTTTACCGGCCTGCAGTTCTTCCTGCCCGAGGACGACAAGGCAAGCGCCCACGAGTGGCCGGATGCCGACGTCGCAATCAAGTCCGAGGGCGAACTCGAGGCATCAGTGGGCCCCTTCCTGTCGGTCGGCGACTGACTCAGGGCAGCCTCGGCCGGACCCCCACCTGGGCCCGGTCCGCCGCCTCCGCGCCCTGTCGCCAGCCGGCGGCGTCGCGTGCCGCCGCCGTGGTGACCCGTCCGGCGTACCCGCCACGGGGCGAATGTGGGGACTGACCCGCAACCGGGCCCCCAGTGGTCGACGCACCGATGCCCGAGTACACGCCAGCTGTCTCATGAAGCCTCCCGGATCGCGGTCCAGCCCGCGCTGTTGAAGGCCTCGTCAGGTCCGGGAGCGGGGATCCGTAGGCGAAGCCGGTCGGTTCGTCGCCGTCGAATCCGACGACGCAGGTGAAGCCCGGCTTGCTGGTCCAGTGGTCGACGAACCAGTCGAATCGCTGGTGGAATTCGTCATCCATGGCGTCGGCGTAGGCGTCGGCGTGCACGTCTATCAGGCTGGCGACGCTCGTCACTCAGGTGCGTCTTGGCGGTGATCCAAGCCTCGCCGCCCCGGACGAAAGCCTCCGCCCGCCCGACCGCGCACCCCTTGGGGGCATGGAGGGTAAGAGATCGGTCCCCGGCGTCTTCACGTCCTTCTCGTCCGGCCCTGCCTGCATGACGCCGTGCAGCAGGAGGGTGGTGGCATCGCGGTTGGCCCCGGGCAGGGACTCGGCGGACACATGACGGGCGGCGGCACGCAGTTGGGAGAGGGCTGGGTCGGTGTGCGCGTCGCTCTGCATCCAGGCCGAGTTGCGGCGCAGGGCGGCCCGCAGGCGCCGCTCCAGCAGCACCTCCCGGTAGTCACCGCGTTCCCCTAACCCTTTCAGGCGGGCGCCCTCGATGTGTTGCCCGCCCATCGCCTTCAAGTGCTCCAGCAGCGGCCGTTCCGCCTCGACTTGCTCGGTCGTACCCTCTGCCGTTCCGGCAGCCATGGCCGCGCCTCCCCGGCGTCACGGTGATCCGTACGAGAAACATTGTGCTGCAAGGGTGGCGGTAGCGGTGGGGGCGCAGTTCTCCGATGCCCGCCCAGGCCATCCACGTCATCGCCTGGGCATCCACCACCACAGCTAAGATCAAGAAGCAGTGCAAGTGACGGGACTTCCTCACGATGACGACCTCCAAGGCACGCCTCACAGCACTGATCACACCGGTTGAGCAGGAAAGCCAGGACGAAGCGAAAGCACTGGCGGACGAGGGTCGGACGACCAAGGCAATCCGCCGACTGCGCAAGAACTCTGGCCTCGCACTCCATACGGCCCCGACCGCTTTGGATCTGCTCACCGAGGGGAAGCCTCTGCCGACCACCTATGGCCAGGCGCTGGAGGCACTACGTCGACTCGACGCGCCACTGGTCGAGGAGATGACGAACCTTCTCCGCAACGGCGACCGTGATTCCGCGATCAAATCCCTGCGGAAACAGACGGACATCGACCTGGCGGGCGGCTATCACCTCGTCATGGAACTGAGTGCACAACTCGACACTCACTGACGATTCCAAGAAGCGGTTTTCCGTCGCTCGTAGAATTGCACCGCAATGTTTTCGCCCACCCCTTGATCATCCAAGGGGTGGGCTGAGCGTGTTGGGGAAGAAGTAGAGGGCTGAATGCCTGCCTCTCCCACCAGAATCTGCGGCCCGAAGCGGCGGCATCGAGAACGGGGGAGCCGTGGAACAGACCGTCTGGACCGTAGTCGCGGCGATTGTCGTCGTGAACGTCTTGGGTTTCCTCGGAGCCATGCTGTTCGTCAAGGTGCACCGGATGTGGAAGCGCCGCCGGGGCTGAGCGGCCCACGGATGGTGCGGGTACCCCTGCGGTGAAGGAGCCTCGACATCGGCCGAGCACCCTCATGTGCCCAGACCATGTTGCAGACGTAGACACACCCGTGCTGCGAAGCGGCGAGGAACTGGATGAAGCCACGTCTGCCGAAGAGGGGAAGTTTCACCTCCTGGCTCATCACCCTGCTGGACGCCGCCAGCCCGTCCCGGACTGCCGCGCGGCGCCCGCCGATGGACGTCTTCCGACGCCACCGGCCCGTGCACGGCAGCGCAGGACACCTGCAACCGGACGAGCCACGTGTACTGGAGGAGTGGGATGACTTCACGTACCAGGTAGTCGGCACCGCCCCGAACCTCGCCACAGCCCAGGAGTGAACGGACTTCAGAACAGCGCCGACTCAACCGCGTGAACCGTCGTCGGCGCGACGGAGACCACCTGACACTTCGGCGCCGCTTGCCTGCGGATCAGGACTCCCACCTCAGGGCAGGAGCTTCAGCGCTGCCGTGCGCTACGCCAAGACCGGCGAACCTGGGCCGGTTGGCTACGCCGCGCGACTCTCGAAGCGGAACTCCGGTGTCGCGCGTGGGTCGATGAGCGCGCCGGAGTGCAGGGCCTCGGCCAGGCTCTCGATGAGTTCGAGGGTCGGGTCGACACCGCTCTCCTCGATGCGCTCGATCTCCTCCACAGCCAGCCCAGCCCGCTCAGCGAGTTCCGCGCTGCTCAGCCCCAGCTCCGAGCGCCGTTCGTAAACTGCGAGAGCGAAGTCCATACGCCGCCCGGCGGCCCTGTACGCGGGGTCCTCCCGGTCCTCGGGGGGGACGCTCCAGCCGGTGTGGTAGCCCCTGCTCATGATGCCTCCTCGCCCCTACTGTAGGTGCCGTGCTCGCCCGCCGGAGGATGCTCGGCTTCACAGACCTTCCGCGCCCGCTGAGCCCGGAGCACTTCCTCCGTCTGCCGCATCTTCGTCTTCCTGAACACCGTGAGCAGCACTGCCCTGCGCCCCGGGGCCAGCCAGTAGGTGACCCGGAAGGAACCGACGCGGAGTTCCCGCAGCCCGTCACCGAGGTGGCTTGCCAGCGGAAAGGGCAGAAGCGGTCCTTCCACAGCGAGCCGATCCGCGAAACGCTCGACCGCACGGTAGTCGGCGAGTGCGAGAGTCTCCAGCCACGCGCGTACCTCCGGTTCCAGCTCGATCACGTAGAGGACCGAGTCCTCACTCATTGCCGCTCCCGCATTGCTGCCGCACTCATCGCCACTGCCGCCAACTGACGTCGCCCTGCTCAGACAAGCAGCGCCGAAGCCGGGACATCGTCGGCCGAGGGGTGCGTCACTCGAACGGGAAGGGCTCCTCTCCCCCGTAGGCCCGTGTCCCGCGGCAGCCCTCACGAGACACGGGCCCGGACCTCCGGTCAGACGGTCAGGGCCGACGAGTGGTGAGGGTGCTCTTGCGGCGGTCGGGTGTTCGACCTCCACCCCGGCTATGCCCAGGTCGGCCACGCGCAGCAGTTCCTCGGCACGTCGGCGGAAGCCCTCACTGTTCAGGAGACGCTGCGCGGTGTATGCCTCACGCTGCGGGCGTTCCGTCTCCGGGGTGACGTCCCAGAGGTTCTCCCCGAACCAGTCGAAGACGGGCGCGAGCTGTTCGTGCCCGGCGTTTCCCGCGCGGGTGAGCAGCAGGGCGTCCGGGGTCATGGTGCGGGCCAGCCGTGCGCGGTCGTGGACCCGCTCGCCGGGGAAGTCGATGGGGTTCTCACGGGACGCGTCCCGCTCGTACCAGACCTGACGGCGGCCCTTGGGATAGGCATAGAGCCATTCCGTCTCGACCCTGCGCGTGCCCAGTTCGAAACCGTAGGTCCAGCGGACGCCGTCCTCCAGAACGATGTCCGCCTCATGAAGGAGGTCTCGGAAGCGGCCTTCGGATCGAGGGCGAACTCGTCGCGGGGGATGCCGTCGTTGGAGGTCCAGTCGGCATAGGAGCGCAACACGGCGCGGCGCATGTTCTTCAGGGCCGCGACGACATTGGACTTGCCGGACGCGTTGGCGCCGAAGACCCCGACCACGGTATGGACGGGGAGCCTGCGGCCGTCGGAGAGCAGCGTCTCGCGGGCGGCGGCGCGCTCCGTCTCGGAATCCTCGGGAGCGACGAACGACAGCTCCTGCTCGTCGCGCAGCGACCGGACGTTCGCCACCCGGAATCTCAGCAGCATCCTGGCTCCTTCATGGCGGAAAGACCAGTCACGTCGGCGGGTCCGCGGCTCGGATGTGCTGCTTTCGTATGTTCTCCGGCGGCCGGCCCCAAGTCGGGCCGACCGCCGGAGAAAGTACAGGGGCGATCCCAGGGTCCTAGATGAACGAGTTGATCTCGATCGTCTCGTCGCGGCCCGGGCCCACCCCGATGGCGGAGATCGGGGCGCCGGACATGTCCTCCAGGGCCTTGACGTACGCCTGGGCGTTCTTCGGCAGGTCGGAGAACGACTTGGCCTTGGAGATGTCCTCGGACCAGCCGGGGAGCATCTCGTAGACCGGCTTCGCGTGGTGGAAGTCGGTCTGGGAGTAGGGGAGCTCCTCGACGCGCTTGCCGTCGATCTCGTAGGCGACGCAGACCGGGATCTGCTCCCAGCCGGTGAGCACGTCGAGCTTGGTGAGGAAGAAGTCCGTCAGGCCGTTCACTCGGGTCGCGTACCGGGCGATGACCGCGTCGAACCAGCCGCAGCGGCGGTCACGGCCGGTGGTGACGCCCCGCTCGTGGCCGATGCGGCGCAGGGCCTCGCCGTCCTCGTCGAAGAGCTCCGTCGGGAACGGGCCGGCGCCGACACGGGTCGTGTACGCCTTCAGGATGCCGATGACGCGGCTGATCTTCGTGGGGCCGACGCCCGCACCCGTGCAGGCACCGCCGGCCGTGGGGTTCGAGGAGGTCACGAAGGGGTACGTGCCGTGGTCGATGTCCAGGAGCGTGCCCTGGCCGCCCTCGAAGAGGACCACCTTGTCGTCGTCGAGCGCCTGGTTGAGGACCAGGACCGTGTCGGCGACGTACGGGGCGAGCTTGTCGGCGTAGCCCAGCAGCTCCTCGACGACCTGCTCGACAGCGATGGCGCGCCGGTTGTAGAGCTTGGTCAAAATCTGGTTCTTGACGTCGAGGGCCGCCTCGACCTTCTGCGTCAGGATCGACTCGTCGTACAGGTCCTGTACCCGGATGCCCACGCGGTTGATCTTGTCCGCGTAGGTGGGGCCGATGCCCCGCCCCGTCGTGCCGATCTTGCGCTTGCCGAGGAAGCGCTCGGTGACCTTGTCGACGGTCACGTTGTACGGGGTGATGATGTGAGCGTTGCCGCTGATCAGGAGCTTGGACGTGTCGACGCCGCGCTCGTTCAGACCGCTCAGCTCGGAGAGCAGGACCGACGGGTCGACGACGACGCCGTTGCCGATGACCGGAGTGCACTCCGGAGTGAGAATGCCGGAGGGGAGAAGATGAAGGGCGTACTTCTGGTCGCCGACGACGACCGTGTGGCCGGCGTTGTTGCCGCCCTGGTAGCGGACCACGTAGTCCACGGATCCGCCGAGCAGGTCGGTGGCCTTCCCTTTACCCTCGTCACCCCACTGAGCACCGAGCAGCACAAGTGCGGGCACGCGCGTACACCCCTTCCGGGCGGGGCATGTCCAAGGTCGGGGGCGTACGCGGTGGCTTGAATGCTCACCGCGTGCACCGCGACCGCCGTTGGTCGCACACTGTGGACCCGGATGCCCCGGAATAGACGAAGCCCCTGGCGCAATAGCGCAAGGGGCTCTTGCACAAAGATGCTACCCGAGGAAGCGAGGCAGGACCGAGGTGGCAACTGGCGACCAGCTCCTCGTGGTCATCGACCCCCTCGCCCGTCACACGGACGGTGAGGCGGTAAGGATCGCGAAAGACGTGCTCAGCGCGGGTGCGGCGAGTACGAAAGTGTGCCTTCCGGAAGGGCCCGAGGAATTCGCTCGGGTGCTGGCGCGGAGGGGTTCGCGACGGCCGGTGGTGGTCGGGGACGACCGTGCTCTGCTGCGGGCGGTGGCCCTTCTGCACCGGCAGCGGGAGCTGGCGGCGTGCGCCCTCTCGCTGGTCCCGGTGGGGCCGGCGCTGGGGCTCTCCCGGTCGCTCGGCGTGCCGACCGGCGCCGTGGCCGCCGCGCGAACCGCCCTCGACGGGGTCGAACGACGGCTGGATCTGCTCGTCGACGACAGCGACGGGGTGGTGCTCGGCACACTGCGCATCCCGGCGCCCGCCGGGGCGACCGCCGTCGACACGGAGGCCGAGGCCGAGACGGACGCCGACTCCGGATCCGACGTCGGAGCGGAGGCCGGTGTGGGGGCAGGGGGAGACTCCTCCGGTCACTCGTGGCTGCGCAGCTGGCCGCAGTCCCTGGTGCGGACGTTGTCCGCGCGGCCGCCCCGGCTGACGCGAATCCCGCGGCCCGCCCGAATACGGGTCGCCTCCCCGGCCGCGGTCGGGCCCTCCCGGCTGCGGGTGGAGGTGGACGGGGTGACGCTCGTCGACCTCGACCAGCCGGTGCAGGGGGTGTCGATCGCCCCCGGCACGGACGGCGGCGCGGACGTCGAGGTCCGGCCGGTCTCGGTGGGCGCCGAGGCGGCGCCGCTGCGGGCGGTGGGACAGCGGGTGACGGTGTCCGGCGCGGACTTCCGCTACCGGGCCGACTCTCTGGTGGCCGGCCCGGTGCGCACCCGGACGTGGACGGTGCGGGAGGGAGCGTGGGGGCTGACGTTGCCAGGGTGACCCGGGGGACGCCTCGGGCGGGCCCCGACGGGCCCCGGTGACGCCCGGTGCCCGTACCGGCGACGCCCCCGGCCGACTCCGTAGACGTCTCGGGGCCAGGCTCGGCGGCACCTCAGGAACGGGCTCCTCGGCTCAGGACCGGGCTCCCCGGCGCCACAGGGCCAGGCCCGTGGACGCCCCTGGGCCGGACTCGTCGGCACCTCAGGAACGGGCGCTCGTCGGCACCTCGGGGCCAGGCCCGTGGACGCCCCTGGGCCGGGCCCGCCGGGGTCTTGGGGCCGGACTGGGCGGGGCCGGACTCGGCGGCACCTCAGGAACGGGCTCGTCGGCACCTCGGGACCAGGCCCGTGGGCGCCCCTGGGCCGGGCCCGCCGGGGTCTTGGGGCCGGACTGGGCGGGGCCGGACTCGGCGGCACCTCAGGAACGGGCTCGGCGGCACCTCGGGCCAACCCGTCGACACCCGGGCCCCGACACCGGCGACGCCCCGGGCGAACCCCGGCCACGCCTCGGGGCGGGCCCCGGTGACCGCTCGGGGCGGGCCCCGGTGACCGCTCGGGGCGGGCCCCGGTGACCGCTCGGGGCGGGCCCCGACGGGCCCCGGTGACGCCCGGTGCCCGTACCGGCGACGCCTCGGGCCGACTCCGTCGACGTCTCGGGGCCAGGCTCGTCGACGTCTCAAGCCAGACCCGTCGACGCCCCGATGCCGACAGGGGCGACGTCTCGGGGCGGCCTGCGCGTCCGGTGCGGGCGTCCTGCAATCGTCGGGCACCCTGAATCACCCGATCCGCGACTGTCGCCGCTGAGCGGCGATCGTCTGGTCAGCAGCCGGCGGCCCCTGCGGGGAGTCGGCCGCTGGAGCTGCGTGGCGGCCTTCCCTGCCTTTGTGCCGCTCTGCGGCCTATCACCCCATCCAGGACCCAGGGCAATTCGGGGAGGTGACGTGCAATTTCCAATGGTCTGGTTGACAAACAATTAACGCGTCGAGACTCTTGGCCGACTCATTCGGGCTAGAGAGTTCCGGTTCAGCGGCAGTGCGCGGCGCGATCACGGCAACCAGGAAGGGGCCACCCGATGGCAGTTCAAGAGGGCGTAGCCCCGGACGCGTCCGAGACGGGCGCCGGAGGCGAAGGCGCGGTTCACCGGCTCAAGCCCAACGCGGTGGGCCTGCTGGGCGTGGTCTTCATGGCCGTCGCCACCGCCGCACCGATCACCGCGATGACGGGCAACGTGCCGTTCATCGTCTCGTCCGGCAACGGCATCGGGGCACCCGCGAGCTATCTCGTCGCAATGGTCGTGCTGGCAATCTTTTCCGTCGGCTTCACGTCGATGGCGAAGCACATCACCTCCACGGGCGCCTTCTACGGCTTCATCTCCTACGGCCTCGGCCGTACGGCCGGCCTCGCCTCGGGGCTCCTCGCGACCTTCGCGTACGTCGTCTTCGAGCCGGCCCTGATCGGCATCTTCTCGGTCTTCGCGACGACGACCCTGGAGGACCAGACGGGCACGCACGTCCCGTGGTGGGCGTTCGCCGTCCTGATGCTGGCCGTGAACGCCATGGGCACCTGGTTCGGGGTGTCGGTCGCCGAGAAGCTGCTGGTGGTGCTGCTGGCCACGGAGGTCTTCATCCTGGCCCTGATGGCGGGGGCGGTCGCCCTGAACGGCGGCGGCCCGCACGGCTTCACCCTCGGCCCGGTCAACCCCGTGAACGCCTTCCAGGGCACATCAGCCGGCCTCGGCCTCTTCTTCGCCTTCTGGTCGTGGGTCGGCTTCGAGTCGACGGCGATGTACGGCGAGGAGTCCCGCGACCCGAAGAAGATCATCCCCAAGGCGACGATGATCTCGGTCCTCGGCGTCGGTGTCTTCTACGTCTTCGTCTCCTGGATGGCGATCATCGGCAACGGGGAGCAGGAGGCGGTCGCCGCCGCCTCCTCCGCGAACCCCCTCGCGATGTTCTTCAACCCCACCGAGCAGTACGTCGGCCACTGGGCGGTCGTCGTCATGCAGTGGCTGATGATCACCGGTTCGCTCGCGTGCGGCATGGCCTTCCACAACTGCGCGGCCCGCTACCTGTACGCGCTGGGCCGGGAGGGCGTTCTCCCGTCGCTCCAGCGGACCGTCGGCCGCACCCACCCCCGCCACGGCTCACCGCACATCGCCGGCCTGGTCCAGACGGCCGTCACCGCCCTCCTGCTCCTCGCGTTCGCCCTCGCCGGCAAGGACCCCTACACCGGCACGTACGTCCTGCTCGCCATCCTCGGCACGATGGCCATCCTGGTCGTCCAGGCGGTCTGCTCCTTCGCGGTGCTCGCCTACTTCCGCTCCCACCACCCCGAGTCCCGCCACTGGTTCAGGACGCTCACCGCCCCGCTGGTCGGCGGTGTGGCGATGCTCGCGGTGGTGGTGCTGCTGGTGTCGAACATGGGCGTCGCGGCGGGCCCGGAGTCCGGTTCGTTCGTCCTGCGGGCGACCCCGTGGATCGTCGCCCTGATCGCTGTCGGCGGCATCGTCTACGCGCAGTACCTCAAGCGCCGGGCCCCCGAGCGGTACGCGCTGCTGGGGCGGACGGTGCTGGAGGAGACGAAGGAGCGGTAAGCCGCGAGGGGCCGCCGGGCGCTCCGCCGGTCCTGGCCTGGAGGGGGAACCTCAAGTGTTGCTCTGAAGTGGCCGGGACGGGGGTTGTCGTCCCCTCGGGCCGGTGACACTGCGGGCAAGCGGGGTGCGCGAAGGGGGCCGGGATGCGGATCGGATTGCGGTGGCGGGCGGTGCCGGGGGACGAGACCCGGGCCCTGGACCTGTACGACGCCGCGTACCTGGCGGGCGGAGCGCACCGGGTGGCCGACTGTGCGGTGATCACGCTCGCCGAGCGCGGACAGCTCACCGTGCGGGGCTCACGTGTCCGCGCGGCGGGCGGCGACCGGCCCTCTCACCCTGTCGAACACGCCCTGATCGACTCCTGCCCGCGCAGCCGGAGCCTGGTCGCCGTGCACAGCGGACTGCAACGGTCGTCACCGGTCGAGGAGATCGGTCGGCGGCTCGCCGCGGAGGGGCTGGTGACCGGTTCCCGGCGCCGTCCCACCAGGGCGGGCCGCCGGCGCCTGCGGGCGGCCCAGGAGGGCGGCGCCCTCCCCACGTATGTGTTCGAGGGTCCCGCCGCGCTCCCGCGGGGGCCGGTCCGCCGCGGCGTCACCGGCGTCCAGCCGATCCCGTCCGGCCTCGGCCGCGCCCTGCTCCGCATGGGCAGGGCCCTGGACAACGACCACGACCACGACTCCGGCTCCGACTCGGGTTCCGATTCGGGTTCGGGCGACGGCTGGTCAGGAGGGTTCGGTTGCGGCGGCGGAGGTGGCGGCGACTGAGCAGGCCGACGCTCGCTTCAGCGGAGGGTGCCGAGCCGGTCGCGGGGAATTCCGGTCCGGCTGTCACAGAACCGAATGCCGGCCGGTCCTTCTCGTGTGCGCCGTCCGACGGGCGGCGCACCGGGTGCGGCGGTGTGGTCGCCGTGTCCGTCGGGAAGAGCGTCAGCGAACGGAGACAGTGATTCGGCCCCTGGCTGCCGCTTCCCGTCCGGAGATGCCTCGGTCGGTAACCGCCGCTCGTCCGTGCCGCCGTTGCCTCCGGAGTCGACCATCCCGCCCTCGGCCGGGACCCGCCTCGGCGTGAGGACGGCCCCTCGCCGGATCCTACGGCGGCGGCGTGGAACGGCCGGGCACGTCCTCGGGGTACCGGTCAGCGCGGTTTCGGCCGGACGTCCCGCGGGGTCACGCGGGGAGGAGACTCGGCCACCACGGTGGGACGTTGCCCGGGCAGAGGGGCGCGGGGTACGAGTCCGGAAGGCCGAGCCAGGTCACGAGGAACCAGGTGAACCACAGCGTGAACACCAGCCCCGCGGCCAGTGCCGCCCCTCGGTGACGGCGCCCGAGCGTGCCGTGCAGGACGAGCCAGGGGATCGCCGCGGCAACCCAGATGACCGGAGCGAGAAGCAGCAGAGTCATGCCGTTGGCGCCGCCGCCGACATCGCACGCGGCCCATGCCCTCCCTATGGCGACGACCGACACCACCGCGGCCAGCCCTCCGAAGAAGGCACCCGACACGACCCCCCTGAACCAGGGGCTCGGAGGACTCGACGGCCCCGCTCCCATGATCGCCTCCCCCCCGCCGTCACCGTAGAGGCGGAGAGTAACAAGGTGGGCCTGCCTGTCGGCTTCGCGCCTCTCCCCATGACTTGATGAATAAGGCGTTGACAACAAGTTGTTTGCGTTTGACGCTGGGCTCATGACATCGAAGCCCTCGGATCCGTCGACACCGCCCCCGGCCCCCTCCGCCCTCGCCACCCCCGCGCCGCATCCCGGCGCCTCAGCAGAGGTCGGCGACCCCTTCATGCCCCCGAGCGCCGACGAGGCGCGGGTGCAGCGGACCTACACCTCGTTGTTCCGTATCGCCGAGCGGCACGCCGCCACGGACGGGCAGCGCCGCCGACAGGTACACCCCTCTGTGCTGGGCCCGCACGAGGCCGTCCGGCTGGTGTCGTTCCTCCTCAGCGGTGCCGCGCTGCTGGAGGACGGGGAACCGGAGGTCGACCGGGCGGACATCACCGCCGCGCTGAGCCTCGTCCCGTCGGCCCGCGCCGAGATGGACGAACTGGAGGTCGGCCTCCTGGAGATGGCCCGCGGCCGGGGCATGACCTGGCCGGAGATCGCGTTCGGCCTGGGCCTCCAGACACCGCAGGCCGCCCGCCAGCGCTACGAACGCCTGGCCGGCCGCACCGACAAGGGCGCCGAATAGCGAGGGCGGGCAGCGAGCAGCGGGGGTCAGCGTCGGCCGAAGACCTCGTCGCGGTGGGCGCGCCAGCGGTCCATCATCGCCTCCAGCTCGCCCTCGATGAACTCGAAGAACGCGAGGGTCTCGGCGAGACGACGGCCCGCGGGGCTGTCGGCGCCGAGGCTGGCGACCCCCTCGCGCAACGCGTCCTCCCAGCGCTTGATGAGAGCCTCACGATTGGTCAGCGCCTCGTACCACTGGTCGCTGTGGACGCGGTAACGCTCTCGCCGTGAGCCGGGCTCGCGTTCCCGTGACACCAGGTGCACCTGGGCCAGGTAACGGACCGCGCCCGACACGGCGGCGGGGCTGATCCGCAGCTGTTCGCCCAGCTCGACGGAGGTCAGCGCGCCGGTGTCGGAAGCGAGGAGCGCGGCGAAGACGCGAGCCGGCATGCGCGGCACCCCGGCCTCCACGAGCTGCGCCGCGAAGTGCTCGACGAAACGCGAGACCGACTCGGGATCCCGCGCCGCCCCGCTCTCGTTCCCACCGCCCGCGGATCCCGCGTCCGGCACCCTCTCGAGCTCGGACCCGGACTTCGATTCCGCCATCGCTGGATCATCTCCCCTGGTCAGCCACCCCAGCCAGTCTACTGGCGATTCATACGCTTCCTTAACTTCACAAATTTCTGAAGTAAGCGTACCTTCTGAAGCATGACGAAGGCCAACCCCGCCATCGAGGTGTCCGCACTCCACAAGTCGTTCGGACGGACCCACGCGCTCGCCGGCCTCGACCTCACCGTCGACTCCGGCGAGGTCCACGGCTTCCTCGGCCCCAACGGGGCCGGCAAGTCCACCGCCATCCGCGTCCTCCTCGGCCTGCTCCGCGCCGACTCCGGGGCCACCCGGATCCTCGGCCGCGACCCATGGAAGGACGCGGTGGAGGTGCACCGCCGCATCGCGTACGTACCCGGTGATGTCACCCTCTGGCGGAACCTGTCCGGCGGCGAGGTCATCGACCTCTACGGCCGGCTGCGCGGAGGCCTCGACAGCCGCCGCCGCGCGGAGCTGATCGAACGCTTCGAACTGGACCCGACGAAGAAGGGCCGGACCTACTCGAAGGGCAACCGCCAGAAGGTCGCACTCGTCGCCGCCTTCGCCTCCGACGTCGACCTGCTGATCCTCGACGAACCGACCTCCGGCCTCGATCCGCTGATGGAGGAGGTCTTCCAGCGCTGCGTACGCGAGGAACGCGACCGGGGCCGCACCGTCCTGCTGTCGTCCCACATCCTCAGCGAGGTCGAGGAGTTGTGCGACCGGGTGAGCATCATCCGCAAGGGCGTCACCGTCGAGAGCGGCTCCCTGGCCGACCTGCGCCATCTGACCCGTACGGCCGTCGCCGCCGAACTCGCCTCCCCGCCCGGCGACCTGTCCCGCCTCCCCGGCGTCCACGACCTCGACGTCCAGGGCAACCGGGTCCGCCTCCAGGTCGACACCGACCGGCTCGACGGCGTACTGCGCTCCTTGACGGAGTCCGGCGTACGGTCCCTGACCTCGACACCGCCCACTCTGGAGGAACTGTTCCTGCGGCACTACCAGGACGACGGGGCGGACGGCGATGCCGGGGCAGGGGCCGGGACGGACGCCGGCTCGCAGGAGACGGCGGTGGCGCGATGACCGCCGTCGACAGCGCGTCCACGCCTCCGGTCCCGCCCCCATCCGGGTCCGGGTCACCGGGGGCCGGGGCATCCGGGTCCCGGGCATCCGGGGCCGGGTCCGCCGTACGGTCCGGCGGGTCACGTCAACTGGCCGGTACGGGAATCCTGTTGCGGTTCGCTCTGCGGCGGGACCGGGTGATGGTGCCGGTGTGGGTCGCGGTGACGGGGCTGATGGTCCTCTCCATGCCGAACAGCTTGCAGAGCCTGTACGGCACCGCCGCCGAACGCGCCGATCTGATGCGGCAGATGACCGCCAACTCATCGCTGCGCGCCCTGGTCGGGCCCGTCTTCGACGACTCCCTGGGCGCCCTGACCGCCTGGCGCGTCGGCGTCTACGCCGGTGCCCTCGCCGCCGCGATGAGTCTCCTCGTCGTCATCCGCCACACCCGCGACGAGGAGGAGAGCGGCCGGCAGGAAGTGGTCGCCTCGGGGATGGTGGGGCGCCGGGCCCCGTTGACGGCGGCACTCCTGACGGCACTGATCGCGAACGGTGCGCTGGCGCTCCTGGTCACGGCCGGACTGTCCGGGCACGGCGCTGCGGGCGCGCCGGCCTTCGGGCTGGGGATCGCGGGCGTCGGGATGGTGTTCGCGACGATGGCCGCGGTGGTCGCCCAGCTGACGGAGAGCGCGCGGCTGGCGCGCGGGCTGACGGCGGGGGTGCTGGGGGCGGCGTTCGTCCTGCGGGCGGCGGGCGACGCTTCCACGAACGATGGTTCGTCTTTGTTGACGTGGCTGTCGCCGCTGGGGTGGCTGGAAAACGAGCGTTCGTTCGCGGATGAGCGGTGGTGGGTGCTGCTGCTGTTCGTCGGAGCGGCGCTCCTCCAGGGTGCGGCGGCGTACGAACTCGCCGGGCGCCGTGATGTCGGCATGAGCTTCCTGCCGACCCGGCCGGGACCGGCGGCGGGGCGCCTGGCGACGGCGGGCGCGCTGGCCTGGCGGTTGCAGCGGGGCAGCGTGCTCGGCTGGAGCATCGGGTTCTTCCTCGCCGGGGTCGTCTACGGCGGGCTGACCGAGGGCGC
Source organism: Streptomyces sp. NPDC030814 (assembly GCF_055572155.1). NCBI lineage: Bacteria > Bacillati > Actinomycetota > Actinomycetes > Kitasatosporales > Streptomycetaceae > Streptomyces > Streptomyces sp. NPDC030814. Next base: position 321,666 of record NZ_JBVIDX010000006.1, read on the forward strand.
GGCCGACCTGGTCGCCGACAACGAGGGCGCCCGCCAGATCTTCGAACGCATGGGCGGCCGGTCCGGCCTCACGGACGCGTTCCTCGCGTCGATGATCGGCGTGCTCGGGCTGATCGCCGCGCTGTACGTCGTGAGCGCCGTGCTGCGGCTGCACGGCGAGGAGACCTCGGGCCGGGCCGAGCCCCTCCTCGCCAACGCCGTCGGCCGGTTGCGGTGGGCCGCGGGCCATCTGGCCATCGCGTTCGCCGGCTCCGTGTGGATCATGTTGCTCGCGGGCCTGGGCTTCGCCCTCGGTTACGGCAAGGAGTTCGGCCCGATCCTGGGTGCCTGTCTCGTCCAGGTCGCCGGGGTGTGGGTCATCGGCGGGGCCGCCGTCCTCGTGCACGGCCTCGCCCCCCGGGCGGCCATGGCGGCCTGGGGCCTCGCCGGCGCCGTCCTCCTGATCGGCTGGATCGGCCCGGCGCTCGACGCCCCCCAAGCCGTACTCGACCTCTCCCCCTTCGGCCACCTGCCGAAGCTGCCGGGCGGGCAGATGGAGTGGGGTCCGGTACTGACCCTGATCGGGCTGGCTGTGGTGCTGGTGGCGGTCGGTCTGGCGGGGTTGCGGCGGCGGGACGTCATGAGTTGAGGGGTCCCGCGTCGGCGAAACCCCGGGCGGGGCGAGCCGACGAGAACCGTGGCGGAGCGGGCCGCGTCCCCGTCGTCGTGGACAAACCGGGGGCGCGGGACGGGACGGACGGGCGTGGGCGGCGGCCCGATCGGCAGAGCGCGCAGGCGTGCGCGGGGTGTGCGCTGTCGGCGGTGGGGGCGACCGCCGCCGCCCTCCTGTGGGCGTCCGCGCCCCGGACCCGGCGCCACATGGGCGGCGGCTTCGAGGGCGAGGACACCGACTACACCGTTCTCGTCACCGAGTTCCCCCTGGTGGTCGCGGCCGGAGCCGCCGTCCCCGCCCTCCTCTGTGCGCTGATCGCGCTGTTGCTGAACCGCCGGCGATGACTCCCGCGCGGACCGAGGGCGGCGGCAGGGCGGCTACAGCACGTCGACGAAGTCGCCGGTCGCCTTCACGGCCGGGGTGGTGGAGGTACCGGTGAAGTACCAGCGCCAGTAACCGTCCGCGGACGCGGTGACGGTGGTCGCGAGAGCGCCCGTGCCGGAGGTGTACACGGTCTTGACCGTGTTGTACGTGGTCGTGCCCGCCGGGCGGAACTGGAGCTTCACCGGCTGGTTGGTGTAGCCGCGGTAGTCGAGCGTGTCCCAGTTGGCGCGGGTCAGCGAGCCGGTGACGTTGAGGGTCTTGCCCTTGGCGATCGGCTCCGGGCTCGCGTTCACGGACAGCCTGGCGTGCCGCTGCAGCCGGGTCGTGGTGTATGCGTCCCGTACCGTCCAGCTGCCGTCGTTGGCGGAGACCGTGACCCAGACCTTCCAGCTTCCGGCGTCGGCGTTGGTGACCCACCAGTCCGGTTCGAAGGTGAAGGTCTTCGAGCAGGTGGAGGTGGTGGCGTTGGACGCCGAGACGACGCAGTCCGCGGGCGTGGTGTCCTCGTTGGGCGTGATGTAGCCGTCGGGGTTGTCGGGATCGGTCCCGCGCCACAGATGGAAATCCGCGTCCCAGATCCCCGAGGGGTCGGTGGCGGTCACCGAGACGGTGACCGTCCGGTCGGCGGTGTCGATCACGATGTCCTTGCCGCTGCTGAAGGCCACCTTCGTGATCTGGATGTCGCCGACTATCTCGTCCGCGGACGCGGACGGGCCGGTGGCGCCGCCCAGCACGGTGGCGGCGGCGAGCCCGGCGAAAAGCGCGCGCTTGCGCATGCATCTCCCTCGCGAGTGACGATCCGACCGCCTGACGGCTCCACGGCGACCGACGCCGTGAACGCGTACCAGCGCGGACGAGCCTCTACGAGCACGGAGGCATCGACGCGCACGGTGCACGCCTTGGGTGCGTCGGCGAACCGGCTCACACGGCGGGCTGCGCACGCCGACGGGTGACGGCCGGCGCAGGCGGACGGACGAACAGGCCAACCGTAGTGATCACACGAACCAATGACAATCAGCCAGCGAAGTCATCGGTTTCCGGCCCCGGCGGGAAGCGGCGCGGGCCGCCGCCGACCCTCGGCACCGCGGCGGGCTCCGCTCTACGCCAGCTCCACCTGGAGCCCTTCCAGCCCCCGGATCACGAAGTTCGGCTTGCGCTTCGGCTCCGCCGCGAGGGACAGGGTGGGGGCCTGCTCCAGCAGGGCCCTCATCGACGCCGCCAGCTCGATCCGTGCGAGGGGCGCGCCGATGCAGTAGTGGATACCGGCGCTGAAGGAGATGTGCGGGTTCTCCTTACGGGTGAGGTCCAGCTTCTCGGGGTCGTCGAAGACGGCCGGGTCGTGGTTCGCGGAACCGAAGAGCATCGCGATCTCCGCGCCCCGGGGGACGGTCGTGCCGTCGATCTCGATGTCGTCCAGCACCCAGCGCTCGAAGAGCTGCAGCGGGGTGTCGTACCGCATCAGCTCCTCCACGGCCGTCGGCACCAGCGCATGGTCCGCGCGCAGGGCGGCCAGCTGGTCGGGGTTGCGGAACAGCGCCCACCAGCCGTTCACCGTGGCGTTCACCGTCGCCTCGTGGCCCGCGTTCAGCAGCAGCACACAGGTCGAGATCATCTCCTGCTCGGTGAGCCTGTCGCCCTCGTCGTACGCCGCGATCAGCCCCGAGATCAGGTCCTCGCCCGGCTCCGCCCGGCGGTGCGCGATCAGCTCCCGGAGGTACTCCGAGAACTCCACCGACGCCCGCACCGCCTTCTTCGCCGTCGCCTGCGACGGGCTCAGCTCGTACATCCCGCAGATGTCCGCCGACCAGGGCCGCAGCTGCGCCCGGTCCGACTCGGGGACACCGAGCATCTCGGCGATCACCGCCACCGGGAGCGGCTCCGCGACATCCGCCAGCAGATCACCGCCGCCGGCCTCGACCAGTCCGGCCACCAGCTCGCCCGCCAGCCCCTCCACATACGGCTTCAGCTGCTCCACCGTGCGCGGTGTGAACGCCTTCGACACCAGCCGCCTGATCCGGGTGTGGTCCGGGGGCTCCAGATCCAGCATCCCGTGGTCGTTCAGCGTGTGGAACGGCTCGTGCTCAGGCGGCGGCGCACTGCGGCCGAAGTCCTCGTGCGTGAACCTGTGCTGGTACGTCCTGCCCAGCCGCCGGTCCCGCAGCAGCGCCGAGACATCCGCGTGGTGCGGGACGAGCCACTGGTTCGTGGGCTCGAAGTACCGCACCCGGCCCCCCGCCCGCAGCTGGGCGTACGCCGGGTACGGGTCCGCCACGAAGTCGGGGTCCCAGGGATCGAATGCGAGATCGGAAGCAGCTGCCATGAACGGACGCTAACCCGCGACCCACCTCGCTGAACAGAGCCATCTTGCCGCATGACCTCGACAAACTTCCACTCGCCCTCCCCTCCCCATGTCTTCTCCCCCGTGCGGCGCCGAGCTGCCGACGCCGCACGGCAGCGGTGTCTCAGCTCAGGTGGCGGGCGAAGAACCGTATGGTGCTGTCCAGTTCGAAGCGCGGGATCTCCCCGTGCCCGCCGGGGTTGGCGTGCAGGGTCTTCTCGGCCGAGCCCAGGGCGTCGAACAGTGCCAGCCCCTGCTCCCTGGGCACCCGCTCGTCGTCCCACTGCACCAGGAACTCCACCGGAACGGTGATCCGCCCGGCGACCTCCGCCGAGGCCAGCGCACCGCCCAGTCCCAGCACCGCCGCACGGACCCGGGGCTCGGCGGCGACGAACGGAACACCGAGCCCGCACCCCAGGGACACCCCCCAGTAGCCCACCGGCCCTGCGCCGACGAACGGGAGCTCCTGCACCGCGTCCACAACCGCCCGCCATTCCGGTACGGTCCGGCGTGCCACGAGCGCCTGGAACCCGGCGATCAACGGAGCCAGTTCCTCTCCGGCAGCCGCCCGAGCCTGGTTCTCCGTCACTATCCGGTCGTACTTCTCGTCCTTGGGCCGGTCACCGTGTCCGGGCACGTCCACCGCCACGACGGCGAAACCGCACTCGGCGACGAAACGGAGCGCACGCGCCACGATGCCTGGCGCCTTCTTGTGCTGTCCGCCGCCATGGCCCATCACGATCAGCGGACGAGTACCGACGGCGCCTTCCGGCGCCCACAGCACGCCGGGAATCTCATCGAGGGTGAAGAGGTGTTCGCAGACGCCACCGGACGACGTCTCGGAGTTGAAGCGCATGAGCGATTCAAGCCTTTCGGGATGCCTTCTGCGGGCGCTCCCTAAGGGCTGTCCCGTAATCCGCGGTGGATCAGCGCACGGCGTCGGATGCTGGGGGCACCTCCCACGCCGTTCAGGCAGTGGGGGAGCATCGCAAGGCGGAGGGGCGTCCGCATACTGGATGTATGCGCGCGTTCCGACAACGCGGCGAGGTGCCGTAGCCGGCGTCGTGCGCCCGCCGGGGATTACGGGACAGCCCTTAGGCCATGCGAAGGAGGGAGCCCCGACCTGTCACAGCGTTGATCGGTCTCACCTCCTCGGTTCGCGGCGAAGCACGGCACCGCCGAACCTATCACCAAGGGCTCTTCCGGCCGGCTCAGCCGGGGGTGACCAGCCTGGCCTCGTAGGCGAAGACCGCCGCCTGGGTACGGTCGCGCAGGCCCAGTTTCACCAGGACCCGGCTGACATGGGTCTTGATGGTCGACTCGGCCACCACCAGACGCTCGGCCATCTCGGAGTTGGAGAGCCCGTGGGCGATCAGGACCAGCACCTCCGTCTCCCGGTCGGTGAGCTCCCCGTAGGCCAGTCGGGCCGCCGCCAACGGGCGGGGGGTCTCGGCGAGCCTGGAGAACTCGGTGATCAGACGCTTGGTGACCGAGGGGGCCAGCAGCGCCTCACCTGATGCCACAACCCTTACGCCCTCGGCGAGTTGGCGGGCCGAGGCGTCCTTGAGCAGGAACCCGGAGGCTCCCGCGCGCAGCGCCTGGTACACGTACTCGTCGAGGTCGAACGTGGTCAGCACCAGCACCTTGGCGCCGCCGTCCGCCGCCACGATCTCCCGTGTGGCCTCGATGCCGTTCAGCTCCGGCATACGGATGTCCATCAGGACCACGTCCGGGGACAGCTCCCGGACGCGGTCGACGGCGTCGCGGCCGTTCACCGCCTCGCCGACCACCTCGATGTCCGGCATCGCGCCGAGCAGCACCGAGAAGCCCTCACGGACCATCATCTGGTCGTCGGCGATCAGCACACGGATCGTCATGCGTCGGCCTCGCTCGCCGTGGCCACAGGCAGGAACACCGTCACCTCGTAGCCTCCGTCCTCCGTCTCGCCCGTGGTCATCTCGCCGTTCAGCATGGTGACGCGCTCGCGCATGCCGGTGATGCCGTGGCCGGCACCATGGGTGGACTTCACCAGGGTCACTTCCGGAGAGGGGCCGTTGACCACGCGCAGGCCCAGTCCGCCGAGGACGTAGCCGATCTCCACGCGGGCCGTCGCGCCGGGGGCGTGCCGCAGAGTGTTGCTGAGGGCCTCCTGGACTATTCGGTACGCCGACAGCTCCACGCCCTGCGGGAGTTCGCGCACCGCTCCGGTGACCACCTTCTCGACGGTCAGGCCGGCGTCCCGCACATTGGCGAGGAGACCGTCGAGATCGGCGAGGGTGGGCTGCGGGGCGTCCGGGGCCTCGTAGTCCTCGGCGCGGACGACACCGAGGACGCGACGCAGCTCGGTGAGCGCGGCAACGGCGTTCTCCCGGATCGTGGCGAACGCCTGCTCCAGCTCGGGCGGCGGATTCTCCACGCGGTAGGGGGCGGCCTCGGCCTGGATGGCGACCACCGACATGTGGTGGGCGACCACGTCGTGCAGCTCGCGGGCGATCGTCGTGCGCTCCTCCAGGAGGGTCCGCTTGGAACGCTCGTGCTCGGTCACCGTCTGCTGGGCGGTCACCTCCTGCTGGGCCGTACGCCGTATCTGCCAGACGGAGACGGACAGGAGGATGAAGGCCGAGACGGTCAGCATCGGCCCGCTGTTGGCGCTGTAGTAGCCGTAGTTCAGGTAGCGGGAGGCGAAGAACGTCTCGGCGGTCAGGCTGTAGAGCGCGGTGATGCCCCACATCCACGCGGCGATACGGGGCCTGGTGCGCAGGGCCACGACCGTGAGGACGATGACGTGGGTCACGAAGGCACCGGGGAACCACGGCCAGTCGTTGAAGTCGCTGCCGATCACGGTGCCGATCAGGGTCGCGCCCATCGAGGCCCAGAAGGCGCCGACGGGCCTGGCGAGCGTCAGCAGGACCGCGGTCAGGGAGAGGATGCCTGTGATCAGCTGGGTGACGTCACTGCCTCCGTTGCCCTCCGTCGAGGCGTACATCGCAATCAGGGCGCCGACGGCCACCGCCGCGTGCGGGGCCCAGACGGCGCGCTCGCGGAGCCGCGGGGGCAGCTGCCGGACGAACGGGCCGTCCCTGCGCATGCGGGGCAGTGGCCGGTACGCGAAGGCGTTGTGGAACATGTCCTGCCACAGCCCGTTCAGAGCGTTCACGGCCAGTCTGAACTCCGGGGTGCGTTCCTTGGCATCGCGTCGCGGTGGCGTGTGCTGGGTGTGAGTCGTCTCGGTCACGTTGAAAACGGTAGGTGGGGGGCGCGGTCGCCGTCGTCACCTGTGAGGAGGGTCTGTCCGGGTCCGTCTCAGGTACTACGGGTCGCGCGTACCGCCCGGCGCTGCCCGTGGTGCGCGCTCAGTAACCCGTGGGCCGGATCAGGCCGCACTCGTAGGCGAAGACCGCTGCCTGGGTGCGGTCACGCAGGCCCAGTTTCACCAGGATGCGGCCCACGTGGGTCTTCACGGTCTGTTCGGCGTCGACGAGACGCCGGGCGATCTCCGCGTTGGACAGGCCCTGGGCGATCAGGGACAGCGCTTCCGTCTCCCGCTCCGTCAGGTCGCCGACGCGGTCCTTCAGCGGGGCGCGGGGCGCTGTGCCGAGACGGGAGGACTCGGCGATGAGTCTGCGGGTGATGCCGGGTGCGAGCAGGGCGTCGCCCGCGGCCACCACCCGTACCGCTTCGGCGAGCTGGTCCGCGGAGGCGTCCTTGAGGAGGAAACCGGAGGCGGCAGTGGGGCTGCCTTCGACCCTGTCACGGCCCCCATGTCCCCCGCCCCTTCCCCTTCGGCGCCCGGCTGCCGGGCGTTCTGGAAGGAAGCTATGAATCGGAGGCCGTGGTCGGCGTCACGCCACAGAGCTCACCTGCGAGGTAGCTCTCAGGTATGACGGGTATCGGGCGTGCCGGGCGGGTATCGGGCGTGCCGGGCATCGGGCGTGCCGGGTATCTGACGTGAGGGGTGGCAGACGTACCGGGCACCCGGCATGCCGGGCACAGGCACCGGGCATGCCCGGCACCGGGCGTAACCGGATTCAGGAAGGGATGGAAACCAAGGGCCGCCCGGCAGCACCCCCACCCGGCGGCACCCCCACCCGACAGCACCCCCGCTCACCAGGCCAGTTGTGCGATCTCCTCCGCCACCACCGCGCACGCGTCCGCCGCCGGGTCGATCAGGGGGAAGTGGCCGACGTCCTCCAGGAGCGTCAGGCCGACGACCTCACCCGCCTTGGCCGCGGCGTCCGCGTACGCCTCGGCGACGGGCTGCGGTACGACGATGTCGGTGCGGCCCTGGACGAGGGTCGTGGCGATGCCCGTCGGGAGGAGCAGGGCCGGGTCGGCGTAGGGACGGCGTTCGGTGACCTTGTCCTGTCCGCCCAGGAGTTGCGTGGTCGCACCGCCGCAGACGTCCAGTTTCTCGGCGACGGCGAAGTCGGCGATGGGCGCCAGGGCGACGACGCCGCGCAGCGGGGCCGGGCCGGCCGTGCGCCACGGCGCGTCGGGCGGGAGGACGTGGCGGGCGGCGGCCCACAGGGCGAGGTGGCCGCCCGCCGAGTGGCCGGTGAGGACCGTGCGTCGGGAGTCCGCCTGGGGCAGGGCGTCCCGGACGAGGTCCGGAAGGGCGTCGAGGGCGGCGGCCACGTCGTCGAACGTCTCCGGCCAGCGGCCCGCGACCGGACCCCCGCTGCCGCCGGGGCCGCTCTGCGCGGGCAGCGCGCTTCCCCTGCGGTACTCGACGTTGGCCACGGCGAAGCCCCGGCGGGCCAGGAAGTCCGCGAAGGGGGTGATGTGCCGGCGGTCGTAAGGGGCGCGCCAGGCACCGCCGTGCAGGACCACGACCAACGGAGCCGCCGCGGTGGCCGACGAGCTGCCGGAGACGGCGCGCGGGGCGTAGAAGTCGATCACCTGGTCGGGGTGGTCGCCGTAGGCGGTGGTGACGTCCGGGTCGACCGGGGGGTGCGAGAAGGCGGATGCCTCTTCGGCGGCATCGCGGGCTGCGGCGTCGTCGTCCGGCATGCTCCAACCTCTCAAGGGTGAAACGGATTTGGATGGGTTTGGGGGTGGCCGGGCCCAGGGCTGGGGATGCCTGCCGTTGGCGGGGACGGTATCAGGCCGGTGACGTGCGTCGACACGGGGATATGACGCTGGGTCAGCGTCGACGGCTCCGGGGGTTCCCGGGCTCGGCGGCGGCGGGTGCGTGCCGAGGGCGCGTGGGGTCGGAGCGCGCGCCGGTGGCCGGTGCTGGGTGGGGCGGAGCGGGGCGGGCAGCCCCATGGCCCAGCGCGAAAGGCCCCGGGCGGCGCGGGCACGGATGCCGCGCGCCGCCGGGGTGTGCCGGTCACCAGCCGACGGGCGGGGTGCTCAGCCGGTGGACTTCAGCGTCTCCGCCAGGACCCGTGCCGCCCGCTCCACGTCGGCGAAGCCCACGTAGAGAGGGGTGAAGCCGAAACGGAGGACGTCGGGGTGGCGGAAGTCGCCCACGACGCCCTGCTGGATGAGGCGCTTCATGACGTCACCGGCGTCGTCGCAGCGGAGGGCGACCTGGCTGCCGCGCTCGGCGTGGGCGACCGGGGTGAGGCACTCGACGCGGCCCTCGGGGACGTACGCCGCGACGCAGCGCAGGAAGAAGTCCGTCAGCGCGAGGGACTTGGCCCGAACCCCTTCGATCGTCACCCCGGACTCCGCCCCGCCCCCGTCCCACACGTCCAGCGCCGCCTCCAGCGCCAGCATCGACAGGATGTCCGGCGTGCCGACGCGGCCCCGGAGGGCGCCGCCCGCCGGTGCGTAGGACGGGCGCATGCCGAAGGGGTCCGTGTGGGAGTTCCAGCCCGGGAGCGGGGAGTCGAAGCGGGACTGGAGGTCTCGGCGTACGTAGAGGTACGCCGGTGAGCCGGGGCCGCCGTTCAGGTACTTGTACGTACAGCCCACCGCGAGGTCGACGCCGTGTTCGTCGAGGCCGACGGGAAGGGCGCCCGCGCTGTGGCACAGGTCCCAGACGGCGTACGCGCCCGCCTCGTGGATCGCCGCCGTCAGGGACGGCAGATCGTGGAGGCGGCCGGTGCGGTAGTCGACGTGGTTGAGGAGCACCGCGGCCGTACGGGGCCCGAGGGCGTCCGGCACCTGCGCCGGCGTCACCGGGCGGAGCGTACGGCCGGTCATCCGGGCGGCCGACTCGGCGATGTAGCCGTCCGTGGGGAAGGTCGTCGCGTCGACCAGGATCTCGTCCCGGACCGGCCGCCCCTCGCCCCCTCCCGTGTCCTCGTCGGCCATCCGGACCGCCGCCACCAGTGCCTTGAAGACGTTGACGCTCGTGGAGTCGCCCACCACGATCTGGCCGGGCGCCGCACCCACCAGCGGGGCGATGCGGTCGCCGATCCGCTCGGGCGCCGTCCACCAGCCGCTCTCGTCCCAGGAGCGGATGCGCAGGGAGCCCCACTGGCGGCGTACGACGTCGTCGACCCGGCCGGGGACCGAGGCCGGCAGTGCGCCGAGGGAGTTGCCGTCGAGGTACACGGCGTCGTCGAGGACGAAGCGGTCACGGAGGCCGGACAGCTCGTCGGCCTCGTCCGCCTTCCTCGCCTCCAGGGCCAGTTCGGAGTACTCGTGCGCGGCGTCGTCGACGGGCCGCTCGTTGGTCCCGGTGAGATCAGACATGGGAGCGCGCCGTCCACAGCTCGGGGAAGACGTTCTTCCGGGCCCTCTTCTCCAGCCAGGCCACTCCGGCGGAACCGCCCGTGCCGGCCTTGGCGCCCATGGCGCGGCGCGTGGCGACGAGGTGGTCGTTGCGCCAGCGCCAGACCAGTTCGGCCACGTCGGTCAGCGCCTCGCCGAGGCGGGCGAGCTCGTGGTCCGGGTCCCCGGAGTACAGCTCCGTCCACACCTCCTCGACCTCGGGGGACGGCTCGTAGCGCTGGGAGACGTCACGCCGTACGACGGACTCGGGGATCGCGTGGCCGCGGCGGGCCAGGAGCCGCAGGACCTCGTCGTAGAGGCTCGGCTCGTGCAGCGCCTTCTCCAGCTCGGCGTGGACACGGGGCGCCCCGCGGTGCGGTACCAGCATGGACGCGGACTTCTCGCCGAGCAGGAACTCCATGCGGCGGTACATCGCCGACTGGAAGCCGGAGCCCTCGCCGAGGGCGGCGCGGTACGAGTTGAACTGGGCCGGCGTGAGCTGGCCGAGCGGCTTCCAGGAGGCGTTCAGCGCCTCCAGCTCTCGCACGGAACGCTTCAGCGCGTCCCTCGCGGTCGGGACGTCGTCGCCCCGCAGCGCGGCGGTGGCGGTCTCCCACTCGTGCACGATGACGGTGAACCACAGCTCCATGACCTGGGTCGTCACCAGGAAGACCATCTCTCCGGGGTCGTCGGAGAGGGGGTGCTGGAGGTGGGTGAGGACGTCCGCCTGGACATAGTCCTCGTACGGGGTGGTTCCCTGGAAGTCGAGATGCGGGGTCTCGGGCTCCGAAGCCTCGACGGGCTGAGCCTGCTGGGACATCGCTGTCTCCTGTTGTGTACTCCGGGTAGCGGTCCGCCCCTGCCGTTATCGACACGGGGGCCCCGGTCCCCACCCGCATAGTCGGGGATGCGCCCACGAAATCGCAAGGTCCGCCTGATCACATCAGGCGGACCTGCGAAAACACGGCCCCGAGGACGTCGTCCTCCGAATTTCAGGCCTCCGGGCGACAGCCGCGGCCCAACAAGCCCACACATCCACAGACCTGCTCATCTGCAGACCTGCTCATCTTCGGACCCGCTCATCTTCGGACCCGCAGACCTGCACATCTGCAGACCTACAGGCCTGCGGGCCTGCGGGCCTGCGGGCCTGCGGGCCTACGGGCCTACGGGCCTACGGGCCTGCGGGCCTACGGGCCTACGGGCCTACGGGCCTACGGGCCTGCAGGCCTACAGGCCTACAGGCCTACAGGCCTACGGGCCTACGGGCCTACGGGTCAGCTCAGGGTCTGGGCCGCCGTCGAGGACGAGTCCTTCAGGAACTGGGTGCAGCGCTCGTACTCCTCCTGCTCGCCGATCGCTCCGGCGGCGCGGGCGAGGGCGTGCAGAGCACGGAGGAAGCCGCGGTTCGGCTCGTGCTCCCAAGGGACCGGGCCGTGGCCCTTCCAGCCGTTGCGGCGCAGGGCGTCCAGGCCCCGGTGGTAGCCCGTACGGGCGTAGGCGTACGACTCCACCACGCTGCCCCGCTCGAACGCGTCGTCGGCGAGCTGGGCCCAGGCGAGGGAGGAGGTGGGGTACTTCGCGGCGACGTCGGCCGGGGGCGTGCCGTTCGCGAGGAGTTCGCGGGGGCCCGGGTCGTCGGGAAGGTGCGTCGGGGGCGGGCCCCCGAGGAGGTTCTCGTGAATCGTCATGGGTTCCAGTCTGGCCCATGCCGGGAGGCCGGGTGGCCGGGTGGGGCCGGGTCCCGGACCGGGGCACGGCTCTCACTCCCCGGAGGGGCCCGGCCTGCCCGGCCCGCCTTCCCCGGCGGGTCCCGGACCGCCCGGTTCGCGCTCCCCGGCAAGGCCCGGACCGCCCCGCTCGTCCTTCCCGGAGGGGTCCGGCCCGCCCTGCTCTCCCTCCAGCGGGGGAGCAGTCACCGAGGCGTGGGTGCGGCATTCCGGGTGCCGGCAGTCGGGGGGCGGACGGCGGACCGTGGTGAAGGCCAGGCCCGCGGCGGCCAGGAGTGCGGCCGCGCAGACCGGCATGGCCGTGGTGAACGCGTCGTCGAACTGGGCGGGGTCCCGGTACGCCTCCGGGCCCATCCCGGCGATCAGGGGGAGCGCGGCGACGGCGATGAGGCCGGCGGCGCGGGCCGCGGCGTTGTTGATGCCGCTGGCGAGACCCGCGTGTTCGGTGGAGACGGAGGCGAGGACCGTGGCCGTCAGCGGCGCCACCAGGGTGACCATGCCCAGGCCCAGGACGAGGAGGGCGGGCAGCACGTCCGTCGCGTACGAGGCGCCGGGGCCCACCCGCAGCATCAGCAGGACGCCCGCAGCGCACAGCACGGGGCCGACGGTGAGGGGAATACGGGGGCCGACGCGTTCGCCGAGGGCACCCGCCCGGGACGAGAGCAGCAGCATCAGGACCGTGATGGGGAGCAGGGCCGTACCGGCGGCGAGGGCCGAGTACCCGGAGACCACCTGGAGCTGGAGGGCGGCGAGGAAGAAGAAGCCGCCGAACGCCGCGTACACGAAGAGGGTGACGATGTTGACCGCCGTGAACTGGCGGGACGCGAAGATCTCCGGCGGCATCATCGGGTCGGAGCGTCGGCGCTCCACCAGGACGAAGGCCACGCCGGTGGCGACGCCTGCCACGGCCGTGACGACGACCGGGACCGAGCCCGTCGCCGCCTCGATCAGGGCGTAGGTGACGAACGCCAGGGACAGGGCGCCGAGGGTCGCGCCGAGGACGTCGAAGCCCCGGCCGTGGGCGCGGCCGTCGCCCGATTCCGGCACGTGGCGGACGGCGACCGGGACGCAGAGGAGAGCGAGGGGGACGTTCAGGAGGAAGACCCAGCGCCAGCCGGGGCCGTCCACGAGCCAGCCGCCCAGGAAGGGGCCGACGGCCGCGCCGATGCCGCCGAACCCGGACCACAGGCCCACCGCCCGCGCCCGGTCGTCCGGGTGGAAGGAGGCCTGGATGAGGGCGAGGGAGCCGGGGGTGAGGAGGGCGCCGCCGACGCCCTGGAGGGCTCGGGCGGCGATCAGTACGGCCGCGTCGGGGGCGATCCCGCAGAGGAGGGACGCGGCGGCGAACCACACCACGCCCACGACGAAGATCCTGCGGCGGCCGAAGCGGTCGCCCAGGGCACCGCCGAGGAGGATCAGACCGGCCAGGGTGAGCATGTACGCGTTGACGGTCCACTGGAGGGCGGCGAGGTCCGCGTCCAGGGCGCGCCCCATCCGGGGAAGGGCGACGTTGACGACCGTCGAGTCCACCATGGCCATGCTGGAGCCGAGGACCGTGGTGAGGAGGATCCACTTGCCCTGCGGGGAGGCGAGCCGTACGTCGGCCATGGAGGGATCATCCCGTGCCGGAGGTGTTCGGGCCAGGGGGCTCAGGCGCGCTGCCCGCGGCCGAGCAGGTGGGACGCACAGGCGGCGGAAGCGGGACGCACGGGCCGGAAACGCGACTGCCCGCAGCCGTGCGGGCTGCGGGCAGTCGAGGAGCAACCGTCAGGCGGGGGCTACTTGATCTTCGTGCCCGCCGAGCGGAGGTTGTTGCAGGCCTCGACGACACGGGCGGCCATGCCGGCCTCCGCGAGCTTGCCCCAGGTGCGGGGGTCGTAGGTCTTCTTGTTGCCGACCTCGCCGTCGACCTTCAGGACGCCGTCGTAGTTCTGGAACATGTGCGCGACGACCGGACGCGTGAAGGCGTACTGGGTGTCGGTGTCGATGTTCATCTTGACGACGCCGTTCTCCAGGGCCGTGCGGATCTCGTCCTCCGTGGAGCCGGAGCCGCCGTGGAAGACGAAGTCGAACGGGGACTCCTTGCCGAAGCGGGCGGCGACGCCCTCGTTCAGCTCCTTGAGGAGGTCGGGGCGCAGGACGACGTTGCCCGGCTTGTAGACGCCGTGCACGTTGCCGAAGGACGCGGCCAGCAGGTAGCGGCCCTTCTCGCCCAGGCCCAGGGCCTCGGCGGTGCGGATCGCGTCGTCGACCGTGGTGTAGAGGGAGTCGTTGATCTCGTGGGAGACACCGTCCTCCTCACCGCCGGTCGGGGTGATCTCGACCTCCAGGATGATCTTCGCGGCGGCGGCGCGGGCGAGCAGCTCCTGGGCGATCTCCAGGTTGTCGGAGAGGGTCTCCGCGGAGCCGTCCCACATGTGGGACTGGAAGAGGGGGTTCTCGCCGCGGGCGACCCGCTCCTCCGACACCGCCAGCAGCGGACGGACGTAGCCGTCGAGCTTGTCCTTCGGGCAGTGGTCGGTGTGCAGCGCGACGGTGATGTCGTACTTCTTGGCGACGATGTGGGCGAACTCGGCCAGGGCGACGGCGCCGGTGACCATGTCCTTGTTGTGCTGGCCGCCCAGGAACTCGGCACCGCCGGTCGAGATCTGGATGATGCCGTCGCTCTCCGCCTCCGCGAAACCGCGCAGCGCGGCGTGCAGGGTCTGGGACGAGGTCACGTTGATGGCCGGGTAGGCGAACTTTCCTGCCTTCGCCCGGTCGAGCATCTCGTTGTAGACCTCGGGGGTTGCGATGGGCATGGTCCGCTCCTTGTATGTGCGGGTGGCGTTGTGCTTACGAGCCCTGACCTAGGGTTGCGACATCATCGTCGGCCCCATCTTTCCAGACGTGACCGGATGCTCCGGCCAGGGCGTCCGAAACTGGGCGGTAACCCCTGATCTTGGTGTTCATACGACGGACGGGGCTCAGTCGAGCCCCAGCTCGTCCTTCGAGAACGCGAAGCGGTACGGGACCCCGGCGCCCTGCTCGATCTTCTCCGCGGCGCCGGTCGCGCGGTCCACGATGGTCGCGACGGCGACGACCTCGGCCCCGGCCTCCCGGACGGCCTCGACGGCGGTCAGCGGGGAGCCGCCGGTGGTGGAGGTGTCCTCGACGACGAGCACACGGCGGCCCGCGATGTCCGGGCCCTCGACCCGGCGCTGCAGCCCGTGCGCCTTGGCGGCCTTGCGGACCACGAACGCGTCGAGCCTGCGGCCCCGGGCGGCGGCGGCGTGCAGCATCGCGGCGGCCACCGGGTCGGCGCCCATGGTGAGACCGCCGACCGCGTCGAAGTCGAGGTCGGCGGTCAGGTCGAGCAGCACCTGCCCGACCAGGGGGGCGGCCTCGCCGTCGAGGGTGACACGGCGGAGGTCGACGTAGTAGTCCGCCTCCAGGCCCGACGACAGGGTCACCTTGCCGTGCACCACGGCCTTGTCCTTGATCTGCTGCAGCAGCGAGCCACGTACGTCCACGTCAGTCATGGCAGCCAGCTTAAGGGGGCCGTTTCGCCCGCCCTCACAGCCGCCGCCAGGTCCACGTCGTGGTCGCCTCCAGCGGCTCGATGGGCGTGACCAGCCGGGGGTGGGTGTTCAGACCGTTGGGCGGGCCGGTCTGGGGTTCGACGCACACGGCCTCCGCCTGCTCGTCGTAGACCACGACCCACTCCTCCCGCGAGGCCACCTTCAGCTCCAGCCGGCCGGGCCAGGTGAGGGTGACGTCGACGCCGTCGGGCATGCCGAAGCAGTCGTCCCAGGGCCCGGGCTTCGGGTCGATCCGGTTGCCGGTGGGGAGGTGGTCGGCGCCGCGCTCCTCCTGCCACACGGGGGCGAAGTCGAGCCGTACGTCCTCGCCGCCGTCGTCCAGGGTCCGGTTGAACCACGGGTGCCAGCCGATCTGGGCCGGGAACGACGACTCGTACGTCTCCACGGACATGGTGAGGGTGAGGGCGTCCGGCGTGAGGGTGAACACCTGGGTGACACGGCCGGGGTACGGCCACGGGTCGACGAGGTCGTACGTGAGGACGGCCTCGGTGTCGGTGCGGCTCGCCACCTGCCACGCGCCGTCGCGTGCGGTGCCGTGGATGGCGTGGGGCGGGGCGTTCAGGGGCATCTGCTGGACCGCGCCGCCGCTGAGGAAGCGGCCGTCGCGGACACGGCCGCACCAGGGGACCATCGGGAAGCAGCCGAAACGGTCGCCCTTGCGCAGGAGTTCGAGCCCGTCGATCCGTAGGCTCGCCACCCGTCCGCCGTTGGCCGGGGTCAGGACCGCCTGCGCGTCGGCCGCGGCCAACGTGATCTGTTCGCTACTCACGTTGTCGAACCCTACTGGGGTTGCCGCCCCGGGGTCCCGCTGACATGACCGCCCGGGCCAAAGGGCGGCGTGGGGAGGCGATTTGAGTGTGTGTCACGGCAGGACGGGGGCCGTCGGGGGAACGGCGCCGCGGAACTCCTTGTCTCGCGCGGGCGTCCTACCAGGTGAGGCTCGATGTTCGTGGTACGCGACGAGAGGCGGGTTCCCATGCAGGCGGACGACACGGCCAAGCTCGAGACCACGTTGGCGGACGGGCGGCGGATGACGCTGTCGCTGCCGCCGACGGACGCGGGATGGGCCGCCGAGGGCATCAAGGGGCTGCGTGCGGTCCCGCCCACGCACACGGGTCGGGGCGAGGAGCCGCCGGCCCTGCCCGAGCGCCCGGTCCTCCCGTTGGAGATAGCTCTGCTCGGTCTGGGCGCTTAGGGGTCCTTTCCCTATGAGCGTCCGATCAGATCGCGTGGTCCGGTGCCGTGCATCGCAAGGCGCCGGAAGGTCCTCGTAGCGGAGCTACCAGGACCTTTGGGCAACGCGGCGAGGTGCGGTGCCAGACCGCGCGACCCGGGCGGGCAGAGTGAAAGGACCCCTTAGGCGTAGCGCCTCAGCGGCGTCTGCGCAGGGCCCGGGCCACGATGACGGCGGAGGCCACGGCCAGGGCCGCCGCCGGGGCCGCCCAGCGGAGGGCGGCCGTCCCGACGGAGACGGTCTCCTGGGCGGGGACGGGGGCGTAGCGGCCACGCGGTGGCGCGTGGTCGACCTCTTCCGCGCTGCGGCCGATCATCGTCCGCCGGGCGTGCGCGGCCTCGGCCGGGGGCTCGCCGCCGGCCACGAGGTCGTCCTCGGCGAACGGATCCAGCGAGGGCGGCGGCACCTCGGTGTCGAAGACGGAGGCCGGCGGCACCTCCCCGACACCGGCACCGACCTCGGCGTCGTCATCCTCATCCGTCCCGGCCTCGTCTCGCACGGAGGCTCCGGCGTCGTCGAGGTCGTCGTTTCCGCTGTGTGCCGCGGCCTCCGGTTCACCTTCGTCCGGGGCCTCGGGGGTGGGTTCCTTTCCTGTCGGCTCGGTGGCGGTCTCCTCCTTCGCCGCCGCTTCCGCCTCACCCTGTTTCTCCTTCTCCGTGGCCGCCTTGCCCAGCTTCTCCGCGAAGCGGGTCAGGAGGCGGCCCGTCGCCGCGGTGACCGCGTCGGCGGGGAGTTCGGTGATCCTGCCGTCGGCGGTGGCCGTGCCGGTGAAGTGGATCGTCGTGCCCTCGGGGGCGGAGGTGAGCCGGATGGTCAGGGCAAGCCGTACGGTGCCGCTGCCGCGGACCTCCGTGGCGTCGCCCTCGATCACGTACGAGCCGTCGTCGGCGCCGGACACCCGCAGGGCACCGCGGTAGGTGATGGTGTGGCCGGCGGCGCGCATCTTGAGGCGGCCGGCGACGGGCGGGGTGCCCGCGTCGTGCTGGAGCCCGGGGACCGCTCGGGCCACCCGCTCGGGGTCGGACAGCGCCTCCCGGAGGCGGCCGACATGAACCGGAACGAACACCTCATGCTCCATGGCAGGGGAGCCTACCCACGAGTCGCCGCACCGCACCCTTACCTGCGCGTGATTGCCCGCGTTCCGCCCCCTGCGGCCGTACCCCGTGGTACCGGCGCCGTCACGCCGGGTTCAGTGGGCGTACCTCGGATGCACGAGGGTCGACGGCGGCAGCCCCTCGACGCGGGCGGCGTCCCCGAGGCGGGTGCCGGTGCCGCCGAGGTCCACCGCACGGCCCGCGCCCGCCGTGTCGCGGGTGGCGATGACGAACCCCCAGTCGCGCGGGACGCGGGCGGTGTGGGTGCCGGAGCCGGGGGTGTGGGCGACCACCTGGTAGGCGTGGGTGTGCAGGCCGGCGGCGCGCAGGGTGGCGTCGACCGTCCAGAAGACAGCGCGGCGGGACGCCACCGGGCCCGCGTGCACGACCAGCCGGCCGTCGTCGGCGAGGACGTCGCGGACCAGGCCGTAGAACTCCTGCGAGTACAGCTTGGCGCTGTCGGTGATACCGGGGTCGGGGAGATCGGCGATCACGACGTCGTACGGGGCGGGCGGGCGGCTACGGCGGAGCCAGGTGAAGGAGTCGGCCGTGACGACGTGTACGCGGTCGTCGGCGTAGGCGTGCCCGTTGAGGGCGGAGAGCGCGGGGTCGGTGCGGGCGAGGCGCAGCACGCCCGGGTCGAGTTCGACGACGTCCACCCGCCGTACGCCGTCGTGGCGCAGGATCTCGCGGGCGGCCAGGCCGTCGCCGCCGCCCAGGACGAGGACGCGGGCGTGCCGGCCCGCGTCGATCGCGGGGTGGACGAGGGCCCGGTGGTAGCGGAGTTCGTCGCGGCCGCTGACGCGCAGGCGGCCGTCGAGGAAGAGGGAGAGGGGGCGGCCGTGGTGGCCGCCGGTGAGGACGATCTCCTGGATGTCGGTCTGCACCGCGACGCGTACGTCCTTGCCGTACACCGCGCGTCTGGCGGCGCGTTCGAAGTCGTCGACGTGCACGGCGGCCGTGGCGAGGAGGGCGAGGACGGCGGCGTTGGCGGCGAGCAGCAGCCAGCGGGCACGGCGGCTCAGGTCGTGGCGGAACAGGCCGAGGACGAGGCTGCCGCCGACCAGGGCGTTGACCGTGCCGGTGAGCAGGGCGCCGGTCAGCTGGCCGAGCCAGGGCAGCAGGAGGAAGGGGAAGGCGAGGCCGCCCATCAGTGCGCCGACGTAGTCCGCGGCGAACAGGTCGGCGACCGCGCCGCCCGCGTCCTGGCGGCGGATGCGCTGGATCAGCTCCATCAGGAGCGGGACCTCGGCGCCGATGAGCAGACCGATGGCCAGGGAGAAGGCGACGAGCAGATGACGGGAGCCGGCGGCCCAGACGCCGCCCCAGTCGCCGGTCCAGGCGAACGCGGCGTACAGCGCGAGGGCGCTGGAGCCGCCGATGAGGGCGAGGGCGGCCTCGATGGCACCGAACCCGAAGGCCGCGCGGGGGCGGAGGCGTTTGGCGGCGAGGGAGCCGATACCCATGGCGAAGACCATGACGGAGAGGACGACGGACGCCTGGGTGACGGAGTCGCCGATCAGGTAGGAGGCGAGGGCGACGAGTTCGAGTTCGTACACGAGTCCGCACGCCGCACAGACGAAGACACCGGCGAGGACGAGGAAGCGGCCGACGCCGGGGCGGACGGGGAGCCGGGCCACTCCACAGCTGGGCCCTCCGGGGGTGCCACCGCCACCGGAACCGCCGTGACCTCCCCGTGAGGGTGAGGCGCCAAGGGGTGCGGGGGCGTGCGGCTCGATCACTCCTGGCACGCTACCTTCGCGTGAGCGCGGGGCTGGGTCACCCACAAGGGTGGTCTGCCGGGTACCTAATAGCTCGGGGGTTCGAGGTTCGTCGGCGGGTGCGGGTGGTTCGTGGTTTCTCGCGCGGTTCCCCGCGCCCCTGAAGAGGCGGGCCTGCGACCCGTTCTCCATCGAAACGCACGGGGCGCAGGCTCCTGCTTCTGAGGGACGCGGGGAACTGCGCGAGCAGGCCCCACGCACCCGCACCCCCACCCGCCGACGAACCCCGAACCCCGAGCCATTGGGCACCCGGCACCCGGCACCCTCACAGCGGCACCGGCACCCGAACCCCCACCCTCGTCCTCGTGGCGACCAGTTGGCCGTCCTGAGGGTACGCATGCCACGTACGCCAGTGGACCTGGCCCTCGTGGCGCTGCGCGAGCATCGCGGTGAAGGCGTGGGGGCTGCCGGGGAACACCCCGGCGAGACCGTGGGGGTGGTCGGAGACGAGCGCGAGGAGTTCCTGGGCGCGGCCGGCGAAGGAGCCGGGCGACAACACCTCGACGCGGGCGGCGAACTCGTACTCCCAGTCGCCGACTCGCTTGGCCACTCCGAGCGGGAGGGGCGTGCTGGAACCCGGGATGCAGGCGACCGTCTCCGAGCAGTGGCTGCCCCTCTCCTCCTCGAGAAGCACCTGGTGGGACGCGCCGAGAAGCCTCAACTGAAGCTTCGCTCCCGCGAGTTCCAGGTCGAGGGTGGCGAGCGCGGGCAGCGGTTCGCGGCCGAGGGCCCACGCCAGGTCGGCCGCGCTCGTGTCGGTGTAGGTCGTGTTCAGGGTCGTGAGCATGGGTCGGCTCCGCTAGCACGCAAAGAAGAGAAGAGGGGTGGTCCGGCGCACCCCGTTCGGCACCGGGGGATGCGGCCCGGTCAGCCAGGTCGGGTGGGGACGACGTCCCAGCGGTCCGGTCAAGCCAGGACAGACCTGCCGGGAGGGACGTCCGGGGGCTGTGTTGGCGATTTATAGGGAATCATGAACTGTGGCGCCACCACAGCGTTTTTACCCAACTTGACGTGCTTTCCATCCCCCCGAGGGCTGCACAGCTCAACTGTTCAAGCAGGCGTGCGCCCCTGCCATGGAAGTGCTACTCGTGCGCTCATCCCGGCGGGCGCGTGAACGGCGGGGAGCGCCCGCCGGACAACCGGGCCCTCCCTGCGTACCCAGGCGTGCACGCGGGGCACTCCGCACGGGTGGGAGGTGTGACGGCACCGCGGATGCGGACACACGAGCGCCCGCCGGGAGTTCGATCCCGGCGGGCGCTCGTGTCGTGGAGCTCGGCTGCCCCGTGTCAGCTGCCTCCACCGCATCCGCCCCCGCCCCCGCAGGACGAGCTGCTGCCGCACGACGACGAGCTGCTGCCGCACGACGACGAGCTGCTGCCGCACGACGACGAGCTGCTGCCGCAGGACGACGAGCTGCTGCCGCACGACGAACCGCCGCCCCCGGACGACGGGTGCCTGTGGTCATCCGACGACGAGGACGACCCACCGTCGCCGACGCCCGCGGCACCGCCGAGCACCCACCAGCTCTGGTCGCCGCTGCTGTGCGTGCCGCTGTCACTGCTGCTGCGGCGGGCGCTCCCGCCGCCGTGTCCGCCTGTGCGGCGGCTTCCCGATCGCATCGCGTTGGAGCTGCTCCTCTTGACGGCCGTGAAGACCGCGAACAGCACCATGAAGACGACCCCCAGGATGATGCCGACGACCGCGATCGCGTTCATGGCGCCACCCCCCTTCTTTTTCTTCAGTCCCCCGAAGCAACCCCCCGTGGGCGCCTCGCCTTGTCACCGGTGCGGTGCCGCCGAGCCCCCCTGGCTCAGCTGCCGCCGCCGCATCCACCACCGCCGCCGCATCCACTACCGCCGCCGCAGGACGAGCCGCCCCCGCAGCCGCCCCCGCCGCCCGAGTTCCCGCTGTCGGCCCACCAGCTGCCCCGGCGTCGGCTGTAGCTGCCGGCCCGTACCGCTCCCCTGGAGCTGACGATGACGGCGAACACCACGATCAGTGCGAAGCAGACGAGCCCGATGACGATGCCGATGTCCATGGCGTCGTCCCCCTTTCCGTTGTCCCCCGCGGTCCCCCAAGACGCCCCCCGTGGGCGCCTCGTCGTCCAGCGTGACGCGGGGATGCCCCCGCGTGTGGTGTTTCAAAGCGGAGTTGAGCAAGTCCAGAGGTACGCGGTCAGTCGCCGCCTCCGCCGCCCCCGCCGCAGCCCCCACCTCCGCAGGACGAGCCGCCGCCGCAGGACGAGCCGTCCCCGGACGACCCGCCGTCCGCCCACCAGCTACGGCGCCGACGGCGCCGCGAACCCCCGCTGAGCGTCGACAGAACGCTCATCAGCACAACCACTCCGAAGACGAGGAAGACGAGGATCTCCACCTCCGTCACCAGCCTTTCGTACCCCCGTGCACACCCCCCGTGGGTCGTGCGTGACCTGGGGATGCCCTCGCGCATCACGGCCCAAAGCAGAGTTGAGGAACTTCAGAGGGTTCAGGCAAGACGACGGCCCCTGACCTGCGCGAAATGGCAGTTCAGGGGCCGTCCGAACCTTACTGGGCCGTCTATGGGCCGTGATCTCCCTGGGGAAGCCGCTGAAACACGGTGTCGATGGCACGCCGGGCCCGCTCGCGACTGTCGGGCATCAGATGGGCATACACCCGCAGCGTCAGCGCCGGATCAGCGTGCCCCATGTACTCACTGACGGCCTTGATGTTCTCGCCCGCGTCCAGCAGCGCGGAGGCGTAGAAGTGCCGAAGGGCGTGCATCCCGTGTTGACGCGCCGACTCGTACTTGCCGTCATCGTCGGCATCGGGGATGAGCCCGGCCGCCGCGAGAGCAGGCTTCCACTCCTTGCCGTTGAAGTTGCTCCGCCACACCATGCCCCCTTGCTCAGCCGTGAAGATCAGTCGCGCAGACGCCCTTGGCCCCTCCGGCACATTCCAGGGCAACGTGATCTCCATGGGCTTGCTGGCCTCCATATGTGCCCGCAAAGCTTCCGCTACAGAGTCGGGCAGCGGAACATCCCGCTTCTTGCCGCCCTTGGGGAGGGCGAACACCGGGTGCCCTTCCACGTGCTTGATCTGCCGGACCACATGGAGTGTGCGCCCATCAACGTCGATGGCGTCCTCGGCCAGACCGAACACCTCGCCCTGACGCAGGCCGCACCCGGCGGCAACGTCGACCATGGCCCGGTATCGCTCCAGTAGGGCCGCTCGAACCGCGAACACCTGCCCGGACTCCCACGGGACCATCGGGTGCGCGTCAGGCTTGGGCCGCCGCACAGTCCGCGCACTGCACGGGTTGCGGGACAGTAGCGAGTCGTCGACGGCCGCCGACAGGACCGACTGAACATCGGCAAAGATGTTCCGGGTGTAGGAAGCACTCACGCCGGGCTTCGCCTCCAGGGCGGCCAGCAGCTCCCTGATGTGCTCGGGCCGGAAGGTCCCAATCGGCCGTGAACCAAGCACCGGGTAGACGTGGAGCCGCAGGCGCCGGCCGAGTTCCTTCCGGGCCATTGGACTGGAGGTCTTGGTGTCCAACCACTGCTCGGCGTACTGCCGGAAGGTTATCCGCACCGACTTGGGGTCGGTGTACTGACCGCGCGTCATATCCGTCTCGATGGCGCTCAGCCACTTCTCGGCGAGACGCTTCTTGCCATCGGGGAAGCTCTTGGACCTCTCGGTGCCGTCAGGGCCGACATAGCGGGCGCGGTAGCGCATGCCGGTGCCGTGACGGTCGGTCCTCACGCGGACGGTCTTACCGTCGGTGGTGACCTCAGACCTAAACCAGCGGTCCTGAACATGTCCGGCCATCAGGCAGCCCCCTTCATCAGGGACTCAACCCAGACCCTCACGTCGTCCGGATCGAAGCGGAGGTACCGGCCCACCCTGAAACCACGGGGTCCGATGCCCTTCCGGCGCCACTGGTAGACGGTCTCGACACTGGGAAGGCGCAGCAGCGTCACCAGGTCTTCCGGAGTCAGATACTGGGCAGGCAGCGGCAGGCTCATGCGCAGACCTCCCAGTCCTCCGAATCGGGCATGTCGGCGAGGGCTTCGCGTGCTGTTTCTCGGTTCAGTCGGATCTCCTTTGCGATGGTTGCGGCGAGCCAGGATTCGCCGGGGGTGTGGCCTTGTCCGGCGTAGGTCCAGTGGGCGAGCACGAGCGTGGAGCCCTCCGAGTCGTCGAGATCCTCGGACAGGCCCCGTTCGCGGCGTTCCTGGCGGGCGCGGTAGTCGGCGCGGACCTGGCGCAGGGCGCTGAGGGTGGTGGAGTACTGGCGGGACTTGGTGGAGAAGTGCCCGCGGAAGCCGAGCATGTGGGCCCAGCGCGCCAGCAGCCGTTCGGGGTATGCGTCGTCCAGGTCCCAGCAGGCTTCGATCAGCCGTCGCGTGTGCGCGGGCAGCGGGAGCTTGTCCAGCTCCGAGAGCTCCCCGATCCGGTGATCCACGGTGCCGGTGGTCTCGGCTGCTTTGGTGGCGTACTTGGCCACGTAGGAGGCCACGGCCTGTTCGGTCAGTTCCTCGTGCCCGAGGGCGCCGATGGGCTGCACGTCGACCTGCGAGCCCCACCGCAGCGTGCGGGCCGGGAGGTCGCCGGACGCGGGCACCGGCACGGAGACGCGGGCCGCAGCCGCCCTGATCGCAGCGTCCAGGAGAGCGACTGTCGCCCAGGAGGGCGGGGAGGTGTCGGGCCCGTCCGGACCGTCGAGGCGCACGACCGCGTGGAAGTGCACGGCCCCGCGCTTCTGGAACTCGGCGACCTTGCCGAAGGCGACCCGGCACACCTCCTTCAAAGCCGTCTGAGTCAGGCCCGCACGGGCGGCGATCTCCCGGCGCAGGTAGATCGTGAACCGGCGCCACAGGTCCCCGGCGAAGTTGTTGAACAGCACCGCCCCGGCGTAGTCGTACCGGCCGGGGTCGAGCGCCGTCCCGAGTGCCGGGTCGTCCTCGGCGTGCTCGGTGCCGCAGCGGCAGCGCCCGGAGTCCGGGCGGTTGTGCACGGGCCCGAACGAGGGGGCGGTGAGCGTGGCGAAGACGCGGGGGTGGTCCCGCACGTCCGAGGAGACGCCCTTGGTGAGGTCGCCGGTGATCCCGGCGCGGATCAGGTGGTAGGTGTCCCCGGCGTAGGTCCAGGCGCAGGCCGGGCAGCGCGAGGCGCGCCGGTTGCCGCAGGCGACCCGGAGCATGCCGCCCGGTTCCTGCTCGGTGCTGTAGGAGTACAGGACGTCCCCGGTCGCGCGGTCGCGGGTGACGGTCTGGCCCATGAGCCGGATCGGGTGGGCGCAGCCGCCGGTGCGGCGTACCTGTTCCTGCCAGCGGTCGAAGCCCGGCGAGTTCGCCACCCGCAGCAGGTCAGCGAGCGTCAGAGGGTCGGTTCCCATGGAGGCCGCAGCACCGGCCACGGCCTCCGGGGCGACGGGGAAGACCGTCACGCAGCCACCCCCACCGGGTTCATTGGCGCGGGGCGAGTCGACGCGCCGAAGGTGTGGTCAGCCGGGCAGATCAGGTCACCGTCGTGAGTCAGGACCATCACGCCGCCGAACGGCACCCGGACCCAACCGGGCGCGTGAGCCTGGCAGCCGGGGCAGGTGGCCGGACGGTTGAAGGCGTCGAGCAGGTCCCAGCAGGAGGGGTTCAGGCTCATGCCGCCACCTCCACGCGCACCGGGAGGCGACCGCCGGGGTTGTGACCGGGGCAGGCGTGAAGCGTGTCCGTGTCATCCCCCATGTCCGAGGCGACCCAGCCGGTACCGGCGCAGAGGCAGGCGCCCTCCACCAGGGGCCGACGACCGCGCCTCCTGGCTTCCGGGGTCATCTCGGAGTAGCAGGTGACCAGGGCGGCAAGCCGCTCGGCGCGGTCCAGTCGTGCAGCGGACGGGAACCGGAGGGCGTGCGCCGCCTTCTGCTCCGGGGTGACCCAGCCAGCCGCCCACAGCAGCCGGTAGCCGTAGGCGTACGCGGCCGACCGGTGCAGCTCATCCAGGCCCAGCCGCGTGACGCCCTGGAGGACCCAGGAGGTCAACAGGTCGAGGTCTCCCCGCCGGTTCCGGTAGCGGGTCGGCATGTCCGAGGCGTACAGCGCGACCGCGCGCTCAGCGTTCGACAAGTCCTCCACCGACACGGCAGGCACAGACGGAAGGATCGGGGCAACGTGCTCGGCAACCAGGGTTGCGGGCATGATGGAAGCTCCCTTCGAGGGACGAAGGAGGGCGGCGACTTGCTTGGCGGTAGGGCGCCGCCCTCCGGGCTCAGACAGGGCAACCTGTCCAACTTCTCTTGTGTTACCTAGATTAGTTACCTCAGAGCCGTTGACAAGACCTGGGGGCAGATTTCTTTAGGTCACTTAGGTAACCTGGGGACGTGACCGTGAGCCCAAACGACCCCCGCAACGCCTACGAGCAGGTTGCCGATGATCTCCGGAAGAGGATTGCTTCTGGAGCCCTTAAGGCTGGTCAGCGGCTCGACGGAAACGCGAAGATGGCGGACCGCTACGGCGTTGCTGCCATGACGATTCGCCATGCTCTCGATGTCCTCCGACGAGAAGGATTGATCGTGAGCCAGCAGGGGCGCGGAACCTTCGTTGCCAGCGACCCGGTTGGTACGGACACAGCGGACGAGGCCGACCAGATGATTGACGAGCTGGGCGAGATCAAGGCCGCGTTGCAGCTGATCAACTCACGGCTCGATCGGCTCGAAGAACGGGTTCGCGAGCGTCCTTGACAGAGGAAGACAGCCGATCCACGCGTTGCGTCGCTTCGACGAGCTTCCTCCGGATGTCGTGCAGTTCGATCAATAACCGCGCCCTGTCCGCGACCCTCACGACAGTCTTCCCCCCTTCTAACTCTGTGATCAGCCCAACTTCATGCTCGTGGCGAGACGCCTGATCTCCGCCGAGTGTGAATGCCGGTCGGTCGACCTCAAGTCGTCGACGAGGTTGCGAGCAAGCGGCCTGTTGCGCACGTGCTGCGGAGCAATCGCGTCAGCCTTCAGGATTGCGTCAGCGGCAAGCGCCGGTTTGCGGTTCATCATCTGCCCGGCCGCCATGCAGACCCAGAAGTGCGACTGTCGCTCACCCGATGCGATACGGGTGATATTCACCAGCTCAGCACGCGAGAGCACGTCACGAGGGTGGCCCAGCTCCAGGCTCACTTCCACCGAGTGAATCTGTGTGTTCACGGCGTTGAACTGGGTCTGGAAGGCGTTTCCGTCCGCCGGTACGCCGGCGGCAATCTGGCGGGCCTCGGTCAGATGTGACTCTGCCTCCGAGCGATCCCAGAGCCGCGACCATGCGACCGCCGCACGAAGGTGCATCGCGCCCCACAACGCACGCACTGTCTGATCACCCGTGGCTAGGTGCGGTTCCAGGTCATCGAGAGCCTTACGCGCCATATCACGCGCCGCAGCGAGCGAACCTTCATGCAGCCAGACGCCGCAGAGGTCCCACCGGGCCGCAGCTTGAAGGATCGGCGACTCGGCGCGCTCCGCAGCCACCAGCTCCCGCTGAACAGCACTCCAGCCGAGATCGTGATGCCCGAGCAGATTGGAGGACACACGCGCCATATGGCTCGCACGGAGCATGAGCCCTTCGGCTCGAACCAGGTCATCCCCGTCAGACGCATCACAGAGAACGACCAGGTCACGGAGGATTTGGGGAAGGACATCACCCAGTGCCGTGAACGCGGCATCCTGCCTGAGCCTCTCGGCAGCTTCGACCCGCGTAGTGAGGCCGGGAAGGGTCGGAAGATCAGTCGTCGTGATCAGTGCAGCCCCGCCGGGCATGGTCGCTTGCTGGAGGGCGAGACGAAGGCCGGGGACGGCAGCGTGACCGGAATCGAGTTCCGCAGTGTCATGCCGGTATGGCTGTCCCGTCAGCTCAATGACCTCTATGCCGAGCACGTCAGCAAGCTGACCAAGGACGCTCATTCGATCGAGTGGAAGGCGTCCAGTCTCGACCTTGGAGACCCAGCTAACGGAGCGGTCGACAGCAGCCGCCAGTTGCGCTTGATCCCATCCGAGTCGGCGACGTGCCCTCGCTACACGCTGCCCCGTAGTCAGTTCAGCCTTCATCATGGGTCCCTTCGACACTACGACGGTACCCACGCCCATCCCCTGGCACTGTCAGTAAAAGTGACAGTGGATAGCCGAACTGCCCTCAAACAGAAGCCAGTTACGGATTTCTCTACCTCATCAAGCCCCGGCTGCGCTCCGCTCCGCCGGGCGCGCTTCCCGGCTCCGCTCCGGGCGACGCTCCTGCCTTCGGCCCGCTCCGCCCGCGCTGCGCCGACGCGCGCCCTGGTGAGGGTTGGCCGGCGGCATGAGGTCAGAACACGTCGTGGCTGGGGCGGTCGGCTCCGCGACTTTAGCCAGCCACTTTGGCGCGAGCCTCGAAGATCATGGCCCCAACGTCGTGCTTTAACGGGCAGGTCAACAGACTGCCCGACGCGCCGAAAGCTTACGGGGCCATGATCACTCGCGCCAAAGCAGCTCCCGGCCAAAGTCGCTCCGCCGACCTAAGCGTCACGCGCAGAGTGCACTGCTCATTGAGGCCCAGACGGGCTACCCTGCATGCAGACAGAAGGGAGGTATCACTCATACGGTAAAGATCATTTCAAATGGAACGGAAAGGTAATAAAATGATCACAACGTATCTCGCCGCCCCAACGCACATGTGCGCAGACTGCTACTTCCAAGAACTCAAGCGACGCGAAGACGCGGGGATCCAATTCCCTGAAGATCTTGCGTTTCACTTGTGTTTCGGCAGTGGCGGCAACTTGAAGGCGGTAGAAGGGTGGAAGTCGAAGGCGACGGCCAGTGATTTCCGGCAGCACCGGAACCCGCCACTCTGTCCGCACGGCACGATTCCCGACGTCCCGGAGGCTGTCTACTGGACCGAACTGCCCATAGTTAACTATATATCCCTTAATGATTGATTCTTGTATAAACGGGCGGTTGCCGAAGCGTCGAGGGACGACGACTAGGCAGCCGCCCTCCTTGTGCCCCCATACGGAGAGCCCTTCGCGGGGCCGTCTCGGGGCCGTCCGAGGACAGCCGACGACGACAGGCGACGACAGGTGCCGACCACTTTCCCGCTGGTCAGGGGCGGTGTGCTGGATATCGCCGCTGGCGCCTATGCGCGAAGGCTAGTTGAGGAACTCCAGAGGTTCGGCGCAGGATGACGGCCATGACCTCCAGCGCAAGCCCCGCAGACCCCACCGGTATCGCCGCCCGGCCCGTGCTCAACCGGCGGCTCGCCGAGTTCGGGACGACGATCTTCGCGGAGATGTCCGCGCTCGCCCTGCAGACCGGCTCGATCAACCTGGGCCAGGGTTTCCCGGACACCGACGGACCCGAGGAGGTCCGCGAGGCCGCCGTACGGGCGCTGCGGGACGGGCGCGGCAACCAGTACCCGCCGGGTCCCGGCGTGCCCGAGCTGCGCGCCGCGGTCACCGCGCACCAGCTGCGGCGGTACGGGCTGACGTTCGACCCGGACACGGAGGTCCTGGTCACGGCGGGCGCCACGGAGGCCATCGCGGCGGCCCTGCTGGGGCTGCTGGAGCCCGGTGACGAGGTGGTGGCCCTGGAGCCGTACTACGACTCGTACGCGGCGTGCATCGCGATGGCGGGCGGCCGGCGGGTCCCCGTGACGCTGCGGCCGCACGAGGGACGCTTCCGGCTGGACCTCGACGAGTTGCGGGCCGCCGTCACCGACCGGACCCGGCTGCTGCTGATCAACACCCCGCACAACCCGACCGGCACGGTCCTCACCCGGGCGGAGCTGACGGCGATCGCCGAGCTGGCCGTCGAGCGGGATCTGCTGGTGGTGACGGACGAGGTGTACGAGCACCTCGTCTTCGACGACGCGGAGCATCTGCCACTGGCCACCTTCCCCGGCATGCGGGAGCGCACGGTGACCATCGGGTCGGCCGGCAAGACGTTCTCGTTCACCGGGTGGAAGGTGGGCTGGGTGACGGCGGCGCCCGCGCTGGTGTCGGCCGTGCGCGCGGCGAAGCAGTACCTGACGTACGTGGCGTCCGGGCCGTTCCAGTACGCCGTCGCCGAGGCCCTCGCGCTGCCCGACAGCTACTTCGAGGCGTTCCGCGCGGACATGCTGGCCAAGCGCGACCTGCTGGCGACGGGGCTGTCGGCCGCCGGTTTCGAGGTGTACCGGACGGCGGGCACGTACTTCATCACCACCGACATCCGCCCCCTCGGCGCCACCCTGTCCAAGGAGGGCGACGGCTTCGCCTTCTGCCGCGCGCTGCCGGAACGGGCGGGGGTCGTCGCCATTCCGAACGCGGTCTTCTACGACCACAAGGAGACGGGCGCACCCTACGTCCGCTTCGCCTTCTGCAAGCGCACGGAGGTCCTGGCCGACGCGGCCGAACGGCTCCGCAAGGCATTCGCGCACTGACCCCGCCCGCTCACCGCCGCCCCACGTTTTGCCGGTTCTTGCCGCATCACCGCCGCCAGCAGGGGTTTTCCCCTGCGTCGCGCGTGCGGCGCGGTACACACACCCCATCCCTACCTTTGACATGTCCACTCCGGAGGCAGTGGAGGGACGGACACACACCTGGCAGGGAAGCCTGTCCGGGTCCTCAGCCCTGGACGACAGGTAGGGAGTTTCTTCACATGTCTTCGTCAACTCGCGTTTCTCGGAGCCGAGGCCGCCTCGGCGCCCGCCTCGCCGCAGCGGCCGGCCTCGCCGCGCTCTGCATCACCGCTGCGCCGGCCACGTCGGCCTCGGCCGCCCCCGCCGCCGCGGGGGTGATGCTGCAGAACGGCCGGTTCAACGACGCCGTGCTGTGCGCCTCGCCCGACAACCAGTCGCTCTGGATGGTGTCCAAGGATGCCGCCAAGGGCAACTTCTACTGCCGATGGAAGCAGTTCGGCCCCGACTGGCAGTTCACGCTGTACAACCTGGGCAAGGACCAGGTGATGGCCTTCCACGGTGGCAACGAGCTCCCTGTGGTGATGGAGCCCGAGGGGAGCAGCGGCAACGGGAACGACGAACTCTGGTCCTGGGGAGGACAGGAGGGCTGGGGGGCCGCGGCGCTGCAGTCCTTCCTGGACAGCGGGCAGAACGTCGATGCCAGGACCCCCTATCTCGACGGGCGCGACAAGCCCCGCACCGACCCGGTCCGCACCCGCGGCTGGCGCCACGGCGACCAGAGGGAACTGACCTGGACCAAGATCAGCCCGAACTGACCCTCCACCAGGTCCACGACCGGGACGCCTCGGCCACCGCGCGTCGTCCGGTAGGCCGTCCGGCTCAAGGGACCGCGCCGGGGCTCCCGCTCTCGCCGGAGGCGTCAGCGCCCCCGGGCGCGACACCGCCCTGCACCGCTTCGGACGGCAGGACAGGTCGCCGCCGTGCCGCCGCACCTGCTCGACGCAGCCCGGACCACGCCGACTCCCGGCGTGGTCCGGGCTGCACGGGTCATGGCACGGGTGCGGGCGAGGTGCCCGGTCCGGATGCTGTCGGATCGGCCGAGGCGTCCGCGGTGTCGCAGCGCGGGCGGTACATTCCCCCGTCCATTCCCCCGTCCGCCGTGACGAGCCGCCGTCGAAGCGCTGCGGCATGCCGGTCACCGAGCGCGTCGAAGATCTCCAGGGCCTCTCGCCGGTACGGCGCGGGGTCCTCCTCGCCCGTCGCCTCCACGGCCTGGCCGAGCAGGTCCAGGGCATGTGCCTGACCCTTGCGGTGACCGGAATGGCGGTGCATGGCCAGGGCCTGGCGGGCGTGGTCGGCCGCGACGGCGGGTTCGCCGTGTTCCAGGCCGCCGCGGGCCAGGACGGTCAGTGCCTCGCCCTGCACCAGGACGTACTCCGTGCGGCGGGCGATGCCCAGCGCCGTGGCCGCCTGTTCCCGGTCCAGGGGACGCCGACCGGACGCCAGCCCGATCAGTGAGCGTGCCTCCAGGTCGTGCGCGCCACGCTCACGGGCCAGCTTCAGTGCCTCCCGGTAGGCCTCGGAGGCTTCGCCGTGGCGGCCGAGGGCGAGCAGCACACTGCCGAGGGTGAGGCGGGCGGCGGCCCGGAAATAGTCGTCGACGTCCTGGTCGCTGAGGGCGGCGGCGGTCCGTGCCAGTTCCAGGGCTCGGACGAGGTCGCCCGCGTCCCTGCCGGCGGAGGCCGTCAGCCGCAGCGCATACGCCTCGCCTCCCAGGTCGCCGCACTCCCTGGCCATCGCCAGGGCCGCCTGAAGGTGGCGCGCCGCCTTCACCGTGTCGCCGAGCAGGTGCCGGGTACGGCCGAGGTCTGCCTGCCTGCGTATCTGGTTGTGCTGGTTGTCCAGGGCCGCCGGAAGGCGCTCCGCCCGAACGAGGCAGTCGAGTGACTCGGCCAGGCGGCCAAGGTCACGCAGGACGTGGGCAAGGTTGCCGAGGACGACGGGATGCCCGTCCGACAGGCCGCCCTGCTGGTCGAGTTCCATGGCCCGCTCCAGGTGCTCCGCGCTGCGCCGCAGCCGGCCGCTGAGCCGGCTGACCATGCTGAGGTTGGTGTGCGCGATGGCGGCGCCCTCCCGCCAGTCGGCGGCCTCGGCGAGTGCGAACAATTGCTCGAAATGTGTGATCGCGGTGTCGACCCGGCTCTGCCGCACGTGCGCGTGGCCGAGCAGATGGTGCATGGCGGCCTCGGCGACAGGCTCTCCGGCGGCACGGGCAGCGGCCAGAGCGGCCTGACCGAGGGCCGTCCAGTCCACCGTGTGCTTGCGGATCCAGGCGTAGCCGCGCAGGGCGTTGGCGAGCAGCCAGGCCGCCTGATGGCCCTCGGCGGCGGCCTGGTGAACGGTCGCCGCCAGATTGGGCAGTTCGGCGTCCAGCCAGCGCATCGCCGCCGCGGCGTCTGTGATCTCCGGCGGCGCCGCATCGCTCCGGGCAGCGACGTCGTCCCCGGGCAGGCGCTGTTTCATCCCGGGGTAGAGCAGTGACGCGCAGCGGTCCACCGCGGCCAGCAGCCAGTCGTAGAGGGCGTCGGAGGCCGCTCGGCGGGAGGTGTCGGTCTCCTCGAGGCGAAGCCGTTCGGCGGCGTACAGTGCCACGAGGTCATGGAAGCGGTAGCGACCGGGCCGGTGCTCGCGGAGCAGGTGGGCGGCGGTGAGCCGCTCCACCAGCCGGGCGGCGTCCTCGACGGTGGTGCCCGTGACGACGGCGGCGGCCCGCAGACCGGTTTCCGGGCCGGGCAGCAGGGCCAGCAAGCGGAACATCCGTCGAACCGGGGCGTCGAGGGCGTGGTAGGAGAGACTGAAGGCAGTCCGTACGGCGGTGGTCTGGTCGCCGGTGACGGACAGGGCGGTCAGCCGGTCGCCCTCGCGGAGTTCGTCGGCCTGGTCGCGCAGGGTACGCCAGGGGGTCTGGTCGACGTTGGCGGCCGAGATCCGCAGGGCCAGCGGAAGGTGGCCGCAGGCGTGAGCGAGGTCCGCCGCGGCCTGCGGGTCCGCGTCGACCCGGCTCTCGCCGAGCATACGGCGCAGCAGCAGCCGGGACTCCTCGGGAGCGAGCACGTCCACCCCGATACGGCGGGCCCCGTCACGGGCTGTCAACCCGGCCAGCCGGTCACGGCTGGTGACCAGCACCACGCAGCCGAGCCCGCCGGGCAGCAACGGCCGGACCTGCTCCGGGTCCACGGCGTTGTCCAGTACGACAAGCATCCGCCGCCCGTCGGACAGTGTGCGGTACAGGTCGGCAGCGGCCTCGGGCGTCGCGGGAATCCGCTCCGCTGCCACGCCCAGCGCCAGCAGGAACCGGGCCAGCGCCTCGACCGGACGCACCGGAGCCTGTGCCGAGTGACCTCGCAGGTCCACGAACAGCTCGCCGTCCGGGAAGCGATCGCGTACCCGATGCGCCCAGTGCACCGCGAGGGCGGTTTTGCCCACGCCACCGGCACCGGTGATCGCCGCGAGCACCGTCCCCGTCTGGTGAGGGCCGTCCCCCGTCGCCGGGTCGGGGAGCAGGGAGTCCAGCTGCCGCAACTGATCGGCCCGGCCGGTGAAGCCGAGCGTCAGCCCGGGAAGCTGCGCCGGGACCGGCCCGTCGGCAGCGGGAGATGATACCGGCGCGGGTAAGTCGGGTAACGCGGGTAAGGCGGGTGGCTTCGGGGGTAAGTCTGCGCGGAGCACCCGCAGATGCGCGGCGCGCAGTGCCGCGGAGGGCTGGAGACCCAAGTCGGCGTCGAGCCGGCTGCTGATCCGCGTGAAGACGTCGAGCGCTGCAGCCTGCTGCCCGCACGAGGCCAGGGCCAGCATCAGCCGGCCGGCGAGCTCTTCGTGCAACGGCTCGCGCGCACTGAGCTCACGCAGGCCGGCGACCACTTCCTCCGCGCTGCCGAGCGCGAGCGCCAGGTCCGCCCGGGCCACAGCCGCCGTGACCTGACGACCACCGATCGCGACCGCCGTCGGATGTACCCGGATCCGCTCGCAGCCATCGGCCAGCACCGGTCCTCGCCAGCACCGCAGCGCTCGGCCGTATGCCTCCAGCGCGGCAGCGCGGTCGCCACCGGTCTCGGCACGCCGGGCCAGACCGAGCAACTCGTCAAAGGTGGCCACATCGGACTCTTCGGCCGACAGATCGGCCCGGTACCCGCCTTTGGTCGCCCGCAGCACGCGCCCCGCGTCGGGCCCGGGCCGGTGGGGGTCGATCAGATCGCGCAGGTGTCTGACGTAGGTCTGCACCAACTGCCGACAGGTACGTGGCGGCTGCTCGCCCCACAGCACGTCGACGATCTCGTCGGTACCGACCACCACGCCCGGCTGCATGGCCAGCAGCCCCAGCAGGCTGCGCTGTAGCACTGATGGGACCTCGACGGGGCTGCCGTCGAGGTGCAGCACCAACGGACCGAGGACCGACACGCGCAGTCCTGCCGTCCCCGGCGAGGACGCCGCGGCTTCGCCGGCCTCCCGCAGCCGGGTGCGCGCGGCCTCGGACAGGTTCAGCGCCGCCACCAGGCGCTGGATCGAGTCGGCGTGCGGCCGGCGGATCTGGCCCTGCTCCAGGTAACGCAGGGTCCGGACGCTGATCCCCGCCCGCTCGGCCAGCGCCCGTTGGCCGAGCCCGGCCGCGAACCGGTACCCGCGCAGCAGTTCCCCCAGTGTGCTGGGCCCTGGACGCCGACTCATCGTTGCCTGCCTCCTCTGTGCCTGTCCCCGCGGCGGAGGATAATGTCATGGACCGATCAAGCAGGCAGGGTGTGAGTTCTCGGCGTGGCGAGGGCACAGCACGAAGAGGTGCGGTGTGTCGGAGCCGCGGATGAGTGCGTGAACGCGGCGGGGGCTGGGTGACGGTGGCGCCCGCGCTGGTGTCGGCCGTGCGCGCGGCTAAGCAGTACCTGACGTACGTGGCGTCACCTGACGTACGTGGCGTCCGGGCCGTTCCAGTACGCCGTCGCCGAGGCCCTCGCGCTGCCCGACAGCTACTTCGACGCGCTCCGCGCGGACATGCGGGCCAAGCGGGACCTGCTGGCGGCGGGGCTCGCGGACGCCGGGTTCGGAGTGTTCCGGACGGCGGGCACGTACTTCATCACCACCGACGTCCGCCCCCTCGGCGCGACCCGGTCCGAGGAGGGCGACGGCTTCGCGTTCTGCCGCGCACTGCCGGAACGGGCGGGGGTCGTCGCCATCCCGAACGCGGTCTTCTACGACCACCGCGAGGGCGGGCGCGCCCTACGTCCCCTTCGCCTTCTGCAAGCGCGCAGAGGTACTGGAGGAGGCTGCGAAGCGGCTCAAGTCGCTGTCCGTGTGACAGCCGACGCACTCACGGACACGGGTGCTCCGAGCCGCCGGTAGCGCCGACTGCTCCCCGTGACAGGGGCCTCTCCTCAGCGTGTGTCCGACTCGGGCTCCGGGCGCGGGAGTTCGTCCAGGTCGAGGGTGAAGGTGCGGCCGTCGGCCAGGGGGATGGGGAGCTTGCCCGTGCCGTACTTGTGGGTGTGTGCCGCGATGTAACCCGTGGCGGTCGGCTGGGTGTGGAGGACGACTTCCTGGGCGTAGGGGTCCACGACCAGGTAGATCGGGATGCCGTAGCGGCCGTACTTGGCGGTGCAGTCGTCGTAGTCCCTGCGCGCGGAGGACGTCGAGACGACCTCGGAGATCAGCAGGACGTCCTCGAAGCCGTAGCGCTTGCCTTGCTTGCGTGCGTCCTCGCGGAGGATCGCCAGATCGGGTGCGGAGTTCTCGTCGGCGGGGAAGTCGATGTAGACGTCGGAGGTGACCTTGGCGTGACGGCCGAGGGCAAGAGCGGAGTCGATCTGCATCGACCTGATGGTGCTGGAGTGCTCTTCGCTCTGCGGGGTCATGATCACCTTTCCGTCGGCCCCGAACAGGACCGTGTACCCCTCGGGGAACTCGGTGTGCACGATCGCGTCGACGGTCATGGACGGCTCCTTCCCTGGTGTGGTCAGGATACGGCGGACGGTGCCGTGTCACCGAGCCCAGCGGTGCGGCCCGAAGACCGGTCCGGACAGGTTGTGCGGCCGGCTCACCGGCGGTGCCGGAGATCCGCAGCGGGGGGTCTGTCACACGACAAACGAATAGGCAGGCGCGAGGTGTCACCCGGGTTCGAGGTGTTCCGGACGGCGGGCACATACTTCATCACCACGGACATCCGCCCCCTCGGCGCGACCCTGTCGGCCTTCCTTCGCCGGCCCCTCACGGCCAGGTGCGTTCGATGCGGTCGTGCCGCACGGCGTAGGCCGCCGGACCGCCCTTCTCGATCGCCCGGTGGATCGTGTCCCGGTGCGCGACGAGGCGATCGATCATCTCGGCGCTCCGAAGCTGCTGATTGTCCAGGTAGAACAGCACCGCCTCGCCTTCCAGGACCGGTCGGATCTCCAGGTCCCGGGTCTTGATCCGCCCGTCCTTCGACAGCGGAACCCAGCAGCGGTCGAGACCGTGCGTGATCCATTCCTCGTCCGGGATGTCCTGGCCGTCGTCCGGGAAGACGTCCCCGATGCGGTGAACCGTCCAACCACAGGCTCTCAGTCCCTCCGCCACACGACGACGGAGATTCCGGTCGAGGAAGAACTCAGGCGACAAGGTGCACCACTGCCTGGCAGAGCGCGTCCACCTGCTCAGGCGTCATGTCGTAGTCGTACGCGATGTCCTCGACGGTTTCCCCGGCCTCCCACAGGTCGGTGATGGCCTGGACCGTGACGCGGTTCGCGGCCACGACAGGGAGTCCGTGGCCGAACCTCGGGTCGATCACGACGGGGACGGAGTCCGGGTACTGCCTCAGCCGCAGGCTGGAGGGGAAGTCGTCTCCCGGTTCCCAGGTGAGGT
Organism: Streptomyces sp. NPDC030814; assembly: GCF_055572155.1. NCBI lineage: Bacteria > Bacillati > Actinomycetota > Actinomycetes > Kitasatosporales > Streptomycetaceae > Streptomyces > Streptomyces sp. NPDC030814. The sequence continues at coordinate 358,389 of NZ_JBVIDX010000006.1, forward strand.
AGCGGAGATAGTCGGAGACCACCTCGTGGATGGGGACCTGGCCGTCGCGGGCTCTGCGGAGATCCCCCCAGCCGTGCTCGATGAAGATGTCCACGCCGTCTGTGGCGATTCTCTTGGAGACGAGGCCGTAGGGAGTGTCGAGAGCGTCCCGCACGGCGGCGGCGGCCTCTCTGATCTCGCTCATGCGGAGCCCCAGGGAACGCAGGGAACGAAGGGCGTGCGCCTCGGCCACCGCGATGAACGGCACCGAAGGCTGCCCCTTACGCACCGGCTCCACCTGGTGGACCAGTGGTGCTCCGGCGGCTTTGCCCTTCAGCCACGAGGTGAGGGTCGACTGGGGAATCTGAAGGTAGGAGGCTGTTTCCGTGGGCGTCAGAAGCCCGTCCGTGAACCTGTCGACCATGCCCCACCTCCTCTTGACGTCAGATTTCGCATCGTGCCACATCAAGCCTCCCACCTGCGGGGGACCGCACATCCGGCCACCGGCTCAGCCGATCGCGGGAAGTCGGCCCCGGGACCGGCAGTCCCGCCGGGACCGGCAGTCCCGGCAGTGGCTGTGTCCCGCCGAGCGGAAGCCCCGGTCGCAGCCGTCGCAGTTCCGCATGTCCAAGACCACTGGGCGTTCTGGGGTCTCAGGGGTTTTGGTCGCCGGTGCGGTCAGGGGGGTCTCCTTGAGGCGGTAGGCGAGGATGCCGACCGGTCGGACGAGGAGGTCTGCCGGGAGTCGTGCGGTGAGGTGGTCGGTGATCTGAGTGGGCAGCAGACCTGCCCCGAGCCACCGGGTGACCGCCGGGGCTAGGCGGGAGGCTTCCCGCTCGGACAGGACGAGACGGGGGTCGACCCGGCGGAGGCCGGCGAGTACGGCGATGGCTCGGGGGTCGACGTCGGCGAGCGGGGCCGGCGTCTCGGGCTTGCGCTCGGTCTCGGCCTGTGCTTCCGGATCCGCGGTCTCCGCCGTCGTCTCCTCCCCCGGTACAGGTGCCTCCTCCGTGTCTCGCACGGCCCCGGGCGCGGGCGTGGCAGTGGCGGACTGCGTCCGGGGGCGACGAGGCCCGGGGGGTTTGGAAGGCCCGTCCGGGTCGGGGTCTGGTTCGCCGCCGGGTACGTCGTAGAAGTACGTCCGGGTACGGACCTGCCCGGTGGGCGTTCGCTCGCGGCGGCGTTCCAGGTATCCGGCCGCTTCCAACTCCCTCAGCGCTCGCGAGATGAGGATCTCGCCCTCGTCGAAGTGCTCGCACAGGGCGGCGATGCTCACACAAGTACCGCTGGGCAGAGAGGAGATGTACGCCGCGACACCGACCGTGACCGCGCTGCCGCGCCGCTGCGCGAGGGCGTTGGAGATCACCGTGAAGTCGGCCGTGAGGCGGGTGCGTACGTGGATCACGCCGGAAGTCGGAGCTCCGGCGTCGGCGCGCAAGGGCGCGTTAGACTGCGGGTCAGCCATCGGGAAGGGGTCTACTTCCTGATCGGTCAGGCCCTCGTTCGGGATTGCCGTCCCGGCCGGGGGCCGAAGTCTTTGTGCGGTTGTCGCGGCGAAGGTAACCGTCCGCATCCTGCACCTGCAAGCCGGTCACCCGGACGGGTGATGCGGCCTCGCGGCCAGGGAGGGTGGGTGGGCGGGTAGTTCTTTCCCCCGGTTCTTTGGGGAGGTCAGTGGCCCGCCGGACCCTCGCGGACAAGGATCCGGTGAGCCGGTAGGACGCAGGGTGGCCGGGGCCCGGCCGCCTCAGGGGCGGTGGCGCTGCCCGGCCTTCAACTCGCCTATGAAGGCAACCCAGGAGGCGGCTTCGAAGCACAGCGCCGGACCGTGCGGGACCTTGCTGTCACGGACCGGGACGACGGCCTCTCGGAACGCGTGGGCCACCTCCACGCAGTTGCCGCCCTCCTGATTGCTGTAGCTGCTCCTGCGCCAGGCGACGCCGTTCAGATCGGGACGGGACCTTCGCTCCACGGTGGTTGTCCTCCATCACGGATCGGATCATGTCGAGTGACATGAGCGGGGGCAGAGCTGCCGCCCTCAGCCGATCGTAGGTCAGCGCGAAACTCCTGGCCTCGTCCGGATCCTCGATGAGTTGGCCGTAGTGCGCGCCCTCGGTGTAGGCGATCTCCGAGCTGTCCGGCATGGTGAGCACCGTAAGCGAGCCGCCCATGACTTCGTGCTCTCCTTGGTCGAACGGCAGTACTTGCACAGTGATGTGACGCTCGGTTGAGGTCCTGACCAGTCGCGCCAACTGCTCACGCATCACCGCCTGGCCGCCGACCGAACGTCTGAGCACCGCCTCGTCGAGCACCACCCACAGCTCGGGCCGATCAGGCGTACCAAGGCGCTCCTGTCGTCCCATACGAAGGACGACCCGCTCTTCCAACTGCTCCTCGCTGCCGAGTGTCCGGCCGGTTCGCAGCACGGCCCGTGCGTAGTCCTCCGTCTGCAACAAGCCGGGCACCACATGAGCCGCGTACTCACGGATGACCACGGCCCGCTCCGAACACTCCATGAACTTCCGCGACCAGTCCGGAAACGCCTCCCGGTACACGTACGGCCACAACTCGACCAGCAAGTCGTCCGCGCCGAGGACCGCGTCCAGCGCACGTGCCAGCTCCAGCGTCGGCTTCGCTCCGGACGCCCGCTCGATCTGGGTGATCCGCGTGCTCACCACGTGCGTCCGGTCGCCGAGCTCGGCCTGCGTCAGTCCGGCCGCCGTACGGAGCCTGCGCACCCGCGCGCCGAACAGCGCCGCCATCGACGCGCTGGGATCAATTCCGTTGGCCAAAGCGTCACTTCCGTTCCTTACGGACTGAAAAGTAAGGCTGCGTCACCTTTCGAGCGTAGGGCGATCGGACGACTCTTGGACACGGAACGTGATGATTCACGTACTCCATGAGATGTCTCAGCTCGACAGACAAGGACGGACCAGCCGTGCTGACAACAACGACCACGCCGGGAGACGAGCCACGGCGGAGCACCGCGATCGACGAGCCACGGCGGAGCACCGCGACCCTCGCGCCGGGGGCGGTCGCGCTCGCCGCCAAGGCGGAGTCGGGCGAACTCCCCGCCATCGCCGAGCGGTTCGTCGCCTCCCCGCGAGGGGCACAGCTCGCCCGGCGTCTTGCCGTCAGGCACATGGCGGAGTGGGGCTACCCGGCGGCGTCCGACGCGTCGTGCACCGTCGCTCTCGTCGTCGGCGAACTCGCCGCGAACGCCGTACGGCACGGCCGGGTTCCCGGACGGGACTTCGGTCTCCGACTCGCCCTCGACCTGACCGCGGGGGTGGTGCGTATCGAGGTCGCCGACGCCGCCTCCGCGAAGCGACCGCCCGCCGCCCCGCCCTTGCCGCGTCCCGACGGCGAGTCCGGTCGAGGACTACTGCTGGTGGACGTCCTGGCCATGCGCTGGGGGTCGGATCCTCGTCACCGCGTGGGCAAGACGGTGTGGGCGGAAGTCTCTCTCAAGGCGTCGGCTACCTCTTAAGCAGCACGAGTTGTGACAACCCGCCTTATCGCCGAGATCATGGCTCCCCTCTCCTTCTCTCCCTTCTGTTCCGTCGCACCCGGCTCCCATCGGAACGGACCACGGAAGGGCGGAGAACGCCATGACGGAACACCACGATCACCACCAGCCCCCGGAGCTCGACGGGCAGGCTCCCGACAACGGCGGCGGACCCTCGACGCTCTCCCGGCTGACCGGCCGCCTCGAAGCGTCCACCCTCGCCGAGGCGACCAAGGAGATGCTCCGTGAGGCACTCGGCGGGCACGGGGCGTCGGGCACCGCACCGCACACACCCGGTGGCCCGCATCCGGACCGCCGGGTGTTCCTCGACTCCGTCAGCGTCAGCGGCTTTCGCGGCATCGGCCGCAAGGCACGTCTGCCGCTGAACGCGAAGCCCGGTGTCACCCTCGTGGTGGGGCGCACCGAGGGGGCGCCGCTGAGCGGGGGCGCGGCGGGGCTGCTGGTGTCCTGGGCCGCCGCCACGGTGGCCGCCTGCGGGATGTACGCGGTCGGGGCCCCGCTGCACGGTCCCGCCGCCGGGACCGCGCTGGTCCTGCTGCGGGGGGCTGCTGCCCCACTCGGTGGTGCTGTCGATGGCGTACACGGAGCCGCTGCTCACCGCGTGCGCGGCCTGGGCGCTGTACGCGGTGCTCACCGGGCGCTGGGTGGGGGCGGGCGCCCTCGCGGCGCCGTCGGGGCTGTCCCGGCCGAACGGGCTCGCGGGGGCAGCGGCGGTGGCGCTGCTGCTGTTCGCGCTGCTGCTCCTGACCGGCCACCCCTGCCCCTGCTGGTGTACACCGCCGTCCTGCTGGTGATCGCGCTCGGCGGCGACGGCTTCTTCGCGTCGAAGCCGCGCTTCCTGCTGCCGGGCCTTCCCGCTTCTGCTCCCCCTGGCGCTCGCGCTCGCCCGTACGGCGAGAGCCCGGCCCTGGCACGCCACCGTGGTGGTCACCGCCCTGGCCGGGCTCTCCTACGTGTACGGGCGTACCTGGTGGTCGTGAACCGGGTACCGCTCCAGGGGGCGTCGCGGGGCAGACGGAAGTCACGCCGGGCGCCCCTGGGGCCCGGCGTTCCCACCGGGCCGGGGCCGTCGAACGGACGAGGACTACTCGTCGTCGCTCTCGGGCTTCTCGGACTCCTCGATGTCCTCGGCGAGGCCGAGCTGCTCGACGAGCCACTTGTCGAACTCGATGGCGGCGCGGACCCAGCTGACGGTCGAGGAGACGAAGTGCTCCAGGCTGACGCCGGTGCCGATCAGGAGCTGGGCCTCACCGATGAGACGGACCGTGCCGTCGTCGTGGGTGTGGCTGTAGACCTTGGGCCACAGAGTGCGGCGGTTCCAGTCGTCGATGGTCTCCAGCAAGGCCGGCTTCTCGGTGATCTGGTGCGGACGGTCGTAGAACGTGCGCACCGAGAAGACCTGCTGGTCGCCCTCGCCACGGAACATGAAGTAGGTGCGGAACTCCTCCCACGGCGCCGCGAGGTCACCCTCGTCGTCGACGACGTACTTGAGCTCCATCTGGTCGAGGAGCTGCTTCACGAGGTCCTGATCCGGTACCACGGGGCCCGGCGGGGGGCCGGGCTGCGGCTCGGGCTGGCCCCCGAAGTTCGGAATCGAGGACGGGTCGATGGACATACTTGGACACTCCAACTGTCGTCTGGCTCGTCCGGCCGTCGCTGAGACCAGACGTCACGTCCCACCCTCTCTCCCTAGCCCCCCACCGGGCAACCTGCCTCATCGGGCAGTCGTGTACTACAGGGTCTTTCCGGTCGCGGGACCCACGATCAGCCCATCGCCGAAGGCGTCGACCCGGACCGTGTCGCCGTCCTTGACCTCGCCGGCCAGGATCTCCTTGGCGAGGCGGTCGCCGATCGCGGTCTGGACGAGACGGCGCAGCGGGCGGGCGCCGTACGCCGGGTCGTTGCCCTCGTCGGCGAGCCAGGCCAGGGCCTGCGGGGTGACCTCCAGGGTGAGGCGGCGCTCGGCGAGCCGCTTGGCGAGGCGGTCGATCTGGAGGCCCGCGATCCGCTCCAGCTCGGCCTTGTGCAGGGCGGAGAAGACCACGAGGTCGTCGAGCCGGTTGAGGAACTCCGGCTTGAAGGAGGCCCGGACCACCTCCAGGACCTGCTCCTTCTTCTCCGTCTCGCTGGTGACCGGGTCGACCAGGAACTGGCTGCCCAGGTTGGAGGTGAGGATCAGGATGGTGTTGCGGAAGTCGACCGTGCGGCCCTGTCCGTCGGTGAGGCGGCCGTCGTCCAGCACCTGGAGCAGGATGTCGAAGACCTCCGGGTGGGCCTTCTCCACCTCGTCCAGCAGGACCACGCTGTACGGGCGGCGGCGGACGGCCTCGGTGAGCTGGCCGCCCTCCTCGTAGCCGACGTAGCCGGGCGGGGCGCCGACCAGGCGGGCCACGCTGTGCTTCTCGCTGTACTCCGACATGTCGATGCGGACCATGGCCCGCTCGTCGTCGAAGAGGAAGTCGGCGAGGGCCTTCGCCAGCTCGGTCTTGCCGACGCCGGTCGGGCCGAGGAAGAGGAACGAGCCGGTCGGGCGGTCCGGGTCGGCGATGCCCGCGCGGGAGCGCCGCACGGCGTCGGACACGGCGCGCACGGCCTCGGTCTGGCCGATGAGGCGGCGGCCCAGCTCCTCCTCCATGCGCAGCAGCTTCTGCGTCTCGCCCTCCAGGAGGCGTCCGGCGGGGATGCCGGTCCAGGAGGCGACGACGTCGGCGATGTCGTCGGCGCCGACCTCGTCCTTGACCATGGTGTCCTTGGCGGCCTCCTCCTCCGCCTCGGAGGCGGCCTCCAGGGCCTTCTCCAGGGTGGGGATCTCGCCGTAGAGGAGCTTGGAGGCGGTGTCGAAGTCGCCGTCGCGCTGGGCCCGTTCGGCCTGGCCGCGCAGGTCGTCGAGCTTCTCCTTCAGTTCGCCGACGCGGTTGAGGGACTGCTTCTCCTTCTCCCAGCGGGCGTTCAGGCCGCGCAGCTCCTCCTCCTTGTCGGCGAGGTCGCGGCGCAGCCGCTCCAGGCGCTCGCGGGAGGCGGCGTCGGTCTCCTTGTCGAGGGCCAGCTCCTCCATCTTCAAACGGTCGACCGCGCGCTGGAGTTCGTCGATCTCCACGGGCGACGAGTCGATCTCCATGCGGAGCCGGGAGGCGGACTCGTCGACGAGGTCGATGGCCTTGTCGGGCAGGAAACGGGAGGTGATGTACCGGTCGGAGAGCGTGGCGGCGGCGACGAGGGCCGCGTCGGCGATCTGGACCTTGTGGTGGGCCTCGTAGCGGCCCTTGAGTCCGCGCAGGATCGCGATGGTGTCCTCGACGGTGGGCTCGGAGACGAGGACCTGCTGGAAGCGGCGCTCCAGGGCCGGGTCCTTCTCGATGCGCTCGCGGTACTCGTCGAGGGTGGTGGCGCCGACCATGCGCAGCTCGCCGCGGGCCAGCATCGGCTTCAGCATGTTGCCGGCGTCCATCGCGGAGTCGCCGCCGGCGCCCGCGCCGACGACGGTGTGCAGCTCGTCGATGAAGGTGATGATCTGACCGTCGGATTCCTTGATCTCGGCGAGGACGGTCTTCAGGCGCTCCTCGAACTCACCGCGGTACTTCGCCCCGGCGACCATCGCGCCGAGGTCGAGCGCGACGAGCCGCTTGTCCTTCAGGGACTCGGGCACATCGCCCTTGACGATGCGCTGGGCGAGGCCCTCGACGACGGCGGTCTTGCCGACGCCGGGCTCGCCGATGAGGACCGGGTTGTTCTTGGTGCGGCGGGACAGGACCTGGACGACCCGGCGGATCTCCTGGTCCCGGCCGATGACGGGGTCGAGCTTGCCCTCGCGCGCGGCGGCGGTGAAGTCCGTACCGAACTTCTCCAGGGCCTTGTACTGCCCCTCCGGATCGGCTGTGGTCACCCGGCGTCCTCCCCTGGCCTTCTGGAACGCCTCCTGGAGCTTCTCGGCGTTCGCACCCTGCCGGGAGAGTACGTCCCCGGCCTGGCCGCCCTTCGCGGCGATCCCGATGAGGAGGTGCTCGGTGGAGACGTACTCGTCGCCCAGTTCCTTGGCCCTGGTCTGGGCGTCGGCGACCACGGCGAGCAGCTCGCGGTTGGGCTGGGGCGGCGACACGGTGGAGCCGGTCACGCTGGGCAGGCCCGCGAGGGCCTTCTCCGCACCGGCGCGGACGGCCGCCTGGTCGGCGTCGACGGCGGCGAGCAGATCGGTGATGTTCTCGTTGTCCTGGCCCTGGAGCAGAGCCAGCAGCAGGTGGGCAGGGGTGAAGTCGGGGTGCCCCTCGGACACGGCCCGGTTGCTGGCCGCGTTGATCGCGTCCCGGCTCCTGTTGGTCAGCTCGGCATCCACGTTCGCGTTCTCCTCCTTGCGTCAGCCCTCATCCACGCTGACTTGAGTAACGTACACAAAGTTGAGTCTATTCCACTCAAGGCGGTGTGGGGGAGGTGACTCGTAAGGTTGCGGGCCATGGCGAAGTACTCCGTGGACCCGGGTGCCCCCGATGAGGCCTATCTGCGCTTCTGGCGGGAGCGGCATGTGTGCACCCTGACGACCCTCCGTCCGGACGGCACACCCCATGTGGTGCCCGTGGGGGTGACCTACGACCCCGAGGCGCGGCTGGCCCGGGTGATCACCGGCAGGGAGAGCAAGAAGGCGCGGAACGTGCTGGCGGCGGGCCCGGCCGGGGTCCCGGCGGCGGTCTGCCAGCTGGAGGGCCGGCGCTGGGCCACGCTGGAGGGGCGGGCCTTCGTCCGTACGGACCCCGAGCGGGTCGCGGACGCGGTGCGACGGTACGCGGAGCGGTACGGCAGGACACCGCGACCCAACCCGGACCGGGTGGTCATCGAGATCGAACTCACGGCGGCGCTGGGCCACGGCTGATCGGTCACCCCGGGCCGCGGTCGATCAGTCGCCCCGGGCGACGGTTGATCATTTTCAGCCACGACGACCACGGGAAGAAATCGGCGGGCATCCTGAAATGTCCCCGTAAACCTGCAGCGGGGGGGGGGGGGGGGGGGGAGGGGGGGGGAGAGGGGGGGGGGGGGGGGGGGGGGGGGGTGGGGGGTGAGGGGGTGGAGCTCCTGCTCAGG